>JABFRU010000036.1 GCA_013140985.1 Chitinophagaceae bacterium | reverse complement strand
GACCATTACTGTACCAGCACGAAGATTAGTGCGGGAAGCGCATTCGGCACATTTCCATAGTTGCATTGTTGTTATCCAGTAGTGCTTTTTGCAGCCACAACGTTTGCAGGTAATTCCTTGTTCTTCCCGTTTTGTCTTTAAATATTCACGGCAGGATGCTTCATCTGGAAAGCGATTGTTGAAGGAGAAAAGTTTCATAAACAGTTGTTTTACTTGATAGCATCAAGATAAAACGTTATCCGCTTGTATGAACCCAGCGGATTGATAATTCAGAACTCGTTAACGTTTGCATGGTGGTTCATACATGCGGACAGTCATTAAGCATTTAACTTTTAAAGGTATTCCTCTTGACGGGACACTTGACCAGTATGTTTCTAAGATGAAACAGAACGGATTTAAACATTTAAGTACGGAAGACGGAGTGGCAATGTTGCAAGGTGATTTCGCAGGTTATAAAAGTTGCTATGTCGGAGTTTCTATTTTAAAACAAAAAGACTTAGTTCATAAAATTGGCGTTCTGTATCCAGAAAAAGACACTTGGTCAACACTTTCAGGAAATTACTTCGACCTGAAACAGCTGTTGACAGAAAAATATGGTAACCCAACTGATGTAGTGGAAAAATTTGACTCCCGATCTGAACCCAGAGATGACGAATCTAAAATGTATGAAGTTAAATTCGACCGCTGTAAATATTATTCAGTTTGGAAGACAGATAAAGGAGAAATTCAGTTATCAATTGACCACAATAGTGTAACAAGTTGTTTTGTCAAGTTAGCTTACTTTGACAAAATTAATAGTGCGACAATAAAAAAGCAGGCATTAGACGACTTATAAGAATGCGAACGCACAAACCTAAGGGCTATGTTGGTTGATTAGTGTGTACTTATCTTTATCAATCCTTTAGCTCCCATTTCCCAAAACTTTCAACTAAATTAGCCTTACAATCCCCGTTATGCGAAACTTCAGCCTGTTCATCTTTTTTGCCTTTGGCATTCAAGCATTATTATCTAAGCCATTGCCTGTTTATACTATTAATAATATGGTACTGCCGACTGAAATGAACAAGCAGGTCTGTATCTCCGGCATGAAATATATGGATGGCAAACTCTATTTCGCTTCGGAAAGATGCCCGCTGATCATAGAAATGGACCCCGAAACAAGCACTATTACAAAGACCATCTCTATACAAGTACCCCGTGAGTTTGAAATGGAAGGCCTGACATCTTATAAGAATAAACTTTATCTCGTTTCGGAAAATATGGCGGCTGTTTATGAAGTGGATCCTTCTACCGGCGCTACAAAAACAGTAGAGACATCTGCTCCTCTCCCCCCCAAATCCAAAAGCGGTGATGGTATGGAAGGGATTGCCGGCAATAGCAACGACAATAAATTCTACCTGCTCCGTGAAAGAAATGAGGAGATGACAAAGTCACAGATATATACATATACAATAGAGCCGGGCAGTGAGGACAACAGTTTTTCCCTGAAATATGAATCCATGATCGAGTTGCCGCTGCAAACAGCACAATGGCGCTATTCCGATATTTGTTATGATAAAGAAAATAACCGCCTGCTTTGTTTGAAATCATTTTCAAAAGGAAAGTTGAGACAGCAATACATCGAATCGGTTGATGTTGATAAAAAAGGAAATCTGCTGGTGGAAACATTGAAGGATGTACCGGTAGAAAATTTTTCACAAATATCCAATCAATACAAGGATCAATTGTACAGCATGAACCTCGAAGGTGTGACGGTTGATAAAGATGGCAATATCTATGTTGTCAGCGACAATACTTCGGGTAAGGCTCTATGCGATCAGCCTGCTAAAGAAAAAACGATACTGTTGCGGCTCACTAAAAACTGACACCAGTAAAACTGCATGAGAGATCGTAAAAAAATATGGATGATTGCGATCGCAGGGATTACCTGGTTTGCACTTGTGTTACAATTATACCTGATGCTGACAGGTCCCGCCGCTTCCACACTCGGTACAGTAAATACGATCATCAATTTTTTCAGCTATTTTACTATACTCAGTAATCTCATGGTAGCGGTCAGTCTTACTGTTTCTTCTGTAAGTCCTGCATCAGCAGCAGGTAAATTCTTTTCAAAGATCACAGTATGCTCTGCCATTGCATTGTATATATTCATTGTCGGACTTGTCTATAATTTGGTGTTGCGCAACCTTTGGAAACCTGAAGGCTGGCAGTTGGTTGCTGATAATCTTTTACATGTTATCGTACCATTATTCTATGTCATTTTCTGGATATTATTTACTCCTAAGAAAAGTCTGGGATGGATGAATATTCTGCCATGGCTCATTTTCCCGGCTGTTTACCTGGCCTATTCATTACTAAGAGGTGCATCAACAGGCTGGTATCCCTACCCCTTTATTAATGCAGATCAATTGGGTTATGGAAAAGTTGTCATTAATTCTTTACTCGTATTGACAGCCATTGTAGTTTTTGGCCTGGCGATAGTGGGATTTAACCGTTATGGCAAACAAAAGACTGAGTAGTGTCTCATTTTGAAAAATAAAGGCATCCCACAAAGACACAAAAACCACAAAGTGGTTAAGATCAATATGCCTTTTTTGTGTTCTTAGTGTCTTTGTGGGAAACAAAATTGAAACTGATACACTACCAAAGACTGAATAGAAGTAAAAAGACCCAAAGTTTTGTTTCAAACAACCATTTGGCCCGGATTTTCGACTTTTGTAGTGCGATGAAAAAATATTTACTTTTTACATTTATCCTCGTTTCAGCCTCTTCTCTTTCCGCTCAAAAAGTGGACAGTATCTATTTTCATTTATATACTGACAGCCTGAAAAAAGGCCAGCATAATTATATCAATGTGGATGGCAAATTATCCAATGGCCGCTGGATGCCGCTTACATCCAAAGACATAATTTTCACCTGCACAGAAGCCAGCTTTGAAGGAAATGAACTGATCATACCAATTGACTTTAAACCGGAAAAAGTAACGGTAAAAGCAGTATTGAAATCAAATCCTTTGATGGTAATTGAAAGAACGATCTGGATCAAGAAGAAACCAGATGATGAACGATTGCCCACCAATGATGAGGTCCTTAAAGGAAAGCAAAAGAATAAAGGGAAAAACAGGAGATAAAGCTTACACCGTTTTCTTTGCGTCTTCTAAAAATTTTGCCAGCCCGATATCTGTTAATGGATGTTTTAATAATCCGAGGATGGAATCCAAGGGACAGGTACAAACATCTGCACCAGCTTCAGCACATCTTACAATATGCAGTGCATTACGAATCGATGCGGCCAATATCTGTGTCTTAAAACCCTGGATAGAATAGATCTGGGAGATCTGGGAGATCAGTTCGACCCCGTCCCAGTTGCTGTCATCAATACGTCCGATAAAAGGGGAAAGATAAGTGGCCCCGGCCTTTGCAGCTAATATTGCCTGGCCGGCAGAGAATACCAATGTGCAATTCGTCCTGATACCATTATCGGTAAACCATTTAATGGCTTTTACACCATCTTTGATCATCGGCACTTTTACAACAATGTTTGGATGAATGGCAGCCAACTTTTTTCCTTCCTCAACAATTGCACTGAACTCGGTGCTGATCACTTCGGCGCTGATATCACCATCCACCATTTCGCAGATAGTTTTATAATGATTCATGATAGCATCATTCCCTTTGATGCCTTCTTTGGCCATCAATGATGGGTTGGTGGTCACGCCATCCAAAATACCGAGTTCATTTGCCTCTTTAATTTGAGCAAGATTAGCCGTGTCGATAAAAAACTTCATATAATGATTTGAAAATTTGAAGATAAACTGATTTGAAAATTAATGAGCCAACCTGAAATTCATTTTCAAATTTTCAAATTGGCTCATTTTCAAATTAGTTAAAAATGGCAGGCTGATTACATCGCACCGCTCAACCACCTACTCTTGCTGCCTTCCGGCCCTGGGAGGGTTCAGCAGGAGCTGGTCGTGTAAGACCTGCCGCCGCAAAGATAGCCGTTTAAGGGTTTAAAAGTTTAATGGTTTAAAAGTTCAAGAGGTTCAAAAGGTTGAACCGTAAAATACAGAGTCCCTGCTCATGCAGGAGAGGCCTGCAATAACACGATAACATTAAACCTTTAAACCATTAAACTCTCATTATCTCGGGAATACAGAATTGGTCCTTGTAAACCCGATCAGTTCATCGGCTCTTGCGCCAAAAGGCCGGTAATAAATCAATACCATGTAGTTGTTTTCGGTTCCCCAATAGTTACCTTCTGTATTCTCAAGTGAAATTTGAGGGAAAGGTATATTTTTCTTATCTGTCATTGTCACATAAGAATAATTATAATAACCCTGCTTCAGGTAAAGTTCTTTTTCATATACTCCTGTTGTTTCATTGAAGATCATCCGTGATGATTCATCAGGATAATAATTTGTGAGTTCCCCAAAGAGGTAAACACTTTTTCCTTCATACGCCCTGTTGCCGGGAGGAATATATGTAAAATGAACCCATGCATAATCACTTTGCCAGTATGGATTGGTTCCATCAATATTTTCAATTGTATAAATACCATTATAATCCCGGTAAAAAACATAGACCTGTTCTCTTCTTTCGGCATCTGGTTTTACATAGACATCTGTTCTCGTTCTGTTAGTATCAACAATTCGCTGCATCCTGTCGCTTAACAATCGTAAGCTCCGGAGATCTAACCACCGCCATTCTTTTCCTGCCTGGAAAGTAGTGTACTCTTCATCACTGTATTCATAATAATTACCCCGGAAAATAGTAGGGCGATCAATGACCGATGCAGATGACCATACATTGTTTTGTACCACTGCCACTTTTATATCCTGCGGCGAAAAAGCATTGATCTGTGCATTTGTTGTATTCACTGTTACCTGCAGCCGCTGGTGTGTCCTGAAAAAATTGTTATTGAAAGGTTGTGTGACCAGTGCTGTTACGGCTGCTTTATTATTTACTACTAAAAACCTTTTTGTAAAAGCCAATTTGGTAGTATCATCATTTAAAAAAACTTTCAACAGGTAATTACCTGAGCGGGTTGGCGTTGAACTTCTTTCAGGAAAAGTGACCTGGTAATGAGTGTATTTTACAGCAACAATAGATGAGGTCCGGTAAGTAGTGATGCGGTTGGTTTGAAATCCACGGATATAATCATAGGATTGAATATTTGCCGGCGCCCAATCTGCATTACAAAGCTGGAATGTGTAATAATAATATTTCACATCGCCATCCATATCATCAAAATGAAGTTCTAACTGGTCGGCGCCATTCAGCATCAGAACCGGGTAGCTGTATATATCTCCATATTTGTGAAGTTTGACCGTCCTGATATTCGATTTATAGATATGATCGGGTATTTGTGTTGTTGCACTTAATGCCGGTAAAAAAAATATGAATAAAAGAATTCTCTTCATCGGTATCTGTAACTCGTAAATGACTCACAATATTGTGAAAATCCGGTAAAAAAGCAGGGAAATCTTTTTAACCGGCTTATTTTTGATCTGTGATGAAATCATCCCTTTGAGGTAAATTTTCCGACTAAAGACAAATCTATTCATTTGAAGGTTGCAGGCTTTATAGCAAACCGTATTGCATTCAACAGATCTGCCGGCCCTGGCGGACAAAAACCTTTTTCCCGTTTTATCATCCGTCTTTCCATAGTGGCTACGGTGATCAGTGTTACCGTTATGATCGTTACTTTATCGTTTGCCAATGGATTCCAGGCAACGGTAAGCCAAAAAGTATTCAGCTTTCTCGGTCATATCCGCATACAGGATAACCTGCCGGACAAATCAATTATTTCAGAAGAATCTCCTATTACCAGGAATGATGACCTGGCTGAACAGATCCGGGAAAATCCACAGGTAGCCAGCATTCATCCTTATTCCACCAAGTATGCCATGGTGAAAACAAAGGATGAAATAGAAGGCGTTTTATTCAAAGGAGTTGACAGCATTTATGATTTTGACCGCATCCGCCCCTTCATTAAGCAAGGTGAACCCATCCAATTTAAGAGCAACACTTACAGCCGTGAGATCATGTTGTCGGCCAACACAGCGGCAGCGTTGAAATTAAAAGCCAACGACAGCCTGTTCATCTATTTTATAAGGCCGAATGGAAAAATAAGACCTGATAAATTGAAAGTAGCCGGGATTTATAAAACAGGTATTGAAGATTATGACAAAACATTTGCCATCGGCGATATCAAATTATTGCAACAGCTGAACCGTGACAGTGCAGGCGATGATTCATATAAAAATGAAATAGGTGGTTATGAGATTTTTTTGAAAGATTATCATCTCATCAGCCAGGTGTCAAATGAGATACATGATATGGATGATTTTCCTGCCACCTGGGCCCCGGTAAGCGTAAAAAGAATTTCACCGAATATTTTTGACTGGCTGAATATGCAGGACAATACCCGGAATGTACTGATCGGCATTATGATAATTGTTGCTGTTATTAACCTGATCACTTGTCTTATCGTTTTAGTATTGGAGAGAGTAAGAATGGTAGGAGTTTTGAAAGCATTAGGCGCTACTGACTGGACGGTACAAAAAATATTTCTTCGTCATTCTGTTTTTATCACCATCACCGGTATCATTATCGGGACCCTTGTGGCGTTGGGTCTTCTTTTTCTGCAAAAGGAAACAGGCTTTATTAAACTACGGGAAGAAGCCTATTATATGTCTGAAGCAGCTGTAAAAATTGTATGGTGGCAGATCGGCGCTATTGCAGCAGGCACATTGCTGGTTTCTTTCCTGGTGCTGATGATCCCCTCCTTATTTGTGAAAAAGATACAACCGGTGAAAGCAATACAATTCAGGTAGAATGATCTTAAACAATACAGGAAAGTATTATCCCTGTTGCCACTGCTGCATTCAATGATTCTGCTTTCCCTTTTTTGGGAATAGTGAGTTTTACATTCGCCAGTTTCAATGCAGTTTCACCGATACCTCTGGACTCGTTCCCAATAAGTATAATTCCCTCTGTTATTCTCTTTGCCGTAGTTATATCCTGGCCTTCCAATACAGCTGCATATATCCGAACATCGTTTTGCCCTGCCAGCCAATTTTCAAGATCCGTATAAAAAATTTTCACTCTTGCAATACTGCCCATCGTAGCCTGCACCACTTTGTTATTATAAACGTCTGCTGAATCATTGCTGCAAACGATCTGCTCAACGCCAAACCAATCGGCAATGCGGATAATAGTGCCCAGGTTACCGGGATCCTGGATACGATCCAATGCTAATGTTATTTTACCTTTTGCAACCAGTTTCTCATTGTCACACTGCTGAACAATGGCCAGTACCTTGTTGGGAGTGGCGAGTTGGGATATTTTTTCTAATTCAAACTCGGCAACCTCTGTCACACTCGTTTTTGAAAGCAATCCTTTATTGTCTTCGATCCAGTCTTTAACTGCATATATCTCTTTTACGATAGATGGACTTCCTTCTACTAACTCTTTTACCAATTTAGAGCCTTCAGCAATAAAGACCCTCTCCTGCTCCCTGAATTTTTTCTGGCCTAAAGTTTGAATATATTTGACCTTCTGTTTAACAAGCATACCTCATTTTTTGTTTATTATGCAGCCCAGCCGGCCTTTTTCCTGTTCCACCATCCGCAATTTCATTATTGCCGGCTTATTTATCGCAACTACCACTTCCTGCAACAGGGTTTTTGTAAAGAATTATCCAAAGAATAAACCGTTTGTTTTCCAGACAAATATCAATCTTACCGGCAATCTTTCAAAAGACACTATCGAAATACTTCAGCAACGACTAAAGAACCAACTGGATGACAGCCTGAAGGTAAGAACAGTAAGAAAACTAATTGCTAACTGGATGTTTAACCGTCCTGTATTGGATAAACCCCCTGTTTATGATTCTGCCAGCGCCGACCGGTCGATCATTTATATGAAAGCATTACTTGTTTCACTGGGATATTTCAGAGATACTATTACGTACAGTGCAAAGACTGATACTGCAAAAGCTGATCAATACCGGACCACAGTAACTTTTGATGTAAAACCAGGCCGGCCTGTACCTATGGATTCCATTGGCTATAATATCAAACACCCCGAACTGCAACAACTGGCATTGGCTTCAAAAAATAACTCCCTGTTGAAAAAGGGAGAACCTTTTGCCAAGGGAAATATATCTCTTGAACTGGATCGCCTCACCGATATATACAGGAACAATGGTTATTTACGGTTCGGACGGGATATGTTGCAGGGATTATGGGACACCATTGATGTAGAATTATTAAAACCTACTCTTGACCCGCTGGAGCAATTAGCCGTATTACAAAAATTAAAAGAACAAAGGGAAAATCCCAAAGCCGATCTTGAAATAAGATTGAAACCGGGTATTGATACCACCCGCCTCACCAAATATTATGTTGGCAATGTCACTGTATATCCTGATTTCAATTACAGCCCCGACCCGGATGTGGCGCCTGATACAACAACTCTAACAGCAAAAGAAACCATTATTGGAGAAGTAAAAGTCAGGAGTTTTCATGATCTTTTTAAACCCAAATTATTCCCGCCGAATATTTACCTGTTTCATGACAGTTTATACAAACAGCAGAATTATAACAAGACCATTGACCGGCTCAATGCACTTGGTGCATGGGGATTGGTAAGCGTGGATACCCCGTATAAACGAAAAGATACAGCAGATTTTATCATTCGTCTTACCCCTGCAAAAAAATATTCTTTTACTACCAACCTTGAAGCAAGCCTGAACAATAGTGCCATCTCCGGCAACCTGGTTGGTTTTAGTCTCAATGCTAACCTGCAGATCAGGAATGTTTTTAAAATGGCTAACCTGTCAAGTACCAGTATCCGGTTTGGGGTTGAAACAGGCAAGAATGAAGTAACAGATATAAAATTCATTCAAACAAGGCAGGTAAGCTTCAGCCAGTCATTTTATTTTCCCAGGCCGCTCTTGATAAAAAAATTGCTCCCGCTTAAGCTAAGAGAAAATGCAAGTACTCTCTTTGCGCTGAATGCTGCCTACACTGAACGCAGAGAATTATTCAATCTTGTTACAGTAAACAGTTCATGGGGATATGAATTCCGATGGAACAGGGATACTCACTCCAGTTCTGTTTCTTTACGGATACCAAATTTTGAATACTCCTCTCTTGATCCCAAACCGTTGCTACTTGACCTTTTTGCAAAGAACCCTTCCCTGCAATATGTGTTTACAGATGGTTTCATTTCTTCCATTATTGCAGGCTATACAAGATCAGGAACCAGAAAAAAAGGGGCAACTATTTTCCGCAGCAATTTTGAAGCTTCAGGGTTAACTGCCGGGCTGATACAAAAAAATAAATTTCTCGATACCAATTTATACCGGTTTGTAAAAGCAGATGTTGAGTTTGTACGCAAGATCAATTATGTGAATACTGCATTGGTACTTCGTTTTTTTGCAGGTGTTGGGTATGAGTTTAATTCTACTGTTCATCCAAATAAAAAGAACAACCTGCCATTTTTTAAACAATATTTTGCGGGTGGGCCTAATAGTATGCGGGCATGGGCATTGCGAAAGCTGGGGCCGGGATCATCCGTTAAAGATTTTGGGTTGAACCCTGAACGATATGGCGATGTACAATTAGAAAGCAATATTGAATACCGTTTCCCATTGGGAAAGCCATTTGGTGTAAAAGTAAATGGCGCCTTGTTCACCGATATCGGCAATGTATGGTTTATGAAAAAAATATCAGGCCGCCCGGACGAAGAAGTTTTTAATTTCAGCCGTCTTGGAAAAGATATTGCTATTGGCGCTGGCTTTGGGCTTCGGGTTGACCTTAGCTTTTTTCTGATCCGTTTTGATTATTCTTATAAAGTAAAAGACCCAAGCCCCTCTGATATTAACAAGCAGAATAAATGGTTTAATAATTGGGAATTATTCAACGGGCAATTCCAACTGGGTATCAGTTATCCATTTATATTGTAATGGTGAATGATTTTCCGGGCTTTAAAGATTCATATTGTTCATTACCTATTGACAATTGATTTTTCAAATTCGTCAATGGTCATTGCATCGCTAAGAGAAAAATTTCCGATCCTTGTGCGGCAAAGGCTGCTTAAATAAGCCCCGCATCCCAATGCCTCACCAAAGTCATTAGCAAGGCTGCGGATATAAGTGCCGGTAGAACATACCACCTTGAAATAAACAACCGGCATTTTAATTTCCGTTATCTCAAAAGAATGAATAGTGACCGGCCTTGGTTCCAGTTTTACTTCTTTTCCTTGCCTGGCCAGCTCATATACTCTTTTACCATCTACTTTAATGGCAGAATGAGCCGGGGGTATCTGTAATATTGGCCCTGTAAATTCTTGTGTTACCGATCTTATTTTATCATTGGTGAGCCCGTCAACTGGTTTTACATTCTCCGGCTTGCTTTCAAGGTCGTAGGTTGGTGTAGTGGCACCAAGCGTAATGCTGCCGGTGTATTCCTTCTCCTGCGCCATGAACTCATTTATTCGCTTGGTGAATTTACCGGTGCAAATAATAAGCAATCCTGTTGCTAATGGATCAAGCGTACCGGCATGTCCTACTTTTTTTATGCGGATAAGGTTCCTGATCTTTCTTACCGCATCAAAGGAAGTCCATTGAAGAGGTTTGTTAATGAGAAGAACCTGGCCTTCTTCGTAAATGTTCATACTGCAAAATAAGTCGGAAAGTTGGGAAGTCCGGAAGAACGTCTATAATATAGTGAGTTGTCTTTCAGACTTCCGGACTCTCGGGCTTCCGGACTTTAAATAGACATCCTTGTTTTCAATTCCAAATACTTGTTTATCGTATTTACTGTAAGATTTTCAGGAGTAGTAAGAATGGAAGGAATGCCGTTTTTGTGCAGCTCTTTTACCATCAGCCTTTTTTCGTAAGCAAATTTCTCTGCAATTGTTTTGATATAGATATCTTCCAGTGTATCTGCTTTTTTCCCGATCACCGACCTGAGTTCAGTATTCTCAAAAAATACTACCAGCAACAAATGATAGTGTGCAATTTTTTTCAGTGCCGTCATTTCCCGCTGCAAACTTTCCAGCGATTCAAAATTGGTGAATAATACCAGCAGGCTCCGGTTGGTGATCCTGTTACGAATAACAGAAAAAAGTTTTTCGAAATCAGGTTCTAAAAATTCTGTCTTCTGCCTGTACAAGGCTTCCAGCACCAAATTCATTTGCGTGGTCTTTTTATCGGCCAGCACAAATGAGTCAATATTTTTTTCAAAGGTGATGACGCCGGCCTTATCCTGCTTCACCAAAGCCACATTGGCTAGCACCAGCGACGCATTAATAGCATAGTCCAATAATGTCATTCCATCAAAGGGCATCTTCATTACTCTTCCCTTATTGATCAGGCAATATATCTGCTGGCTTCGTTCATCCGTATAATTGTTCACCATCAGGTTGTCCTTCCTTGCGGTGGCTTTCCAGTTGATGATACGATAATCATCGCCCCGCACATATTCCTTTATATGCTCAAATTCCATGCTATGCCCTACTCTTCTTATGCGTTTTACACCTGCTTCCTGCAACCTGTTGCTGACGGCCAATAACTGGTAACGCCTCATTTGCACATAGGAAGGATACACCTTCACCGTTTGCTGTGCCGGGAAAGTGTATCTCCGTTTTACCAACTGCAATGGAGCATGAACATAGATATTAATATCATTGAAAATATACTCGCCCCGGGTGGTAGGTTGTAAAAAATATTCAAGCTGATAGCCGGACGTTCTTTCGAGTTTTGTTTTTCGCATCCATTTTCTATCCTGGAATTGTACGGGTAATTCGTCAATGATACTGATACGTACAGGAAATAAATAGCGATTCTCAAAGACTAGCACTACTTTGTTTGGATCGCCAATACTGAATCTTTCATTCACCATCCGTTCACCTTTGATCCCGTTTTTTTTGCTGTACACCAGTATCGCATCTATAATAACAGCCATCAGCAATAAAAGAAGGATCACACCACCTATGCGAAACCATGCCGGGAAAAAATAACTCAGCACAAACACTACTGCTGCAGAACCAGTGATGTAATAGAAGATGTTGTTTAGATAAAATGACCTTATCAATCTGTTATAGGTTTTAGAAAATATTCAATATTCAATACCCAATAAATCAATAAACAAGTCAAGCACCAGGCTTCCTTTTATTCTTCTTAGCTGTTTCGATGCTGGCAGCTATTATTTTTATTAGCTGTCGCATTCATTATTTACGCTGTCAAGCCGCTTAACAGGCTTTATCATCTCTTTGCGAATGATCAATTTCAAACAAACCCTGGCCTCTTTTAATTCTTTAAGGACAACTTTCATCTTGTGAATAAAATCATCAGAAGATTCTGATGCCTGTGCCTCTCCATAAAGCAATGGCGGTGCCAGTCCACAACGGATCAAATGCCCGGCAATATAATTACCAGCTCTTTTATTAGGCAATGATTCAACCACATCAACAATTCTTGTCCCAAATTCAATAAGTCTTTCTTCAAGATCATACACTCTAGTTGCCATATTTAAAAGATTGCTGGTTTTATACTTGAGCGTTGATTATTAAAAATTGATTATTGAATATTTATTTCTTGCTTACCTCGGCACATCCATACTTTGTATTATTTGTTTTATCACATCATCCTCGGTCACACCTTCCATCTCTTTATCGGGAGAAAGAATGATACGGTGACGAAGTACAGATGGCACTACCCCCAGGATATCTTCCGGCGTAACAAAATCTCTTCCCTGCATGGCAGCCAATGCTTTTGATGCATTCATTACTGCCAGTGATGCCCTTGGTGATGCACCCAGGTAAATGGACTTGTGATTTCTTGTTTGATGAATGAGTTTGGCGATAAAATGTAACAGTCTTTCTTCTATTATTTGTGTTTTGATCTGCTGCCGCAATGCAATGATCTGTTGTGCCTGCAAAGCCGGCTTTATCATATCCAACGGAACTGTATTGCCCATGTTATGGAATTGGCTGAGAATTGTTCCTTCCTCCGTCTCGCTGGGATAAGGAACAACTATTTTAAAAAGAAAACGATCCAGTTGTGCTTCGGGCAACCGATAGGTTCCCTCCTGCTCCACCGGGTTTTGAGTAGCCAGCACCATGAAAGGAGCAGACATAGGGTATGTTCTTCCATCCACTGTTGCCTGTCTTTCTTCCATCACTTCCAGCAATGCAGACTGTGTTTTTGCAGGGGCCCTGTTGATCTCATCCACTAATACAATATTGCTGAAAACAGGACCTTTCTTGAATTCAAAAATGGCCTCCTTTGGATTGAATACTGGTGTACCCAGTACATCAGATGGCATCAGATCGGGAGTAAATTGTATGCGGGAGAAACCTGCATTTACACTTTTCGCCACTAGCTTTGCGGTCAAAGTCTTTGCAACACCGGGTACGCCTTCTATCAACACATGACCATCTGCCAGCAAAGCAGTAATGATAAGCTTTACCATCTCATCCTGCCCCACAATGATCTTTTTGATCTCATTCCTGATAGACATGACGGCCTCATTTAAAGCTGACAAGTCGGTGCGTTGTTGAAAAATTTGTTCTTCCATTGTATATCTGTTTATGCTTTTTTATAAAAAGATTCAAGTTGCTTGTGAAAATCGGTCAATGACCCGCTGTTAATGATAGGTTCATCTTCAAGATATTTGATAAATGAAACAATGCCCCGCAATTCTGATTCCGGTGCTCCTGTTTTGAATCTAAGCTGGCTGATAAAACTATCATCGAGTGTGCCGGTAGGTAATTTATACTTATTTCTGACATGCTCAAGGAAATAAGCTGCCATTTTCTTACACAGGTTTTTATGATCGCCGCGGTCATAATACAAGCGCCCGATCGTTTTTACAAAGTCGAGTGAATCGTTTCTTGGTTTTGCAATGACGGGGATATGTCTTTGCTTACGCCGCATCCCCAATAATACATATAAAAGCAAAAGAAGGATCAGCAACCAGAAGGCAACCCCAAAAGATTTCTGATCATTATCATTTTTCAAATTCAACAGAGTACGGAACCATCCCTTTTTTTTATCCTTATACTCCGGCATTTCAAACTGTTCTTTTTTATCCAGGTAGTATTCATCCCATACCACCCTGGTTACATCCGGGTTAATGACCGACAATGCTTTTTCATAATATTCTTTATTGTTCTTATGTAAGATAAAATAGTTGGTGAATGCAAGCGGCTCTGTGTGTACATAAAAATTTCCCTTGCCAGCCCTTAAATGAATAAAATTTGCATGCCTGTACTCATCTTGCCCCAGCACTTCTGTAGTATTTGAATCTATACTGGCAAAAAAAGTGTTGAAGGTTTTGCCTGGATACGTATAAACAAGCGGCTGTGCAAATGGTGGCCCTTCTAATTTTATTTTCATTGAATCGGCCAGGTTCTCAATGGTGATATAAGAAAGATCGTAAGCACTGCTGTTGCATTGCAATATCTTGTCTGCAGCAGCTGAGATATAACGGGTGCTGATAAAAACATCATTCCCATTTTCTGCAAAACGGATCATCTTTTGCATTTCATAGCTATCGGCCCTGAAGCTTGGGCAAACAATGATCAACGCCTGTTTTGAATTGTTAATCGAAATAGAATCCCAGTAGCCCGGCTCATATTTATTAGTATGAATAGCGGCGTTGGGAAATATATACTGCAGATTCTCGTAAGCAGCCCAGGTGCCATAGGGTATTTTATCCTGCCGCTTCAGTGTTACGTTTTCATTGAAGCGCCATTTCTTTTTACTCTCTGCTGTAAAAAAAAGAATCACCAGCGCCCCTGCCAGCAATATTCCTATGACATATGGTATGTATTTATTCAAGTCTTAACGAAATTGGCGGTCAAATTGTGCAAAATCGTTCCTGATCGTTTTATATGTTTCTTCACTTACCGGAAATTTTCCATACCAGCTGTATTCATAATTGCGGGTCACCCGGAAAAAACTATTGTAATAGCTGGTTGGTTGCAGCTGCATTAAATAATCAAAGTTGGTCTTATCATGTTTGTATTGAATGATATTCCGTTCTGTCATTTGTTTTAGCAAACGGAGAAACATCAACCGGATGGCCAGCCTGTAATTGCCAGTAGCCGCAGCTTTGTCGATCTCCTTTTGATAATTAATGGCAAAAATATCCTGGGGTATTTCATCTGTCTCAGATTCGGAAGCTACTGTCTCTGTTCTTCTTCTGAATAAGCCTACATTGCTTCCTGACAGGTATAGCGCAATAAAAGCAGCGAAACCTCCAACAATTACTATCCAAAGCAGCGTTTGAAACCATTTTTGTTGCCCAAGCGGTTTATACCCTGCTCCGTTTTTTTCATCTTTTTTTTTGATCTCACTGTTGGCATACCAAAAATCATCATCCTCCTGCATTTTCTTTATATGATCACCCGGTATTTTTCGTTGTTGAACGATAAAGCTGTCTTCGACCTCCCACCAATATGTAAAATACTGCCTGTTCCCGTCATCATCATAATCATCATATGAATCATCTTCAACGACTACATCGGGAGCTTGCTCTTCTATAATAGTTCGCCCTATTGAATCCCTGTCATTTTGCGACAGCCCTGTCAAAGGCAGGAAAAAAAATAACAGGAACAAATTTCCGTGGCCCTTCAAAAAACAGAAAATATCTTTTTTATACTGTTTCAAACCTATACTTCCTCCTCGTTTAACTGTGCTTTGAATTTTTTACCTAACCGGATGGGATAAATAATAAAATACCAGGCGACAAAGACGACCGATAATCCAAAAATAAAAGTGGTGAACCAGGAAATATTATTATACAAACGGGTAATGAATCCTTCGAAAAAAGCTGCCAGTGCAAACACCGGCATCAAACCGATCATGATCTTTACACCATCCTTTGCTCCCTGCTTGAATGCATCCATCCTTTTAATTGTTCCGGGAAAAAGAAAACTTTTTCCTAATATAAGACCGGCTCCCGATGCTAATATCAATGCCGTTATCTCTAAAGTACCATGCACAAAAACGACCAACCAGAAATCAACTCCAAATCCACGGCTTGCAAATAACTGATCGAACCCGCCAAGCATAACAGCATTTTTTGCAGCCATGAACATACTGGGAATTCCGCAAAAAATCCCTGATACAAACATGATAAAAGATACCCGGATATTATGGATCATCAAATGAAGCCAGCTCAGAAAAACATTCCCATGCTCATACACCTCAAACGGGTTGCCCTCTCTAATATTTTCTTTTGTCGTTTCAATATCATATCCGGCGGGCATCATGCTGACAAGAAGGCTTTCATCTTTTTTCGCCAGGAAGAAACCAATAGAAGCAAAAAGAAGAAAAAGTGCCAGCGAGAATAACATTACTTTATAATGCTTGCGGATGGTAAGCGGCAGATCGTATTTCCAGAACGTAACCAGCCTGTTTGATTCTTCTTTCCTGTTCTTATAAATGTCAAGATATATTTTTGATGCCTGTGAGTTGATAAAGCCGGTAACTTTTCCTGAAGGATAAAAAGTTTTTGCATAGGCAAGATCATTTACCAGTTGGGTAAAATCAGCCGCCATTTCATCCGGGTCCTGCGAGGGCTCCTGCTGTATCTTTAACCAACGGTCCTTATTCTTTTTTATAAAGAGTGCCTCTCTCAATAAAAGCGTTTTAGGGTTGTAAAATACTGCATTTTAAAAAGATATTAGTGCAGCGATAAAATTTAGTTCCTCAAAAAAAATACTAATTTGTTCCCCTGAACAAAATGGAGATAAATGGCGGTAATAAAAGTACCTACCAACTTCAATATTGACGTGGAATTCGAGATCCCTGAATTCTACCGGCGGCTTGTTTCCCTGCTGATAGATATAGTGATCCAATACTTTTACCTGCGTATTGCAGAGGAAATATTGAAAAGCATTATAAAGAACACCAGGTACAGTATTGATGCTGAATATAACCTGGGAGCAGTTGTGTTGCTGCTTATCCTTCCCATTATGCTTTATCATGTTGTACAGGAGATCACCATGAACGGGCAAAGCATTGGAAAAAAAATTATGGGTATCCGTGTGGTGAATGAGATCGGTGGCCGGCCCAGCATCAGCCAGTTCCTGATCCGCTGGTTATTGAGAGTTTCAGACCTCTGGATCGCTATACTGCTTTATACCATTTTAAGGGATCCAAACCTGGGCCGTGACTTTGAAACAACCTTTATGGTAATAGCAGCTCTTGGTTTTTTAATTACTGATATTGTATTGGTTGTTTCTTCCAAAAAAGGGCAGCGCATTGGCGATCTGCTTGCTAAAACCATCCTGATCCGTATCAACACAAAAGGGAATATTGAAGAAACCGTTTTCAGGGAAGTGGCTGATAATTATGTTCCCTCATTTCCGCAGATCATGCAGCTAAGCGATAAGGATATTAATGCTATTAAAAGTATTTTGGAAACAGCCCGGAGAAAAGGAGATTTTAATATGGCCGAAGCGGCCAGCACAAAGATCAAAACACATTTAAGGATTGAGTCAAATTTAGATCCATTTGATTTCCTGGATGTGCTTTTGAAAGATTATAACTTCCTTTCTATACGATAAAAAGAACACCCCTGTTTCAGCAGGGCTGTTGCGGCTATATTCAATCTTATTCGTTTTTATACCATATTAGCCAGCCCTATCAGGAATAATATCAGAACAATGATCAGTGTTATACCCCTTAATGCAAAATAATTGCGGAGTGCTGCAAATCCTGCATTTAATCCGTCCTGGTCATTTGACTTTAGTGCCGCATTTATCCTATTACCAAAATTGAAAGAAAAAACTCCTCCAATAATGAAAATAATACCACTAATGATCATTATCCATAGGCCTGTTTTGGCTGCAAATATTTCCTGGATCGTATTGCGATCGTAACGGCTGTAACGATCTACTTCCTCTATACGACTAAGGGTGATACCCATCATAATAATAAGTATAGCGCCGGTGAGGATACCAACTACACCTAATACTTTGGCCCATGATGCTGAACTTCTGAGATTATAACTGTTTTGAGCATCAAGGTTCATCTGGAACAATGATGAAGTTGGGTTTGGGTTGGTGTTTTGAAATTGGTCCATTGTCTGATTGATTTTAATTACAATAAATATAGCTGTCTTTTAATATCCCTCAAATTTTTTAACCTTAATAAGCTCTCGCAAACAATACCCGTTGTGTTGAAGGCTTACCAGTCAAAATACATTTCCCGTTCTCCTGTGTATTATTAAGCTGAATGCAACGAATAGTTGCTTTGGTTTTTTCTTTGATCGCCTCTTCTGTTTCCGGGGTGCCATCCCAATGAGCAGAAATGAACCCACCTTTTTCGTCAAGCAATCTTTCAAACTCATCCCAGCTATTGGCCGGAGTTATATGTTCATCCATATAATTTTTTGCTTTGGCGAACATGTTATTCTGAATCTCCAAAAGTAGTGCATTGATATAATCGGCAATACCAGTAAGGTCTATCACTCTTTTTTCTTTGGTATCACGGCGGGCCACTTCCACTACATTTTTTTCAAGATCTCTAGCCCCGATAGCCAATCTTACCGGCACTCCTTTCATTTCATATTCTGCAAACTTCCATCCCGGTCTTGCATTATCATTGTCATCATATTTTATTCTTATACCAAGATCCTTTAGCTGGGCAGATACCTCTTTTACCTTCGCATCAATCTGTGCCTTTTGCTCATCACCTTTATAGATAGGTACAATGACAACCTGTACCGGAGCGATCCTCGGAGGCAATATCAATCCCTGGTCATCGCTATGCGCCATGACTAATGCACCCACCAGTCTTGTACTCACTCCCCAACTGGTGGCCCATACATGTTCGAGTTGATTTTCCTTGCTTAAAAATTTTACATCAAATGCTTTGGCAAAATTTTGTCCAAGAAAATGCGAAGTACCCGCCTGCAATGCTTTTCCATCCTGCATCATTGCTTCGATACAATAAGTTTCTTCAGCGCCGGCAAATCTTTCATTAGGAGATTTTATTCCTTTGATCACCGGTACTGCCATCCAGTTCTCTACAAAATCGGCATATACATTCAACATTTTTTCTGCTTCAACAATGGCTTCTTCTTTTGTTGCATGGGCCGTATGACCTTCCTGCCATAAAAATTCTGCGGTACGAAGAAATAATCTTGTCCGCATTTCCCATCTTACCACATTAGCCCATTGGTTGATGAGCAATGGAAGATCCCTGTAAGATTGTATCCATCCTTTATACGTATTCCAGATGATAGCTTCACTGGTTGGGCGGATGATCAACTCTTCTTCCAGTTTGGCTTCGGGATCAACCATTAGTTTTCCTTTATTGGAAGGATCGGTTTTCAGACGATAGTGAGTGACTATCGCACATTCCTTTGCGAAGCCCTCCGCATTTTTTTCCTCGGCCTCAAACAAACTTTTGGGAACAAACAATGGGAAATAAGCATTCACATGCCCGGTATCCTTGAACATTTTGTCCAGCGCAGCCTGCATATTTTCCCATAAAGCATAGCCGTAAGGCTTGATGACCATACAACCCCGAACAGCCGAATAATCAGCGAGTTCCCCTTTTATAACAAGGTCATTATACCACTGCGAATAGTCCGCTGCCCTCGATGTTATTTCCTTACTCATATTGGGTTTTTGATTTTATTCGTTCCCGACCTTTTAGATTAAATTAACACAACACATGACAATAATTCCAAGAAATGAATAAATATTTGCTCCATGTACGCAAACGATTGTGTAACTTCGATCCCGGTAACGGGGCACAAAAATAAGTAAACTCATTTTTAACCAGTCAAACCATTTGCCATGAAAAAAACAATTCTACTCCTGGCAGTTTTTGCAGCCATTCTAACCAGTTGCAGCACTTCTTACAAAACCGGTCAAACACCCGATGATGTTTATTATTCTCCTTCCCGTCCGCAACAGGATGAAGAATATGTGCAATCAGAAAAACAAGATGATAAATACAATAGTGAAGAATATTATGATGACCGCTACCTGCGAATGAAAATAAGGAACCGGAGCCGCTGGTCATCTTTTGATGATTGGTATTATAATGACAGGTACAGCCTTCTTTATAATTATTACTATGGCTCCTATAACAATCCATACAACTCATGGAACTATTATTATAACCCTTATTGTTGCTGCCACACCAATTACAGCTACGGTAATCCCAAGACGGGCAGTTATACTTATACAAAGCCCCGGCTATTTAACCTGAACAGCTATGGCAATAATACTTCACCAACCAGGTCTTATTCAGGTACAAAGTATAACGGCAATAACGGGTATAGCAACAGCCCGAATACTTATAACGGGCCAAGAACAAGCAGCAACAGCTCCACCAATAATAATAACAGCAATGCCGGTAGAGTATTAAGGGATATTTTTAAACCCAGTAATTCCAGTTCTTCAAACAACAGTTCAAATAGTTCGTCCGGAACTAATAACAGCAGCAGTAGCTCAAGCTCATCATCATCTTCGTCATCAAGCAGCAGCAGCAGTGCTCCTGTAAGAAAATTTTAATAATAAAGAGGGTCGTTTACGGCCCTCTTTATTCTATTCTGCAAACTGTTGAACAAACATTCTATTATACCTAATTCATTATACAATGAAAAAGATATTCCTGGTACTTATTAGTATCACAACTTACTCATGGCTGATAGCGCAGGAACCTGCTGATGCTCTCCGCTATTCATGGTACACACAGAGTGGTACAGCAAGGCAGCAAGCTGTTGGCGGCGCTATGACATCATTGGGTGGCGATCTTTCTGCTGCTTATATTAATCCTGCGGGCCTTGCATTTTATAAAACAGGTGATATTGTCATTACACCCGGATTTAATCTATTAAATAATAAAGCCACTTATTTCGGCCGTACGGAGGCGAACAAAAGAAATACTGGTTCATTTGGCGCTACTGGTGTTGTATTTGGTACAGCAACAGGAAAGCAAAGAAGCGGTGTAGCAATGGCTATCGCTATTAACAGAACAGCCAGCTTCGGAAGCAATCTTTTGTACCGTGGTATCAATAATCAAAGTTCCTATTCCCAAAAATTTTTGGAAGAGATACAAAACAATAACGACAAAGATGCAAACAATGTAGCTTCCAATTATCCTTTTGGAACAAGCCTTGCTTTTAATACATATTGGATCGACACTATTGCAGGCGGTACAGCCAATAATTATCAATTTCAAACAAGAGCACCTGTTACTTCAGGCCTAATACAGGAAAATGCTATCGTTAATAAAGGAGGTATCACTGAGCTGGCATTGGCTTTTGCTGCGACAAGTAAAGAAAAATATTTTTTTGGATTGACACTGGGTGTGCCATTTCTTCATTATTCAAGAGAAGCTACGTTTGCAGAAGCGGATGCTACTACCAATATCAACAATTTTGATTTTGCATCTATTACTGAGAACCTTACTACTGATGGAGCTGGCATCAATTTAAAATTAGGTTTCCTTTATAAACCCAAAGAATATATACGACTCGGCATTGCTGTTCATACACCTACCTTGTACCAGCTTACCGATAAATACAGTGCCTCCGTTACTACCAACACAGAAACATATATGGGGCAGTTGGTTCAAAACTCAAGTACGCTTACTAACGGCGAAGATGCACAATTCAAATACTGGCTCATATCTCCATACAGAGTGATGATCAGCGCTTCTTATGTATTGAGAGAAATACAAGATGTGAGAAAACAAAAAGGATTTTTGACGGCAGATATAGAATATATCAATTATAAAGCATCCTCATTTACCACCGATCCTGAAGGTGATAATAGTTCCGGAACAAAGAGTTATTTAAAATCATTGAATAAAACAATTGATAACACTTATAAAAGCGCCTTCAACTTCAAAGTGGGTGGCGAACTAAAATTCACAACCATCATGGCCCGGTTGGGTGCGGCATATTACGGTAACCCATATAAAAATTCAGGTCATGGTGAAAAAGGAAATCGTTTTCAACTAAGCGGTGGATTAGGCTATCGCAACAAAGGTGTTTTTGTTGACCTTACCTATGTTCATACGATGAGTAAGGATATTCATTTTGCGTATCGTTTGGAAAATAGTCCTTATTACGGTGCAACTATCAAGTCCACCGGCGGCAATGTGCTTCTCACTGTAGGTTTCAAAATATAGTCACGACCAGATCTTACTGTTTATGAAAAGGTCCCGTCTCGTTCTAAACGAGACGGGACCTTTTCTCTTTATTTAAGTGAACCTGCAATAAATTTTATATCTGATACATATTCCGGCACAGGCAGCTTTCTAATTTAGTCTCATGATAAAACAAACACCCTGGATAGAAAGAAAATTTGATTTCAATTTTCCTATTGGATTATTCCCTGTCATTATTGAACGGTTGAGAGGGACCATTACCCAATTGCAAGCCATGGTAAAAGATATTGATGAAGAAAAATTAACTATAAAAGCAGATGGTAAATGGTCTGCAAAAGAAGTGATCGGGCATTTGCATGATGTGGAAGAACTATGGAGCGGAAGAATTGACGATTTTTTGGATCATAAAGAAATCCTGCGGGCTGCTGATATGACCAATGCTAAAACAACTACTGCCAATCACAACCTGAGATCAACAACTGAATTATTAAAACAATTCTCCGAAACAAGAAATATACTCATTGACCGGGTAAAAGATATTGATGAACCCACTGCTTCATTAATAGCATTACATCCCCGTTTAAAAACACCGATGCGATTGATAGATTCACTCTTTTTTGTTGCCGAACATGATGATCATGAACTGACAAAGATCAGGCGGCTCATTAAGGGCTAATCCCTTATTTTTGCAACGTTTAATTAAAAGATTTGCAGGCTACCGGGTTGAGTGTCAACCATTCTGACAATCTTTCCAATTTTATAAATCAAAGGTTATGGCAGATATTTTTGAACGCTTATTAAAAAATTACGGCCCTATCGGTCAGCATCGTGAAAGGGCACATGGTTATTTTGCTTTTCCAAAACTGGAAGGTGAAATTAGCAGCCGTATGAAGTTTCGTGGCAAAGATGTGATCGTATGGAGTTTGAATAATTATCTCGGCCTGGCCAATCATCCTGAAGTAAGAAAAGCAGATGCAGATGGCGCCAAAGATTATGGCCTGGCCCTTCCAATGGGCGCCAGGATGATGAGTGGCAACAGTAATCTACATGAACAACTCGAAGCTGAACTCGCAGCATTTGTAAATAAAGAAGATTCTATTTTATTGAATTACGGTTACCAGGGAATGGTGAGCCTTATAGACGTATTGTGCAGCCGTCATGATGTGATCGTTTACGATGCAGAAAGTCATGCCTGTATTATTGATGGTCTTCGTTTGCATCCCGGTCATCGTTATGTTTTCAAACATAACGATGTGGAAGATTGCGAAAAACAGATACAAAGAGCTACTGCTTTGATCGAAAAACAAAAAGCCGGTGGCATACTCGTCATTACAGAAGGTGTATTTGGTATGGCCGGCGACCAGGGAAAACTGAAAGAGATCGCAGCATTGAAAAAGAAATATGATTTCAGGTTATTAGTAGATGATGCGCATGGTTTCGGCACATTGGGAAAAACAGGCGCCGGCGCCGGTGAAGAACAAGGTTGCCAGGATGCGATAGACCTCTATTTTTCTACATTCGCCAAATCAATGGCCTCTATCGGCGCTTTTGTTGCCGGTGATATGAAGATCATTGATTATATCCGCTACAATATCCGCAGCCAGATATTTGCAAAGAGCTTACCAATGCCTTTAGTTGTTGGCAATCTCAAACGTCTTGAATTGCTCCGCACTAATCCATCATTAAAAGAAAAATTATGGAGCAATGCACAGAAACTGCAAAAAGGTTTAAAAGAAAGAGGTTTTGATATTGGTAAAACAGATTCTGTTGTTACACCTGTTTATATGAAAGGTGACGTACCGGAAGCAACAGCGATGGTGATGGACCTGCGGGAAAATTATCATGTGTTTGCTTCGATCGTTGTGTATCCTGTCATACCGAAGGGGCATATCATTTACAGGCTGATCCCTTCGGCAATACATACCGATGAGGATATTGAAACAACACTAACTGCTTTCTCGGAGACCAAGAAGAAACTGGATGCCGGTGAATACAAGGTGGAAAAGATTCCCGATATGGCTGAGAGATAAGCCGAAAAATAAATAGTTGGAAAGTCTGAAAGACCGAAAGATTTTTCAAGATTAATGAAGTGTCTTTCGGACTTCCGGTCTTCCTGTCTTCCGGACTCCCGTCTTTTATATATACGGCTCGTCATTTTCCCTGTATTAAGCTACATTTATACCCTCAAAAAAATAACTATGCGTCAATTGTTTTTGCTATTGTTTTTGCTGCCTTTGTTTGCGGTAGCGCAAAAAAAACAGATCACCTTAGAAGATATTTATAAGAACAGGATTTTTGCAGGTGAGCCTGTGAGAGCTGATTTTGGACAAGCCAGTACTGATCCCGAAGTAAATCTTTCTGAAATAAAAGATGAGACCGGGAAGCCCTTTCCCCAAATGACAGATATCATCTACAGCTCTTCCTATCCGAATACAGTATTGCTGCGCAAAGATGTTGAGCAGATCTATCGTCGCTCATCGAAAGCATTTGTTTATCTCTATGATGTCCTTTCAAAAAAAGTGACAAAGCTGGCTGATGAAAAAGTATTGCACCCTACCCTTTCACCGGATGGAAGCAAAATTGCATTTGTAAAAAGCAATAATCTTGTGTTGTATGATATCGCTACCAAAAGCTCAAGAACTATTACTACTGATGGAAAATGGAATCATATCATCAATGGCAACTGCGACTGGGTGTATGAAGAAGAGTTTGAATTTACCCGGGCTTATGAATGGAGCCCGAAAGGAAATCATATTGCTTATTACCGCTTTGATGAAACGAATGTGAAAGAATACCAGTTCACACAATACAACGACACGTACAATAAGCAATACACTTATAAATATCCCAAAGCTGGTGATGAGAATTCAAAAGTGGAGATACATATCTATGATGTGGGCAATAACAAAGATGTAAAAGCCCAATTCGAACAGGGCGATATTTATATTCCCCGCATAAAATGGACACAGGATGATAATTCACTGGTGGTATATTGGATGAACCGCCACCAGGATGATCTGAAACTTTTGCTGACAAATGCAAAAACCGGCACCAGCAGTTTGCTTTACCAGGAAAAGAATAAATATTTTGTTGAGATAAATGATGACTGGTGGTTCCTGAAAGATGGGAAGAACTTTTTATTTACCAGTGAGATGAACGGCTTCCGTCATCTATATCTCTATGGCCTGGATGGCAAAACAAAAACACAGGTAACAAAAGGTAATTACGAGATCGTTGATGTGAATGGTGTTGATGAAGCAAATAAACTGATCTATTACACGGCGGCTTATCCCCGCCCGATGGACAGGAATGTATTTGTAACTGATTTTGACGGTAAAAAAACTACAGCGCTTACACAAGGCGAAGGCTGGCACCGGATCGTTCTCAATGACAGCTTCAGCAGGTTCTATGATTATCGTTCCGACCTGAACAGTCCGCAGGTTGTTACATTGAATAAGATCGTCCACGATAAAAAGAAAGGTATCAGTGTACTACTGGAAAGAACAGTGAATGAGAATAACAAACTCAAAGCAAAACTCGATGAATACGTCATTGGCAAAGCTGAATTCATCCGGGTTCCTAATAGCAAGGGAGATACATTGAATGGCTGGATGCTGAAGCCCGCCAATTTCGATGCATCAAAAAAATATCCTGTCCTGTTCTGCAATTACGGCGGGCCCGGTTCTCAGCAAGTGGGTAACCGCTTTGGTGCTGTCAACATGTGGCATCAATACCTTGCTGAAAGAGGTTTCATTGTTGTGAGTGTTGACAATACCGGCACCGGTTATCGTGGTGAAGAATTTAAAAAGAAAACCTACCTGCAATTGGGGAAATATGAGATCGAAGACCAGATAGATGCGGCAAAATATCTTGGCACCATGCCATTTGTTGATAAAAGCAATATCGGCCATTGGGGATGGAGCTATGGCGGCTTTATGAGTTCACTGGCGGTTACAAAAGGCGCTGATGTATTCACGGCAGGAGTAGCAGTAGCCCCGGTTACAAACTGGAGATACTACGACAATATCTATACAGAAAGATATATGCGTACCCCGCAGGAAAATCCTAAAGGATATGATGATAATTCACCGATCAATTTCACCGATAAGATAAAAGGCAAATACCTGATCATTCATGGCACGGCCGATGATAATGTTCATTTTCAAAACGCAACACAAATGATCACTGCATTGGTGAAAAGTAATATTGATTTTGAAAGTGGTTACTACCCCAATAAAAATCATGGCATTTCAGGCACAGGCGACAATACAACCTTTCATCTCTGGAGCAAGATGACAAAATGGATACAGGAGAATTTGGGCAACGAGAATACACAGAAATACGAGAAAGCCAAACAGCCAAAAGGATTTTAATAAAGAGATCGATCAAATGAGAATGTTCCTTGAGAGAGGGACATTTTTTTTATACCCTCTTTATAAAAAAGAACCCCCGATGAGAATCGGGGGGCCCTAATCAAAAACCATTAACCATTAAACCTTATCCTATGAAAATTCAATGCTAATATCGTTAATCTAAATTTAATACCAAGTTTTACCGGGTCTTTTTTGGGCCAATGTTCAAAATATGTAGAAAAAACACAATTTATTGACCCAACTCAATGGTTTCCTGAAATAATTCTACAAGTAGCTCCTTAGCCGAAAACGTTTGCGGCAATTCATTTACTTATCCCAACTTTGCCTGCAAAAGTCTGTAACAATTTACATGAGAAGAATAGCCATAGCCATAACAGGAGCCAGCGGTTCAATATATGCAGCCAATTGTATCAACAAACTACTGGCGATAAAAGGTCAGTGGGAAGAACTATCTGTGGTTATGACGGAAAATGCCAAAGAAGTTTGGAAGACGGAGTTGAACAATGATTCCTGGAAGGACCTCCCGGTAAAATTTTATTCGACAACAGATTTCTCGGCGCCCTTTGCTTCCGGTTCTGGCCGATATGAAACGATGATCATCATTCCCTGCTCCATGGGAACTTTGGGAAGAATAGCTTCAGGAGTTTCCAATGATCTTATTACAAGAGCTGCTGATGTTGTATTAAAAGAAAGAAGAAAACTTATCTGCGTAGTGAGAGAAACACCTTATAGCCTTATTCATATCCGCAATATGGAAAGCATCACATTGGCCGGCGGCATTATTTGCCCTGCCACTCCTTCTTTTTACAGTCAGCCCAAAACAATTGATGAAGTAGCCAACACTGTTGTTGACCGGGTGCTTGATCTTGCAGGCTTTGATATCAAATCTTTTCGTTGGGGGAAGTGATTGGTTAACTGGTTAATTAGTTGATTAGGTAATTAGGCTTCAAAGCAGAAATTTTTCTTTCAGCACAAAAGCCCAAAACCTGTAAAGTTGCTTCGAGCTTGCTACCTAATTAACCAATACCCATTTAACCAATTAACTAGTCGCTATAGCGACCTCCTGCATTTATCCAGTCAATGATCTTTTGACGATCGGCTGCTGGTAACAAACCTGATTGCGGCATGGGTGAAGGATTACCATCCACCGCTCTTGCCTGTATTCGTAGTTTGCCTGATACTATATTACAATCATCAGAGTAGCTTACTCCTCCGCTTGAAAATACTCCGCCATGACAATAAAGACAATTGTTTCTTACCAGTGTTCTTACCTGTGTAAATAATGGCCCTGCTGTTCCATTATTTACCGTAGTGGAAGCATTGCCAATGCAGCCATTTGCGTCTTTAGCAGTGATCATATAACTGCCTGTTGCGATATTTGTAAAAACATTGGCAGCCTGGTAAGCTCCGCCATTCAGGTTATAAGTGTAGGGAGCTGTTCCGCCTGATGCAGAAACAGTGATCGTTGCAGTGGATGATTCACAAAAAACATTATTGGTTGCAGTAGCTGACACTGTAATATTTACCCCGGTACAAGAAGGCGTTGGGTTTGATAATAAAAAAGCTACAACGCTGCTGCACCCGTCCGAATTCCTTGCCATAACTGTGTAGTTACCCGCCGGCAGGTTATTGAATTTATGATACGATTGAAAGGCGCCTCCATTAATATTGAAAGTAAATCCACTGCCGCCCGAAGCCGACAAAGTAATGCTTCCATCCGAAGCGCCGGAAACTGATGGGTTGACGACAACACCGTTCAGGTTTACACTAATTAATGAACAGGGATCAGGCGGAGGTGGTGGCAATATTCCCCCTGTCTTACTGCAGGAAGTTGGTAAGAATAGAACAATGATCAACATATAAAGCAATGCAGTTAGTTTCATTGCTATGTTTTTAAAAAACTTTTATACCAACTGTAAATAAAACACCTCCGCTGTTTAGCTTTACTTTTCCGTAACCAACGCCGGCAAAAGGAATTTTAATATAAGGTTCAGCCATTACACTTATCCTTTTACCAATGTTATGCTTATACCCTGCAGAAAGGGTTCCTACAGAAAAATAATGAGAGTTCTCATTTTTTATTGTCCAGGTATTGCTGTATGTATTACCTGTTGGAGTGTATTTGTACAAATAATCGTATGACTCTTCTTTCATAAGTAAGGAAGAAATGCCAGCGGATACAAAAAAGTTTTGCTTCTTCCCAAAATTATATGATACCGAAACAGGTATCTCGTAAACCTTGCAATTAGCATCCACTCTTTCGAGGTAAGGATAGAACTGGTAAAATGCAGGTGGGGCCTTATAATCCGATGCCCTGGCTGAATATACCTTTCTGCCGGAATAAAAACCGGTTCTTAATGTAAATCTTTCTTTATAGGTAAACCCAATTCCTGCACCGGCCATCAGCTTTGTTTTGCTTGAATTACCGGAGCCAACAAAACTCAGGTCAGGGCCTGTGCTAAGAGTAAAGAAAAGAGAATTTTTCCTTTTGGTCTTATCGTTCTTCTTTTTTGCCTCCGTTGTTTTGCTTTCAGGAATATCTGTTTTAGCAATGACCGGGTCTTCTTTTTGAACAGGCTTTTCAGTGGCTACGGCTACCGGTGATAAAACAACGGGTTTTGTGGTGTTTGCTACAGGTTCACTCTTACTCATATCAGAGGATACCCCGGGTACAATCGTTACAGGGTTTTGCCCTACTGGTGAATTTGCTGTTATAGCTTTATCATTCTTTTGCTGATCAGCACCGGGAACTCTTTTTGATTTTTTCCTCGCCTCTGTTACGGCGAATGATGTTTGATCTTCTTTTTCTTTACCACTTATTTTGTTTTGCGATCTTGTTTTTGCAGGCAAATTATTGACAGGTGTTCCCACTGTATTATTAACGGGCTGATCATTCATAGTTACGGAAGGAACCTCTGTGTTATTATTATCAGCCCCGGTATTATTTGTTGAAACCGGTGTATTGTTTTTCTCTATCGTATTATCGCTTGTTGAATTTTTTGAAACAGGATCCTTTTCAGCAACAGGATTTATTGTGGCAATTTTTTTATCGCCCTGCCACGGCTTACTTATCATCAGCCATGTACCGCCGCCGGCTAAAAGGAATAACAACAGGAAGAAAATAAATCTTCTCCTGTTATCTTCTTTTTGCGGAAGATGTTTATCGAGCAGTTTTTCCATCTTGCCCCATGCCTTCTCATCATAGGCAGCATGATGGTGATCGGCTGCGTCTTTTACTTTCTTATCAAAATCTTCAAACTGCATTCCTGGCAACTTTTATATCGTTCTGTTTAAATAAAATTTTCTGCAACTGCCTTCTTGCTTTGGAAAGATTCGACTTGGATGTGCCGGTGGAGATCCCCAACTGATTGGCGATCTCTTCATGACTCAATCCATCTATGACAAAAAGGTTAAAAACAGTTCTGTAACCCGGTGATAACTCCTGTATAGACCTGATGATCTCTTCATAAGAAAGTTTATCTAAAGCATCTTCACCAACATTCGGCACATGGTAAACCACATTATCCAGTTGTGTTACCATTTGATGTTTTTGATTCTTCCTGAAATGATCGATCGCTGTATAAACCATGATCTTCCGCAACCAGCCTTTAAAAGAACTGATCACATCCGCATAAGCAGGTTGGTAATGATGTATCTCACGAAAAACCTTCAGAAACCCATCATTCAATATTTCTACGGCATCTTCCTGCTTGTTGGTGTAGCGGTCGCAAATGGCCATAGCATAGCCATAGAATGAACCATATAGTATTTTCTGGCTCTCCCTGCTGTTGCGGGCACATCCCTCAACATGATAGGTCAGTTCTTCTGCAGAAAGCAAGTCTGAATTTTGTTTCACTAACATATCGGAATACTATCAAAAGGGGTTGCCCCTTTATCCGTTTAAGGACATACAAGTTACACCAATATTTTGTCTGATTTCGGAGAGGTTCATCAGAGAATTATTTTTGGCTATCCAACCAGTTATTGCGTTGTAATTCAGCAAAAAGCTTTGTCCTGATCTCTTTTAATGGCTTTGGGATATTGCAGAGCAAAACGTAAAAGAGCTTCTTCTCCGGCAGCCAGCAATAATCAGCCCTGAAACCTCCCTGTGAACCGGTATGCCCGATCATGAGTTGCCCCGATTCCTGGGTGATGAACCAACTTAATCCAAGCCTGGACGGAATACTGTCTTTCCAATCATTAAATGGATATACCGATCTTGATCTTTTGACCCAGTTGCTATCTAAAAAAACAAATTGCTGTATCGCCTGCTCATATTTCCATAATTCTTCAACTGTGCTCCACACACCACCATTTCCTGCTGCAGCAAATGTGGGCTCCTCGCCATAATCCAGTTCTTCAAATTCCTTTTTATTATTCAGCATATAAGCATGCGGAACCCCGCTGGCCGGATGCGGCCCATCAGTGATCGTTGATGTTTTCATACCAGCCGGCTTGAAAATAACCTCATCGATATAACGCTGCCATTTTTTGCCCGTCACTTTTTCAATGATCAATGCAAGGCCATTAAAAGCAGGATTCGAATAGCGGTACTTTGTGCCCGGCTCAAACTGCAGCGTATCTGTTTGCTTCAGCGGTGCAAAATTTTCTTCATCCTTTGCTATCAAATAAAAATCATGCTGTGCCTTCACTGGCCGGCTGTCAGGAATCCCGGAGGTATGTGTCAATAAATGATACAGCTTTACTTTTTCAGCAATAGCAGCATTTTTAAAATCAGGGAAATATTTATAGAGATCATCATCCAATGAAAGTTTTCCTTCATTAGCCAGCTTCAATATACCATACGCAACAAATGTTTTGCTGACAGAGCCGGTATTAAAGATCGTTTTTGTTGTTATGGGTTCTTTTGTATTGATATCAGCAATCCCGAATGAGTTTTGATACATGGTCACTCCGTTTTTTACCAGCAGCACAGCTCCTCCGGGTTCCCCCTGTTTAAAATAAGATTGAAATAATGTATCAAGATGCATGGAAAAGTTTTTATCCGTTTGAGCGGTTGCAAAAAAAGGCAATAGTAAAATAGTAAGAATAGAATATTTCATCTGCTTATACTTGATGTCAACTTATTATCCTGAATACTTTCCATTTTTGCGATGCCGGAACAATGAAGGGAGCAATAGCATCCGAATATTTTTTGAATTGCGGTTGCCCCATTTCAGTCAGCGCCACGGTAAAATCTTCGATATGCTCAAACTCATATTCATCTATGATCAGGGAAGGTGATTCACCGATATGCCCCACATATACCCTGTTCTTTGACCTGGCGAAACGGGATGATCTGAATTTTTCAGCGCCCCACTCTTTCATGATATCAAGCGCCTGTTTTTGTTTTCCAAAAACTATTTCAAGCGACCATTGACAGATATACATAGACCGTTCTTTTATTTAAGCAACTTACTAAACTTTTCCAGTTCTGCTATCTCAGTTACTGAAAGCACTTCATTGTTATCATATTTTGACCGGAGAAATAATACCCGTTTGTGCCCGGGGTATTTTGCAAGAATATCGTTTATCATCTTACCTGTTTTTTCATCCTTATTATATAAAGGAGTTGATTCGGGCAATACAGATCTTTCTTTTGTATGTTTCCGCAGAATGATAGCTTCCAGCGTGGCCAGCTTGTTAACAGGTATCGTTGTTATTTTTTGTGCTTTGGCATAAAGTCCCTGCAATTGTTTTTTACTCAGCCCTCCCCTTTCCTTGTATTGATGAAGGATGCTTTGAGCAAATGCATTTTCGGGTTGCGCTTCTGCCACCGCCTCCAAAATATCGAGAACAATATCCACCTCGGGTTTTAGTCGCTGCATGATAAAGTGAAAATAAGTAATCTTTTTGGGCGAACCACCTGCATTACATCAAGCCTCTCTACCGGTTGGTCAAAGGGATTTTTATCCGCCTCCTATACAGTGTTCTTTTGTGTTGACAATAATTTTTAACCTTAAAAGTATATGTTATGAAACAGATCATCAGTAAAACACTGGCCCTGCTGGCCATCTGTACAGCTCTTTTCTCTTTTACTTCCAACCCTGGCGGTGAAGGATTTGAGATCTATCTCAATAGCAAGTTGCTGGTACAGCGCTTTGGTGAAGGCATGAATAATGCTACCACTCTGGAATTAAGTTCTGCTTCTGCAACTGACCAGTTGGTCATTAAATATCATCACTGGGTAAGGTGGGCAAAAACAGGATCGTAACAATTAAAGACGCTCAGAATAACATCCTGAAAGAATTTAAATACACCGATGCAGCAACACCTGTGGCAGCTATATCTGTTCCGGTAAAAGATATCACAGGTCTGAAAAAAGGGAATATTGTTTTGAAACTGTATTATTCTTCTACAGAGCTGCCGGGAGGAAGAATGCTGGCCTCCATCAATACCGGCCGCCAAACAACTTAACAAGGATCATATTAACAAAAAGGCTTTGCATCTGCAAAGCCTTTTCTGATAGTAAACGCTTCTATTACTTCGCAATCTCAGCCCTGATCACATTCAATGCACCACCTGCTTTGAACCATTCGATCTGCTGCTCATTGTAAGTATGATTCACCGGAACTTTATCTGCCGGTCCGTTCTTATGATTCAGTACAACGGTCAATTGTTTGCCCGGTGCAAATGAAGTTAAGCCGGTAATATCAATACTATCATCTTCCTGCACTTTATCGTAATCTTCTTTATTGGCAAATGTCAATGCCAGCATTCCTTGTTTTTTCAAATTGGTTTCATGTATGCGGGCAAAACTTCTTACTACAATAGCTCTTACTCCCAAATGTCTTGGTTCCATTGCCGCATGTTCTCTTGATGAACCTTCACCATAGTTCTCATCTCCTACCACAATACTTCCAATACCAGCAGCTTTATAGGCTCTTTGTGTGGCAGGTACCGGTCCATATTCACCGGTCAGTTGATTTTTTACTGAATCAGTTTTATCATTATAAAAATTGATAGCGCCGATCAGCATATTATTAGAAATATTATCCAAATGTCCACGGAATTTCAACCATGGCCCTGCCATACTTATATGATCTGTGGTACATTTTCCTTTTGCCTTGATCAATAATTTTAATCCTTTCAGATCTGTTCCTTCCCAGGCAGCAAAGGGTTCCAATAACTGCAAACGCTTTGAATCTGCCGCTACTTTGACCTGCACACTGCTGCCATCAGCAGCCGGAGCCTGGTAGCCTGCATCTTCTACTGCAAAACCATTCGGAGGTAATTCAAATCCGGTCGGTTCTTTCAGCATCACTAGTTCACCTTTCTCATTGGTTAATTTATCTGTTAATGGATTAAATGCGATCGTACCTGCCATTGCCATTGCTGTAACAATTTCAGGAGAAGCAACAAATGCATGTGTTGAAGCCAACCCATCATTTCTTTTTGCAAAATTCCTGTTGAAAGATGTGATAATGGTATTCTTCCTGTTCGGATCATCAATATGCCTTGCCCATTGACCGATACAAGGACCGCAGGCATTGGCCAATACAATGCCACCTGCATCTTCAAATTCTTTTATAAATCCATCCCTTTCGATAGTGAAACGAACCTGTTCACTACCCGGAGTGATCGTAAACTCTGATTTTGTTTTTACTCCTTTCGTCACCGCATCTCTTACAATAGAAGCGCTGCGGCTTATATCTTCATACGAAGAATTGGTGCAGGATCCGATCAATGCCACTTCCAGTTTAGCAGGCCAGCCATTTTTCTCTACTGCGTCTTTCATTTTCGAAATAGGCGTAGCAAGATCCGGTGTAAAAGGGCCATTGACATAAGGTTCCAGTTTGCTCAGGTCCAATTCCAGCAATTGATCATAATATTTTGCCGGATCAGCATACACTTCTTCATCCGGACGTAAATGCTCCCTGATACCATCAGCGAGTTTAGCCACTTCTGTTCTTCCGGTTGCTTTCAAATAATCACTCATCTTTTCATCATAAGCAAACAAAGAACAGGTAGCGCCGATCTCCGCTCCCATATTACAAACAGTTCCTTTACCCGTTGCACTCATACTATCTGCACCATCACCAAAATATTCAACAATGGCGCCTGTGCCGCCTTTCACTGTCAATTGACCAGCTACCCAAAGAATAACATCTTTAGCTGATGTCCATCCGCTCATTTTACCGGTGAGTTTTACACCGATCACTTTAGGCATTTTTAATTCCCATGCCAGGCCTGCCATTACATCCACTGCATCAGCGCCACCCACACCGATCGCCACCATTCCCAAACCACCGGCATTGGGTGTGTGAGAGTCCGTTCCTATCATCATACCACCGGGAAAAGCATAGTTCTCCAATACAACCTGGTGAATGATACCGGCACCAGCTTTCCAAAAACCAATCCCATATTTATTGGAGATAGAGCCAAGAAAATCATACACTTCCCTGTTGGTCTCCAATGCAAGTTTCAGATCGCTTTTAGCGCCTACCTTGGCTTGTATCAGGTGATCGCAATGAACAGTAGAAGGAACAGCCACTGTAGAACGGCCGCAGGTCATGAATTGAAGCAAAGCCATCTGTGCAGTAGCATCCTGCATCGCCACTCTGTCCGGGGCAAAATCCACATAGTTCTTTCCCCTTTCATAGGCTGATCCTGGCAATGAACCATGCAGATGTGAGTACAATATTTTTTCAGTAAGGGTAAGCGGTTTGCCGATCAGTTTTCTTGCAGCAGCAATTTTACCCGGCAATTCACTATAAAGCTTTTTAATAAGGGGGAGGTCGAATACCATGAGAAAGAGTTTGATAATTAGCTAATGAGCTGCGAAATTACGAAAACAGGCCTTTTTTGTGGGTATTAAATTGAATTGATTTTGCGGCAATTTTCTAAATTAGCTATATGAACCGCCTGAAGAGCTTTATGGAATGGAATGCATTTGGCGTTTGCGCTGCTATAGGTCAGCGACTTGGGATCGCTACCAGCAAAATAAGGCAGTATTTTATCTATACTTCCCTGCTTACGGTAGGCTCACCCATCATTATTTATATGGTACTCGCCTTTTGGAGAAATATGCGAAGGTATATCCGGGCATCTAAGAGAAATCCCTGGTATTATTTGTAAGCTAGTAGGAAATAGCTAGTAGGAGAATTCCATTTCCTACTAGCTATTTCCTGCTCACTAAATCACTTCCTTCTCTTTCACACTTACTTTGAACCAGGTTTTGTCACCTTTTTTGATCATGGCCAGTACGAGTTTATCAAAATCATTAGCTACAAAATTGCTCTGCCCATCTTTTCCCTTCATGGTTCCGCTGATCGATACAAGAAGTCCTTTGTCATTGTACTCGATCCCATCGTAAGACAATTCTATTCCTTTCGCATTCATTTGCTTCTTATAATTTTCCAGTTCCTGACGGGTCGTCTTATTGCTTATCACTATCATGATGTCTTCATTGCCGGTAATAACATGGCTATAGGGGTCTCTCACAGTTGTTGCCAAACCGCCGGGTGTTGGAGATAAAGACCCAACAGATGTAACACCACCATGTGATATGGCTGCCGGTGCAACAGTAGCAGTAGTGAGATGACCATTTACAGAAGCTTTGGGTGCCGGAATGGTAATAACAGAGTTGACATTTACATTACCACTTACTGAAGTTGCAATATTGGCATTTACATTTGTATTGATATGAATGATCTTTCCGTATTTTTTTTCAAAAGCCACTTTTGCTTTTTTATCAGTAAGATCATATTCTTCAATTGTTCCGTCCAATAATTTCAACGTTGCTTTTTTATCGGTGATCTCATAGTCACGGCTGATAGTACTGCTGATACCATATCCCTCGCCAACTACAAGGGCAACCGGTGCCGGAGTTGTTGTGCTACCAGTAGGTTTGCAATTGTAAGATG
>JABFRU010000079.1 GCA_013140985.1 Chitinophagaceae bacterium | reverse complement strand
CTAATGTTCTTTACGTAGGGGCGGGAACACACAAATCGTTTTTGTGACCGGGTTTAATCAGCGGGGTTTAAAAAAAGGCCAATATTTTTCTTTGTCCATCGGAGCTGGTTGCGGGGATTTACGAACTAAGATTTACGATTTGTCGCTATTCGAATAATCATTGCAGGTATCGAAGCCCCGGATCTTCCGAAAGATTCGGGTTTTTAAAGAATTTCCGGAGTTTAAACAAATCGTAAATCCCAAATCGTAATTCGTAATTTAAGTCACATGCTTCTGGTGATCGATAATGAACTGGATCAATTCTTCCAATGAAACACCTGCTCTCGCTGTGGCATCGGCAATATCTTCACGGCTTACCTGCGCAGCAAATGCAGGACTTTTCAATCTTTTTAAAACACTTTTTACTTCCAGCCCTTCATAAAGAGTAGGACGGATGAGAGCAGCGGCATGAACAAAACCGGAAAGTTCATCAATGGCATAGATCATCTTGTCCATTGTATTATTGGGTTCTACTCCAAAATAACCCGGTCCATGAGAAGCGATACAATGGATAACATCAGGATCAATGTTTCTTCTTTCCAGTTCTTCAATAATAATGCGGCAATGATCATCAGGATATTTTTCCCAGTCAGCATCATGTAATAAGCCTGCCAGTTCCCATTTCAATGCTGTTTGTTCATCTGCATTTTCTTTTTCAATGGCCCATGCTTTCATGTTGGCTGCTACTTGTTTCATGTGCAGGCGTAGTTTTTCATTGGGCACCCATTCATTTAATAAAGCATGGGCTTCTTCGATCGGCATCAGGTTGTCGGCGTGTTGAGGATCGCCAAAAACAGAACGGCCTAAGTTATGTGTTGCCATGAGTGAAAGTTACGGCATAAATTTGCAGGATGAGTACGCCGGACCTGCAGGTATATAAAGGAAAGATCTCTTTCATCAATCATCAAAAACAATTTGCAACGATAGAGTACCTGTATAATAATAAAGAGAAGGCGGTCAATTTCAAAACGGATAGCGGCATCGGGAAAAAATCACACCAGTTCAGGCTTGGAGATGGGGTGAGCTTTCAACTCAGGTTGTCAGACCGGGGCGATAAGATGGCGGCTTATAATGTAAAATTCACTCATAACACTTCGGTGGACCTGTTGATCCAGAAAGCAGCTATTGAAAATCGTTTCTCCGGTTATTTAAAGATGGTGGAGAATAAATATTTTGTCAAGGAATGGGAAAGCTATATCCTTTTTCCTCTCCTGCTTTCTCCATGGGAAGTGCCACCGGTTGAAACAGCAGCCAATGAAGCGATCAGTTTTACGCTTATCAATCTTGATAAGCCCAACTCTATACAGGCTGAGCTGTTTTCACATAACTATATCCCGGAGTACAGGAAAGCCGTTCAGCATTTCAATAATAAGATCGATATCGAAGCCACGGTATCAAAAATTGCTCCGCATGGCGTTTACCTGGATCTGTTTGGTGAGAAAATGAAGGCAAAGCTGGGCATAGAGGAAGCAGGTGAAGTAAAAAAGGGTGATACCGTGCAGGTGCTGATCACTTATCTCAGTCCTTATCGTGTGGTGGTTAAAAAGGTTGCGGACACCGGCCTTTGAAAATTGGAGGTTCACCGAATTTAATAAAGTATAACTTCTCTTACCGGTTAATTTGCAGGAAGAAAAGAACGATCTATGTCATTAAAGATTGCAGGCAAGCTTCCCGCTGGTAAATATCTTGAGCAATTAAAGCGATCACCCAATTATAAGAATGGCGCTTTCCAAAATCTTTCACCCACCCCAATGAAACAGGAAGGGGTGACGTATTGGAAAATGATGAAAGAGTTTTTTAAAAAGCATCCGGACACTGCGCCGGTAAAAAAATTGCCTTTTGTAAAAACGGACCTGTATAAGCTCGATCCATCCAAACCCGTTATCGTTTGGTTCGGGCATTCTTCTTATTTATTAAGGATAGAAAATAAAAACTTTTTGATCGACCCAGTATTCAGCGGCAATGCAGCGCCGGTATCTTTTATGGTAAAAGCGTTTCCCGGCGCCAATGAATACAAAGCAGAGGATATGCCGCCTATTGACTATCTCATTCTCACACATGATCATTATGATCATCTTGATTTTAAAACAATTCGTAAGCTGAGAAATAAAATTGATAAGATATATTGTTCACTCGGCATCAGTTCTCATTTAAAACATTGGGGTGTTGATGGAAATAAGATCACCGAAATGGATTGGTGGCAATCAGAACAATTGGATGATAGTATGAAACTAACTGCAGCGCCTGCAAGACATTTTTCCGGCAGGGGATTAAAGAGAGGGCAAACATTGTGGTCATCATTTATTTTAAAAACTACATCATGTAATATATATCTCGGTGGGGATTCTGGTTATGATTCTCATTTCAAAGAAATAGGTCAACGTTTCGGTCCCTTTGACCTGGCTATTCTTGAATCGGGACAGTATAATACTATGTGGCCATTGATACATATGATACCGGAAGAAACAGTGCAGGCAGCTGTTGATCTGAACGCAAAGGCATTGATGCCGGTGCATTGGGGGAAATTTCGCCTGGGCATGCATCCGTGGAATGAACCGGTAAAAAGGGTATTGGAAAAAGCGAAGGAATTGAATATGCCGGTGCTCACTCCTCAAATAGGTGAGCCGTTGATTATTGATGGCCATTTTATCAGTAAAAAATGGTGGAATTTTTTGCCTGTTTAAAAAACAGTGCAAAAATTTTATTGAAATTCAGCATTTTATAAAGCCCCGATAAAAAATACTTACCTAATCTTCAGGTTAGGATTTATCTCAAACCTATCTTCGCACCCCCAAAATAAGCTACCAGCTACCAGCTATAAGCTATTAGCTGTTAGCGGGAACAGAAAGAGGGATAGCTCGATCTGTTTATTATTTAACTGCTGAAGGCGACCGGGCCAGTGGCTCGCAGCTAACAGCTAAAAGCTTTTCTTAAAATGAGCAAACTACATTTCACTACTAAACATGCGAACGAGGCTACCGTTAAGCGCAACTGGTATGTTGTGGACGGTACTAATCAAACCGTGGGTCGTATGTGTTCAAGGATCGCTGCTATTCTTCGTGGTAAGAATAAAGCCTCCTACACACCCCATGTTGACACTGGTGATTACATCATTGTTATTAACGCAGAAAAAATTGTATTGACCGGCAAAAAAATTGATCAGAAAATTTATGACCACTTCACTGGTTATCCCGGCGGTTTAAAAGAAGAAACTGCCGCTAACCTGCAGAAGCGCCGTCCTGAAGTAATGGTTGAAAGAGCTGTAAAAGGAATGCTTCCGAAAAACAGGCTGGGCCGCAAGATGTACAAAAAATTATTTGTGTATGCAGGTGCTGCGCATCCGCATGGCGCACAGCAACCGAAAGAATTAAAATTCTAAACCCCCATCCCCTAAAGGGGAGTAAAAAAATAATAAATGGAAAAGCAAAAAAATGGTGTAGGTCGTCGTAAAGAAGCTGTGACAAGAGTTTTCGTTTCAAAAGGCGAAGGCAAGATCACGATCAACGACAAAGACTATAAAACTTATTTTCCGCTGGTATATCTGCAAAACCAGGTGGAGCGTCCGCTGAAGACAATCGATGCGATCAATAAATTTGATATCAAGATCAATGCATCCGGCGGTGGTGTAAAGGGCCAGGCAGAATCAGCAATGCTGGGTATTGCCCGTGTATTGCTTGAGATCAACCCGGAGTTTCGTCCGGCATTAAAGGCTGCGGGTTTATTGAAAAGGGATCCCCGTTCAGTTGAACGTAAGAAATTTGGTCATAAAAAAGCGAGAAGAAGCTACCAGTTCTCTAAACGTTAATCGCCGCAAACAATTTTTAAAAACGATCATTCATATACAATGGAAAATAATACATCCTTACAACAGCAACTCCTGGAAGCCGGTGTTCATTTCGGTCACCTGAAAAAGAAGTGGAATCCCAAGATGTTGCCTTACATCTTTGCTGAGAAAAAAGGTATTCACATCATTGACCTCAACAAAACGGTTGAGTGCCTGCAGGAAACAGCTGCTGTATTAAAGCAGATTGCCCGCAGTGGTAAGAAGATCCTGTTTGTTGGAACGAAGAAACAAGCAAAGGATATTGTGAACGAATGTGCAAAGAGAGTGAACATGCCTTTCGTTACAGAAAGATGGTTAGGTGGAATGCTGACCAATTTCAACACCGTTCGCAAGAGCGTAAAGAAAATGCAGAGCATTGAAAAAATGCTGGGCGATGGTTCTTTTGATAATATCACAAAGAAAGAACGTCTCACATTGAGCCGTGATAAAGACAAAATGGAAAAAGTATTAGGCGGTATTTCCCAACTGGGTCGTGTGCCTGCTGCTTTGTTCATTGTTGATATCGGCCATGAGCATATCGCATTAGCAGAAGCAAAACGTCTCGGCATCGCTACGTTCGGTATTGTTGATACCAATTGCGATCCTAATAAAGTTGATTTTGCTATCCCTGCCAATGATGATGCTACCAAATCAATTGCAATCCTTGTTAACTATATCACTGCTACTATCGCAGAAGGATTAGCTGAAAGACAAGCAGCAAAAGATGAGGAAACAGAAGAAATAACGGATGATGAGAAAGAAAGGAAAGCAGCGAAGCTGCAGGCAGAAGCAGAAGCAGAAGGTGGTCGTGGTGGCCGTGGTGGAAGAGGCGGTGGTCAAAGACGCCGTACACCTGCAGGTGGCAGCAGAGGACCTGGTGGTGGAAGGAGATAAGATCCCCCGTCAACGGTTGAAAACCTTGGCGGCGGTTAGAAGGAAATTATTAATTATTAATTTTTAATTACAATGAGTACAGTTGCAATAAGTGCACAAGACATAAATAAACTTCGCCAGATGACTGGCGCCGGCATGATGGATTGCCGTAAAGCATTGACAGAAACAAATGGTGATTTCGAAGCAGCGATCGACTGGTTGCGCAAGCAAGGCCAGAAAGTAGCTGCTAAAAGAGGCGACCGTGAAGCTAAAGAAGGTGTGGTGATCGCAAAAACAACGGCAGATAACAAAACTGGTATCGTTGTTTGCGTGAGCTGCGAAACTGATTTCGTTTCCAAAAATGCGGACTTCGTTGCTTTTGGCCAGACCATTGCTGATGCAGCCATTGCCAATAATGTAAAGACACTGGATGAACTGATGAATACGAAAGCCGGTAATGCAACAGTGGCAGAACTGGTGAACGATAAACTGGCTGCGATCGGTGAGAAGATCGGTGTTACGAAATTTGAAAGAATAGATGCACCTTATGTAGCTTCCTATATTCACGGAGCTTACCGTATAGGTGTGTTGGTAGGAATGGATAAAGAAGCAGCTGAAGCTGGTAAAGATATTGCGATGCAGATCGCAGCATTGAATCCTGTGGCTGTTGATGCAGCATCAGTTCCTGCTGATGTGGTGGCCCGTGAAAAAGATATCATCATGGAATTGATGAAGCAAGATCCCAAGATGGCAGGCAAGCCCGATGAAATGCTGGCCAAAATTGCTGAAGGTAAAATGGGAGCTTTCTTTAAAGAGCAAACACTCACTGCACAGGCTTTTGTAAAAGATGGCGGTAAAACAGTTGAGCAATACCTGAAAGAAAGTGGTGATGTAAAGATCACTGAATTCAAAAGAGTAGCATTAGGATAACCAAACTGAACTTTTGTATATAAAAACAGGGCTCCAAGGAGCCCTGTTTTATTTTATGAACAATAAACCGCTGTTCAGTCATTCGGGCATATTTTACTCCTGTCGCTGAATGAGTTAATATAGTTAATGGCATCCTGGTCCTGTCGCACATATATGCCATAGGAAAGAATAACTAACCTTGTTACCGGAACGCCTTCTACGTAACCAATATTTACCCTGTCAACAGTAAATAATGTATTGCAGTTGTCCACTACGCTTCTGATAGTAATGTCCTTTCTTGTATCACTATTGCCCCATCTTTCTACCTTATAGGTAGGTACGGCGCAATAGAGATCTTTATATTTCACTTTATTGTTGTACACAGCCGTTATTACATCAGCAAGATTTCTTTCTTCTGTTGGCATGAGCTGAACTTTGCTGCCTTCCACAAAAAAGCCCGGGGCCAGTACCTGCAGCATCACAGCTCTCAGTTTATCAGGATTACCATTTCTCAATACATCATGCAGGAAGCGAAGCATTTCGTCTGCATTATTGAATTCAGGTACTGTGATTGTTTTTGCAAGGTCGGCAGCTTGTTGTTTGCCCTTTTGCTCAGCTATGGTAAACTGCAACGTCTGCTTTTCAAAATCGGCTAACTGCTGAGGCGTGTATGCTTTAAAATCCAGCACCTGGTTTTCAGTGCCATCTTCGCTGCGGGTAGCAAACATACTTTTCCAGGGGCCTTTTGGTTCGTCGCGGTACAGATGGACATTCCAGATACTTTCCAGCGTTTCAATACCTTTTGAACGAACAATGTAGTCAAACTTCATTTTCATCCTGAACTCAACCGCTTTTGGGCTGGACCATATAAACCCGGGTGTGTCTGCCAGCTGTGGTTGATGCCAGAGTTTTGTGATCAGCGAATAATAATAGCCATAAAATTTTTCCGGATCCTTGTTTATCAAACCGGTAATGTCCGACAGTGTAGGATTAGGGAGACCTTCATATTCATTACTCACCACCCGTACCTTCCAGAAACTGTATCCGCCACCACCAGTGTACTGGTACACCACATCTTCATACACCACCAGGTTAATACCGGGATACTCACTTTTACGTTTCACCGCCACCCCTCTTACGTATTCCCAATTGCCGGTGCTCCTGTTCCATTGGCGGGTACCGGTGCTTTTTGTAAATTTAAAACTCAGCACTCCGCTCTCATTTCCGATTGCATCTTTTTTTATGGTGGCATCAGATGGTTGAGCTTGTGCCAGACTGTAAAAAAGAGAAATGAGTAAAACAAATAGAAAAGACTTCATAACTGGTGGTTTATTTAAAGTTAATCTTTTCTTTTTATTACAAGAGCTGAGGATTTTCTAATCTCTTACCGCAATTACCATCCAACGGCTGTCAGCAGCACTGTACTGCATGGTTACCGAACCATTGCCTGTGGTAACAATATCTGCCCCGCTGAGAGTGTTGATGCGGTTTACAGTTGCTGATGCACTTCCGCCCTGGTTTACAATAGTCATATTCTGTCCGGTAAGATTCAATACAGTTAGTACTTTGCCATCCACCCCGCCGGTAAAACCGCTTAATGAAAATGCCGCTGCAGGCCCGGTTACTTTTATGAAACTGAATGGACCGGTGCTCACATCGTTATTTACGCCATTGCTGACAGTTATTTCATTTTGCCGGATTGCTAAATCGCCATTGGCATCTATTACTGCTGCTGGTGAGGCTGTATTAAAACCGGTGACGCCATTTTGCAAAACAGTAAATGCAGTGGAAGAAGGAGTGGTAATAATAAAATCACCGGTACCTCCCAGGTTGTGTGTAAAATTCTGCGCCTCATGGATAATGGTAGTATTGTTAATTAATGTGCCACCCAATACTACATTGCTGCCGGTAAGGGTTAGTCCATTATTGGCGGATACGATTGCATTAGACCAGCTTACTGCACCGGCGCCATCAGTACGCATTACCTGGTTTGCAGCTCCGTCTGCCGCAGGAAATACGTAGGCGTTATTAATATCCAATACACCATTAATACGCAGCCTGTTGAAAAAGAAATCGCCCCATATTAATGGATTAGGGTTATCAAAATTGTCAATGATAAGTTTATCAGAAAAGCTATTTGCCCCCTCTCCGGTTTTTGAGCCTATAAAAATGTTTCCTGACCCTGAAGCGCCATAACCTGCGTAAGCACCAATGGCAACATTATTGGACCCGCTGGTGAATAGACCCAGCGCACCGGCACCTACCGCAACATTTTCATTACCCATATTATCAAACATAGCGAAACTCCCCAAAGCCGTGTTGCGGAGGCCGCTGGTATTTCGCTGTAAAGCATAACTCCCAACCCCAGTATTAAAATGGCCATTTGTATTTAACTGTAATGCATGGCTGCCAATTGCAGTATTATCCACCCCCGATACATTTTGGAGCAGGGCCTTACTTCCAATGGCTACTATTTCTGAAACGCCGGCGCTGGTATAAGCGGCACTGTCGCCGATGGCTATATTACTATTTCCTGTTCTGTTGTTCAGCAAACTCTTGTATCCCATTGCCACATTATTACTGCCTTGGTTGTTCTTCAGCACTTCGGCGCCCACGGCTACATTATAATTCCCGGTGCTATCCATCAATGCCTGTTCACCAACTGCAACATTGGAACTGCCCTGGCTGTTTAATAAAGCTGAATATCCAACCGCAGTATTCCTGTTGCCTTTGGCTGCATTCAATGTAAGGGCTCCGATTGCGGTATTAAAACTTTGCGCTGTATCAAGTGTGGCTGTGGAATATCCGATGGCAGTGTTATAGCTTCCCCTGGAATTGCCGTTTAATGCACCAGATCCGATACCCGTATTGCCGACAGCCTGTATTGCCAATGGTGCATTGATTCCATTACTCAATAATGCAGCAGTGCCTATTGCTATGTTGTCGCTTTTAGTTTGGGAATTATTCAACGCCAGGTAGCCCAAAGCAATATTATTTGTACCGGTGGTATTGTTAAACATGTTACTTCCAATGCTTATGTTTCTTGAGCCGGTGGTATTATTATATAAACTGCTATTGGGCCACTCTGCACCAATTGAAATATTAGCGCCACCTGTAGTATTATTGTACATATTCTGCCAGCCGCCAATAGCGATATTAAAAGTTCCACTTGTGTTAGCCTTTAATGCCTCCATGCCGATAGCAAGGTTATACCCGCCCACAGTATTGGAAAATAATGACTGGTATCCTATGCCATAATTAAGAATGCCGGTGGTGTTTGAACGCAGTGACTGAAACCCAAACGCAATATTATTGGAACCGGTGGTATTGGAAGTAAGGCCTTCATAACCCATTGCCATATTGAAAAATCCCGAGGTATTGGCGGCAAGGGCTTCATGACCTATTGCGACCTGGCCGGGGCCTGTTAGATTGTTGCGCAATGCATTGGTGCCAATAGCAATATTGGCAGGAGAACCAGACTGTGATAACAAGGCGCTGTTGCCAATGGCGATATTATCGCTTCCGTTAACATTGCCTGCCAATGAAAAAGCACCGACAGCTACATTTGAGTTACCGGTCGTATTTAACGACATGGCCCGGTTTCCAAATGCGGTATTGAAATTACCGGTGGTAAATCTTCCGCTGCGGAATCCCAGATACGAATTGGCGGAAGCAATATTACTTTCAATCCTGCCGCTGTTTTCGTTATTTACACGAAAGGCCAGTGGTATATTATCCGTTGTTCCGATAAAATTTACTGCGGTATCTGTTCCTGCATTGCCTGTTGTTTTCCATGCACTGGTGTTTAACGGCTCCAGCCAAAACCAACTGCTGCCGGTGTAATACTGGAAGCCAATACTGTCTGGCCCGCTTTGATAAATTAATAGCCCGGTTGCGGGTGATACAATGGCATTCTTTTGAGCTTTTGTCATTCTGGGAATGAGCAATCCTTTGCTTGTGCTGGTGATATCTAATTGAGCACTGGCCGATGGTGTGGTGGTACCGATGCCCACACTCTGCGCCCCGCAGCTTATTACAAAGAAAAACATGGCTGCAAAAAGAAATAGCTTTGTCATATTGCTTTGATTTAGCAATATAAAAATGCTTTATACCATTGGTTCATCACTCACCCGGTTGGGTGGTTTTACTCCTTCATCGCTATCACCATCCAACGGTTATCGGCTGCACTGTATTGAAGGGTAACCGAGCCATTGGCTATGGTACTGATAGCCACTCCGCCTTCTAATGTATTAATACGGTTAATAAGGTTGGAGGCACTTCCTGTCTGGTCCACAATCGTCATATTGGTGCCGGTAAGGTTATACAGTGTCAGTATTTTTCCATCCACCCCGCCCTGTATGCCATCAATAGAAAAATTAATAGCAGGGCCGGTAATTTTTACAAAACTGTATTTACCTACATTGATATTTGAGTTTAATCCTCCAGCCAGTGTTATTACATTTTGCCGGAGAGCTAAATCGCCGTTTACATCCATATTCGTTTCCGGTAGTGATGTATTTATCCCCGTGCTGCCGTCTTGAAGTACAGTCATTGCATTGCTTCTTGCATTATCTGCTGTGCCATTTCCAATTTGAAAGAGACGATTGCTTTGGTTGATTGCAGTACCGCTTGCTGCGTTCGTGGAATCATTATAAATACCCACTACGGTTCCTGCAAATGATTTTGATTTGGTAAACCGACCGTTGGCAGACGAATAATCGCCGGAGGCAATAGTGAAACTTCCGGTTGCGGTTGAGGCAAACCCTGATGCTGTATTGACAGAGCCCAACGCCACTGCATAACCTCCGGAAGCCGTATGATTATAGCCAATTGCGGTTGACTGGTCCCCACTTGCTGTTACATTCAATCCCATTGCCCTTGCTCCAAGACCTGAAGCAATTGCATTATTACCTATTGCAAAACTTTCTGCTGTTAACGCCTGTGAAGAGGAGCCAAATGCTACAGATTGCTGGCCACTAGCCAACACATCGTTACCTGCGGCAAAGGAGTAGTTGCCGATATTATCTTTATCCCAGTTAGTGCCGCTTACATATCCAACTCTGAAAGCGGCTTTATCTGCATACCACATATTACGGCGGCCCGCCCCGCTTACCGGTGGATTGCCCGGTGTTGGGTTTGCTACTCCTGTTGCGGTAAATACAGTACTGCTGTCTGCCACATGCAGCATGGCAAGCGGTGAAGATGTATTGATACCTGTTTTTGCATTTTTTAAAACCGTAATTGCATTGCTGCGGGTACTGGAAGTGCCATTGCCAATAATAAAAAGAGGATCCGTAGCTACCCAGCTTGTTGGCGAACTGGTGATAATTGAATCATTTAAACGGCCAATTGATAATGAAGCATAAGACCTTGTCCAAACACCAAAGCCTATCGCAGTAGAATTTTCGCCAGTTGCAACTGCGGAATTCCCAATAGCAGTAGAAAAGTTGCCAATTGCATCTGGCGAATATCCTATTGCAGTCGAATATTCGCCCCTTGCAATTGGACCAGACCCCATTGCAGTTGAAGCATAGCCGGATGCTTTTGAGTATTCTCCCATTGCAGTTGAAGAACGGCCAACTGCGTCTGTGCTAAACCCCATTGCAGTTGAAGCATAGCCGGATGCGGTTGTGCTACTTCCGGTTGCTGTTGAAAAAAATCCCCTTGCATCTGTGCTAAATCCCATTGCTGTTGAAGAACTACCAATGGCCTTTGTATTATTTCCAACTGCAAATGAGTAACTGCCTATGCTATCTTTGTCCCAGTTGGTACCATCTACATAGCCCACCCTGAAAGCTGCACTTCTTGGATACCACATCATCCTTCTCCCCATTCCGCTTATTGGCACAGTATCAGGTGAAGTAGCACCAATACCACCTGCTGCTGAAAACACTACATTGCTGTCTGCCACATGCAGCGTTGCGGCCGGATAGTTGGTGCCAATGCCCATTCTTCCATTTTGGTTTACTACCAAAGCATTGCGCCGGGTACCGACACTAATTCCATTTCCAATTATGAAAAGCGGATGTTCGGGAGCTGGTGCAGTCAGGTTATTTTCAGTTATCACTGTATCATTAAATCTTCCAATCACGAACCCTGCCGGTGTATGAGCAATATTATTTGAGCCAAGTACCATGCTGTTATACGCATCAGCAATATTATTAATACCCATTGCGGAGGAACCGGGCTTTAATGCCCTGTTACTGGCATTTGCAGTAAATGAATAATCGCCTAACGCTATTGTATTATGCCCTGTTGCCACAGAATAGATTCCAATACTGTCCTTGTCCCAGTTATCATCTGATACATAGCCTGCCCTGAAAGCTGCTTTATCTGCATACCACATCATTCTTCTTCCGGCACCGATTACAGGAGTGGTGCCGGGAACAGCAAGCACAGTACCAGTTGCTGAAAAAACTACACTGCTGTCCGCCACATGCAGTTTTGCCGCCGGTGTTGCAATGCCAATGCCCACATAGCCGCTGTTGCTGTTATATATATTATTCCCACTTACTGTCCAGGGAGATGTGGCTACTGAAACTAATTGATTCCAGGCAGAGCCATTGTAATACCAAAAACTACTTGAAGTGGTTTCATACACAAGTAACCCAGTAGCTGGTGAAGCTATGGCTGTGCGCTGAGAGGATGTCAATCTTGGAATCAGCAACCCCTTTGAAGTACTGGTAATATCTAATTGTGCACTGGCATTAGGAAAAACTGTACCAATACCCACATTCTGTGCATTGATATGGTAAAAAGAAAACAGTATTGCAAAAAGTGGAAGCAGTTTTTTCATCTCATTTAATTTTAACGAGATAAAAATTCAACTAAAAACTGTTTGGTTGTTCACCCGGTTGGGTGATTATTTCATCATCAGTTCCCTGAGTTTTTGAATAACCTGGAGGCGGGTATTAGCATCTAATTTCAGATAAATATTTTTCAGATGTGTTTTTACTGTATTTACTGTCACAAAAATTTTTTCAGCAATCTGGGTATTCCTCATGCCATCATATACTAATTGCACTATTTCAAACTCCCGGTCAGATAATGGTGAGAGTAAATGCCTGTTCATTTTTTCTATACTAAGCTTTGGCAGGTCGTGATTTTTTTCGGTGGCATGATTACTGATAGCGATTTCCAAAGATGCAAGCAAGGTGCGTTCATTAAAGGGCTTTACGATGTAGCCGCTTGGCTTAACATTCTTGGCTCTGTCCAATGTATTTTTATCAGAGTAGGAAGTAAGAAATAAAAAAGGAAGCTGGTATTGCTGGTTAATGTGCTGCGCTATGTCAATGCCGTCTTTCTCGCTTTCTAAATTAATGTCTAATATCACTGCATCGGGTGTGTTTGTTTTTAATTGTTCAAATGCTTCATCACTGTCGTATGCAATGGCACTTACTTCAAAGTCATGGTTATCCAGGTACAGCGATACATTTTCGGCTATTACCGGCTCATCTTCCACTATCAGTACTTTTAGTTTGCTCATGCTGTTTTATATTTTGAAATATGCATTTCTACTACGGCGCCATTATTATTATAAACGTCCAACTTCGCTTTGAGTTTTTGGGCAAATGCCCTTATCATCTTCATGCCAAATGATTTCCCCGTTTTTATATCCAGCCCTGCCGGAAAACCATTGCCATTATCACTTACCATCAGGTGCAGTTGCCCGGCCTGTTCTTCCAGCATAATATTCAGTTCACCATTTTGTTTTTCCTTGAACGCATACTTGAAAGAATTGCTCACCAATTCGTTTAACACTAGTCCAAGTGGTATCATGGTATCCACATCTAAGTTCAACTCATCTATTGCAACATTAATTTTTACTTTATCGTTTGTTATATTATACGAATCACAAAGTGTTTGCAAAAGGTTACCCACATACTCTTTTAGTTTAATGCCTTTTATATTTCCTTCGCTGTATAAATTTTGGTGAATGAGCGCCATGCTTTGCACCCGGTTCTTCCCCTCCTTCACTGCTTCATGTGCCTGTGCATCGCTTATGCTGTGGCTTTGCAAATCCAACAGGCTGCTTACTACTTGTAAGTTATTTTTTACCCGGTGGTGTATTTCTTTCATCAGCACTTCCAGGTCGGTAGCCTGCTTTTGGATGATTCTATTTTTCTTTTTTTGTTTCCTGTACAATACGAGGATGGAAATACCCGACAGCAACAGTAATGCAGCGCCGCCTGCCAGCATCCACTTTGTTCTTTTTTCTTTAATAAGCTGTATTGCTTTTAAATCATTCTCCCTGTCCAATGCAGCATTCAACGCTGTTTGTTTTTCTTTTTCTTTATTTACAGACAAGCTGTAAGCTTGTTCGCTTTTTACGATGGAATCCATCAGCTGGTTTTCTCTTCCCAATGCAGTTCGCTGCATTATTTGCTGCCGCAAAAGCAAGGCCCCCATTTTTTTATCCGCCAGTAAAAGGGCAATCTCTTTTTCCTTAAGCATATTGTTGGAAGAAAGCAACGCTATTTCTTTTTCTTTCTTTTCTGTTTCAAATCTTGTTTCCAGTTCGTAGAGTTGCTCCCTTTTTTGCAATGCCAGCATACTGTCTTTTAAAATAAACAAAACATCTGCCATCGCATTTGCCTCGGGGTGTTTTCCCGCTTTCTCCAATAACCCGAATTTTATTTTCTTTATTTCATATATGGAATGGATGTTGCCGGTTTTTTCAGCCAGGCCTTCGCTTTCGTCAGCAAGTTTCAGGGCTTCTTCGTATTTTTTTTTCTTCTCTGAATTTTTTATCAGGTAGTGGTTGGCCATTAATGCCTGGTTCGGCATTCCCGCCTCCATACTTTTTTCTTTTACTGATTTCATAAACTCCGTATTTGTTGTCAGCTTACTATCAGTGATCCCCATTAGGATATCCCGCAGCGGGTCCTTAATATTCTTTTTCCTGCGCTCCTCCACCAATGCATTGTATTCTTCAATCAGCGGCCCGGCTTTTTCGGGTTTATTTTTGGCGAGATAAAAATTTAAATAAACAGTAAGCAGGTATATGTGGTCAGGCTTGCCTTCTTTATTTGCGGTGAGCTTATAAGATTGCCCGTAATACTTTTCCGCTTCAGCATTATCATCCATCTGGTTATACAATTCGCCCAGTGACATATAAACCAGGTAGTTCCTGTATGGATTTTTTTCAGCATTATATTTTTCCGCTGCCCGGTAATAATAAACAGCAGAGTCTTTTTTTCCAGACAGCATGTGAAGGGAAGCCTGTAACAGGATGCCATTAATTTTTACTTCATAGTTATCAGCTTTTTCAAGATAAGGGGCTGCAGCTTGTATATACTCTGTTGCAGTTTTATATTTCCCCTGTACGTTATATAGATTTGCATAATCCACATAGCACCGGGCAATAATGTTGTCGCTGCCGCTTTGGAGGGCAAGACCCAGGGCTTTGTCAAGAAAATGTTTTGCACTGTCGTATTTTAATTTAAACATTAGTTGCCTTGCTGTTAAATCGAGAGAATCAGCCAAAAGGGCTTCCCTGTTTACAGTAAGGGTTTGGGAGGAATTATTTTGCGCTACAACAAAAGCGGCCTGCAGAATAATAAAAATCAATATGAATATCCGTTGTTTCATTTATCAGGATTAACCCTCGATACTAAAACAAATGTACTCTATAATGCATTTGTGGGTTCACCCCGCCGGGTGATTTTGATACAACCGGCTGTTTGCTTTAAGTTTGGAATATGATAAAAAACGAAGAATATTTTCAGGCCAATAAAGAACTCTGGAATCAACGGACCATTGTTCACAAAGATTCTGATTTTTATAACCTTGCCGGATTCAAAGCAGGTGAATCCGTACTTACTTCAATTGAATTAGCTGAACTGGGAGACGTAAAAAGTAAAAGCCTGTTGCATTTGCAATGTCATTTTGGTATGGACAGCCTTGATTGGGCAAGAAGAGGAGCAATAGTAACTGGCATTGACCTTTCTGATACCGCTATTGATGAAGCAAAGAAACTGAATGACGAATTGGGGTTGAATGCAAAATTTGTTTGCTGCAATGTATATGATACTTCATTGCATGTAAAAGATCAGTTTGATATTGTATTTACTTCCTATGGTACGATCGGCTGGCTGCCTGATCTGGTGTCCTGGGCAAAAATGATCGCCGGAAAATTAAAGCCCGGAGGCATTTTTTATATCGCCGAATTCCACCCGGTAGTGTGGATGTTCGATGATGATTTCACCCATATTAAATATTCCTATGAGAACAAGGAAGTCATCATGACGGAAAATGAAGGAACTTATACCGACAGGAATGCGGATATTAAAGGCAAAGAATACAGTTGGAATCACAGTATCAGTGAGGTATTAAATGCGCTTATAAAAGCAGGACTGAAGATCGAATTGTTTAATGAGCATATGTATTCCCCCTATCCCTGTTTCAGGAATACAGTTGAGTTTGAAAAGGGCAAATGGCATATCAAAGGAATGGAAGGAAAGATACCGATGGTCTATAGTTTAAAAGCCACAAAAGCCATTAGCTCTTAGCCGTTAGCAGATCCACTCTTAGTTTTGATTGATGTGCTATAAGGAAAGGGCTAACAGCTAAGAGCTGATGGCTAACAGCTTTCCCTTATCTTCGCCCCGAAATTCTTGTTCCATGTTACCAAAGTACAAACGCATCCTTCTCAAACTTTCCGGTGAAGCTTTAATGGGTAATAAAAATTTTGGTTTTGACACTGATGTCATTAACCAATACGCCCAGGACATTAAGTCAATAACTGAATTGGGTGTGCAGGTGGCCGTCGTTATCGGTGGCGGAAATATTTACCGTGGAATGAATGAAGCAGAAACAGGTATTGAAAGGGCACATGGCGATTATATGGGCATGCTGGCCACCGTGATCAATGGAATGGCAGTACAGGCTGGGCTGGAAAAAGCAGGAGTGTTTACAAGATTGCAAAGCGCTATTAAGATGGAGCAGATTGCTGAACCCTATATCCGTCGCCGGGCAATCCGCCATTTGGAAAAAGGAAGAGTAGTGATCTTCGGTGCCGGTACCGGTAATCCTTATTTTACAACTGATACAGCCGGCTCTCTCAGGGCCATTGAAATAAATGCGGATGTTATTTTAAAAGGAACTAGGGTGGATGGCATTTATACAGCCGATCCTGAAAAAGATCCTGCCGCTACTAAATACAATGTCATTACTTTCCAGGAATGTCTTTCTCAAAATCTTAGGGTGATGGATATGACTGCTTTTACACTGTGCATGGAGAATAATCTCCCCATTATTGTCTTCGATATGAATAAGGAAGACAACCTCCGCCGTGTAGTAACAGGAGAAAAGGTTGGCACACTCGTCAGGGGATAATTCCCAAGTATATTTCCTATTTGTTGATTTGCAGTAACTACTATCTTGCAGTAGTATCCTTTATCCTCATCTGTGAAAAACTATTAGAATTGATTTGCCAGCTTTTTAATAGTTTCAAAACCTGACATAATAAGAATGGATACCCACCTTTCACTTTCGGTCATAGAGATTATTGTGTTGATGCTTGGCGCCATTACGCTTGGCGTTACCATTCATTTTTTTATTTCCAGCCGCCGTTCATTAAGTGCTTCCATGTTAAACATTGAAGGAACAAAATCTACTGCTGAACTAACCGAATGGAAACTCCGCTACTTTAATGATACCGAAGACAGGGATAAATTAATTATTGAATTGAAACAAAAACTTGCCGATGCAGAGGAGAATGCCGGGATATTTTCAATAGAAGCAGATGAGATGCGTAAGCTGAATAAAAAACTAAAAGCTGAATTAGAAGAAGGGGTGCAGGAAAAAAATACAAGCAGCAAAAATTTTTATACCGAACAATTGCGGTTGGCGCAAAAAGATTTATTAGAACATAATGCAAAGATCAACCAGCTGTTAAGCCAGATAGAAATTGTAAAAGAATCAGAAGAACAGCAACAGCAGATCATGAAGATGAATGAAGAACTTTCAGACAAAGTCAGCGACCTGGAACAGAAAGTTTTACAAAAAGAAGAAGAGATCGGGCAGATCCGTAAAAAAGAACACCTGACGACGGAGATGAGCTCTATTATCGACAGCACATACAATGAATTTAATACCCTGCAGGATAAAATAAAAAAACTGGAAGCACAGGCAAATAATTCCCGCAATATCAGCCTTGATTTTGACGACCTGAAGGAAGAGCATTACAAATTATCTTCTGATATGGATGAACTGAAGCTTAAATGGAATGCTTCTGTGGCCGAAAACCTGCAACTCCGGAATACATTGACAGAAACAGAAGACAAACTCAAAGAAGCCAATTTCCAGCGGCAGCAATTGCAAAAAAGAGTGGCTTACCTCGAAGACCTGAACGAGGATTTTCAAACCATTACAGAAGTAAATAAGAAGCTGGAAGGCCAAATGAAAAAGATAGGCGAATTGGAAAGCATGCTGAATATTGTGGCGGAAGAAAGGGATCACCTGGCCCGGAAACACGGCTAGAATCATTCATCTTTTACTATAAGTGCAAGAGGTTTAAAAGGTTTAAGAAGTTCAAAACGTTGAACTGAACCTTTTAATCCTCTTGATCGTTTTAAACCTTTTGAACTTCTCGTTCTATCTTTGCAGCATGAAAGAAAGTATCGCTTCGATCAGGAAAGATTATTCAAAAAAGAAATTAACGGAAGCAAAAGCCGATACTGATCCCTATAAGCAATTTGCCAAATGGTGGAAGCAGGTGCTTAAATCGGCCATCGCAGAACCCAATGCGATGACACTGGCTACTGCCTCTGCAGATGGAATGCCATCAGCAAGGGTTGTATTATTAAAAGAGTTCGATGAGAAAGGATTTGTATTCTTTACCAATTACAATAGCTATAAAGGAAAACAATTAGAAGAGAATCCAAAAGCCTGTATTGTTTTCTTTTGGAAAGAAGTGGAGAGACAGGTAAGGTTAACAGGGTTGGTTGAAAAGATAAGTGTAGCCGAAAGCGATGAATATTTTTATTCCAGACCAAAAGAAAGCCAGTTGGGTGCTACTGCATCTCCTCAAAGCGAAGTGATTGAAAGCCGTGAATGGCTGGATGAAAAGTATAAAAAGCTTTCAAAGGAAACTACCGGTATAAAACGACCTGAACATTGGGGTGGTTACAGGATAAAACCAGTGATATTCGAATTCTGGCAGGGCCGCCCGGGACGCTTACACGACAGATTACAATATACGTTGCAGGAGAACGGTGAGTGGAAGATCGAACGATTAGCACCGTAGGTTAACAGGCTAAAAAGTTGACAAGTATTTTACCTGTCAACCTGTAACTTTCAACTATTTCCCCTTTTTAGCGGCTTTCTTCTTAGCAGCAGTAGCGTCAGCTTTCTTATTAGCAGGCCTGCTTTTGCCAAATGATCCTTTGAAGCGTTTTCCTTTAGCTGTTTTTTTATCTCCACGTCCCATAAAAATTGATTTAGTAGTTAAGTTGCAAATGTAAGTAAATAAAAAGCCCCGGTACTTTTAAGCACTGGGGCTTTTATCGAAAGAATAAGCAATTAGAGTTTGGCTGCAAGTTCTTTGCCGGCTTTGAAGCGGGCAACTTTTCTTGCTTTGATATTGATCTCGGCGCCGGTTTGAGGATTGCGTCCTTTGCGGGCCTTTCTTTTTGATATGATAAAAGTGCCAAAACCAACCAGCGTTACTTTGCCACCGGCCTTTAATGTTTTTGTTACAGCTTCAGTAAAAGAATCGAGTGCAGCGTTGGCTTGTGTTTTTGTAATTCCGGTATCGTCGGATATTTTGGCGATCAGTTCAGCTTTGTTCATGGTTGGGAATTTTGATGTTTTTGTAGCATCGACAAATTTAGAGGCTTTTTGATACCGGCAAAAAATTTTTCTTCCTCTAAGAAATGATTTTTTTGTTTTTGCACAATCAATTCACAACTTCCATTACGGTTCTGAAAGCGATGAATTTGTTACCCCATTTACCGGTTCCTTTTTTCCGCATTTCATTGGAATGTTTGTCTATGTATCGTTTATAGTCCTCCATATCCTTTGCATGATACTGGATGGCATAGGTGATGCCATCTGATTCGTCAACTTCCATAAGGCGAAGTGTTGCAGCATGTGTAAAGCAACCGGTATTGATGACATCAGGGATATGTTCTTTTTTCAGCCACTCCAGCCATTCACGGGCTATGGAAGGATCTACTTTGATGGTTACGTTATAAATGATCATTAATTTGTTTTCTTTTTTTGCTTTGGGGGCTCATATGATCCTTCATAAGGTGCACATTCGGCCATCCATTCAAAGGAATAGTTTCCATCACTTGAACCTTCCTCGGAGAGTCCAAGTTTTCGCAGATCGAATCCCTTTGTTTCAATATATGCTACTATGTTATTCATCCTGTCCCAGACAAGCATCTTTAATTCATCTTCTTCAGGAACATCAGGTACAACCAGGTAAATACATTTTTCAGGATATTGATTTGAAATTGCAATAACAGAATCCAATTGTTTCTGAGCAAATTTTGTAACAGTAGTCGATTTTTTTACAAAACGTATCACAGGAAATTTTGGCGACGTTGCACGGGCAGTGTCCTGGGCATCCAGGATGTCCGGCAGTAATAATAAAGACGCTGATAGGATAGTAGCAATGATCCGCATATTGCATTTATATTTTTATATCAAGATAGATCGGGCAATGATCGCTGTGTTTTACATCAGGATATATCTCGGCATCCTTTATATTCTTTTTCAATGCTTCCGTTACAGTGATATAGTCAATTCTCCATCCTTTATTCTGTGCCCTTACCGTAGGGAAACGCTGGCTCCACCAGCTATAACGATGCGGTTCCGGATGAAATTCACGGAAAGTATCTATCCATTTATTGTCGAGGAACTTTGTCATCCATTCTCTTTCTTCCGGTAAAAAACCCGATGAATTCTTATTGCCTTTGGGATCATGTATATCTATTTCCTTATGTGCAATATTATAATCGCCGCAAAGGATCAGTTTGGGATATTTCTTTTTTAATTTCTCCAAATAAGTATTGAATTCCTTCAACCAGCCATACTTAAAAGTCTGTCTTTCTTCACCACTGGTGCCCGAAGGAAAATAAGCATTGATCAGCCGCACATCCTTAAAGTCCAACTGTATCACCCGGCCTTCATCGTCACTCACTTTATGGCCTGTACCATATTGTACATTATCAGGTAAAACCTTAGTGAAAACAGCTACACCGCTATATCCTTTCTTTTGAGCGCTGTACCAGAAATTGTGATAGCCTAGTTTGGTAAACTGGTCATGATCCACATCTTCTTTCATCGCTTTTGTCTCCTGAATACATATTACATCTGCAGGATTTGTTTTGAGCCATTCCGTAAATCCCTTTTTGATGGCTGCCCTGATACCATTTACATTGTAACTGATGATACGCATTGCTTTATTGTTTAAATTGGAAAGCAATTTACATCATACCATGGAAGCAGAAATAAAAGAAAAAACGACCCGGGTCATCCCTGCCAAAGAATCGGTTTATCTCGAAGGCCCCAAGAGCCGGGGTTATGAATTACTATTTGCCTTCCGGGTCTTCTTTCAATTTATAAAGGGGTTTAGAAAATTTCATTTTGCCGGGCCTTGCATCACTGTTTTTGGTTCGGCAAGATTCAAAGAGGGGCATAAATATTATATAGCAGCAAGAAGTTTGGGAAAACGTATCGCCGGTATGGGTTTCAGTACGATGACCGGAGGTGGTCCCGGCATCATGGAAGCGGCCAACCGGGGCGCATTTGAAAATGGCGGCATGTCCATCGGCTGTAATATTCAATTGCCATTTGAACAAAGCGCCAATCCTTATGTCAATAAGAGCATTACATTCGAACATTTTTTTGTGCGCAAAGTATTGCTGGTAAAATATTCGTATGCTTTTATCATTATGCCGGGTGGTTTTGGTACGATGGATGAATTTTTTGAGATACTGACCCTGATACAAACAAAAACAGTGACCAATTTCCCGATCGTACTTTTTGGTAAGGAGTATTACAAGCCATTGATAGATGTGATGAACAGTATGGCGGAACAAGGCACTATTGCCAAAGAAGATCTTGAGTTAGTTTTATACACCGATGATGAAAATGAAGCAATAGCACATATCCAGGCGTATGTCGAAAAAAATTATAAGGTAAAACCAAGAAAACGCTACTGGTGGCTTTTTGAAAAACGATAAGCTAATGAAACATATCTTCATGCTATAAATCACCGAATATGTTATTAAAAAGAATTGTTGTAATCATTGGTGTTATATGTGCAGCAGCGGCAGTAAACGCACAGCAGACGGTTATTAATCTCGGGTCTCCGGATGGAAATATACTGCTGAATATTATTCATCGTAACAACGGCAGCATCAGTTATGGGGTTTTCTATAAAAATGAGATCGCTGTTTCTCCTTCGGCATTGGGAATGTTATTGAAGTCCCCTGTTGTTTCTTTAACAAAGTTTGACATGGCTGGTATCGATTCTTCAGCGGTTAACGAAACCTGGAAGCCTGTTTGGGGAGAGGCGGGTTCCATTCAAAATAATTATAAGCAATTGGTAGTAAAGTTGACCGATCGTTCAGGATCAGGCATCCAATTACAAATAATTTTCAGGGTGTTCAACGACGGCGTGGGATTTCGTTATTCATTCCCCCAACAAGCCAAATTAAATCACTTTATCGTATCAGATGAACTGACACAATTTACTATGAGTGGTGATCATAAAACTTTTTGGATCCCCGGCGACTATGATACCAATGAATTTATGTACAATACCACAAAATTGAGTGAGGTGGATGCCAGCAGCAGCGCCATGAGCCAGGAGATACATGCAAAGACATTCTTCGATAAGAATGCAGTGCAAACACCACTGATGATGAAGTCTGGCGGTGGTTTATACATCAATATCCATGAAGCAGCATTGGTAAATTATCCTGCCATGAACCTAGTTGTTGATAAAAATGGATTTGCTTTGAATGCACATCTTGTTCCTGACGCAGTGGGTAATAAAGCTTACCTGCAGGCTCCGGCTGTAACACCCTGGAGAACGATCATTGTAAGCGACAAGGCGACAGATATCCTTTCTTCAAAATTGATATTGAACCTGAATGAACCTTCTAAGATAAAAGATGTATCATGGATCAAACCACAAAAAATGGTTGGTGTATGGTGGGAAATGCATATTGGTAAATCAAGCTGGGATTATGGGGCAACGCAGTCGGGTTCAACTATTGTTGCACATGGTCGTCATGGTGCTACAACAGCCAACGTAAAAAAATATATTGACTTTGCGGCGAAGAATGGAATGGACGGTGTGCTGGTGGAAGGATGGAACACCGGTTGGGAAGATTGGTTCGGTCAATGGAAAGAGGATGTATTTGATTTTGTAACGCCTTATCCTGATTTTGATGTAAAAGAATTACAACGCTATGCCGCCTCCAAAAAGGTAAGACTTGTTATGCATCATGAAACGTCTGCTTCTGTTACCAATTATGAAAGATGGATGGATACGGCATATCGTTTCATGAAAAAATTCGGATATAATACGGTAAAGACAGGTTATGTCGGAAGAATAATTCCAAGAGGCGAGCATCATGACGGGCAATGGATGATCAAACATTATGAAAGAGTGATGCAGAAAACTGCTTCTTATAAAATAATGCTGGATGCACATGAACCGGTTCGTCCAACAGGTTTGCACAGAACGTATCCCAACTTTTTGGCCTGCGAAGCTGCCAGGGGAAATGAGTTCAATGCGTGGAGTGTGGGCAATCCTCCGGAACATGAAACAATACTTGCTTTTACAAGATTAATGGGTGGGCCCATGGATTATACTCCGGGCATCTTTAAAATAAAACTGAACCAGTTCGATCCAAACAAAAAAGAACAGGTGCATACTACCTTGTGCAAACAACTGGCTTTATATGTTACGATGGCAAGTCCATTGCAAATGGCTGCCGATCTGCCGGAGAATTATGAGAAACATATGGATGCATTTCAATTTATCAAAGATGTAGCAGTGGATTGGGATGATACTAAAATTCTGCAAGCAGAACCCGGCGATTATGTTATCACCGCAAGAAAAGCAAAAGGAAAGCAAAGCTGGTTCCTCGGGGCAATGACAGACGAGAAGGCAAGGGATTTTTCTGTTCCAGTAGATTTTTTACCGGCCGGCAGGAATTATCTTGCTACTATTTACCGGGATGCTTCAACTGCTGACTGGAAGGATAACCCCGAAGCTTATGTGGTTGAAAAATTCCTGGTGGATAGTCATACAGTGTTGAAATTAAAGCTGGCACCCGGTGGTGGGGCTGCAATAAGTTTCACCCCTGCATCTATCATAGAAAATAAAACGATCAAAAAATATAACTAATGGATTCAGCAAATATTGTAGGATATATAGCCAGCGCAGTGACGGTGTTTACATTTTTACCGCAGGTTATTAAAACATGGAAAGAAAAATCAGCTAAAAATGTTTCCTTGCTGATGTTCATTATTGCTATTGTGAACGAAGTGCTTTGGATAGCTTATGGCGTCATGCGGGATGATATGGTCATCATTCTCACAAACATTGTTATGATGTGCATGGCTTCTCTTATGATCTACCTGAAACTGCGATATAAGAATGCCTGAAATAAAAACAATCATCTTCGACCTCGGCGGCGTACTCATCGACTGGAACCCCAAATATGTTTTTGATGAGAACTATTTTGAGTCATTGGAAAAAAGAGATCATTTCTTCGCCCATATCTGTACGATGGAATGGAATGAGCAACAGGATGCCGGCAAACTGATCGCTGATTCTACCAATGAATTGATATTACAACATCCTGAATGGGAAAGATCGATAAGAGATTATTACGGGCGATGGAAAGAAATGCTGAAAGGCCCGATCAATGAAACGGTGGAAGTATTCAGGCAATTAAAAGAAAGCAGTAAATATAAATTCTATGCACTCACAAACTGGAGCGCTGAATTATTTCCTGTTGCGTTGGAACGGTTTGATTTTTTACAATGGTTTGATGGGATTGTAGTAAGCGGGGAAGAAAAAACAAGAAAACCTTTTCCGGAAATATATCAGTTGTTATTGAACAGATATACTATAAAAGCTGATGAAGCTTTGTTCATTGATGATAGTTTTAGAAATATAAAAGGAGCAGAAGCTTTAGGAATAAATACGGTACACTTCCTTTCAGCAGAACAATTAAAACCGGAGCTGGAGAAAATGAACCTACTCTAACACCGGCCTCATCCATTTCTCCGCTTCTTCGATGCTCATGCCTTTTCGTTTGGCATAATCTTCCAGCTGGTCTTTGGCTATTTTGCCCAAACCAAAATAGTGGCTATTCGGATGAGCAAAATACCAGCCACAAACAGAGGCAGGTGGGTTCATGGCAAGGCTTTCTGTCAATTCGATATCAATATTATTTACTGCATCGAGCAGATCGAATAATTTTAATTTTTCGGTATGATCAGGACAGGCAGGATAACCGGGTGCAGGACGAATGCCATTGTATTCCTCTTTGATCAGTTGTTCATTCGATAAAGCTTCATTCTTTTCATAGCCCCAGTATTCTTTTCTCACTTTTTCATGCAGGCATTCAGCAAAAGCTTCTACAAAACGATCAGCCAGCACTTGTACCAATATTTTATTATAATCATCATGTTCAGCAGCAAACTTGTCGATGTATTTTTTTGCTCCTTGTATGGTTACAGCAAATGAACCCATATAATCGGAGCCCAATTCAGCGGGACAAATAAAATCAGCGAGAGAATAGGAGGGTTGTCCCACGGCTTTCTTCAATTGCTGGCGCAATGATTCCAGCTTCACTTCGCCTTTATCGGTTTGAAGTGTTATAGTGTCAGCATTATTGGTAGCGGCCGGCCAGAAGCCAATAACACCATCTGCGCTGAACCATTTTTCATCAACGATTGTCTGCACCAGTTTTTGTGCATCATTATAGAGCTTTGTTGCTTCGGCGCCGAAAATTTTATCGGTTAAGACTTCAGGATAATGGCCGGGCATTTCCCACGCAATAAAAAAAGGACCCCAGTCAATGTACCTGGCAATAGTGGCGAGATCATATCCTTTCAGCACTTTTACCCCATCAACAGCAGGCTTAACGGGTTGGTATTTTTTCCAGTCAAAATATTCTTTGGTAATAACAGCTTCGGAATAGGGGATCAGTTCTTTTTTATTCTTATTCAGGAATTGTGTCCGCAGGTCATCATATTCCTGGTGGGTCTTTTTAAGCAATGTCTTTTTTTCTTTGCTTAATAAAGTACTCACTGCTGTCACACTTCTTGAAGCATCTAAAATATGCAGTACGCCATTATCATATTGCGGGGCAATTTTTACAGCCGTATGCATTCGTGAAGTAGTAGCGCCACCGATCAGCAATGGTTGTTTCATATTGCGGCGTTTCATTTCATGCGCCACATGCACCATCTCATCCAATGAGGGAGTGATCAGTCCGCTGAGTCCAACTATATCCACTTTTTCTTTTTCGGCCGTATCTAAAATTTTATCAGCAGGTACCATCACGCCAAGGTCAATGATATCATAACCATTGCAACCCAGTACTACACCAACAATGTTTTTGCCGATATCATGTACATCCCCTTTTACGGTTGCCAACAGAACTTTGGCGGCGCCGGCACCTTCCACATTTTCTGTTCCGGCAGCTAAATGGGCCTGTTTTCTTTTTTCTTTCTCTGCTTCAATATAAGGAGTAAGAACAGCTACACTCTTTTTCATTACCCTTGCACTTTTTACTACCTGCGGTAAAAACATTTTACCGGAACCAAAGAGATCGCCTACTACATTCATTCCATCCATCAGCGGGCCTTCGATCACATCTAAGGGCTTTGGATATTTTAATCTTGCTTCTTCTGTATCTGTATCAATATAATCGGTGATCCCATTGACCAATGAATGTTTCAATCGTTCTTCTACCGATGCCTCCCGCCAGCTTTCATCTTTTATATTTTCTTTCCCCTTAGCTTTTATGGTTTCCGCAAAAGCGATCAGTTTTTCGGTAGCTTCGTTATTATCATTATTGCGATTCAGTATCACATCTTCGCATAATTCCCGCAGTCCCGGTTCTATTTCATCATATACTACCAACTGTCCCGCATTAACGATCCCCATATCCATTCCTGCTTTGATAGCATGAAAAAGAAATACGGAATGCATCGCTTCTCTTACATGATCATTACCCCGGAAAGAAAAAGAAAGATTGCTGACACCGCCGCTTACTTTGGTCAGCGGCATTAATTGTTTTATTTCTCTTGTTGCCTCAATGAAGTCAACACCATAATTGTTATGTTCTTCTAACCCGGTAGCAACAGCAAATATGTTAGGGTCGAAAATAATATCCTGCGGATCATAGCCAACCTGTTCCGTTAATATTTTATAAGCCCGGTGACAGATCTCTACTTTCCTGTCTTTTGTATCGGCTTGTCCCTTCTCATCGAAAGCCATAACAATAACAGAAGCGCCATAGCTCTGGCAGATGATCGCCTGTTCAATGAATTTCGCTTCCCCTTCTTTCATGGAGATGGAATTCACAATGCATTTTCCCTGCACACATTTCAGTCCGGCTTCAATGATCTCGAACTTACTGCTGTCGATCATGACCGGGATCTTCGCAATATCCGGTTCACTTTGTACTAAATTCAAAAAAGTGGTCATTGCCAATACGCCATCCAGCAATGCATCATCCATATTTACATCCAGTACCTGTGCGCCGTTCTCCACTTGTTGTCTCGCCACACTTAATGCTTCTTCATATTTATTTTCTCTTACAAGACGGGCAAATTTTTTAGAACCAGTCACGTTGGTGCGTTCGCCAACATTCACAAAATTGGTATCAGGACGAACGACAAGAGGTTCTAATCCTGACAACCGCAGGTAAGGCCTTATATGTAATGATTCACTCATAAAGTCTTATGCTAATTCTTTTTCAACGACAGGTAGCTGTCTTGGTGCGATATTCTTTACTTCTTCTGCAATATGTTTGATATGATCCGGTGTAGTGCCGCAACAGCCACCTACAATATTCACCCAACCTTCTTTAGCCCAATCTTCCAGGTAATGAGCCGTCTCTTCCGGGTGTTCATCATATTCTCCCATGGCATTTGGTAATCCTGCATTGGGATAAGCAGAAACATAGCAGGAAGCTATTTGAGAAAGCTCTTCAATATGCGGCCGCATTTCTTTAGCGCCTAATGCACAATTCAATCCGATGCTCAATGGTTTTGCATGCATTACAGATGTATAAAATGCTTCCAGTGTTTGTCCACTCAATGTTCTGCCGGAAGCATCGGTGATCGTTCCGCTTATCATGATGGGCAACGCCTCTTTTTTTGTATCCCTGAAATATTTTTTAATAGCAAAGATGGCTGCCTTTGCATTCAGTGTATCAAAAATGGTTTCAACCAATAAAATATCAACACCACCCTCCACCAATCCGTTTACTTGCTCATAATAGGCATCCACTACTTCATCAAATGTAACGGCACGGAAGCCCGGGTTGTTTACATCGGGTGAAAGCGATAATGTTTTATTCAATGGACCGATCGCACCGGCAACCCATGCCTGTTTGCCTGATCGTTTGATAGCTTCCCTGGCACATTTAGCGGCAGCCACATTCAGTTCATGAGCCAATGACTGCATTTGATAATCAGCCATTGCAATGCTTGTACTGCTGAATGTATTTGTTTCAATAATATCAGCGCCGGCATCAAGATATTCTTTATGAATACCAATGATGATTTCCGGTTGTGTGATGCAGAGCAGGTCGTTATTACCTTTTACATCACAATGCCAGTCCCTGAACCGTTCGCCACGGTAATCGGCTTCCTGCAGTTTATGACGCTGTATCATGGTGCCCATAGCGCCATCAATGATTAAAATGCGTTCTTTCAAACAATCTTGTATTGTCTTCATACTACTACTGTTTGTGAACTATAAACGTTGGGAAACCAAATGAGGAGTTTCTTTGACGTTTATTAGTTCCGTTAAGGCCGAACAATAAACAAATCCGCCTGTGAATTGAGGACAAAGCTAAGTTATATAGGGGGAATAAACAAGAGTAGCTAGTAGGGAATAGCGAGTAGCGAGTAGGGTCGGCGTGTTATTGTAAACCTCCTACTAGCTACCGCTATTCCTTACTAGCCTATTTATTAGAAACATAACTTTCAACAGGTAACCTGTTCTGCAGGCTTCTTGCCAATGTCATTTCATCAGCATATTCCAGTTCCCCGCCGAAAGCAATGCCACGGGCAATGGTAGTGATGCGGATATTGGTGGGCTGCAATTTTTTCTGGATATAATAAATTGTAGTATCGCCCTGTATATTGGGATTGAGAGCAAAGATCAGTTCTTCTGTTTTTTCTTTTTCAATGCGATGGATTAGTGATTCAATAGTCAGTTGATCCGGGCCAATGCCATCCAACGGAGAAATGACGCCACCGAGAACATGATAAGTGCCATTGAATTGCTGGGTGCTTTCGATAGCGATCACATCCCGGATATTTTCTACAACGCAGATCACTTCCTGTTTACGCATTGAGTTGGAACAAATGGAACAAATGTCTCCATCCGCTACATTGTGACATCGCTGGCAGAATTTTATTTCACTCCGCATACGGGCAATTATCTCGCTGAACTGGCCCACATCTTTTGTATCCTGTTTTAATAAATGTAAAACAAGACGCAATGCCGTTTTCTTTCCCACGCCGGGAAGTTTGGCAAATTCATTCACCGCATTTTCTAACAAGGAAGAAGAGAATTGCATAAAACAAAGATAGATACTGGATTCTAGATTCTGGTCACTGGTCAATACAAGATTGATTCTGATAACCAGCATCAAGAATCCAGTATCCAGAATCTACAGCGCTATATCAAACTCATTCTGCCAGGCAGCTTTTACAGTGATCTTTCGTTCAACAGGTTTTACTATTTCGGGCTGTTTGTGTTTGCCGAAAAACTCACCCGGATCCCACTTGCCATTCTTATTAGTGTCGGATAATATGCGGAGTTCAAATTCTCCCGGTAAAAAAAGCCGCTGAAAAAAATCAGGACCACTTAAGGGGAAAGACTGGTAAATGTTTTCTCCCTGCATAATAAGCAATACAGGGTTTTTATCCAGTTTCAGATCCTTGAATTTTATTTTTAATGAGCCATATTCACTTAGTTTTTTGGTTTTGAAACTAAGCGTATCGGTCTTCAGCAATTTTTTTCCAGACGAATCATCCGCAAAATCTTTATCCATGATGATATGATACAAAGTATTTTCTTTCCATTCAATCTTCAATGATAATTTTTTATTGTTGCTGTCTTTAATAAACTGATAAGATGATACCGGGCTGTATGCAGAATCTGTATAGAGTTTGATCTTCGATGAATCAAACAGGCGAAGCGGTTGTTCAAAAGTCATATTAAAACTGGTCAGCAGGTCCTGCTGCTCATTGACAAGACTGGTTTGATATTTCAATCTTTTATCCACTGTTGCTCCAGGCTTTCCCCCTCTTCCCGGGTTGAGATTGAGTGAAAGGGCGCTGGCCGGTCCGGATGTTGTGGGCCTGGGGGTATAAGCATATAATGTAACGGATTCTGTTGTTGATTGAACTGTCACCGGCTTATCTGCAAATGCAAACAAATCCCTGTCGTTATAACTATAAGTGCCGCTCGCATTTTTCAACGCATATATATAAAAAGTTTTAGGAGGAAGATTTTTAAAATGAAAATCTCCTCTGCTGTCCAGTTTGGCAATATAACGGGGCTTCTCTTTTGTTACAGCTGAATCAGCAGGATTGGTATGCAGCATTACGATCAGTGTGGTATCTATCTTGCCTGTTTCAGCCAGTATTACCTTACCCTGTAGTTCCAGCGAGTCAATATAAGACCCTGTAGAAAATGTGTACCTGAAATTCCGCACAGGGTTTCCTTCAGTGAAATCTTTGATCCCAATTCCAAAATCAAATGTGTAAGTAGTATTGGCCTCAAGACTGTCTTTGATCTTTACAGTTACTGTTTTCAATTTACCATCAACAGCAGGAGTGGTCTTTAGCAATGGAGAAACGAGTAAGTTTTCATAGACATTCTGCGCATCAATGAATTCGTCAAAAGTAAAAACGATCGTCTTGCCGGTAAAATTCCTTGTTGAATCATCGGGAGATACTTTTAATAAAACGGGTGGAATAGTATCCTGGGCGCCCCCGGAAGGAGGAATGATATTAGCACAACCCGACGACAGTACCAAGATTTTTGAGAGGGCAAGGAGTATGAGGAAAAAAAGAAAAAGTTTTTTCATTCGGTGTGTTTCTCAACCGCAAACATAACCTGTTTATGTTTAAAGAATCTTCAATATCTCCCAATAATCCCTAAAAATCCTGTTAATCGTGGTCCTCGTTTTCTTCTTCATACTCATGTAAAACCACAGCAAGTTCATTGGTCTTTACAAAATTGCACCAGTGACAATCCTCTTTGCCACAGCCGATGTAAAAATCCCGGTTCTGAATTTTTTCCCAGGTAGAGCTGATCTGCTGTGTCACCGTTGTAATATCGGCAGGAGAAATAACCATTTTTTCTTTCCGGTAGTTTTTCTTTTTATCGGGCTCAATAAAATCAAATTCAGTACTGATCGCTTTCCAGTCTTTCTGTTCATAATTATCAACAAGGATCTTATAGAAGACCGCCTGCCGCCAGTAATCACCACCATTGGGATCTTTATCCGAAGGGCCTTTGATCTTTGCAATTCCTTTATCAGGATCGCCGGTTTTATAATCCACTACATTCACGGACTTGCCATCGAATTCTAATTTATCCAATGCGCCCTTGACAGGAATATCTTTCACCACTGTTTTTATCCGCCGTTCGATAGCCACGATCTTATTGAAGCTGTTAATATACTTATCGTAATAGTTGCTGAGTACTTCCTGCCCGTATTCCAATCTCCGGTCAAATTGTTCTTTGGTAAAACTTTCCCGGTGGCGGTGCATATACCATTCAAAATCGGCAATGAATTCCTGTTTGGGTGCAAACACATCCTTTTTCTCATCCTGCATTTTGCGGAATAATTTTTCCAATGCATAGTGCACCGCTGAGCCAAATTCTATCGCTTCATTTTTAGGAGAAGGAATGCGGACCAAATTTTTAAAATAAAATTCCAGCGGGCATTTTAAATAATTGTTCAGCGCAGAAACATTCATCACAAACTTATCCAGCAAGCGACTGATGAATTCTTCCTCCATCTTTTCTATCTCCGGCGCTTCGGCTTCACCGAAATACAAAGCGGTGAACTCTGTCAATGCTTCCGGGCTGATGATGACCTTTTCTACCGGCAGATCATGTTCATCCTGTATTTCCGCAATGAACATGGAGGGCTCCAGTTCTTTCCCATCATTTTTGAATTTGCTGTAAGAGAGATAAAGATGTTGCTCGGCCCTTGTGAGTGCCACATAAAATAATCTTCGCAGCTCTTCATCAACGGCCCCCACCCGATCCCCCGCGTTAGGGGAGGAGGAAGAAAACATATTGTCAGGTAGCTTATATCCGCCGCCGGGCTTTCTTTTTTTCTCCCAGAAGCTGGCATTGCATCCTGCGAGAAAAACATATTGGAATTCCAAACCCTTAGAACCATGTGCTGTCATCAGGTTCACGCCTTTGTCACTACCGCTTACCTGCACCAGTGGCAAACTGATATTTTCTTTTTCCATCAGTTCGATCAGGCCCACCAGTTGCTGCAGTTTCAAAAAAGGATTGCGATGTGTTTCTTCTTTTACAAATTCAAACAAACCATTCAGCACCTGCAACTGCCAGTGCTTATCGGCGCTTTGCATGATGTTCGTTAATACACCACCGACCCGGATGATGTTTTCGAACAGTTGCTGTAATGTAACATTTGGAACGATGGCAATTAATTTCTCAATGATATCCGATGCTTCTTTGAATCCTGCCGGCACAGTATTGGTAAAAAGATCTTTAGGAGGTTGTTTTGCTTTATCATGCAACATCCTCCTGAATGAAACCTTGCTGTCATCATATCTTTTTTCTGATGTTTCAATACTCAGCTTTGCAATATCAATCGGAGAAAGATGGAACCAGTCGAAATGCAGTATTTCGAACAACATTTCATCACCACTGTAAGGAACATCATGCTCGGTGGCAAGATATTTCAGCATCAAAATGATCTTCTGGGCCAGTGGTATCTCCAAAATATTCAGATGCCGCTTACTGTAAACCGGGATATTGAGAAGTTTGAAATATTGCGCCAGCTCTTCGCCGTATTTATTCTCTTTATAAATAATGCCGATGCGACCCGGGGCAACTCCCTGTGTCACCAAATGCTGAACATTCTTTGCAATGCCCGTCATTTCCTGTTGCTGTGATTCGTATTCTTTGATAAGTGGTTTATTAGTTAGCTGGCTTATGAGTTTATTGGAAGAGGATAATTCTTTGCTCAGGTCTTTTAATTTCTTTACCAGTCTTTCATCATTGCGGTTGATCAGCGTTTTGGAAACATCCAGTATCGGTTGCGTAGAACGATAATTGTTGGTGAGCACTACTGTCAGCAATGCATCTTTATAATCATTGGCAAAGTCCATCATGTTCTCCACGTTGGCGCCCTGGAAACGATAGATGCTCTGGTCATCATCACCTACTACAAACACATTCGGCTTATCCCAATAACTGATCAATAATTCCACCAAACGGTTTTGTGTACCACTGGTATCCTGGTATTCATCCACCAGTATGTATTGATATTTTTCCTGGTAATTGGCCAACAGATTCTTATTCTCTTCAAATGCCCGGATCACCCAGTTGATCATATCGTCAAAATCATAGCGGTTCTTTTTTCTCATCAGCTGCTGGAACTTATCGAACTCATTCACCGCAGCCCGGAGCCTTTCCATTCTTTCTTTTTCCTCTTCGATCTTATCCTTCTTCAGATCGCCGGCATTGAACTCTTTGTACTTTCTTTTATAAATGAATTCATCTCTTGCCGACAGGTCGGCGAGGTATTCATCAATCTTTTGATCAATGAAGGCAGGGGTCCATCCTTCTCTTTTCATATTGCTGAAAAGTGATTGCAGATTGTTCACTTCAAAATACACATCGCCCCGGTATCTTTTCAGCGGATGATTTTTGGGAAAAGCATCTACCAGTTCTTTAAAGAGTTGAATTCTCTCAAGGTCAGAGATGGGATCCATCGCTGTCTTTTCAAACAACGACAAATTTTCCTGTATCACATCATTGCAAAAAGCATGGAAGGTGCAGACATTTACTTTGTAGGCATCGGGGCCGATAAAATGTAATAACCTTTTCCGCATGGCCACCACACCGGCATCGGTATAGGTGAGACAAAGAATATTTTCCGGGAGGGCATCTGTCTCCAATAATATCTTACCGATGCGGCTGGCAAGTATCTGTGTTTTGCCAGTGCCCGGACCGGCGATCACCATCACTGGTCCATCAATAGTATTTACAGCAAGCTGTTGCTTTTCATTCAGCTTTTCGTATTCTTCTTTGAATCTTTTCTCCAGCTTTTCCTTGTTCAGTGACATGCAACGAATTTAGCTGAAATAAGTGAGTGGAGAATGCACATCGGTCAATAGTAAACAGGAAATAAAGATCAGCAATGGGATCACCGCTTCACACGGACCAGTTCCACATAGCCGGTTTGATTTTTTCCATTAGTGTCTTCTGTCTTAAGAATGCCGACCTCGGGACTATAGTACACAACGGAAGTTGTTTCGTTTTTCATTAATGCAGCGAGCAGCCCCGCACCCTTTATCTTTATTTTCGAACTAGTGCTGAGTTTATAGCATTTATAAGAACCGGCCTTCACCTTGAATTTAGCCTCCCCTTCATTCTTTATTTCAATAGAAGAGATATGTATCGTATAATCATTGGTTCTTAATGTGCCGCCATAATAGATCTGGTCTCCCGCCTGACGTTTGCTTTGCTGTCCTTCCACTACGAATTCTCTTGACTTTACTTCTATTTCTTCCGATGTGGAAGAATAACTGAAAACACCGCTGGCAGTGGAATCTGTGTCCAGCAGCATATAATTATCATCCTTCATATTCATTACGGCATGATAACCGCTGCCTTTTCTAAGTTCGGGATACCTGTCCGAGAGATAAACAGTGTCTACTGAAAAAAGATCCTTTGGAATTTTCATTTTATTATTCTCCTGCGTGACGATATATTTTTTTTCATAGGAGTTTTGTTCTGGTCGTTCAATGGCTTTCCCTGTTTTGGTGATCCAGGCGTATTTGATACCGTTGCTATCCTTCACATCCGTAACGGTAAGAGTGATACGGGTCACTTCATAGAGCTCAAGCTTCATAAAGCCTGTTGGTTTTGAGCTGAAGGTCTTGTATTCCAGCTCTGCGCCTTTAGTGAACAGTATGGTTTGTGATCGTACAAAAGGGGAGCTGAATAAAACTGCCAATAAAAGAATAGCCCTGGTCATGATAAGGAATTTAATAAATCTAATATAGCAATTTTAGTAGTGTCTCATTTTGAAAAATAAAGGCATCCCACAAAGACACAAAAACCACAAAGTGGTTGAGGTCAATGTGCCTTTTTTGTGTTCTTGGTGTCTTTGTGGGAAACAAAATTGAAACAGATACACTACTGCAATTTCACCCGTTTTGAAATTAAAGATTATGTTATTATGCAGGCTGGCCGACCTGTTATAGCAGGATTTAAACCTGCTAAGAGAAGGAAACACTCATCTTTCGGGTACGCAACTATAAACTACAAACCACAAACTATAAACTAACCAGGCATCCTCGAGATATACTTCTCGATCTGTTTGATCTGGTCAACGATCTGCGGTGTAGTTGGTTTTAATGCTTTGGCCTTGCGGAAAAAATCTTTAGCCGCCCTGAACTCTCTTTTATTCATCATGATGCTGCACATCTGGAGATAAGCAGCCGCTTCATTTTCTTTATCAGGTAATCCTTTGCGGATAGCGCCGCGGATATAACTCTCTGCTTGTTTCAGGTCATTCTTTTGCATGGACAGCATTCCCATTTGCAGCATACTGGCGCCTTCGGCTTCTTTCATCGGCATACCAAGAGAAAGACCTTTCTTCATATTTTTCTCAGCGCCATCAAAATCCTGTTTCATCATGGCGATATTCCCTTTCAATGTATAATACACCGAACGGATAGGCTTGTATAACAGGCGTGGAAACTTGATAGAAGCCAATACCTTTTCTGCTCCTTCCATATCACCGCTTTCCATGTATTCCTGTATCAGCCTTAAGGGACCAAAAAAGAAATGACCCAGTATAAGAATGACGCCAATAAGGTATAAAGGAAATGCCGGCCAGAAGCTGGCGGAATAGTTCACATAAATACCTAAGGCAACCAACACAAGCCCGACCCACAGGCGGTATTTTATAAGGAGGGTGTAAAATTTCATAAGGGCGCAAAGATAAGGAATCAGCCGACGGCACTACCTGATAGGGTTTGGCAGGAAGCCGACCCGGTCAAAAATAATACAGAGCTGTTCCAAAGAATATTTACGACCACTGGGCTTACCGATCTGCTTTTCATAGGGACGCAGCGAGGTATAAAGAACTTTGCGGCTGACGCCATAGGCGGCAGCGAGGTTGGTATGACTACATGGTTTGATGACGATCTCTGTTTCGTTACTGACAGGCGTACGCTTTTCTGTTTTTAAAATGAATACCCGGGTTTTGGCAGGGAACACAAAGGCACAATAAGGCACTGAAAGGAACAGAATTGTTAGTAAGCGGCGGAGCTACAAAAGATTGGTTTTACAAGATGATTTTCATGGAAAAATCGTAGTCCCGACAGGAATCGAACCTGTATCAAAAGTTTAGGAAACTTCTATTCTATCCATTGAACTACGGGACCAGCCTGCATCATTTACCAGTGGGGTGCAAATATAGGAAACAAGACATGTTTTTTCGTATGTTAGAGCATCAAACATGATCTGCCGAATGAGAAAGAACTTCCTGCTTATACTGTTTGCCTTTTTTGCCGGCAATTCATTGTATGCCCAACCCCCAGCACCCGATACCGTTAGCACCGGTGTATATATCACCAGCATACATGATATAGATTTCAAGCAAAAAGAATACAGCATCAGCTTCTGGTTATGGTTCAAATACAAGAACAAGGCTTTTGATTTTAAAAATAACCTGGAGATACCCAATGCCAAGTCTTTTACCCAATCT
>JABFRU010000059.1 GCA_013140985.1 Chitinophagaceae bacterium | reverse complement strand
GGTTTGGGGAAATACTAATTGCCCCTTATCTCATTATACTTATAATGAATAAAATCCCCGTTTGAAAAGAGAAAAAGTGTACGTTTTCCCGGCTAAATCACACCTTTTTCAACAACCCGGTGAATGATCTCTGCAGTAGATGAGGCGCCAAGTTTTTTAAGCAGGTTTTGCCGGTGATTATCTACTGTACTCTTGCTGATATAAAGCATATTGCTTATTTGCTTGCTGCTTTTGCCTTGCGCCAGCAAACTGATAATCTCCCTCTCCCTCTTTATAGGTTGGGCAGCCCTGCATGTGATTTGAGTTCATCTCCGGGGTTGTGGCAAAGAAATACTTTTTGTTCTCCCATGCTGGTATCCAGGATGCTCATAAAGGGGGGATTATTGTCTTTTTTAATGTGTGAGATATCCGAACAAACAGCCAGAATGTAGATGAGTTTTCCTTCGCTGTCATAATATGAACCGGGATACTGTATGCAAAGCCACTTTATTTTTTTTTCAGGGGTACTGATCCTTGCAAAAATGGAAGCCCTTACATTTTTCCTTTCTTCAACAGGCAACTGGTTCAGGTATTGATCAAACTTCATTACATACGCCATCACAAAAGGTACATCATCAGGAAAAAAATGCTGCAACGCAAAATGTGGCGGAGCACCCAGCCATTCTTCTTCTGAATGGCCTGTCAGTTCTCTTAATGCGCCACCTGCTCCTACAATTTTTGAGTCAGGCAGCGAGCCAACATTCCAGTAATACATGCCCAAAGCATAATTATGGATATGAAAAATGGTATCGGCAAATACCGTTTTGCAGTCCGGCAGGGAATTCGGTTGCTGGTACTGCAGCCAATATGCTGCAAAAGAGCCGGAATCAACAAGGTCGATCTTTTCGGGATTCATAACAATTGGCATTGTAGTTATGCATCTTCAAAATAATGATAAATCACAATTTTTTGAAAAGTCAACCTTTCTATTTTCACAAAAATATTTCCCTGTCAGAAACCATTAATCATTAAATAAATCTCATTGACACCGGTTTCGCCCACTATTTTGTAACTGTATCCATGTCTAAAACTTGACTATATGAGAAAACTCTTTGTTGTATTCCTTTTATTTTTCAACTCATATCTATTTGCACAAAATGTAGGCATTGGTACGGCAACGCCTAATATGAAACTGCATGTAAGCAGCCTGTCAGATACAGCTTTATTGCAAGTTGATAATAATGCAGTTTTGGCAAATAATACCAATGTAGGGATGTATTTTAAAAATGGCAGCTATTATACCGGGGCCATAAAAACAACCGGCACAGGAAGCAATGTGGCAAGATTGGGCTTTTACACTTTTGCCATAGCAAACCAAAACCAGTTGCTGGAAAGAATGAGCATTCTGGATAATGGCAATGTGGGTATCAATACGACTAATCCGGTGGCCACATTAGATGTAAATGGAACGGTTAAGATAAGCGGAGGTTCGCCCGGTGCCGGTAAAATATTAACCAGCGATGCAACGGGAAATGCAAGCTGGCAAAACAATACTTCTCCCGGTGCATGGTCATTAACAGGTAATGCAGGAACTACTTCTGCCAATTTCCTGGGCACTACAGACAATGTTCCGCTTAATTTTAAGGTAAATAATACGCTGGCAGGGCAAATTGACCAGGTGGAGGATAATCTTTCATATGGCTATCGGTCATTGCTTAATAACACATTCGCAAAAAGAAACATTGCAGTTGGCAATAATGCACTTGCTGTATTTTCCTATGCAAACGGTGGAACTTCCTATGATAGCTATAATATCGCCGTTGGAGACAGCGCATTATTCAGCAACCAGACTACAGTAACTACTACACAGGCAGCTAGAAATATAGCTATCGGACACAGGGGCCTCAGAACAAATAGCAGCGGCTCAAGAAATATTGCCCTGGGTAATTTCGCATTGTTTTCCAGCACAACAGCAAACGACAACCTTGCTATCGGCGATAATGCGCTTTTTGATAACACAGTCGGCTTTTTAAATATTGCCATCGGAAACAAATCACTAACAAATAATACAAGTGGTTTTAATAACCTGGGCTTGGGATATAACTCCTTAGGAAACAACACAGCCGGAAGTTTTAATATTGCGATTGGAGAAGGCTCCATGGCCAGCAATACTAATAATGACCATAATATTGCAATGGGCTTTTCCGCATTAAGTTCTCAAAGCAACACCAGCGGAGTAAATACTTTCAACATCGCCATTGGCGACAGCAGCCTGTCTACCAATAATCCCGGTCCCGGCAATAGCGGAGGGAAGAATAATATTGCCCTGGGGCATTACTCAAGCAGAAAAAATACAACCGGGGAAGATAATATCGCTTTAGGCAACCTGGCCCTCTATTCAGGAACTACTGCTATACAAAATATTGCTATAGGAAATGAGTCGCTGTATTCAAATAATGGAGGGTTTAATGTTGCCATTGGTTTTGAGGCATTAAACCGAAACACTACTGGCACAGAAAATATCGCCATTGGGCGCAGTGTACTGATGCTTAATACCACCGGTCTTGCTAATATCGCAATTGGGTCGGTTTCGCAGTTAAGTTCCACACTGGGTTCATATAATATCACAATGGGGATCGCAACAGCCTATAATAACACAACAGCCTCGCATAATATTGCCATTGGAACAAATTCCCTTTACAACCAGTCATTCAGCAACGCAGGCGTTGCTTACAATAGCTGGAATATGGCCATTGGCGACAGTGCCCTGTTCAGTAATAATCCAACAAGTTTAGCTAATGGCTTTGGAAATACTGCCGCCGGGCATATGGCCATGAGGGACAATACAACCGGTTTTCAAAACACTGCTATTGGATACAGCGCAATGGCTAATAACACGACGGGCAGGGATAATACCATTATTGGGGCAGATGCATTTGACCTGGCTACTTCAGGCTCCTTTAATACCGCAACAGGCCGGGCTGCACTGGGCAATAGTGCTTCGGCAACTGATAATACAGCCATTGGGTATGGAACTTTATTTAACTCAACCGGGTCGGGTAACACGGCCCTTGGCATCAGCGCCGGGGATGCAGTTACCACAGGTACATTTAATACTTTCATCGGGCGCAATACAGATGTGGGTGTTGGCGCATCGGGAATTACCAATGCTTCCGCAATTGGCAACGAAGCAACCGTAAACGCCAGTAACACCATGGTATTTGGTAATAATAGTGTAAACAAATGGGGGTTTGGCGTGAATACGTCTGCAGCCAATATACTGGAGTTTAATAATGCAATTACAACGGCCCGGTTAACCATTGGCGGGGTTTGGACGAATGCTTCCGATAGAAATTTAAAAAACAATTTCTCCGAACTGAACAAAAAAGACTTGCTGAACCGCATCATGCAGCTGCCGGTTACAAGGTGGAGTTATATAAAGGAAAATACCATGATCACCCATATCGGGCCAATGGCCCAGGATTTTTACCAGCTATTCAAAACCGGTGGTGATGATAAAACAATTTCTTCCATTGACCCTGCGGGTGTTGCCCTTGCTGGTATTCAGCAACTGAAAACCGAGGTAGATGAACTTAAAGCCGAAATTACAGCACTGAAAAAACTAATCGCTTCTCTGCAAAATCATCAGTAGAAAACCGGCTAAATACTAAAAGCCGTCTCCACAATCTCCCCCTGCTCCTGCACATGCACTTTGTTATAGCCAGATGCAGTAGAAGCTGAGGCCTGCCGGCTGATCACTCCAAAATTGATACTGCGTAAATTGGTTTGTAAGAATGAAGCTGCCCCCATATTCAGTGGTTCTTCCTGCACCCAGAACCAGGTTGCTTTTCCGTATTTAGTCTGTAATGCCTCCAATTGTTTTGCCGGTAAAGGATAGAGTTGTTCAAGACGAATGATGGCAATATCATTCCTTTTCTCTTTCTGTTTTTTATCAGCCAACTCAAAATAGATCTTGCCGCTACAGAATAAAACTTTCTTCACTTTCGCCGCATCCGTATTCTCATCATCTATCACTTCTTTGAAGCCACCACTGATGAATTCATCTATCACCGAATAGCTGCCGGGATGACGAAGGTTTGCCTTCGGTGAAAAAACGATCAATGGTTTTCTGAAAGGCCATGCTAATTGTCTTCTCAATGCATGAAAGAAATTACAAGCCGTAGTGATATTGACGATCACCATGTTCAATTCGGCACACAACTGTAAAAACCTTTCCAGTCTTGCGCTGCTATGCTCCGGCCCTTGTCCTTCATACCCATGCGGCAATAATAAACTAACTCCATTCATCCGGTTCCATTTTTGTTCGCCGGCAGCAATGAACTGGTCGATCATTGTTTGAGCGCCATTCCCAAAATCACCAAACTGTGCTTCCCATAATACCAGTGCATTTGGATTGGCCATCGCATACCCATATTCAAAACCCAGCACACCGTATTCACTCAACAAAGAATTATAGATCCTGAATTTTCCTTTGGCACCGGGAATTCTGCTCAACCTGTTATAAGGTTTATCATTCACTTCATCTCTCAGCACTGCATGACGATGAGAAAAAGTTCCCCTCCTTACATCCTGCCCGCTCATCCTCACATCTTTTCCATCGAGTACCAGGCTGCCATAAGCCAGCAATTCTGCCGTAGCCCAATCTGCCTTACGTTCAGTTTCAAATAATTTTATTTTATCCTGCAATATCTTCTCCACTTTCCGCAATGGTTTGAAATCATCGGGCCATTGCATCAATGCATCAAATACTTTCTTAAAATTATCCCGGCTGATAGCTGTTACAGGAGAAGTATCAAAATCATGAGCTGTGGCTCTTCTTAATTTCTTCCATTCCAGTTCCGGCGGCTGGTATTGATAAGGCAAGGGGTTTTGCTTTACATCATCCAATCGTTCCTGCAGATCGCTCCAGAATTTTTTCTCCATTTCCCTGGCCAGTTCCTGTGCATCCGGCTCCCCATTCTCCAAAAGATATTTCACATACACTTCTCTTGGGTTTGCATGCTTTTCTATCAAAGCATACATATGCGGTTGTGTGAATTTCGGATCATCACCCTCGTTATGTCCATGACGGCGATAACAAACCATGTCAATGAATACATCAGAATTGAATTCCTGGCGGTAACGGGTTGCCATCTCCACACATTTCACCACGGCCTCCGGATCGTCGCCATTGATATGAAATACCGGTGCCTGTATGGCCGCTGCCAGTGAGGTACAGTAGTCAGAGCTTCTTGCATCATCAAAATCGGTAGTAAAACCGATCTGGTTATTGATAACAAAATGAATGGTACCCCCGGTATAATAACCTTTCAGGTAAGCCATTTGCAATACTTCATACACAACCCCCTGCCCTGCTATCGATGCATCACCATGAATAAGTACCGGAAGTATTTTATCAAAATCACTATGATACATTACATCAGCCTTAGCTCTCGAAAATCCAACCACCACCGGGTCCACTGCTTCGAGATGTGATGGATTCGGCATCAGCTTCAGGTGTATTTTTTTATTGCTGATCGTTTGCACCTCACTACCATAACCCATATGATACTTCACATCACCGCTGCCCATGGTTTGATCCATTTTAGCAGTGCCTTCAAACTCACTGAATATCTGTTCGTATGTTTTGCCCATGATATTGGCCAGCACATTCAATCTTCCCCGATGCGCCATTCCTATCACCACTTCATTCACTTCATGATCGGCGGCAGTACTGATAATAGCATCAAGAGCTGCAATAGTTGTTTCACCGCCTTCAAGTGAGAATCTTTTTTGTCCCACATATTTGGTATGAAGGAATTTTTCAAACATCACTCCTTCATTCAATTTTTCCAGTATCCTCTTCTTCTTATTCAGCGGAAGTGGTTCATGCATTTTCTTTTCCACTTCATTGGTTATCCAGTCCACCTTTTTCTGATCACTGATATATTTGAATTCGACACCAACATGGGAAGCATAGGATCTTTCTAAATGCTGTAAAATATTTTTCAGTGTGGTGTTGCCAAGACCAATAATGCTTCCGGCCTGGAAAGTTTTATTAAGATCGACTTCGGTAAATCCATAAAAAGCAAGATCAATATTGGCGCCCCTGTCCTTTCTTTCACGGATAGGATTTGTCTTTGCGATCAGGTGACCTTTATTTCTATAACCTAATATCAAACGATACACTTTCAATTCCTGCATCCAGTCGCTGGTCAAAGAAATCGCTTCAGTAGCAGGAGCAGTTTTAGCTTTACCATTTGCACCCGCAGTTGAACTGTTGATTGCAAAATCAAATCCCTCGAAAAATTTTTTCAGGTCAGGGTCAATACTGGCCGGGTCCTTCAAGAAATCCTTGTATAAACTTTCAATAAAAGCCGGGGATGAATTGGTGATATAAGAAAAATCCTTCATGAGGTTAGCTATTAGCTATTAGTTCATAGCCTATAGCTACCCTGAGAGCTGAGTTCTAAAAACTAGCAGCTAACAGCTAACAGCTAATGGCTTTTCTCCGCAAATATCGTTCAAAAAGCAGAAAATCAGCCCTCATTTTGAGGGGTTTAGAAGTCTTCCCTGGATTGACTATTACATCCGCCACTAAATACTCCCAAACAGAAACTTTTCAACTTTAAACGGTAAACTTCAAACGCTTTCCCTTACCTTTGCCCTCCCTAAAAAAGATAAGAATGGCTAATCACAGTGCTACAAAAAAAGATGCCCGCCAGGCCGAAAAACGTCGTGAAAGAAATAAGTATTACGGCAAAACAACCCGTAATGCTATCCGTGACCTCAAAGAGAAAAAAGGAAAAGAAATGGGTGAAGGATTTCCCAAAATAGCAGCTATGATCGACAAGCTGGCTAAAAAAGGCGTTATCCATAAGAACAAAGCTGCCAACCTGAAAAGCAAATTGGCAAAGAAAGCTAATGCTGCTAAATAAGTAGTCCAGATAAATTATTTTAAAGGCGTTCCAATACGGGATGCCTTTTTTATTTTTAGGATTCAATCTTTTGTATGCGAAAAATTTTTCTTCTGTTTTTTGTTTGTCTAACAACAACGATCTTCTCTCAAAACATCACCACCAAATTCGAACAATCCAACCGCACACAAACCCCCACCTATCCCGAGATCATTGACTGGTGGAAAAAAATGGATGCCGCTTCACCCTATGTAAAAATGATGGAAATGGGCATGAGTGATGCCGGCCATCCTTTGCATTTGATACTGGTATCAACAGATAAAGATTTTAATATCCCATCATTAAAAAAGAAGAACAAACGTTTCATTCTTATCAATAATGGAATTCATCCCGGCGAGCCTGATGGCATCGATGCAAGCATGCTGCTGGTAAGAGATATTGATGAAACGATGAAAGACAAGGCGGCGGCAAGACCGGGCAGGCCCGCCATTATAAGAGATACTGATACAACTTTTTTCCTGGAAAATGTTGTTCTTGCTATCATCCCGGTGTATAATATCGGCGGTTGTTTGAACCGCAGTGCCGATTATCGTGTCGATCAGAATGGTCCCGAAGAATTTGGTTCAAGAGGTAATTCGCAAAATCTCGATCTCAACCGGGATTTCATCAAATGCGATTCCAAAGAAGCAAAAGCATTTGCAGAGATATTTCATTTGATTGACCCGGATGTTTTTGTCGATAATCATGTCAGCAACGGCGCCGATTACCAGCATGTCATGACATTGATCTGCACACAACACAATAAACTCGGTGGTGTAATGGGAGAATTTCTGAATAAAATTTTTGAACCCGGCTTGTACGCCAGCATGAAAGAAAAAAATTATGACCTTATCCCTTATGTAAATTCTTTCAGCGACACACCAGACAATGGCTGGCCTGAATATTTTGAAGGCCCCCGCTATAGCAGCGGTTATGCAGCCCTCTGGCATACATTCTCATTCGTAGCAGAAACACATATGCTAAAACCATATGATCAAAGAGTGAGAGCGACCTATGAACTGATGAAAAGCTTTATTGATTTTACCAGCACAAATAGTGCTATGATAAAAAAACTAAGAGATCAAACCAAACAAGCTGTAAAAACACAAACTGAATTTCCCATCAGCTGGTCATTGGATCGTTCGCAATCATCCAAAAGAATCTATAAAGGATATGCAGCCGATAGAAAGCCAAGCGAAGTGTCTGGTTTGCCAAGATTATTTTATGACAGAACAAAACCGTATGAAAAAGAAATTCCTTTCTTTAATTTCTACAAATCGGGTAATTATATAAAGAAACCAGTTGCTTACATCATACCACAGGGCTGGGCCGGCGTTATCGAACTTTTGAAGATCAATAAAGTAACGATGACACAGTTAAAAAAAGATACGTTGATCGAAGTCGAAGTGTACAGGATTGATGATTATAAAACTTCGCCCCGTCCATATGAGATGCACCATATCAACAGCGAAGTAAAAACAAGTATCTCATCAAAAAAGATGCAATTCAGAAAAGGTGATTACTACATCCCGATGAACCAGGTGGCCAATCGTTTTTTAATAGAAACATTGGAGCCCACAGCGGCTGATTCTTATTTCGCCTGGAATTTTTTTGATGGGATATTGGGACAAAAAGAAGGTTATTCCGGTTATGCATTTGAAGACATCGCAGCTGATTATCTGAAAAATAATACTGACTTAAAAAATAAACTGGACCAAAGACGATCAACTGATACAGCTTTTGCAAAGAATGGAAGAGCACAATTGAATTTTGTTTACGAAAATTCTCCCTGGTACGAACCGGATTATTTGCGTTATCCCGTATTTCGCCTGGTAAAATGATCAGATCGACTTCTGTACAAGATCTTCTTCCTTCACAATATCACTGGTAGTAGTAGTGGGGCTATCTATTTTACGAAATATCACTCTGCCAAAAAGGAGGCTAAGCAGTAATACAAGAATGCTTAGGTAACCAACCCATTCATAATTGATGATGCGGCCCGATTGCTCTTTGGTAACAATAGCGCCGGCACATAAAGCTGCCAGGCCGCTGCCCAATTGTTGTATACTGCCATTGATACTCATAAAACTCCCTCGTTGCTCAGGTTTTACTACTTCTGTGATCATCGCCTGTGCAGTAACGATACGGCCTGTTGCAACAATGAACCAGAAACCAAAGAACAAAAGCACAACCGGGAAAGCTACATTCGGAAGTCTTGTAATAAGAAGAACCATGAATAGTGAAAGGAAAACGGAAACAGAAAAAATATTCAGCTTACCTTTTTTGTCAGCAATTTTCCCTAGATAGATTGCAGCAAGCAGGGATCCTACACCACCTATCAGGTAGATCCAAGGAATATCGTCCTTGTGAAACCCCTTGTTGTATTCAAGATAAGGATTGATAAAAGGGATAATGAGAAAATGTCCCATCATCAGCAAACCGGAAAAAACAAGTGCCGAACGTTGGATCGGTATTTTAGTTACAGTAACCAGCGCAGCAAACAAAGATTCATCTTCATCTTTTTCTTTGACATGTGCCTTCATTTCCGGGATGATCCTGATCACCAACGGGATTAACAATAATGCCACACCGCCAATAAGCAAAAAGGGAAGATGCCAGTTGTCCTTGAACATATTGGTGATATACAACGAAAGAGGTACTCCTAAGATAGAGGCTGCCGCAAAACCGCCCATTACAATACCCATAGCTCTTCCTCTTCTTTCATAACTGAACATATCGCCTACGATAGCAAATACCTGGGCACCGATAATCCCGCCAAATAAACCTGCAACGATCCTCGCTAACAGCAATAAACCAAAATTGGGAGCAAATCCACAACCTACAGTTCCCAGTAAAAATCCTACATAAGCGATCAGCAAAGGTTTTTTTCTATCATGCCGGTCAATAAAAGTGGCTATAGCAAGCCCGGAAAAAAAAGCACTGATCGAATAAGCAGCAACAAGCAGGCTGAATTGAAAAGGACTAATACCAAGATCAGGGATCAGGTAATTGCTCAATGGCATCATGATCATAAAATCAAGGATATGAGTAAAATTCATCCCTGCCAGCAAAAACAATATGGATCTTTCCTTTTTATTCATTGCTTGTTTTGGAAAAATTATTGGCCCGGCTTCAGTGCTACTATCATCTTCGTTCCGTCGCACACTTCATCGTTCGGTAATTCTATTGAGCTTGTCGAAGTATGAGCAAAGTCGAATATCTGCGAACGCAACAAAGATTCATTCAAATCATTACAAAAACAAAAAAGCCTCTCAGTATAAACTGAAAGGCCTTTTAAATAAATATGGCAGCTACCTACTCTCCCGCATTGTGGTGCAGTACCATCGGCCATAAGGGGCTTAACTTCTCTGTTCGGTATGGGAAGAGGTGAACACCCTTGGAAAAACCACCATAAGAACTTTG
>JABFRU010000042.1 GCA_013140985.1 Chitinophagaceae bacterium | reverse complement strand
ATGTTTTTGTATTGCATCCTTTCACTTTCTTCTGTAAAAATATTCGGCGCCTTATATCCCAGGCCACCACCTATCCTCGATGATACGTTGGTTGAGAATTTAAACAAAGCCGATACTCTTGGTAAAAAAGCAAATCCATAATCTTTTACAAAGTCTCCTCTTAATCCGGTTTCCAGCCGGAACGTTTCACTCACTTTCCAGTTATTCTGTATAAATACGCCGGTAGTCAGTTGCTGATAGTTTCGCAATGGCGTTGAAGTTATTTTTGCTTCTTTGAAGTCTTCTGTTATCAAATTCATCCCGGTGATCCATTCTGATACATCTCCATGCGAAGCATAAGTGATCTCTGTGAATGTTCCGTCCTGTCTCCCGCTGAATACATAAGCTGGTGAGGTAATACGCCTGTCAAAACGGTTAAAACTATTCTTTATAGTTATATGACTGCATTTACCAAAATGATGCTGAAAGCTAAGCTGGGTACTATAGCGATCTGAGTTATTTGTTTCATAAAAACCAAATTGATCATTGCCTTTTATAAATGCAACATCTCCACCGGTCCTCTTTTCAGTGGTAATATTACCTCCAATGGTTAATTCAGTTTTATCATTGAAATAAATAAAAAACTTTGGATTCACTGTATAGCGTTCAAATTTTGGGATAGCGGTCAACCCAATATCGGCCGGATCGAATGGGGCATTTGAGTTGCGGGATACAAACAGCGTCAATCCTGTTTTACCAAATTTTTTTCCATAAAAACCACTTGTATTCAATCCACCCCCTGATGTAACATCAAAATGAAAGTTCAGTTCTTTTTTATCTTTGGGTGTTTTGGAAATTAAATTCACCAATCCTGCAATAGCGCCGCCACCATACAAAGTAGAAGCAGAACCTTTGATGACCTCGAACTGTTTCAGATCAAGTGGTGGAGTTTGCAGCAAGCCTAAACTACCGGTGAAACCAGCATACAAAGGAAACCCATCCTTTAATATTTGTGTGTATCGTCCATCCAAACCCTGTATCCGGATAGCAGCGTTGGCAGACGTAGCAGACGTTTGTTGCGTCATGATCCCAGTACTTTCCGTGAGTACCATACGAATATCGCCGGGTTTCATATTTGCTTTCTCATCCAGTTCTTCGCCTGCCACAAATTCAACTCTTGTTGGTATATCAGTGATGGTTCTTGTACTGCGGGTGGACTGAATAACCACTTCTTCTTCCTCCTCATGCTCTTCTTCTTCCATAAAAAGATCAATAACATTGCCGGAAGGCAATGGAAAAGTAAATTCCTTTTCAAAATCAGGACGGCCAACAAAAGTTATCCTGAAAGTATATTTTCCATCAGGAATATTATTGATGATAACCGCACCGGTACTGTCAGCTATAACCGTTTTATTTAATTTCTCTATAGTAATGGTAGCCCCTGCCAACGGCTCCTTATGATGAGCACATTTGACAACACCCTTAAATGTGTTTTGCGCATTACTAATTGCTGCGCTTAACAATGCAGTAATGCATAAGAATATTTTTCTCATTGAATAATTTTAAGTCAGTAGGAATAAATAGAAAATTTCCGCCGTAGCGGATAGGCTACTAACTTAATTTGGGCGGCTGCCAGAAATCAAGATCAGCTTCAAGAAGAGAGCTTTGCTGGTATTGTGTATAAACAGAAGAAGAAATTGTTGTTGCAAAATCAAACTGGACAGGTTCAAAAGCAATGCTCGCTGTTGCACATCCTTCGCAGCTGAAAAATGGCGAACAGGTGCCGCAATCCTCGTCGCCATTCTCGTGGCTAGCGGTTTGTTCTGTTTTATCATCGGGGCAATTATCAATAGCACAGCAGGGCACTGCTGCCAGCAGGATAAGATAAAAGGCCAGTATATAGCTCAATAACTTCACCGGGCAAAGCTATTAAGCAAACCTGACAAATAAAAATTACCAACTTATTTTTTAACAGAACATCAATTCAGGATCACTCTGCTTTATGTTTCTTCTTTTTTACCTGGAAAACTCTGGAAAGGTTAAATCCAAACCGTACTTCTCCTTTGCCCCATTGCGTCGTAGTTTCTGTAATAAATGCTCTTTCATTCATCCCCGTTGAGTTTGAAAAATGCAGTTGAAAAACATGTCCACCTGTTTCGATGTCAAACCCTACGGACAAGGGGTGGTAATAACCACTATCAGGCATACCTATAATTACACGGGAATAATCCCAGGTAAAAGCAATCCGCCTGGAGAGCTTCAAACGTCCGCCAACACCGATTGCATAGATATTGTTAGGATCTGTTTCCAGTGGCACCAGGTTTCGGTGAATCATTGTTGGTGATACCTGCAGGCTAAAACTTTCACTGAATTTTCTGCCAATGATACCCTGGAAATAATAAGCAAGACGTGACGTAAAAAAATTCTTGCGGTCAGGATCGGCCCAATCCATTCCATCCATTGTTATACCCGCTACCAATGCAAAAGTAACAGGTGAACTCCAGGGTCCTGTAGATTGACGAACAGGCGCATATTTAATAAAGCCATCCAGTTCTTTTTTAAAAGTACTTCTTCCAAAACCAACCATCAGGTTATGAGATATTCCGAAATCGAAACCCATACGCATACTGGCCTGGTCAAGACCAAAGAAATTTTTATACCCCTGGTTCAACTGGCCGAACCGGTGAAGTATCCTGAAGTCCATTGTACCCGGGTTCAAAAACTCCATTGAGTGACTATTAATAACCCTTGGAGATTTGAATGCATATTTGATCCTTGTCTTTTTTGGTTTTTCATCTGTATCCAGCAGTTTTAGCAGATCGGGATCCTGTGCAACAGAAGAAAAGCCTGCAAATACAAACAAGATTACCGGGAGTAGATGCCTGGTTATTTTTTTCATAGCAAATAAAATTTATTTAGTAGTAAGTGGTTCGAGTGAACAAGTAACGGTGATCTTGGCGGTCTTTGAAACCTTATCAGCTACAAGACCCGGAATAGATATTTTGAAGTCAGATAACTTCACACTGAGATCAGCCTCGGCTGTAATTTTTCCATTTTGAATGATCACTTTACCGTCTGCTTCCACTTCTTTGGTTTCCCCATGAATAGTGATGTCGCCTTTGACCTTCACTGTATAGGTTCCATCCTTGTCATACTTAACATCATCGTTGTCTTTGATCTTTCCTTTGAACTCTGATTTAGGGAACTTATCGCTCTCAACATAGTTTTCATTAAAATGTTCTTCCATCAGCGCCCTTTCGAATTCAAACCCTTTCATGAGCATGGAGAATTGAATGGCGCCGGTCTTTGTGTCAAGGACACAAGTGGCGCTCCGGTTTATTGCTTCCACTTTTTCGGGAGAGGAGGCTGATGTGGCATCGAAATTTATCTTAGCATTCTTTGTAAAATACTTTTGCCCAAGTCCCTGGTAAGCAATTGTTGTCCCAAAAATTATTGCAAATAAAATTTTCATGATTCTTTTTTTTAATAAAAAATTATTTTTTTCTGTCCACTACGCTACGAACAAGTATAACATCTGAACCGAGTAACTCATCCGCATTAAAACCCGAACAAATGCCTTTAATGGCAATGAGGCTTCCTTTTTGAACATTCGCTGCTTCCTTACTATGTACACTGTCAATGCTGCAACGGACGGATGACATGGAAGATGTATCTCCCAATGCCAGTGTAAAAAAACCCTTTTCATCTTTTATCACATCCTTTACTACACCTTCCACCCTGATAACCTTGTCCCAGAATTTTTTATTGGAAGCCTGTTCATCGGTCTCAAAGGCTTTTACAAGACTTGTCGCTTCCAGCGAATAGTCTGGCTTCAGTAAAGCAGTATCTGTATGTGTTCTTGTGTATTCTTTATAGATATACAATGCTGCTATTCCAACAAGAATAAACACAGTAATGATAATGTATATGATGACTTTTTTTCTTTTCATAACCGTGGCTTTATTTTTTTAATTATTAGGCATCCCGGCGTCTATCCATTTTTTTATATTGGCTACCTGGCAGGTGGTGAATCTTGCCATGCCTTTGGGCATGGGTGAATAGCCGGGAGAATAATTTATACTGCCATATAGTTTCCCGTTTTGCCCGATTGCTTTATCAGTAGCGTAGCTTCCCATCACAATACCCCCAGACGGAAAGCTGCCTGTATGACAGCTATAACAATATTGCCTTAGCAAAGGCACCACATATTGGTTGTAAGAGATATTGCTGGTAGTATCTGCACAAGGTGCTTTGGAATTACCATAAAGCAGGTCTTCTTTATCATAATAACAGGAATTGATTAATATAGAGCCAGTGATAAGCAGCAGTAAGAACAATTTTGTTTTCATGCTAAAAATTTTAATTGTTTAAAGAACCGGCTGCTATCCATTTTTGGATCTGCCTTATTTCGCAATCAGGAAGTTTTACCCCGTTCTTGGGCATTGGTGAATAACCGGGCTGCTGGGCTACCGAGCCATATAGTTTTCCATTTAAAGCCGATGTACGCACCGCACTATACGTTGACAGGTCTATATTGCCTCCAAGGTTAGAAGGATTATGACATCCGACACATTTGTTATCCATGATCGGTTTTACAGCACCACTATAAGTAAAGATGGCCGTATCGCACTGGCCGATACAATTGTTATTCTTTGCTCCCTGGTTGATCCATTTCTGGATCAGCGCCTTTTGTGCCGCTGTTAAGGGTGGCATAGGAGGCGGAGGCATCCTGTCATTATTGGTTTTAATAATTACTTTATACAGTTTGCTTTCTGCAGCATTGCCGGGTCTAACATATCGGATTATGTTGTTGTAAGTAGTAAGGTTAACTCCATCAGCATGCGTTATGTTATCATGACAACCACTCATGGTGCAATTAGAAGATATGATCGGCATAATATCATTGGCAAAATATGCCGTATCCGGACTACAGGTTGAAGTAGGAGGAGGATTCCCTCCCGTATTTCCATTTGCCGGAAGATCATTCAACAGTTCATGCCGGCATGCATAAAATATAAACAATATTGCCGTAAGCCCAAGGGCTATAGCATAATTCGTTTTGAGTTTCATAGTAATGTATTTGTTGTTTGTTTCAGTTTCGGCTCCTGAATAATCATGAGCAGGCACACATACATGTGTACATGCTGCAATGCAAACTCTAAATGAATAAATAAGCGGGCCGGAATAATTTAATTTCCGGGGTAAATGGGAGGCCAGGCATTAAGCCTGCCTTGGAGGCTGAATGATCACCAAAACATGCTTGGAGGAAACACCGGGTTGTAAAGGGTCATTATATTCCCGGGAAGATATTGCAGGTAATTCAAAAACAGGCAGGTCACTTACCATAGGAGAATAAACAACACCCACTGTGCTGTTATCTGCATTATGATACGGTAGTTGTTTGTCAAAATCATCATCGGCGGTTGTGCCATCGTCCCCATTATAATGCATAGCAAGAAAATCAAAAAAATCAATACTGGGGTCTATATGCTGATGCTGAAAGAAATGATGAACAAGCCGTGGCAATTTAAATATTTGCCCAACTTCAGTATTACCCATCAGGTGAATACTAACCAGGATTATAGCAAGGGTTTTAGACATTACGCAACTTAAATATTCAAAAATAATGCCATACACTGTGTAACATTTATCACACAGATGTTATTTCCTTGAAAATATCAACAAAGACCTTTGTATCCGGAGAGATTACGAATTTTCATTCGTAAAAATTGAAATTTAGCGTAGCAAAAGCTCACAGGGTTTTAGCCCGGTATGTTTTTTAAAAGCAGTAGAAAAATGAGAGATCGAGGAATAACCTAACAGCATGGAAACCTCTGTTACACTTAATCCCTTTTCATACAAAAGGTATTTGGCATGTTCCATCCGCTGGCTTTGATAAAAATCGAATATCGTGGTGCCGAACATTTCTTTGAATCCTTTTTTCAAATAACATTCATTGATAGCCACTTTACGGCTCAGTTCTTTGATCGTAATAGGTTCGCCGATATGCTGTATCAATACTTCTCTTGCTTTGATGATCTTGTCCCTGTCGGCTTCGTTGGCGAGGAACTTACAATTCACCACATCAATTTCCTTTTCACCCAACATGCAATCCAAACTATAGAGCAGCAGCATCTGCGTTTGTGCATTGATGAAAATATTTTCCAGTGAACCCGAATAAGTATGATTCAGCAAGGCTTCCAGTACCATTCTTGTTTTACCACACAATGGTAGAATTTTGGTGAAAGAAGAAACATGTGTGAAATTGAGAATATCGTCCGTCAATGTGCTGTTGCCTTTTCTTGGCTTAATGAACTGCGATAACTGTACAGCTGAAAAACGGAAACTCACCACATCTACACTATCCACTCTTTCCATACAGCTTTTGGAAGCGCTGAACTGGCACATATCACATTCTGTATCTTTTTTACGGCAGTAAACATTACCGCTGACACAGAATTTTAATTCCAGGTAATTTTCTTTTGGTTCGCTTTTGTGATAGTGATAGACCATCATGCCGGTATCTTCTATACTCCATTGAAGATTGCGGTAGTATCTATTGATAGTATAATGTACCGAACCGGGTATTTGCTGATGCTTTTCCTGCAGCAATGACATCTGTTCAGGCATGGGAGCCTGCTTATAGGCCAATGATAATATTTCAGGAGTTTTATACATGAGAGACTGCAAATTTACAGTGCAAACATTGATTTACTGCAATCGATTTAAGCCGAATAATCTGACTGCCTGACTTTTAACAATCTATCGCTAAAAAAAGTTCGGTTTTTACCTGTATCTGTTAACTTTGCCTGCCCCGTTACAAAAAACAAACCCTAAAATAACGGGGCCCTTCCCAAACAGACGGGGTTCGATAAACTGCATGATTCATCCGCATACTTATATCCATCCGAACGCAAGGCTGGCGACCAATGTAAAGATTGATCCCTTTACTGTTATTCACCAGGATGTAGAGATTGGTGATGGTACCTGGATTGGTTCCAATGTGACCATCATGGAAGGCGCCCGCATCGGTAAGAACTGCCGCATTTTTCCCGGCGCTGTTATTGCGGCTATTCCGCAGGATCTGAAATTCCATGGTGAATATTCAACGGTTATTATCGGTGATAATACAACGGTGAGAGAATTTGTAACCGTAAACAGGGGAACAGCCGACAGAGAGAAAACTGTGATCGGTAAGAATTGCCTGATCATGGCTTATTCGCATTTTGCCCATGACTGTATTGTTGGTGATAATTGTATAGTAAGCAACAATACGCAGGTGGCAGGCCATGTTGTTATTGGAGAATGGGTGATACTGGCAGGTATGTGTGCCGTACATCAATTTGTAAGAATTGGCAGTCATTCCTTTGTTGCAGGTGGTTCATTAGTAACCAAAGATGTACCTCCTTATATTAAGGCCGGACGTACACCGCTTAGTTATGCCGGGGTAAATTCTGTTGGCCTGAAAAGAAGAGGCTTCAATGTAGAACGCATCAATCATATCCTTGATATCTACAGAGTATTATTCAATAAAGGCATGAACACCAGCCAGGCAATTGAATACATAGAAGAAGAAATGCCAGCTACCGATGAAAGAGATGAGATCGTAACTTTTGTCCGTGAAAGCCCAAGAGGGATCATTAAACGGTTCACCAAAGGCAGCAGCGATGACGATCTCCCTGTCTGATGCCGGCAAACGATACAACCGGGACTGGATCTTCCGGCATATCAACTACACATTTGAGAAAGGTAAATCTTATGCTATCATCGGGCCGAACGGTTCGGGGAAGAGTACATTATTGCAGGTTCTCAGCAGTTCCATGATGTTGAATGAAGGGAATATTCAATATTCAATAGACAATAAGCAATGTGCAACCGACAAGGTTTACAATCATGTTTCCATTTGTGCGCCTTATTTGGAAGTGGTGGAAGAAATGACATTGAAAGAGTTTTTGGATTTTCATCATGGCTTCAAACCTTTTTTACCCGGCATCACCCCCGATATTATCATTACTTCGCTTGGATTAGAGAAAGCGGCAAATAAACAGATACGTTATTACTCTTCCGGTATGAAGCAAAGAGTAAAGCTGGGGCAATGTTTTTTTTCTGACACTTCTATTGTATTACTCGATGAGCCTTGTACTAATTTGGATACAGATGGTATTGTGCTTTATCAAACATTGATCGAAAACTATTGTAAAGACCGCTTGGTGGTGGTGAGCAGTAATGATGAGGTGGAGTATAAGTTTTGTAACAATCTTCTCAGTATGATGGAGTGGAAGTAAAGATTATTTATTTCTGCTAAACATTCTCTTCCACCAATCCCTCCTCATACAAGGCTGTTCTATCAAACGATAAAAAGCAGCACTGAAAAATAAAACTGCTGCCAGTAATATAATTGCATATACTATCACCGCCAGAGCACCTTCCAGTGAAAATATCGAACTCAATCCTCTTGCCACTGCTGACATGATCAGCACATGCAACAGATAAATGGAATAACACATTCCCCCAATAATAGTGATCCACTGCAGGCTCATTAGTTTTTTCAATCTTTCATTGAACAGTACCAAATAGAATGCTGTGATCATGAGCAGGAGTTTTGTAAGAGCCAGCCAAACAGATTGAAGAGAAATAAGAAAAGGCAAGCCAATTAAAATTATCAGGCCGGCTATCAAACCTATACTACTGTTCAATTTTAATTTATGACCACTTGAATACAGGTCGGCCAGTAACATTCCTGAAAAGAAATAGCAAATAAAATTCGGGAGAATGACCGGGTGTTTCCACATATTATCCCATGCATAGAAGGCTGAACCAATGATCAATGCTGCCAGCAATATCCGACGGAATAATTCATTCTTTATCAAAAAAATAAAACAAAGAAAGGGTGCCAGTAAATAGAATTGTACTTCTACTTCCAGTGACCAGGCTACTCCCAGCACCGAAGACGCACTATTATAAACTACGTTATGTATATAAACCGATGAAGCCCCCAAATGCGGCAACTGGTCATTAAAAGAATCTCCTTTGTAAAATACCAATAGTAAAAATGCGATCAGTAATGCCACCAGGTAAGGTGGCTCGAGTCTTGTCAACCTGCGCAAATAATAATTCTTTAATGAAACAGGTTTATTACCCGCAACCTTCTCTTTTATAAATGGCAATGCCAGTATAAAACCACTGATCATAAAAAAGAAGGAAACACCATTTCCCCCTTCTAAAACAACAGATGCTGCATACTTATTTGCCAATAAATTTCCATTGAACAAATGCTCATTCATCATCGTTGGCAAATGCATCCATGCTACAACCCAGAAAATTGCCATGAAGCGAAGACCATCAATTTCAGGAATATAATTACCGCCGGAAGTAATGCGGCGAAACTTCTCTGCAAATTTGGAAAAGGGTTTTGTCATTACCGCTGGCTGGCGATCAACAAATTAATATCGGTGTATTTCAGATCGAAGCGCTGGCTCAGGTAAAAATTGGTCAGCGCTCCTTTGAAAATATAAAGACCGCTGCGCAAATGAAGCTGGTGCCAGATCAGTTTTTCAAACCCTCCTTCTTCGCCTGCTTCCAGCAACAATGGCATCAATACATTACTGATAGCCTGCGATGCCGTTCTTGCAAAGCCGGATGGGATATTCGGCACACAATAATGGATCACTCCATACTTCATAAAAATAGGATGTTCATGCGATGTGATCTCTGAAGTTTCAAAACAACCGCCCCGGTCAATACTCACATCTATCACCACCGCACCCGGACGCATATTGCTTACCATCTCTTCTGTTACTACCATCGGTGTTCTTCCTGTTTCAGAACCGAGTGCCCCCACTGCCACTTCGCAGGTCTTTAATTGTTTGGCCAGCATTCTCGGCTCAAGAACGGAGGTCCACATCCGCTGACCAATATTATTCTGCAATCTTTTTAAACGATACACATTATTATCAAACACTTTTACCGAAGCTCCTAATGCCAATGCAGCCCGGGCAGCGTACTCTCCCACAATTCCTGCTCCGATGATGATAACTTTTGTGGGTGCAATGCCGGAGATTCCTCCCAGCAAGACTCCTTTACCATGATTGGCCGAGCCGAGATATTGTGCTGCTATCAGCATTACGGCGCTACCGGCGATCTCACTCATGCTACGAACGATCGGGTATGAATCACTGTCATCTTTCAAATTCTCAAAAGATATAGCAGTGATCCTTTTATCCATCATTGACTGTAAAATATTTGCTTTTAATACAGATTGATGAATAGGAGAAATGATAGTTTGATTCAACTGCAGCAGGGCAAGATCTTCTTCAATGACAGGAGCACTTTTTACCAGTACCGGTGCTTTGTAAACATCGGCTCTTTCATACACTATTTTAGCACCAGCTTCGCTATAGTCTTTATCACGGAAATGAGAAGCTTCGCCGGCATTATGTTCGATCACTATTTTATGGCCGTTGCTGATGAGAACACTTACTGCATCCGGCGTTAATGCCACCCTGTTTTCCTGGAAGGCGATCTCTTTGGGAATACCTATCGTCATGCCTTCCGCTTTGGGCTTTATATCAAGAGTTTCTTCTAACGTTTCGTAGCTGAAAGAGGTGCTGATCTTTGGTTTCTGCTGACTCATGTATTGGTTGCGGTTTCTGATTGCCGGTAAGAATAATACCAGTCATTAAAAATACCTAATTATTGGCGATTTTAAGGCGTCTTGTTTTATCATCCACCAGTTCAATAAATGCATGAATCGTATCCGGAGGAAAGATACCCGGAGCCTTTTCCGGCCATTCAACCAGGCAGGTATATCCACTGTTCAGGCAATCTTCCACCCCTGTCCTGAAAATTTCTTCTTCGCTATTCAAACGATAGAGGTCAATATGAAAAATTATTCTTTTGGTTCCTTCGCAATCATATTGATATTCGTTGATGATAGAAAAAGTAGGGCTGCCCACTGCATCCTTCACTTCTTTTACATCACATAAAGCATGAATGAAAGTCGTCTTTCCGGCTCCCATTTGCCCATGAAAAGCCACCACTTTTCCGTCACTTATTTGTTTCCAGCATTCTTTTGCAACGGCGTTGATATTTTCCTTCGAAAATGTCCATTCCATCTGTCAAAATTAAACCCCCATCCCTAAAGCGGGATAAAAAGTTTATAGAACAGTTGTCCCTTCCTCTTCCTGCAACCTTGTTGTGAAGATATTTCCGCAATCGCAAAATGAGCTGGCATTATTGAAATAAATTTGCTGTATGGAAAAGGTACAATGGAAAGTAGAGGGAATGGATTGTAATACCTGCGCCATCAGCATTCATAAGTATCTCGAAAAACAGGGGATGAAGAATGTAAAGGTGAACTATGCCACAGGAGATGTGATATTTGATGCCAATGATAAGATCGCTGAAGAAAAAATAACTAAAGGCATCAATGACCTTGGCTACAAAGTAGTAGATGCAAAAGCTCATCCACATGATCATCGTAAAGCAGGCAGAGTTACATTCCTTTCTACCCCTTTACAAAGGTTCTGGTTTTGTTTTCCCTTTACTGCATTACTGATGCTGCACATGATCCCCGGTGTGCACATTCATTGGTTGATGAATCATTGGGTGCAGTTGGTATTGACAGTTCCGGTTTTTTTGGTGGGTATGAGTTTTTTTGGTCGCAGCGCCTGGAAAAGCATCCGCAACAGGATGCCCAATATGAATGTGCTGATCGCAATTGGCGCTACGGCTGCCTTTGTATATAGTTTATATGGCTCATTAACCGGGCAGGCAGAGCAATATTTGTTTTATGAAACAACTGCCACCATCATCACTTTAGTTTTCCTTGGCAACTATCTCGAAGATGCCTCTATCAATGCGACGCAAAGAGAATTGAATAAGCTGGCTAAGTCACAAAAAGTGATGGCTAATATGATCGCTTTTGATGATGAACATAAAGAACAAATTTTCGCTGTTGAGAATACACAATTAAGGGTCGGCGATCTTATCCTGATAAAAAGCGGCGAACAGGTTCCTATCGATTGTAAAATTCTCTGGGGAGATGTGCATGTCAATGAAGCCATCATTACCGGTGAAAGCACTCCTGTACATAAATATGCCAAAGACAAACTGATCGGCGGAAGTGTTATCAGCGACGGGACAGTAAAAGCACAGGTAACGGCAACAGGTAATGACACTATATTATCGGGTATCATTAATATGGTAAAACAGGCACAGGGAGAAAAACCTCCTGTTCAGCAACTGGCTGATAAAATAAGCGCTGTATTCATTCCGCTGGTATTAGGCATAGCTACAGTTACATTAGTGATAAGCTGGATCGTTCTAAAGGATTTTACACCGGCATTACTAAGAAGCATTGCAGTATTGGTTATCGCTTGTCCCTGTGCAATGGGATTAGCTACTCCTGCAGCCATTGCCGTTGGATTAGGAAGGGCCGCAAAGACCGGTATTCTTTTTCGTAACGCAACAAGCCTGGAAACATTCAAGGATATAAAACAAGTTGTATTTGATAAAACCGGTACATTAACCACAGGTAAGTTTGTAGTTTCTGGTTTGAAGTTTGAAGTTGTGGAAGAGATTGAATTTAAAAAGATGGTTTACAGTCTTGAAAAATATTCTAATCATCCCATTGCAAAAGCTATCGTCAATGAATGGAAAACAAAAGATGAAATAAAATGGAAAAAAATTGAAGAGATAAAAGGATTGGGGATGCAGGCCGAGGACATGCAGGGAAATAAATTTATGGCCGGTTCTTTTAAAGTGGCAAAAGGATTGACAGATTATGCTTTGCATAACATATATATCACCAAAAACAATGAATTACTTGGCTGGATAGATGTGAAAGATGAAATAAGACCGGAGGCCAAAATGGTGATTGATCATTTGCACAGTAAAAACATTGAAACGATATTATTAAGTGGTGACAGAAAAGAAAAATGCGAAGCGCTGGCTTCCCAATTAGGGATTGACACAGTTATTGCCGAACAGACACCGGAGCAAAAATTAGAAAAGATAGATGAACTGAATAAAAAAGCACCGACCGCAATGGTTGGTGATGGCATTAACGATGCACCGGCATTGGCCAAAGCGACGATCGGTATTTCTATGAATGACGCTTCGCAGATAGCTGTACAATCTGCTCAGGTCATATTAATGAACCATGGATTAAAGAACCTGCCCACGGCATTAGGTCTTGGCAAACACACTTATATTACCATCAAACAAAATTTATTCTGGGCTTTTGCTTATAATATCGTTGCCATACCGGTGGCTGCATTCGGATTGCTCACTCCTACTTTCGGTGCACTTGTCATGGGGTTGAGCGATGTGGTGCTGGCGATCAACTCTGCCAGATTGTTTGTCAAAAAAGTAACCTGATGAAATCGAAACTATTGTTCACACTTCTTTTATCATTGTCATTACTATCCTGCAAACTCGATCATACCTATTATTTCAGGAACTTTTCTGCGAATCCAGTAATATTACTTTTTCCTATTACTGAGCCTGACAGTATCGACCAACAGGAATATTTCTATTATAAAAAAGAGATCCTGGAGATCGATAAGCATACAGAAGAGAAATTAACCGACACGATACATCTTACGAGGACGAGACCTGATAAAGTTTCGATCCGTGTTCCACCGAATTCCACAATCCGTATCAATCCTCTTGGGTTCAACAGGGATGAAATACTAATAGTACTCAATAAGATTATCAATAATTCCCCGGCTTATACTATCGTAGATACGATTACTTCGCTAAAGGCCCGTTATACAGGAGGCATCCTGGCCAAGCCTTATGGGTACTATGATTATAAGGAATAAGTCTTTGCACAAGTATATTTAACCAAACGCAATGAACTTATTTCATCAATTAATCCTACTTTCATTTCCCTTCAGAATGAATAATATCCTGCCCCGATATAAAATTGTGATAGCGGTTGCATTTATCCTGCTTCAAAATCAAACAGCCTCTTCGCAAACCAATCTATTACTCAATGCAGGTTTTGAAGATATCAATACCTGTACAGAATATACCGCTGAATGTGGTGTGGAAGCATGGTTCTATTTAAAAGATGTAAAAGCACAAATGCTGACCAATGAAACCGGCAACAATACGATGGGAAATAATTCCTATGGTATTTTTTACAACTGGAATGAATACACTGGCTTTACACCTATTATCGGAACTATTCTTCCCTGTGGCCTGCAAAAAGGAAACCAGTATAGTTTCAGGGGACTGCTATCTGCAAAACTGAATCCAAGGTTAGTTTTTAAACCAGGTATCTGTACAGGGGAAAAGTTTTATGTGCCCGGGAGAGCGTTTTCAAAAAAAATGCAACCGGACAGTATTATAGTATTAAGAAAATTACCGGGCTCTGTTTTTTATGAATTTCAATATGACTTTATAGCCACTGGCACTGAAAAATATTTAACCTTCGGATCCTTTATAGAAGAAGAAATAATAGCGGGAAAGAAAAAAATAGCTACGCCCCAAACCATCTCCATTGTCATTGATAATTTTCAATTGATACCCGCCGACAAAAAAGAAATCTTATGCGATGGCTTTATAAGTAATAAAGAAAGGATCTATGCCTATAATTTCCGTCACAAGGAAATGGATTACTCTTTATTTGGCAAAGGAGAATTAGCAATAAAATTTTCTGAGCGGGACAGCAGTTTTATCACACAGATCAAAGAGCCGGAAATAATAACGCTCCCAAAGGCAGATACATTAAAGCTTGGCGATGTTTTCTTTGATTTTAATAAAGCCAATTTAAAACCGGCTGCATTGGATATGCTGGCAAAATATTTCGTGCCGGGTAATGCTAACGATATTGACAGTATTTATATCGAAGGGCATACCGATTCTATCGGCACAGATAAAAGGAATATGCAATTGAGTATAGAAAGATGCGAGAGTGTAAAGAACTGGTTATTGCTAAATAATATTATTGCTCCCGGCACATTCTTTATTCATCCCTTTGGTAAAACAAAACCTGTGGCTACCAATAAAACCGCTGCAGGAAGAGCTTTGAACAGGCGGGTGGAAATTATTGTTTTCAGAAAGACGTAATTTAGTTCGTGTCTGCGAAAAAAGAACCATGAACATTCATCACCTTCTTAAACAATACTGGGGTTTCGGTAATTTCCGTCCCTTGCAGGAAGAGATTATCAATTCCATCCTGTCAGGAAAAGATGTACTGGCACTGATGCCAACCGGCGGTGGTAAATCCTTATGTTACCAGGTCCCGGCAATGGCTTTACCGGGACTTTGTTTGGTCATCTCACCATTGATCGCTTTGATGAAAGACCAGGTAGAAGGTTTGCGCAGAAAGAATATCACCGCCTTTGCTATTTATTCCGGCATGAGCCGCAAAGAAGTGATCAACACCTTTAAAACAGCAAGTGAAAGCAATTGCAAATTTTTGTATGTATCCCCTGAACGTTTGGAAACATCTTTATTCAAAGAATATCTGCCGGGATTGGGCATCAATTTAATTGCCGTGGATGAAGCGCATTGCATTTCTCAATGGGGTTATGATTTTCGTCCGTCTTATTTGCGTATCGCCAACCTGAGAGAAGAATTACCCGATGTTCCTGTTCTCGCCTTAACAGCTTCGGCCACCCCGGAGGTGCAAAAAGATATTTGTGATAAACTTTCGGGGTCAGGGCCTCCCCCGAACTACGTTCCTTCCCTTCGCTTTGCTCGGGAACCTCGAAAGGAGGGGCTTACGAAGACTCCAACAACTGAAGAGTCAATAAATGATTGGAAGATATTTAGACAGTCGTTTGAACGGCCAAATCTTTCTTACAGTGTTTTTAAAGTTGACTCCAAGATCAATAAATTATTGGAAGTACTACAAAAGGTTCCTGGTAGTTCTATTGTCTATTGCAAAAGCCGAAAACGTACAAAAGAGATCAGTGAATTATTACAGCTGCAGAAGATCTCATCGGATTTCTATCATGCCGGCCTGATACAGGAAGAAAGGAACCGGAAACAGGAAGAATGGATCAGCAATAAAAAAAGAGTGATCGTTTGCACCAACGCATTTGGCATGGGTATCGATAAACCGGATGTACGCAATGTGGTACATGCTGATGTGCCTGATAGTTTGGAAAATTATTACCAGGAAGCCGGTCGTGCCGGGAGAGATGGTAAAACTTCTTTTGCTGTTTTGCTATATGATGAAAGAGATATTGCTGACCTGGAGAACATGACCAACCTGCACTATCCTTCACAACCAGATATCAGGAATATTTACCAGGCGGTGGCTAATTATTTGCAGATCCCTTCCGGTGGCGGCGAAGGACAATACCATGGTTTTGATATCAGTGATTTCCTGAGGAAATTCAAACTCAATAGTCATACTGCTTTGTATTCATTAAAAGCATTGGAGCAGGAAGGCTGGCTGGCATTCAATGAGCAGGTCTTCCTGCCATCAAAGGCCGGTTTTACTACCAATAAAGATCATCTCTATTCATTTGAAAAAGATCACCCGGAATGGGAACCGCTTATTAAAACATTGCTGCGGGCTTATGAAGGAATTTTTGATCAACCCGTTCCTGTTTCTGAAAAAATGATCGCAGGGCTGATGAAGAAGGATGCAGAAGAAGTAAAAAAGCAACTTACTCAACTACAACTAGCAGGTTTGATCAGTTATGAACCGCAAAAAGATACACCACAACTTTTGATACTCCGTAACCGCATCAAAGCAGAAGATCTTGTTATTGATATGGTCGCTTACGATCAGCGTAAAGAACAGTTCCGCAAGAGAACAAAAAAAATGACCGGCTATATAAAAGAAGACACCACCTGCCGCAGCCGCATCATCGGTTCTTATTTTGGTGATGACAATGTAAAAGACTGTGGTATTTGTGATAATTGTTTGCGTCAAAAAGCAACCAGCTTAAGCAAAGAAGAATTTGAAACATTGCATCATCGCATTATCAATATCATTAAATATGAATCACTGCACACCAAAGATCTTTTGCTGAAACTGAACGGTATTAAAAAAGAAAAAGCCTGGAAGGTCCTGGAATTCCTCCAGGCTGAAAATATGATTGAGATGGATGATACCGGGATGGTAAAATTAAAATAGACTTTTCCGGCTCCTGCTGCGGCCACCAAGTCCTAAAACTCCCAACAAAGTCCTGACGATGGAATTTCCTGCTGTGCGGGTCATACTTTTTACAGTAGGATCATCAAAAAATCCTTTCTCTTTTTTTGTAGTAGTTTTCTTATCCTGTTTTTCTTCTGCTTCTTTTTCTTGTCTTTCAGAAGCCTCCTTTAATTTTTCCGTAAGCATCTCATAAGCACTTTGAGAATCTATTACCTGGTTATACTTGGCAGCGATCTTTGACTTAGTGATCAATCCATCAATTTCCGTGTCTGTCAAAATATCCATCCGGCTTTGTGGTGGCCTTATCATGCAATGCACCAATGGTGTAGGGATTCCTTTTTCATTCAATATAGTTACTAATGCCTCTCCTATTCCCAATTGTGTGATCAGGTCTTCTGTTTTATAAAACTCCGTTTCAGGATAATTTTCTGCCGTTTGCCTGATCACTTTTCTGTCTGCTGCAGTGAATGCTCTTAATGCATGTTGCACTTTTAATCCTAATTGTGCCAATACAGATGCCGGAACATCCATCGGGTTTTGTGTACAGAAATAAATACCGATCCCTTTTGAACGGATCAGTTTAATAATCGTCTCGATCTGCTGCAACAATGCTTCGCTGGCTTCCTGGAAAATAAGATGCGCTTCATCAATGAACATCACCAGTTTTGGTTTGTCCATATCACCTTCCTCAGGACAGGTGGCATATAATTCCGCCAATAGTTGTAACATAAAAGTGGAGAACAGTTTTGGCCTGTCCTGCAGATCAGTAACCCTCACAATTGAGATCATCCCTCTTCCATCATCAGCAATGCGCATCAGGTCATTAACTTCAAAACTTTTTTCTCCAAAGAAAACATCGGCTCCCTGCTGCTGCAGTTCGATCACTTTTCGCAAGATCGTTCCTGTAGAGGTAGTTGATATTTTACCGTATGCCTTTTCCAGTTCTGCTTTTCCTTCATCGCTTACAAACTGCAGCACTTTGATAAAATCCTTCAGGTCTAAAAGCGGAAGTTTATTATCATCACAATATTTAAAGATCATCGCTACAAATCCACCCTGTGTATCATTCAATCCAAGGATCTTTGAAATCAACACAGGACCAAACTCACTGACAGTTGCTCTTAATCTTGCTCCTTTTTGATTGCTCAATGTCAGCAGATCGGCGGGGTAAGCAGATGGCTTGTATTCGATAGTTAATTTTTGGCAGCGTTCCGCTATTTTATCATTTACTGTTCCGGCTGCAGCAATACCACTCAGGTCACCTTTGATGTCCATCAATAATACAGGTACACTGGCATCACTTAATCCTTCCGCCAGCACCTGCAATGTTTTTGTTTTACCAGTTCCAGTTGCGCCTGCAATCAATCCATGCCGGTTCATTGTTTTAAAAGGAACTAAAACATCAGCGCCGCTTATGGCATTACCATCCAATACAGCGCAACCTAATTTGAACGATTCACCTTTGAATGTGTAACCTGATTTAACTGTTTCCAAAAACTTTATGTTGTCTGTCATATAAACTATTTAGTCATGTAAATGTATTTAATACCGCATAACTTCAAGACATATGGCCCATCCCTCTTTTTCTCTCCGCCAGATACGCATATAGTTCTCTGTTTTGCCATTAATGATGGCCGTACCATAAGTATAGCCCATATCGGGCATTTTCGACACTCCCCATCCTTTCATTTCGCATTTAATACCGGAAGGAGTTGAATCAATAAGAACCTTTCGGTCTGCGGAAGTTGACGCCGGTAAAAAACCATTCCGGCTAAGAATACTTTCTCCAGACAAGCATGTTTTATACGCTTTTGCCTTATTCTTCAACAACAACTCATTAAAATAATTATCGGCGGACACCAGGAATGCTATATGCGGAATGACCTTTGTATCCTCCGGTTCTTTGGGTGTATCCAGCATTCTTTCATCATCGCTGCCCGGTTGCGTATTATCAATACCGAAGTCAACAAGGAATTTCCACTCACCTTTTTTATCCAGCGCCCAAACCGTACTGTACTGTCCTCTTGCGATAACAGAATCCTTCAAAGAATTCTGAAATGTCCAGGGCCCTGTTGTATAACCAAAATCTTCCGAAGCGGATATTTCAGCAAATTGAGGATGCCAGTTCAAAACACCGGGTCGTTTTTCTCTTTTGTTCCAAAATTCAATGGCTTTGACAGGTTCCCCTTTATCAAACATGATACTGTTGCTGTCAATGAATTTTTGAAAGGCTTCTTTGGTACTATGTGCAACGGAATAAGCGGCAAAATCCTTTTCCGCTTTGATCATGTTGTCAATCCCTTTCTGTGCGATCACCGATTGCCCAAGAAAGAGTAAAATAACAGTGCAGATTGCTTTATTCATTATGTAGTTTAAGTTCTTTTGATTCAAAAGGGTCCGTTTTACCCATGCATGGCACAGTTTTTATATAATATACAAATGTAAAAAGCTATGGGCTTGAAAAGACGGTGTTTTAACAAAATATTCATCCCGGTTACTTGAACCCCCGAAATGCTTTAACTTTATTTGTCACAATTAAAACCACCAGAAAATGGAAGCTAAGAAACACAAGATCCTTTTATGCGAAGATGATCCTAATCTCGGAAGTGTATTGAAGAATTATCTTGAACTGAATGACTACGATGTAACCCTGGAAAGGGATGGCCGTTTGGGCCTCGCTGCTTTTCAGCGGGAAAAATTTGAACTCTGCCTGCTCGATGTAATGATGCCCAATATGGACGGATTTACGCTGGCAGAAGAAATACGGGATGTTGATCCTGATATTCCTCTTTTCTTCCTCAGTGCAAAAACAATGAAGGAAGATGTGATACAGGGTTATAAACTCGGCGCTGATGATTATATCACCAAGCCTTTTGACAGCGAAGTATTGTTGCTGAAAATAAAAGCCATCTTAAAACGCAACGAAGAACAGAATAAGGAAAGTGAGAACAAGGAATTTGACCTGTCCACCTATCATTTCAATCCAAAGTTGCGGCAGCTAATTCATAATGGCATTACGCAAACATTATCTCCAAAAGAAAATGAATTGCTGAAAATGCTGGCCGAACATTTGAACGACCTGTTGCCAAGAGAGCAGGCTTTAAAGAAAATCTGGGGCAGCGACACTTACTTCAATGGCCGCAGTATGGATGTTTATATCGCCAAGCTTAGAAAATACCTGAAGGATGACCCGAAGATCGAGATCGTCAATATTCATGGTAATGGATTCAGGTTGGTAGTGCAATAGACAATAAGCAATTGACAATATGCAATGAGCGTTTCAAATGGAACGCTCATTTTTTTTATTCGAAAAGAGTTCCTGCATTACCGGGTGCTTTCTTTCCTAAATGTTCATATGCCTTCGCTGTTACTTCTCTTCCTCTTGGAGTACGTTGCAAAAATCCTTCCTGTATCAAAAATGGTTCATATACTTCTTCTATTGTTCCTGCTTCTTCTCCGACAGCAGTAGCGATGGTTGTAATGCCGACAGGGCCGCCTTTGAATTTTTCGATGATCGTAGAAAGTATCCGGTTATCCATATCATCCAGGCCATGTTCATCCACATTCAACGCTTTCAATGCGTGTTGTGTGATGCCGAGGTCTATCTGGCTGTCATTTAATACCTGGGCAAAATCTCTTACTCTTCTTAGTAAGCCATTAGCAATACGGGGTGTCCCGCGGCTTCTTCTTGCAATTTCTTCCACAGCCTGTGATGAGATCTTTGTTCCCAATATTCCTGCTGAACGGATAATGATCTTATTTAAAATTGTTGCATTATAGTATTCCAATCTTGATTTGATAGCAAACCTCGAGAGTAATGGTGCAGTTAATAATCCACTTCTTGTGGTGGCTCCTATTAATGTAAAAGGATTGAGATTGATCTGTACACTTCTCGCATTGGGGCCACTGTCGATCATAATATCAATACGGTAATCTTCCATAGCCGCATAGAGATATTCTTCCACGACTGCACTCAGCCGGTGTATCTCATCAATGAATAAAACATCATTGGACTCAAGGCTTGTCAATAGGCCAGCAAGATCTCCCGGTTTTTCCACTACTGGCCCGGAGGTTTCCTTGATATTCACTCCCATTTCATTGGCCACAATTCTTGACAGCGTTGTTTTGCCCAAACCCGGCGGGCCATGAAATAAAATATGATCCAATGCTTCGCCACGAAGCCGGGCTGCTTTAATAAAAATGCGGAGATTATCAATGATCTGCTCCTGTCCTGCAAAATCATTTATGGCAGCGGGCCGGATGGAATTTTCAAATACAACATCAGCCGATGAAAAATTTTCCTTATCACTATTCAAATTGGGGTTAGCCATGCTGTAAATGTACTTATTTAACCAGCACTGTTTGTGATCAGGTGTATTGATTTAACTGCAGTATGATATCGGGATCCGGGCAATTCGCCAGCCATTTTTCTCTTTCTGAAAATTTACAAACGCCGGGATAATCGCCTTTCCATTCACCAATATCATCAATGACCTGGAAATGCAGGTGTGGCGGCCAATGACCATTCTCCGGTGGAATACCGAATTCAGCAAATACATCTCCCTTATTTATCCTGTCACCTTCCTGTATATTTTTTATTGAGTTCAAGCTTAAATGACCATATAAAGTGTGGAAGGTAATTCCATCCAGCTGCTGTGCAAGAATAATAGTGGCGCCATAATCCCCAAAATTGTTATTGAATGCAAAGCTGTGTATGATACCATCCAGCGGGGCTTTTACAGGAGTATTGGGTTTGCCCCAAATATCAATGCCAAGGTGTAATCTTCTTGGTTCATCCTGTTCCGTAGTTCCGTCAAACACTTTGCTGCGGCTATAAACCGTTCTGTGTTCATTGTATCCGCCAATACCATACCCGGCATTATTTGTTCTTAGCTGATCATTTATATAAGTGCTAAATGTATTGATGTCATCCAATATGTCTTCTGAAATATTTCTGTTAGCCGCCGTAAGATCCAATAAAAGTAATTTGTCCCTGGCAGGATCGAACGTAACAACCGGCCCAAAATCTTTTTGATGAGCCAGCAATACCGACAACAAACCGGTTTTAGCCATATCCTTAAAGTTATCTGTAAAGTTCCAACAATTAAAAAAGGCATCCCGACCGAAGCGTCGGGATGCCTTGCTATTTTAAGTGGAGATCTTTTTATTTTATGATAGATACAAGGAATCCTTTTTCAGAACTCCTGATTCCATCATCGTAGTAGAACTTGACGAGATACATGCCTGAAGGCAGGTAAGAAAGATCGATCGGTACTACACGGCCATATACCAAGCCTGAAAATACAGGAGATACAAGAGCCTGGTCAATACCATTCTTCACCACCTTACCATTTACAAGGCGTCCGGCCATGTCATACACCTTCATGCCGAGATAATTATACAATGTGCTGTTGATGCGGATACTAAATATACCGTTGTTCGGATTCGGATACAATATCACACCATCATCGCTCAGCAGCCTGATACGTTCAGGACAATCTTCCACTTTAGCAACTACTGAAGCGGTATTTGTACAACCTGAACTGTTGGTGAAAGTATAGGTCAGCGTATATGTACCTACAGCCGTTGCAGTCGGAACAAAGTTAAATCCTGAAACGCCTATGCCAGTCCAGGTACCTCCTGTTGGTGAACCACTAAGCGGCACCAGGGTATCGCTCAAACATATTCTTGCCGGTAATGCCAGAGCCGTAACTACGGGTCTTGGATTTACTGTAAGCGTTATTACATTGGAAGTAATTGTCATTGCGCAACTATTCGTAATGATCACCCTGTACCTGTTATTGTTCATGGAAAGGGTCACATTGCTTAGTGTAAGCGTTGCTGTAAATGATCCGCCTGTTGTAAGATTTGTCCATGTTGCGCCACCGTCGGTACTTACCTGCCATTGGAAAATAGTAGGCGTTGGTGTGCCTGCAGCTACCACACTCAATGTAGCATTGCTGCCTTCGCAAACTGTTGTATTAACAGGTTGAGTTGTGATAGTTGGAGCAGATCCAACATTCAATACAACTCCATTTGAAGTAGCCGGTGGTGTACAAGCACCGGAAACAACTACATCATAAGTGCCTGCATTAGCAACCTGCACATTCGCAATAGTAAGTGTTGGAGTGTTAACTCCTGAAATGAAGCTGCCATTGGTAAGGTTAACACCATTTCTGCGCCACTGGTAAGTGAATGGACCTGTACCACCGGCTACTACTGTATAAGTAACAGTAAAGCCAGGACAAACTGTTTGGGTAGCAGGTGAAGGCTGCGTTACTATGGTCGGCAATTGATTGACAGTTACAGTCATTGAAGCTGGTACAGCATTGCAACCGAGTGCAGAACCGTTAGCTGTGTATGTTGTAGTTGCTGTTGGGTTAACCCAAACTGTATATACTGGTGTGCCGGCCACATATGGTATTGTTGCAGCTGCATTGGTGAATATCGTATTTGGACTCGCAGGAGATTGCGTAAGTACTACTGGTGCCGGTACATCGAATGTAATACTCCAACCACCAATAAGACCAGCATCTCCGGCAAGATCATCTATTGCATAGAGTCTCCAGTTTCCATTAACATCTCCGGTAAACGTTGACAATAATGGATTAAGCGGTTGCGTAAGGCTTAAAGGACCTGGCGCCGGGAAATTATCCGGGTTTGCAGGATGATTTGTTGGCTTATAGGCTCCTGTATTATTGAATGCAGCATCGGCAAGACTGGCTGAAGCAGCATCACTGAAAGTAAAGTTCTGACCTGTAGCAGAAGTAGCACCACCTGCATCAGACATCAGGATCACTTGTTGAGTGCCTGAAGGTGATACAAGTACCAGGTCAACATCATCAGGGAATGTATGATTGAAATTCCTGATCTCTACTGATCTTACTGATACACCTGCAGCCGGCAATCCTGCAACACCTATTACGGAAGGATATGGTCCGCCAATACCGGAGGTTCCTATTCCCGGAACATTTGTTGTTGTGTTGTTACTAAATGTTTGCAGTATTCCTCCCGGAGCAGCATACACATTTATTTGTTGTATCTGTCCATTACAAATGGTAGCCGAAGGAGGACTAAACGTAATTACAGGTATCGGGTTCACTGTTATGCTAACAGGACTAGCAACAGAACAACCAAATGGATCTGTTGATGTCAATGTAAATGTGTGATTACCCGCAGGGATATTTGAAACAGTAAAGTTACCTGTCGCATTCGCAACACCTGTTGATGCATTTTGTGTTATCGTTCCGGCACCACCAGTAAGTGTATGTGTATAGTTACTTGGCGATGGCGCCAGTATCTGCCAGTCTCTGATTGTACCAACATCACCTCCTGCTGCGTCAATACCAGTGATAGTCCAGTTGCCCGTAGCAGCGCATGGGAATGTAAGCGGTGACCATGTTGGATTACCGGCACCCGCAGCATCAGAAGGTCTGTAACTACCCGGAGGGACTAATCCTCCTACTGACGCTTCAGGAATAATGGGAGCAACAGCCACATCAAAAGTATATACCCCGTTAACATCATCGGCATTACCAAACCCGGCTCCTGTTGTTCCGGGCCTGTCAAACAAGAAGGTGGTACCGCAAGGACTGGTGATTCGGAATGCAACGTCACCTACCCATGTATGAACCATATTTACCCTTACTCTCAGGTCGGCTGGATTAGTACTGATAATACCTGCCGGAACAGCCATTGTATGACTTGCTCCTGTTGGGTTATTATCAGGAATTGCAAGGTTGATGGTACCAGAGTTTGCTACCACCACCATAGATGATAATGTGATACCATTAATAGCAGTACCTGTAATAGCGGTACTACTACCCGCACATAATGTAGAAGGTGTTGCTGAAACATTTATATGCTGAATACCGTCAACATTTATAACTACTGGCGGAGAAGTAGTAGCTGCACCACCACCAATACTACAAGTTACAGTTACTGTATAGTAAGTCGTAACAGTTGGAGCAGCTGTATAAACATTGCTGACGGCTCCGGCTATTGGCGCATACGGCCCTGCTGCTGCCGGGGCAGAATTCCATTGGAACAGAAGTCCGGAATTAGTATAACCACTGGCCGTTAACGTTACATTCGTTCCCCTGCATACTGTAGAAGCAACAGGAGTAACAGATCCCGGTGAAGGAACCCCTGCACAAGCTGGTGCACAGGTGCGGGTCAATGTAAAGTTGCCCGTGTTTGTACTAAATCCTGTTACGAGTATATAATATGTAACTCCTGCATTTGTATTAAACGTTACCTGTGATTGGACTCCGCAAAAATCATCGTTGCCGGTAACGCAGGTAAGGGCTGTACAGGTTCCTGTGAATACACCAATTTTGGTGTCATAAGAAGAACCGCAAAGGCTTAATGTAACCGGTGAAGCATCTCCAACAAACCGATACCATACACCCGGCGCTGTGTTCAATGCAGTAACGCATGTGGCAACAGCATCTGTTGTAGCGCCGCAAGCCGTAGAACCTGTAATGGTCTGGCCGCAATTAATAGTAATAGCGCCGGTACACAGATCATTTGGAAGAACGCTGGTTCTTGTTAAAGTAAAGGCCCCTGTTGCCGAACCAAATCCTGTAACCAACACATAATATGTGGTACCTGTATTAGCAGTAAATGTGACAGATGATTGCAATCCGCAGGCATCATCATTACCGGTTACACAAATCAGACTACCACAGGAACCTGAGAACACACCAATTTTGGAGTCATAAGCTGTACCTGTACATGTGCTTATAGTATTCGGAGCCCCATTTCCCACAAAAGTGTACCATACACCTCCTGCCGTATTTAAAGTTGTAACACAAGTGCCTACTGCATCGATCGTAGAACCAACTGTGGTACCAGCTACGCTTCCATTACAAGGAAGCGGAAGGGCACCGCTACAAAGATCATTGGCAGGGGCAACTGATCCGCAACTAATATTGAAAGTATGGGTGGTAGCCGCAGTAGTTTCATCATCAACAAGGATATATATCGGTACGCCTGCTGTGAGTAAACCGATAGGATCAGTTCCAACAGCACTGTTATCATCAATACATGTCCATCCTGTAGGGCCACAACCCGCAGATTGTAATTTCCAGTAATAATCAAGAAAGCCTGATACACCAACTGCTGTAACATTAAGGCTATAAACACCTGTAGTCGCAGGGGTAAAAGAATATATTCTTTCCTGTCCCGGCGTACTGAAACCGCAGGCAGTCACACTCCATGATCCAGCTCCATTGTGCGCTGTAACTACAGGGGTAGCACAAGCTGGAATGTTGACGATACTTGTACAAGGATCCGGAGGAGCCGGGCAGCTTGTACACTGCACTGTTCCTGTATGACAAGAACCATCGGTTCCGCAAGATGCGTTGGTATTATAATGCAGATATAAATTCCCGGAAACAGTACAAACCACACTAAGAGGAGGAACTCCAAAACCAAGAACAGCACCACCCGGAGTTCCCTGGCGTATAGTTATAAAGTTACCTGCTCCCCCGGTAGCATTAAACAAATAAGTTGAACCAGCCGTTGCACCGGTTATAGTACTATACTCACCGCCAAAAGCACATGTAGTAATTGTAGTGGGAGTAGTGTTGGTGGTGGGTGCTACCGCACTACCAAATGCGGAGCCATTAGTACATTGGCTCTGCGCTGCATATCCTGTAATCAATAGTAACGAAGTTACCAGGAAGTATATTTTCTTCATAAGCTTAGTTTGGTTGTTAGAATATTATAAGCCTCATCCCAAATTGGATGGTTTTGCGGGGGGAAGTTAAGGCTTTTTTTGAGTGCAACAATTTTTGGTCATAATTTATTTACCCGGAACAAGTTCGGGGTGTGACAAGGCCTGAAATAGGGTCAAATTATGCGATGAAAAAGGCCTGAATTACTGCATGGCTTTTTATCCCGTATCAAATGTAAAAAAGCTCCTATATCACCACATTGATCATCTTGTTTTTTACATAAATGATCTTTTTCGGGGTTTTACCATCCAGCCATTTTTGAACGATGGGATCCTGCAAAACTATTTGCTCTACCTGTTCCTGCGTTACATCCAAAGAAAGCGTCAGTTCCGATCTTGTCTTTCCATTTATCGCAACGGGATAAGCTTTGGTTGTTTCTTTCACATATTTATCTTCAAAAACAGGATAGGAAGCATTGAGGATAGAAGCCTCACCCCCACCCTCTCCTGGCGGAGAGGGAGAATTTCGTAGCTGTGCATACAATTCCTCTGAAATATGCGGTGCGTAAGGAGCTAAAAGAATGAGTAATGGTTCAAGTATTTTTCTTTTATGGCATTTCAGATCGGTAAGCTCATTGGTAGCGATCATAAATGCGCTGACACCGGTATTGAAACTGAATCGTTCGGTATCAGATTCTATTTTACGTATTGTGTTGTGTAATACTTTTAATTCTTCTGCTGTTGGTTCATCATTGGTGACCAGAAAGGCCTCACCCCGACCCTCTCCTTGCGGAGAGGGAGAATTAGATTCCTTAAAAAACAAGCGCCAGAATTTTTTCAGGAAACGATGAACACCTTCGATACCTTTTGTATCCCATGGCTTGCTCATTTCTACCGGGCCGAGAAACATTTCATACATGCGGAAAGTGTCGGCGCCGTATTTCATTACAAGATCATCGGGATTGACAGTATTGAATTTTGATTTGGACATTTTTTCTGTTTCAACACCGCAGATGTATTTGCCATCTTCTAAGATAAATTCTGCGTTTGCATATTCGCCGCTTCTCCATCTCTTAAATGCCTCAATATCTAATTCAACACCATCAACAATATTTACATCAACATGTGTCGGTATTGGTTTTTCGCCATATGATACATCCACATGATGCAATGCGATTTTTTTGCCTAGAACTTCGCTGATTTTTTCTGAGATGAATTTTTGAGTATTGTCGGATTCAATTATATCAACCCACTTTTTTGAAAGAAATACTCTTGTTGATTTACTTTCAGAATTAAGTGAAGAATAATTTACGGTAAGAAAATAAGCGAACCTGCTACTCCCCTGTATCATCCCCTGGTTCACCAATCTTTTATACGGCTCATCATGTTCTATCAAACCAAGATCAAATAAAAATTTCGTCCACATGCGGCTGTATAATAAATGACCTACTGCATGTTCAGTTCCGCCAATATACAGATCAACCTGTCCCCAATAATCAGCTGCTTTACGGGAACAGAATTCTTTTTCATTATCAGGATCCATGTATCTTAAAAAATACCAACTGCTTCCTGCATAGCCGGGCATGGTGTTCACTTCTCGCCTCACCCCCAACCCCTCTCCTGACGGAGAGGGGAGATTAATCCACTCCGTAAGATTTGCCAATGGACCTTGCGCATCGGGACCAGGTTTGAGGTCATCCATGTGCGGCAACTCCACCGGCAATTCAGACTCACTCAATGGATATGCAATTTCATTTTTCCAAACAATAGGAAATGGTTCGCCCCAGTAGCGCTGGCGGCTGAATGCGGCATCCCGCATTTTATAATTCACTTTGCGTTGGCCAATTCCCATTTCTTCCACCTTCCTTACTACCACATCAATCGCATCTTTCATCTTCATCCCATTGATGAAATCGCTGTTCTCTAACACAGCATCGTAAGTAGGATTCGCATCTTCTCCAGTATAATATTCACCAATGATATTGGTGATGGGAATATTGAAATGCTTTGCAAACCGGTGATCTCTTTCATCGCCGCAGGGCACACCCATGATAGCGCCGGTGCCATATCCTGCCAACACATATTCTGATATCCAGATAGGAATTTCTCTTCCGTTAAATGGATTCAATGCATAAGCGCCGGTAAATACACCACTGATCTTTTTCTCCGCCATGCGTTCTCTTTCACTCCTGCTTTTTACATAGGCGATGTACTCATCAACGGCTTGCTTTTGTTCGTCGGTTGTAATTTCTTCTACCAGTTCATGCTCCGGTGCAATGACCATGAAGTCAACGCCGAAAATAGTATCGGGTCTTGTGGTGTAAACCCGGAGTTTAGCCTCACCCCGGCCCTCTCCTTGCGGAGAGGGAGACAGTTCTCCGTCAGCAGCAGTTGTTTTAAATTTTTGTCTTTGTTGTTCTATCGAACTTTTTATTTCATTTATTACTTTTTCTGTGTTACTTATTACTTCTTCATTAGTGAACCGTAATAATTGCAAGCCAAACTCATTCAGAAATTTTGTTCTTGCATCATCATATATTTTTTGCTCCTCTTCATTATGATATTCGCCATCTACTTCTATCACCAGTTTTACTTCGAGAAAAACAAAATCAGCAATATAACCCTGGATGGCATGTTGCCGGCGAACCTTTGCACCCAATTGATTATTGCGAAGACGTTGCCACAAAATATCTTCCGCTTCCGTTGGATCTTTTCTATTTTCCCGGCCATATTTTTTTAATATATGCCAGTTACCGCTATCGGCCGTCCTGAAGAATTTTTCTTTAACGGGGTCTTGCGAAATTTCCTCTCCGCCAGGAGAGGGTAAGGGTGAGGCCCCGCCCCAAAGCTTAAAGTCTATTTCCGCTCCCGTTGATTTACCGATCCAATTCGTCTGCATCTCTTTCATCGCATCACTGAAATCAACTTTGTCAAGTCCTTCAAGCAAACGATCAGCATATTCCGTAATTCTTAAATACCATTGACGCAATGTTTTTTTCACTACAGGATGACCTCCTCTTTCACTCACACCATTCACTACTTCGTCATTGGCCAAAACAGTTCCCAATGCTTCGCACCAGTTCACTTCTCCGTAACCGCAATAAGCCAGTCGTCTCCTCATCAAAACATCGGCTTTCTCTTTTTCAGAAAAAGCTTTCCATTGCTCAGCCGTAAAATGTTTGCCGGGAATGAACTCCCCGGTTTTTGGTACTGCTCCTTTCTCTTCATATTTTTTTATAAGCTTTGAAATGGGCAATGCTTTCTTTTCTGTATGACAGAAATAACTGTTGAACAATTGCAGAAAGATCCACTGTGTCCATTTATAATAACCGGGTTTGGAAGTATTCACTTCCCGGTCCCAGTCATAACAAAAACCGATCTTATCCAGCTGACTTCTGAAATTTTTTATGTTAGCTGCAGTGGAAACAGCAGGATGAATGCCATGCTCAATTGCATATTGTTCCGCCGGCAAACCAAATGCATCATATCCCATCGGGTGCAGCACATTGAAACCTTTTAATCTTTTATAACGGCTGTAAATATCGCTGGCAATATAACCCAGCGGATGTCCCACATGCAAACCGGCGCCACTCGGATACGGGAACATATCGAGCACATAACATTTTGGTTTGGGTGAATCATTCGACACTTTATATACCTTATTCTCGCTCCACCATTGCTGCCATTTCTTTTCAATATCTCTGAAATTGTATTCCATTCTTATCCGCTGTTTATTCTCCTTTTGAATTAATGTTAATGATGATCTTGATTCTTTAACAAATCTCTTTCCTCATACATGGCAATATGAACCGGGGGCAATCGTTTAATTGGGCAGCAAAAATACTGATTGTACTGCTGAATCTGTTATTTTTGCTCACCCATTACATTCAAATTCAGTACTCATGTCTCAATCAGGAAAAGCTTCTTTTAAAAAAGGTAAACCTTCTTACTTCATGTCTGTGGTAGGTGTTACCCTTGTTTTATTTTTCTTAGGTATTATTGGCTGGCTGGTGATCAATGCCAATAAGATGGGCAATTATTTTAAAGAAAGCGTGGAGGTAAGGGCCTATCTCCTTCCCAATCTGAATCCCAAAGACAGTACTGCGCTGATGAATTACATCAATACAAGACCTTACATGAAGGCTGTCCGTTATGTGTCAAAAGAAGAAGCACAGAAGATATATCTGCAGGATGGTAACGAGGACTGGACCAAAGTATTGAATGAAAATCCGCTTCCGGATGCTATTTATTTTAAGATAAAGAACCAGTATGTGCAGGTAGATTCATTAAACGCTATCAAAAAAGATATTGAAGCGCAAACTTATGTTACCGATGTAAAGTATCCGGAAGAGCTGGTAGGTAGCTTAAACAAAAATATCCGCATTTTGAGTCTTGGATTCCTGGGGCTGGCCATCCTCATAGCAATTGTAGTGATCTTCCTGATCGATAATACTATCCGCCTGGCCATGTTCAGCAACCGTTTCCTGATAAAGACCATGCAAATGGTAGGAGCCACCCGTTGGTTCATTGCCAAGCCGTTGAACATACGGGCTATTATCAATGGCGCTATCAGCGGCGTCATTGCTTCTGTTTTTCTCTACGTTGTTATTTTAGTATTTGAAGGCAATATAAGCTGGTTAAAAGCCATTCATGATACAGGGCTTTTGCTGTTATTGTTTTTAATGTTGATCGTTCTCGGTATAGGTATCACTCTTTTCAGTACCAACCGCAGTGTGGTAAAATACCTGAAGATGAAGCTGGACGATCTCTATTAGTGAATGGTCAATAGTGAATTGTGAATAGGTCCCGGAGCAGTAATTGCCCATTGACTATTCACCATTCACTAAATTCGCTATATTGCACCGCTTAAATTTGACAGTATGAGTGAAAAGAAAAATTCCCCGTCCATGTTCAGCAAAGAAAATTATATGTGGATGCTGATAGGTCTTTTAGTGATAGCGATCGGCATGTTCCTGATGTCGGGCGGAGCCAGCAATAAAAACCCTGCAAAATTTGATGCTGACGCTGTATATAGCGCAAGACGCATCACCGTTGCCCCGCTTCTTATACTGGCCGGACTGGTGATAGAGATATATGCAATTTTCAAAAGACCCAAAGTGAAAGAAAACGTTGGTTGATTCACAAATAAGTTAATAAGTTTACAAGGCGATGCATATGTATCGCCTTATTTTTTACAAAACCAATTCCCTGCATGAATATCATTGAAGCAATTGTTTTGGCCGTTGTTGAAGGGCTGACAGAATTTTTACCGGTTTCTTCTACCGGCCACATGATCATTACCAGTTCCATGCTGGGCATTCACAAAGACGAGTTCACCAAATTATATGAAGTATCTATCCAGTTCGGCGCTATACTCGCCGTGGTAGTATTATATGGAAGAAAATTCTTTGAATTCCGTCGCTGGCAGTTCTATGCAAAATTGATCGTTGGTGTTATTCCTGCGTTGGTATTGGGTTATTTTTTCTCTGATGAAATAGATGATCTGCTGGAAAGTCCCACTACAGTTGCGATAGCTATGCTGGCCGGCGGTTTGCTATTAATGGTCATTGATTCTTTATTTAAAAAGCCAACCATTGAATCAGATGACCAAATAAGTTTTCCAAAAGCATTTATTGTTGGTCTTTGGCAAACCATTGCGATGATCCCCGGTGTTAGCCGCAGCGCTGCTAGTATCATTGGCGGTATGTCACAAAAATTCACCCGTCATCTGGCTGCTGAGTTTTCTTTTTTCCTGGCTGTACCTACCATGCTGGCTGCCTCTATTTATTCTTTATTTGTAAAAAAATGGACAAGCGCCGGGGGAGTAGTCAGAAGAGGGATTGATATTATTACATCTACAGAAGAAAATACGGTTTCTTTTATTACGGGCAATGTAGTTGCTTTTGTAGTGGCCATGTTCGCCATCCGCTTTTTCATCAACTATCTGAAAGTTTATGGCTTCAAAGTGTTTGGTGTGTATCGCATATTGGCCGGTATCACTTTATTGATATTGTTGCTGACCGGTGTAATAGAAGGATAGATACGCTTTAAGGTTTGCGTGTCAACTTTAAACCCTTAAACTTTCTCTCTTGGTTTTCCTATTTTTACTGAAAGCATAACCAATGCAAACAGCTTCCAAAAAGGTGGTGAACGGCTGGGCCATGTATGACTGGGCCAACAGTGTTTACAACCTTGTCATCACCACCACTTTTTTCCCCCTTTATTATTTAGGCGTTACCGGCGATGGCAACGATAAAACAAAAACCGATTACATTGATTTTCTCTGGTTCAAAAATATTCCCAACTCCTCTCTTTACGATTATACTCTGGCATTCGGCTTTCTTATCGTCGCTATTATGTCTCCTGTTCTAAGTTCTATTGCAGACTACAAAGGCAATAAGAAAAGTTTTATGCGTTTGCTCGTCATTCTTGGTTCTATAAGTTGCATGGGTTTTTATTTTTTTAAAGGAGATACGCTTTTACTGGGAACTATATTGCTGATCACAGCTACGGTAGGATACTGGAGCAGTTTGGTTTTTTATAATAGCTATTTACCTGAAATAGCCGCTCCGAAAGACAGGGATCGTATCAGCGCCAAAGGATTTATGTATGGTTATATCGGTAGTGTTCTTTTACAATTGATCGGGTTTGTATTGGTAACCCTGGCCGGTGATGATGAAGCTGCCCAAAGCAATGCAGTACGGATGACTTTTGTACTGGTAGGACTTTGGTGGTTGGGTTTTGCACAAATAACGTTGAGAAGAATGCCGAAAAGCCAGCCTGCCGGGACTGTCAACAATAAAAATATTTTCAGTAATGGTTTTCATGAATTATCACTGGTATTAAAACAAATCAAGGCAAGACCAGTGATGTGGCTTTTTCTTTGCGCTTTCTTTTTTTACAATATGGGTGTGCAAACCGTTATGCTGATAGCTACCAATTTTGGAAGCGAAGAGTTGCAGCTTGACACAACCACTCTTATTATAACGGTTGTTATCATTCAGCTCGTTGCCATACTCGGCGCTTTCCTCATGAGTCGTCTTTCGGATAAATATGGAAATTTCAGGGTGCTGATGTTTACTATATCTATTTGGGTGCTTATTTGCCTTTTCGCTTTTTTCTTTTTGTACAATAAGTGGCAATTCTTCGGGATCGCTACGGCAGTTGGATTGGTAATGGGCGGCATACAATCATTAAGCCGCAGTACATATAGCAAACTAATGCCGCCGACAAAAGACACTGCTTCTTTTTTTAGTTTTTATGACGTAACAGAAAAAATTGCGATCGTTGTAGGGATGTTCAGCTTTGGTTTTATTACCCATCTAACCGGCAACATGCGCAACAGTATCCTGGCCCTGATCGGCTTTTTCATTCTTGGCCTGATCATTCTTGCTTTTGCATACAAAAGAACAAGATCAAATAGTTTAATTGAAGAACAATGAAATTGTATAGCATCAATACCGGCTACTTCAAACTCGACGGCGGCGCCATGTTTGGTGTTGTTCCAAAATCCATCTGGAATAAAATAAATCCGGCCGATGAAAATAATTTATGCAGTTGGGCTTTGCGTTGCTTATTGATCGAAGATGGCAACCGGCTGATATTAGTTGATAATGGCAATGGTGATAAGCAGGATGCAAAATTTTTCAGTCATTATTATTTGCATGGTGATGATACACTGGATAAGTCATTAGCAAAATATGGATTTACCCGAAATGATATCACCGATGCCTTTTTAACGCATCTTCATTTTGACCATTGTGGTGGTTCTATCAGCCGTGAAGGAGATAAACTGGTTCCAACCTTTAAGAATGCCACTTACTGGAGCAATAAAGAGCATTGGGATTGGGCCGTAAATCCCAATGAAAGAGAGAAAGCTTCATTTCTCAAAGAAAATATTTTACCTATCGAAGAAAGCGGGCAATTAAAATTCATTACACACCCTCTTGATAATGAAATGGGGCCGGTATCTTATCCTCCCGGAACATTGACTGTTGAGTTCACAGAAAATATTTCAGTACGTTTTGTAAACGGCCATACCGAAAGTATGATGCTGCCGCAAATAAAATATAAAGACAGAACGGTTGTGTTTATGGCTGACCTGCTTCCTTCTGCCGGTCATATTCCCCTTCCTTATGTAATGGCTTATGATATGTTCCCGTTAACCACCTTGAATGAAAAAAGGAACTTTCTTACTAATGCTTTGGAGAATGATCACATTCTTTTTTTCGAACATGACAAGGATTATGAATGCTGCACATTACAGCAAACGGAGAGAGGTATCCGGCCGAAAGATTTTTTTAAGTTGGAAGAAATATAAAAAAGACCCGGATCAAGTCCGGGGTGACAAAGAATAGTATTTAAACAGACTTTTATTTTCTTTTGATCAACGATGTCAGCGGATGCCGAAGATTATTATGACTCATCATATCGATCTTTACCTTGCCCACCACCAGCGGACTTTCCACTCTCACCGGTATATGATTGGCATCATCGGTTACCCATACGGTCATATTTTCACCACCATCGAAGATCTGGCCTTTTAATAACAATGGTTTTATTTTGATGGCATTGAATTTTCCATACTTGGTCTTTATTTCTTCTTTTCCCACATAACGGATATACATATTGAACACTTCATTATCAAGGAACATAGAAAAAGGAATTTTATCTTCCGGTTTCAGTTGAGAAAAATCCAAATTACGGGCATAATACATAGAGCTCACCACATCCTGCACACAAGCCGGCACTTTATATACACCATCCGTTGTTACAGCTGTATTCGCTGTTTTATTAAAAGTAACGTTCTGGTATTTTTTATAACCGCCTTCGTTCACATTGCGGATAAATTTCAAAGGCTGCATGGTAGCTGTATCAATAAATGTTTCATACTTATCTCTCACTTTATATATCCAGTCGTAAGATGAATTGGTTTTTCCTTCGCCGGTGATATGATAGACCGGACGATTATTAACCGTTTCCAGCTTGCTGGTAAAAGTAGCATTGCCTGCATTTACATAAATACCGGCCACTGCATAATAAACTGTGAAGACCACCTCTTCCTCTACATTAAAAGCGATATTGCTGATGCTGCAAAAATTATCCTGCGGCGGCACAGGTGCAACACTCTTTACAGAAAAGCCAAACGATACTAATACCAAAGCCAATGGAGCCAATACTTTAAATCTCTTCATTTTTATTTTTTTTCATTTTAATTCCCAAAATTAATAAGCTGCCGATTGCCGCCGGAACAATAAGGTTGATGAACCAGATGCCGGTTGCCGTAAATCCTATTCCCAGTTTATTCAAACTATAAAGACCTGATAACATTACCATCACTGTTCCCCGCTGCACCGGTTCTATTAAAGTGATGGAAGGAATCACCGCCATCACCACAAAGGAAACACTCACTGCCCAAAAAGTCTGCCACCATGAAATATCTACATCAAATAAACGAAACAACAGGTAATACTGCACGATGAACACCACAAAACGGAATGCTGATAATGACAAGAGCCGCAGCAGTAACGTTGCATTGAAATCCTCTAAAGCCCTTACCAGGTAAGCAAAGCGTTTACTGCCAGGTAAACGATCCACCCATTTAATTAGTAACGACAGGCGAAAATAAAATAGTGTTAAAACTATGGTGGCTGTTATCATCCCATATAATATTACCCGGAACCATATCGCAGAGACCAATTGTTTTTCTTCAATGACAGGTTGCATGAACAGCCACCCGATACAGCCCATCAATAATGTAATGATGAGTTGGCTGATGCTGGCAACAATGGTAATGGAAATTGTTTTGAGCCGGTTGCCTTCATCCATGTACAATACTCTTCCCAAATATTCGCCGACACGGTTAGGCAGGCTGACAGAAAATGAAACACCGGAAAGAACTGCCCTGAATGCTTTTAAAAAACTGATCGGCTGAATGGGTTTCACTGCCATTTTCCATTTTATGGCTTCAATGGACCAATTACCGATCATTAAAAGAACTACAAAAACAATATTCCAAACCATCGGGCTGTTCAATGATTCTTTGATGCCCTTCCATGCCGTTTCAAGATCAGGTTGCTTTTTTATTTGCCGGTAAATAGCCCATGACAACCAAATGAACAACAACGGACCGAGAAAGTAGTTGATGAAGATCTTTGTATTTCGGTTCAGCTTCATTGATATTATGATGTTATGACTATAACACGAATTAAATCCGGATTACACGAATTTGTTAAGTGACAGGCAATACTGTTGTATCGGCAATTCGTGGAATTCGGCAAAATTCGTGTTATCATTGCGGTATAAAAATACATTCCCCTTTGCAAAAGCCTGCCAGAATAATATTGGGTATCGATCCCGGTACAGTGATCATGGGTTATGGTATCATTATCATCACAAACAATAAAGCCTGTTTGCTTGAACTGGGTGTATTAAAACCGGGGAAAATAAAAGACAATTATAAAAGACTTCAACTGATCTTTAATACCGTCAGCGGATTGATTACAAAATACCAGCCAACCGATTTTGCTATCGAAGCTCCTTTCTTTGGAAAGAATGTACAAAGTATGCTCAAACTCGGAAGAGCACAGGGTGTTGCTATTGCAGCCGCCATGCGGCATGGCCTGGAAGTAACCGAATACTCTCCCAAAAAAGTAAAACAATCGGTAACAGGCAATGGCAATGCGGGAAAAGAACAGGTGATGAAGATGCTGCAAACACTTTTATCATTTAAAGAAAGCCCGAAACATTTTGATGCGACAGATGCATTGGCAGTGGCCATGTGCCATCATTTGCAAAATGGTTCTGCGATTGGGAAAATATCCAAGGGAGCGAAAGGATGGGATGAGTTTATAAAGAAGAATCCGGGAAGAGTAAGATAAACCAAGGCGTTCCAAATGGAACGCCTTGTAACTAAAAAATTATTTATCTATACACTTTAAATTTACCTCGCATCCAAATAATCTTGCTCTATGAACCTAAATAAATAAAATGCCTCTCGCCTATTTTTCGAAGGATCCTCTGCTGTATAATACCAATTTAAATAATTTCTAAGATTTCGAGGAGATGTATGCAAATAATACTTTATCGAAAATGATGATGGAGTTTGCCCATAATGTGTTATTGAATAAGTGTTATCAAAAATAACAATATTAGAGTCACTCCCGGAAATATACACAGAGTTAAATCCGCCATGATTTATTATACCTCTGTCAAATCCATTGCCGATATTAATTGAATCCCCTGCATTCAACAGTAAAATCTTACTGTTATCAATGACTCCGGAAAAATAGGGAACTACTTTTATCTGATGAGCAGTGGTATTCTTTACATAAGCATTGTATATGGTTATTTTTTCTTTTGTACAACCAGTAATCAGAATAAAAAGCAGTAATAAAGGTAATTTATTCATATAGCAGAAGTTTAATAAAAACTAAGCAATAAGTCTATTTGCCCATCAGTTACACCTACCGGCTTGTGTGCCTTTAATTGTTTAGAGAGTGACGACAAGCCATATATATGCCTGAGTAATTCTGACTCTATGAATGCTAACGAATAGCCCGATACCTGATCATTCACAGTACCTGTGGGTCTAGGATCATAATTTATTCCAATTTCATTGTGATTGTCTATTATATCAATATACAAAGGTGTATATTCATCATCGAAACCCAAATTCCAATACTGGTAAGCAAACTGATTAGGATAAATCGGAGGATTGGCGGGACTATAATTCCATTCTCCATAATTATTTACACCTCTCTCGACATACTCAATATGAGATAAAAACCATTCGATACATACAGCCCAGCTTTCTTTAAGTTTTGCTTCAACTTGGATAAACTGTATTATTCCGCCATTCATTCGATACATATGACTTGTGTGAGCAGTTTCATGACATGTAGTAGAAAATACTTCGTCGGAATCATATTCCCTTTCCATGTCTATGTTCTCATAACGTCCCACCTTTATTATTGGAAATATCATCCAATTAATTCCTGGGCTTGATTTGGAGTTTGAAGCAATATATTTTTGACGCCTGAAGCCAGCAATCAGCCAGGGTCTGGCAAGCCCTCCTATATTCTTCACCTGGTATCTATAAGCTCCTCTAAAAACATGACCGGCAAAACGCTGGTAACCGTTTGCGAGTTATAATTCCAATCGCCAGTCTTTTTAGGACCATTGATATGGTATGTTGTAGCTATCAAGTGTCTTCTTATCACAAAAAATATATTGTGAAATACAATAGAATAATTGCAGGGTCTGTTAAATCTGTGTTTCATTCTGTAATACCCATTATAGTCAGGTTGGGCATGATAAACAATAAACCACCGCCTGGCATGAACATCAACTCCTTCCATCCCAATAAAACTATTGAGTCTTGTATCAAAAACCTGTATTCGGCCTCCGGGATAATATCGTCTTTGATAATCTTCATTATCATATTTAATTGTGTCCTCAAAATTTCCAGTTTGAATATAGGCTTGGTCCAATAATTTTTCAAGGTAATGCTGGTTACCGCTATTTTCAGAAAAATATAAACTATCAGATTCGGGGAGATATAAGTTGTCAAGAATTTCGTAAGGTATAGTATCGTTGAAACTATACCCAACCGGAACTGCTGTGTATTGAAATGTTGGCACAGAGTCCGGTAATGAGGGGTCATGATACTCTTCACCGTATTGCAATACATTTGCCTCTATGGGCAAATCGGATAAATCTAAGATACTGTCCTCGCAAAGTTTTTCATACTGATCAAAATTTGCAGGTTTAAATTTTACATAATAATGTGTAGGTCTAATTGTGATTGAAGTTGGTGGCAAAATCCCACCTGAAGACAAGCTTGAATATGCGTTTTGCATATTTCCAACTTTGTAAGGGTTTTGCTTTGGCTCGCCAAAAACATAATCCTCACTCTCAATTTGATTTGATGAGCTTATGTTTAAAGGGATTTGTTTTTCTTCTTCTTTTTCAATTTTCTTACACGAATAATTAAAGAAAAATAAAATCGCAAGCAAATAATACGCCCAATGGGGGGCAAATTTCTTTTTCATAATACGAGGTTTAAGGTTTAATGGTATTCTAAATTTACGAACTTTAAAACTAAAGCCAAATTTTAAATTAGCATTTCTGAACAGAAATGATTCAAAGATTCACCAATATCTTCTCCTGCACCCTCTTCAAACTCTCATCACTTGCTTTTGGTTTGGACTGTGTAAAATTCAGATCATTAGAAGAATTAATAGGTACCAAATGAATATGTGCATGCGGCACTTCCAAACCAATTACGGAAATACCACAGCGATTACAGCTGAAAGCTTTTTCAATCGCTTTTGCAATAGGCTGGGCAAATAATAGCATTTCACTTAAATATTCAGCAGGCAGATCAAACAAATTATCTGTTTCTGTTTTTGGAACGACAAGCACATGTCCTTCCCTTAACGGAAAGATATCAAGGAAAGCAAAGAACTTTTCATTCTCCGCAATTTTATAAGAAGGTACCTCTCCTGCTATTATTTTTGAAAAGATGGTCATACTGCCGAATATTTTTGATTTTAGATTTTGGATTGCCGATTTGATATAGCGAAGTTTCACTCAACAAAACTACAACCTATCAGCAGCAATAAAAAAGTCCTGCCTCCGCAGAACTCTTATCTAATAGTTATTTGTTTTTATCTAGGCGGTGATCTCTTCGATCTTAAATTTCAATATTCCTGCCGGCGCCTTCACCTCTGCTGTTTCGCCAACTGTTTTACCTAATATTCCTTTACCGATCGGTGATGTAACAGAAATTTTTCCTGCCTTCAGGTCTGCTTCCTGTTCGCTGACGATCTTATAGGTCACTTGCTTTTTAGTGCCCAGGTTGGTCAGCGTAACTTTTGTAAGAATGGATACTTTGCTTGTATCAATATTTGATTCATCCAATACCCTCAAATTGGCGAGTGAACCTTCCATCGCAGCGATCTTTGCTTCGAGCAATCCCTGTGCTTCTTTGGCAGAATCATATTCGGCATTTTCTTTCAGGTCGCCTTTTTCCCTTGCTTCGGCAATGGCACGGCTGGCCGCAGGACGTTCTACTCCCTTCATCCTTTGCAGTTCAGCTTTCATTTGCTCCAGTGTTTCTTTCGTCACATATTGTAAGCCTGCCATAGTTACCTCCTTTGATAAAATAAAAAAAATAACAACGCCCCAGGTGTTGCTGAAGCGTTGCACTATTGAGTCTCAAAGATAAAAAAGTTTTTGAAAAAAATCAATCCATTCTAAGTTTTTTCAGCAGTACTTCTGCCATTTTATAGGAGGCTTCGTGGCTGTATCCGGCAATATGCGGCGTAATAATAACATTAGGCTGATCAACCAGCCAATCCAGTTGTTGCTTTTCAATAGGTGTATAGGTATTCAATTGTTCATTTTCCAACACATCCAACCCTGCCCCGGCAATTTTTTTCTCAAATAATGCATTGACAAGATGCCCGATCTTTACCACTTTGCCACGGCTTGTATTCAGGAACCATGGTTTCCTTTCCAGCACATTAAAGAAAGCTGCATCACCCATATAATGTGTTTCATTGGTAAGCGGCACATGAAAACTTATCACATCCGCATAGCGGCATATTTGCTCAAGACTTGCTTCTTTGATATAATCATGTGCAAATCCAAATTTATATCTATCATAAGCCAGCACTGTTACATCAAACGGCTGCAGCAATTTTGCAAAACTGCTCCCGGTATTTCCAAAACCAATAATGCCGACCGTTTTACCATTCAGCTCCACCCCCCTGTTCTCGTCTCTTTTCCATATTCCTTTTTTTATTTCACCATAAGAAGAGGAGATATTATTCATTAATCCCAACAATAAACCCAATGCATGCTCTGCCACCGCATCCCTGTTTCCTTCGGGACTGCTTTCACATCTTATTCCTTTGCTTTTTGCATATTCAACATTGATCAATTCCATACCGCTTCCCAACCGGCCTATCCATTTTAAATTTTTTGCGAGGTCAATAATATTTTTATCAATTTCAAGCCTGGTAGTAACGATCAACCCTTCTGCTTTGGCAATAACATTGCACAATTGCTCATAGCCAATTGCGGGATCATACAACACTTCATACCCTTTGTTTTGAAGTGTGTCCAATAAATATTGGTGCGTCCTCCCTGTTATGATTACCCCTCTCATTTCATTTTGAAAGTTAATGCAGCAAATTGACCGGTCGTCAGCTGTTCTGCTCTTTTATTAAACAATTCATCCTCCAATATTGTTGCATCGAATAAAGATTTAACTGCATTCCGCAATGTCTTTCGCCGCTGGTTAAAAGCCGTTTTTACCAATAGAAAAAGATCTTTTTCGCTTTTCATTGACGTAATCTGTTTTTTTGGCAACAGCCTTATAACGCCGCTTTTTACTTTGGGCGGGGGCTGAAAGCATTTTTCATTTACATCAAAAAGATATTCTACATCAAAGAAAGCCTGTGTAAGCACACTGGTCACACCGTATGTTTTGCTGCCTTCGGGTGCAGCTACTCTTTGCGCCATTTCTTTTTGAAACATACCCACCATGCATTCCACATCATCTTTCCATTCGATCACTTTAAAAAGAATTTGCGAAGAAATATTGTAGGGAAAATTTCCAACGAGGGTAAACTTTCCTGCAAACGGTTTTGGAATGTCCAAAAAATTTTGATGAATTATCCTGCCCTTCAGGGCCGGGTAAGTAGTAAGCAGGTAATCCACTTTTTCATCATCCAGCTCCACTGCTTTGAAGTCAACCTCTTTTAATGCTAACAGATATTTTGTCAATGCCCCGCCGCCGGGCCCTACTTCCAGTAATTGTGTAAAGGAATGTTGTTGTAACGATGCAACGATCTTACGGCAGATATTCTCATCCTTTAAAAAATGCTGGCCCAGCGATTTCTTCAACGTAAACATAGCTGCAAATGTAGCAGAATACATCCGCAGCTATGGATTATTGGATCAGATAAAAAGGATCAGCGCCCCGCTATTGTTTCAATATCTTCTCTGTTGCCAGTACATTATTCTTGTCATCGGTGACCTGCAGGTAATATAATCCTTGTGTCCACCAGCTGCTGTTGATCTTTATATCTCCACCCGATGAGATATTCGCTTTACTGTTATGGATCACCCTTCCGGCCAGGTCTGTTATACGGATCGAAATATCGGTCAATCCATCGGCAATTATCTTTATGTTGATCTCATCACTGGCTGGATTAGGATAAAGCTGTAAAGAAACTATTCCGGGTTTATAAATGATAGTAATGATATTACTATAGGTTGTTGTTCTGTCAACTCCTGCTGCTTTTATCCTGTAATAATTGTTACCGGCAAAAAGATCCCTGTCAATAAAAGTAAATTGCTGTCCGCTTACTCTTCCTGCTTCCCAGAAATTAGTTCCGTTCGCCGATCTCTCAATGCTGAAATAGTCAGGATCAGAATTGAGGGCTATCTGCCAGTTCAATTCGGCTGTATTATCCTGTTGCAATCTGCCGGTAAAGCTTATAAAATGAACCGGTAATATTACCAATGCTGTTGTGCTCTTAATTACTTTCAGATCATCTATATTAAATCCTTCATCCACCTGGAAATCGTAACCGGTAGTATTTGCATCTGAAGAAAAAACAAGACGCAATTGCAAAGCCGGTTGCCCGATAAATGCAGAGAGATTATATACTTCAGGCACCCAATCTTCCCGGATCCCCGTCAATGCCGGATCGCCATCTAATGTACTTCCATCCAATGTGCCCGGTTCTTCTACTGTAGTGGATCCGGCAACGGGTATCCAGGTTGTTCCGTTGGTCGAAACCTGTACTTCTAATTTATCCCTGAAATTTTCGGCCCTGTGTCTTACCTGGAAAGTAAGATAAGCCGCTGTAGCATCACTTAAATTAAACGAGCCATTATATCTTATTATATCATTGCGATTTTGTCCATATAAGCCTGACGGTGATTCTGTCAATGATTTAGTTCCTGCAAACGCCATTGCAGTAGTGTAATTCCAGTTAGCAGAAACGACCCAGTTGGTAGCTACACTGGCTCCTTCCATATTATCGTAAAACAGTTGGACAGGATTATAAAATTTTATCAGCGTATCATAATAGGTTTGTCCTCCTGTCTGCACTCTCCAGGCATATTTTATTCTATGCCCTGCCTGGATATTGCCCGGCAATGAATAACCAATACTGCCATTGTATGTATCACAATAATTCGGCAAACTATTTATTATAACAGGTGACCCGACCGATGCAATATTTTCTAATGGAATCAGTGTAACAGTGACAGGGCCATCTGCTATTCCAATTCTTTTTATTTTAAAACCAAGAGAACCCGAAGGTGCTGTTAAAGCAATATCGGCCTGATCGGTAATATCAACATAAGAACCTGCGGAAAAAAGTATTTGGAGATTTTGATATACCATTCCTTTCGACAAACTGATGATCTCGCTGGCAGGAGGCCAAAAGCTTCCATATGATCCGCCTGTACCACCACCGGCACCTCCTTCACCGGTAAGCCCATATATTTTCCCTTTTGTGCCAACGCCAATTTCGGCTTTCAACATCCAGTCTTTTACTCCACCGGCTACTTCGTATCCTACAGATTGAATACTATTTCCTGCCCGCATACCATTGTATTTTCCCATAGCAGCAGGAACATGATCATAATAATCCTGGTCCATTATTGTTAATGAATCAACACCGGGATGCAATGACGGACGACCGAATGGTAAAGAATAATAAGGACCAAAAGCATGCTGATCTATCATGGATACAAGATGATGAGAGATAACAAAATTTCTTACCGCCTGTGTTTCGGGTTCGGAAAAAGCGGACGGTCCCCAATAAACATCACTGCTTGTATTGGATGAACCACAACTTGAACTTGCACCGGAACAATTTCCCCAATCAAAACTCCAGTTCCTGTTAAGATCAACTCCGAATGTGCCATCGCCATTATTTCTGCGGTTCTTCCTCCATCCACCACCACCATTTGGGTCATTTACCCGGTTGTATTCCCATCCATCAGGATTCATACAGGGAATGATAAATATTTCCCGGTTGTTCACCAATGCCTGTATCCGGCTATCGGTTGCATAATTTTCACACAGATATTGCATAAAAAAGATAAGGCTGCTGCCGCCGATAGCTTCTCTTGCATGTTGTAACCCGATATATAAAACTTCAGGTTCATTGACCTCATCCGTTGTTACATTATCAGAAATCTTGATGCACCAAATGTCCCTTCCCTGCACAGAAAGTCCCAATGAGGTTTTTTGTACTAATGAAGAATAGGTTGCCGCCAGGTTATTCATAGCCGTATTCATTTGTGCAAAACTGTAAAAACCTCCCAGCGTAGGATGCACCTGGAAAGCAGATGGAGTTGGAATAAGTTCTTCCACTAGCCCACCAGTTTGCTCCATGGCTACTCTTGCCGCAGGCGAAGCTGCAAAATATCGCTGGTTGAGTTCATTGATATGTGCAGCCACGTCGGGGATCACCACTTCATACTGAAATGACGTTTGACGCAACAATGCTATTTGCTGCTGGTTGATCTCAGCAACGATCTTTCCATCCCGCATATCAAAGTGATCTATCTCCAGCAAACCGAGCAATTCAGCTCTTTGTTGCTTATCCTGCGGAGGAACGATCGTAACAGTGCTGTACTTTGTTTGTGCGGACACTGTAATTGCTATCGCTAACAGAAATAGCAAGGCAAGGGTTTTTTGTACGTAGTTCATAGGGTTTTGAATTGGATGGTTAAATAATTATTTAGTAATAACCAATTTTTCTGTTATTGACTCACCATTCAAACTCACTTGTATAAAATATATTCCGCTTTCAGCCCTTGACACAAAGGGGAGATCAATGGTGTTTGTTCCGCTTTGTATCCGTGTGGTCTGCCGGTGCACAAGTCTCCCGCTTGCATCAAAAACATGTATGGATGCATCATCTGCCGTAAAAGAATTAATAATAAGAGAAGCTTTATCGGTAGTTGGGTTGGGCGTTATAATTATCTGTTGTATTCCTTTATTAATGATCACTGTCCTCGTTTCACTGTAGCGGAACTGACCACCGCCGCTTATTAATCTCAGGCGATAAAAAGATCTTCCACTCAGCGGGTTAAGATCATTGAAGGAATAACTATTTACAGATGATGAACCATTTCCCGTTGCAAATACAGTTCCCGGCACCGTCCAATTATTATTGTCAGCACTGCGCTGTATTTCAAAGCCGGTAAAATTTTCTTCCCCGGTTGTTGTCCAGTCAAGTTTTACATTATTATCGCTGATGATCCTTGCATCAAACGAAAGCAGGTTTACTGACAGGGGAAAATTATCGACCAATACCCTGTAATCTTCGGTTTCACCATCTTCATAATACCCGGTGGATCTTGTATTGTCCATTCCATGAGTGGTTTTTGTCAACCGGACCCGCAAATAGGTAAATGATCCGTTAGGCAAAGCAGAAGGAGCACTTGGCCAGAATAAAAACCTGTTTTGTGCCAAAGAAGATGATGGAACAGCCGGTTGTGCCTGGCAAGCCTCACCCGTATCAAAAAATCCATTGCCATTAAAATCTAGCCATGCGATCAAGGTGGCATTCACTCCTGTATTATTATATACAGAAACCTGTGCCATGTATGTACCTGCAGCGGGATCAAATATGGGAACGAATGCAATACCATCCTCATCGCTACCATCAGCATCGGCAAGAACAGAAGAAGTTTTATTCCATTCCCTGTCGAATGTCGGGCCTAAACGAAGAGCAGTATCCCTTTCATGTACAGCAGGGCTCCATGGATCAGGGTCATAAGAAGCAGGTGCATCACCAAAATCACAAAGAGGTCTGAATGCTTCGCTGCAATCGCCCCAGGATCCGCTTGGAGTAGCAGCGCCGATCATTACTGTATAATTTTGTGCTGCATTTACTGTTCCATTATAATTATATGGCACAATAAAACCAGCACTCGGTGGACTGTTTGCAATATTTCCCTGGTTATATACATTCTCTGCCCAGTCTATTGCTAATTGCCGTGGATGATTAATACCACCACCTGCAGGAGTGAACTGAGTACGTTGTCCTGTCATCAAATTAAAATGATACCATTCAGGATCGCTGGCCGCTCCATCAAAATCATACATCATCGCATTATTGGTAACACCAATATCACTCCAGTCATGTATAAGAGTATTGCTTCCTGATATGGTACTATCACTTCGGGTAGCATACACCTGGCTGGCCCTTATAGGTGTTTGTGTGGCATCAAATTCAATTCGCCAAACTGTATTTTCTCTTCCGGATGTTCTTGAGGGGCTTGAAGATTCAACCCCAAAATAATAATAGCCATTATAAAAACTTGCCGAACCGGATTCAACACCCTGGTCGTAAGTAGGAATATTCAATGCTGTTGTTACATTGGCCACCAGTGTTCCTATTGTTTCAGCATCTATATCATATTTCCAGATGGTTTTATTGGTACTGGCGCTTGGCATCAAACTAAACGTATAATACAGCACCCTGTTCACAGGATCATATGCCATACCATTTACATTGGTCCATCCGGGGTCGGTAAATAAAGGTTTGGCCTTCCCGGTAGTTGGATCAAGCATCAGGAAATTATTATCTACAACTGTAAGTATGTAAGGAGGCATGCCGGTAAAAGGTCTGCTGATATTTCTCCAGTTATTGGGAAAGCTGCCGCTTACACATGCATTGATATCAGACATCCAGAACACCGGATCATTTCCTCTTGCTGTAATAACAACTTTGATAACTTTTACCGGACCTGCCACACTAATAATAGCAGAACCCTGGTTGCTGTTAGTAGCGAGATTTGTTGTATTAGTTGTACCAACAGTCGGGGCAGTAGGTACACCGCCGATCGTAAGAATAGTAGATGCCTGTAAAGTGATCGCAGGTGCCAATGCCGTTCCCGCTGTATTTCTTGCCGTGATACGATAAGAAGCAACGTTATCGATATCATACAAGGCAAAACGGGCATTGGTAACTTCCTGGTCAAATGTGATAACGATACTATCACCACTTACAGTTGGAGTGTACTGAACATCCTGTCCGGTATAGCCGGCCAGGTCACCAGTGTGTGTTGCATTTTCTCCTGCTAATGTAAATGATGGTGTAGCCGCCCTGATGGAAAGTTGGGTAGTACCCATCATGAAATTCTGGTTGCTGGCAATCGCATTTGTTACAAAACCGCTGTAGCTGCCGGTTGCAACAAGGTAATCAAGATAATCCCAGTTTAGCTGCGATTGTGTGTACCCTACGGGACACTGGGCCGGTGCATTCGTTCCATGCATCACAACGATCAGGCACACAAATAATGTTTGAGTAAATTTTCTTTTCATAGACCGGATTTTGTTGAATAATAGCAATCATGATCAGCTAACGATTTTAAATATTATACAACCGCCGGTGGTTTGCGGTACGGATAAATCAATACTTGTCTCTCAGCGATTATGCTGCGGTGTGGAGGAATGGTTTGAAAAAATGTCCGTCGATCTCTGCTCTTAGTTCAGCAGGTTCATGCTGTTGTGGAGTGGAATAAATGGCTTAAAACTGTATTCAATGTACGGCTGTTGATAAAGGAATGCAAGGAACTTATACCTGCCTAATGCCCTTAACTATTTGTTCATCTTTTTCTTATAAAGAACAGTATTTTATGAAAGTTGCTGAAATAAAAAACCCTCCTTGCGGAGGGTTTGCAGATATTATCCTGCGATAATAACCAGCTACCTAATTGAATATATTTTATTGTTTTATAACCTTAAATGTTTCTATATGGCCGCCGCTTTCAAGTCTTAACAAGTACATTCCCGCAGGATAATTAGCTAACCCATACAAGGTATAAATCCCGGTACCGGATGTGGCATTGTAACTCTCTTTTCTGACAAGAGCCCCTGCACTATTAAAGAAACCAATATTTATCGGCTGGTCATTTGCAATTGTATATTTCAATACTATATAATCCTGGAATGGATTGCCCACAACGGAAAAACTATTTTTATTAACTACCCTTATGAATACTACCACTGAAAAATCATAGGTTCCATCAAGATCAACTATTTTAAGCCGGTAATAATATTCAGCATTTACCAGGTTCACCGGATCATTATGATTATAGGTGGTTTCAACCGGGCTATTGCGGCCCGCTATTGTTGCCATTGTATGGTAATTGATACCATCGGTGCTTCTTTGCAACTCGTACCTGTCAAGATTTAATTCCTGCGATGCTGTCCAATGAAGTTTATTGACTGCACCGGCATTAATTCCGCCAAAACTTACAAGCCTTACAGGAAGAGTAGATCCAGAAAAAAGATCACTTCTATAAACACCTTTGCCATGTGTGGCTGCTACAATCTTATTATCAGAAGTAATTTGAAGATCCATTACCAGTGCAGCATCTGTAAAACCGGTGCTGAAATCAACCCATGAATTTCCACGGTCAGAACTTACATATACGCCAAAATCGCAACCCGCATAAATGATATTTGAATTGACCGGGTCAAAAACAATAGCATTAAATGGCACATCGGGTAAAATTGAATTCACTCTGCCGCTTCCGCCAATGCCACCCAGTGGCGTCCAAACAGTACCTGAACCTAAACTGGCATTTCCTGTAACATAAACATGCGCCGTACCAAAACCACCCAACGTTACAAAAATGCTATCATCATTGGTAGGACTTATGGCTATATCGGTAATAAATCTGTCCGGTAAATTTCCTTTGATGCTTGTAAACGGCGTGCCTCCGGTTGTTGTTCTTAATAAGTTAGGCTGACCGGTAACGATAATATTATTTACATCATTATCTGCCTGTGCAAAGTTGGAAGTAGAAACATATACTTTATTAGCGTTGGTAGATGAAACGGCTAAAGCAATGGCTGTTTTATTTATTGATTCGATGTAATTGGTAGCGCTGGCATACGCATCATTGGAAAAAGATAAGCCGCTATTATTACTTATATGAATGTTATCACTGGCCAGGTACACCCGGGTAACAGAAGACTTAGCAAATGCAAGCGGTGATACAAAAGAGGTACGGGAATCTGCTACAAAACCCCAATAACTGGTTACACTACCACCGGTTCCCCCTCCATTCGTTGACCTGTACACTTGTCTTGCATCACGGCTTACCAATACATTATTATGATTGTTCGGATCAATAGCGCAGGCTGTTCCATCGCCGCCTGCCCAACTTAACTGGTTCCATTGCGAGCCATTATATTGTACCTGGCCATTATCCTGCAATCCCCCTACCATCCTGTCAGGTGTTGTTACATTGCTTGAAACACCCAGCGATGCATAGAACTGAGTTGCATTAAGGCCATTATTGATGGCAGTAAATGAAGATCCGCCATTGGTACTTCTATAGATACCACCATCATTACATACATAGATCGTTCCCCTGGCAACAGGATCAAATTTTATATCATGATGATCTGCATGCAAACCACCAATCGACGATCTTGTTCCTGTAGAAAACCTGGACCGGTAAATATTCACACCCCCATACAGGATCGAATCTGTAAAGAAGGGATTGATGGCAATCGTATGTGCAAACCAAAATTGATAAGAACAGTGATTAGAAGAACCGCCTACTGCAGCCCATGTAGCACCAAAATCCGTAGAGCGATACACTTCGGTAGGGGTTCCTGATGAACTTACGCCGATACTGGCGCATATTGTTGTACCGACATTATCCAATAAGATAGAACCTTCGAAAGCATTTGCATTTGGAAGAGGGGAACCCATTCTTGTCCACGATGTACCCCCGTTGGTTGTTCTGTAAATACCCTTATCAGCATTCACCATATTACCTACACTTACAACGATCTGGTTGCTGTCGGTTGGATGCATACAAACATCTTTTACATATATCTTTGAAAGTATGCTGGTCCATGTAAGACCATTATCACGGGAACGATACAATCCATCTGTTGCAGCTGCAAAAAGGGTCTTACTATTCTGGGGATTAAAGATCATGTTTTGAATAGCAAACATCTGTGATGTGTTTTTTATCCATACCTGGCTCCAGTTTGCGCCACCATCTGTACTCTTAATAACACCTATCCCATAAGTTCCTCTTGTTTTCCAAACATTGAAACCAATGTTCGAAGTATCTACACGATAGACTTCACCAGTACCGGCATATATTGTGTTCGCATTGGTCGGATCAATCAATATCGCTGAAACACCAAGCACATGCATATTGGTAGGAACATATGTCCAGTTGGCGCCCGCATTCGTTGACTTCCATATACCGCCACTGGCAGAACCTGCCCATAAATTATTTCTGTTGACCGGTTCGATGGCAATACACTTGATCCTTCCTCCAATAGGAGTTGCCCCATTGTAAGATTGGCCCAGTGATGTCCAGTTGGAAAATGAACTGCCTCTTAGATCCGTTTTTGTCCTTATCTTTTTTACCTGTTCCCATGCCCTCTGGTATTTTGCATCAAGATTATAAGGATTGGGATAAGCTCTTGCCTGGAAGAGCATGGTCATTTGCTTGTCAGCTCCTGCTTCTTCTTCCTCCTCTTCTTCCCATTCTTCTCCCTCTTCTTTAAGAGAGGTCTCTTCATTCTCTGCTCTTGGCTGGGGCATAGAACAACTGGTTGAAAAGCCTATTACTGCAAACAGTGCTGCAATAAGCAGGATAATAGTTGGTTTTTTCATGATAGTGGATTTGGTATCGGTTATTAAAAGTATTGGACTGAAATATCTGTTCAGGTCTTTGGGGATGGATTAAACGAATTTTTATTTGACAATAAGTTTTTGATTCACTACTTCATTATTGGTAATTACCTGTACAATATATGTACCCGGCATCCATAGGCTGACCGGCAGATCAACATAAGCTGTACCATTAACAACCACTGTAGTGCGATAGATCATTGCCCCCTGTGCATTCATTACCCGGATCTTTGCTTCCGCAGGTGTTGTTCTTTGTAACCTGATCCTTGCCGATTCATACGCCGGGTTCGGTGTTATCAAAATATCTGTTCCGGATGTATTGTTGGTTATAATTCTAACATCACTATACCTGCTATTACCCGAACTGATCATTTTTAAACGATAATACGATACACCCGGAAGCGGTTGATTATCCCATTCTTCATAATTCTGTAAACCACCGCCTGCTGCGGGGGCAATAAACTCCAGGTGTTGCCAATTTCTTGAATCGGAACTTCTTTCTATTGCATAGCTGATAAATCCCGGGTCTTCATTTGCAGTCCAGTTTAATTTTACTTTTTTACCCGGTTGCAATGCAGCTTCAAAAGAAACCATGTTTACTGCAAGCGGGAAATTATCAACCAATACTCTATAGTCTTCTACTTCGCCATCATCATAAAACCCTGTTGGATTGGAAGTGGTCATTCCATTAGATACAGAAGTTAACCTCACCCGTAAATAAGTAAAGCTTCCATTAGGCAATGACGATATGATACCCGGCCACCAAAGCCAAATTTGTTGCTGGCTGGAAGATGAGTTGACCGTTATCGGTGTAATGGCTTCACTGCTATTAAATACTCCGTTACCATTATAGTCAAACCATGCAATTAATCTTGCAGGGGAACCCGAATTATTATATACACTTACCTGTACCAAATAAGTTTGTGTGCCGGGGTCAAACACAGATAAGCTTGCAATGCCATTATCGGTGTCTTCCGTACCGGTCACTCCTTTTTTAGCAAACTCCCTGTCTTCGGATACGCCTATTTTAATAGTAGAATCCATTTCATGTGTTGCCGGATCACCTGTAGCCGGATCATATGTGGCCGGCGCATCACCAAAATCTGTTTTAGGTTTGAACGGCCCAGCCGCATCACCGGAACGGCCAAACCCAGAAGGACCTTTTGCCCAGTCTGGAAAATAGTTAGGAGAGTTTCCAAATATCTTAAGTTTGGCTCCCACACCACCTGTCCCATTATAAACACCAATCGAATCATAGGCCCAAATGATTGCGCCAGACCATGTATTGCCTACCTGCCTGGGCACATTATGAGTTGGGGCGGTTGTGTAGTTCTGGAGCATCTGCCCTGTTTGCATGTCAAAGTGATAATAATTATCCTGGGTTGTTGTGCCTGCGCCGTCAAAATCGTATAATATCCCATTGTTAAGTACAAAATCATTCCAGTCATGCATCAATGTACCGCCGCCATTATCGGAAGGAACGGCAAATACCTGGCTGGACCGGTAAGGAGTACCAGCAGCATTAAAATCAATGCGCCAGATAATAGCTTCCCTGTTCGAATTCCGGCTGCCATTATGCGCTTCTACTCCAAAGTAAAGAGAGCCGTCATAAAATGATGCCCCGGCAGATTCCACACCTATATCAAATGTTGGGATACCTATAGTGTTTACATCAAAATTCAGTGCAGAAATAGACTCTGTATTGTAATCCCACATTCGTATGGTCCGTGTATTGTAGGCATTGTTTCCAAAATCATGCACATAATACAGGTAGTGATTCTTGTGATCGTATGCCAACCCGTTCACATAATCAGGTGAGTTGGCATCACCTGCCAGGTTTCCTGAAAACAAAAACCTGCCACGGCCCGTAGCGGAATCAATATAGCTTACCGAATTGGAATCTGGCGTTGCAAGGATATAAGTATTCTGACCTGTAAATGGCCTGGCATCTAAATAATAATTATTAGTAAACGTCTTGACTACACAAGCGTTAATATCTGAAAGCCACCAGTCACCGGCGGTTCCACCAATTGTTATCACTACAGTTTTTACACCTGTAAGAGCTCCCGCAATAGTTACATTTAATGCGGCATTATTTAAATTATTAGCAAAGGCAGCAGCAGTAGCTGTAGCAACAGGGGCAAGGCCGGGTGAACCAGCCACAATAAGGTTAACTCCACCATTAACGGCAACCATGTTAACAACCTGCGCCGCTGCACCATCAGATGCGGTTACGGTTGCTGTCTGATTTACATCAATATCATATAAACTGAATTGAACATTCCTAACCAATGTATCGAATGTTATAGTAACGGTTCCGTTATTAGCATACTGCACATCAGCTCCTGTAGCGAATGAACCAGCTTCACCTGTATGGGTAACATTCTCTCCTAATGTGCAGGCAATCCCACCTGCATAAGCAATTGTGAAACGATTGGTTCCAAGAGCGAATGCTTGTGTGGCCGCTAAAGCAGCCGGTACACCGGGGTAATTCCCTGTAGGCGCATAATTACCTCCATTAACAAGATAGTCCAACCAATCCCAATTAGTTTGCGCGGCTGTCCAACCACCCGGGCATTGAGCTTTTGATCCTGTGGCAGGTAAAAGCAGAATTATTAATAGGGCGGCGGTGAGAAATCTTTTTTTCATAGCATGGACGATGGCTTCTTTCAAATGGATTTGGATGAAGTACAAGCTGATCTAATCACAAACTCTATAACACATTTCAAATTGTACTTATGTAAAAATCAGCGTTTTTACTTATCCCTGCAACCATATCGGAGATTTTCAGGGATAATTGGGTACTAATACTTTTACCTTAGGTAGGCTTTCTAAAATCACTAAGTAGTTTTACTTGTTTACTGCCTGTATGCCCATTGGAATTCATTATTTTTACCAATAATTTTTTTTATGCTTCCAAACAAACCTGTTATTGGTGTCACCTGCGGCGATCTGAATGGAATTGGTATTGAGTTGATCATTAAAACTTTTTCTGACAATCGAATATTGGAGCACTGCACCCCTGTAATATTTGCTTCTAATAAAGCCATCAATTTTTACAAAAAATCTGTACCGGATATCAATTTTAATTATCAAAGCACCCGGGAATTCAGCCGCATCAATGCCAAACAGGTGAACCTTTTTAATTGCTGGGAAGAAGAAATTCAGATCAATCCCGGTCAGCTTAGTGATGTGGCGGGAAAGTATGCAGTGCTTTCTCTGCAAACCGCTGTTGCTGCATTAAAGCAACAACAGATCGATGGCCTTGTAACAGCACCTATTCATAAAAAAAATATTCAATCACCTGAATTCTCATTTACAGGCCATACTCCCTATCTAAAAACTATGTTTAATGTCAATGATGTGGTAATGATGTTGTGTGCAGGAAAATTCAGGGTAGCATTGGTTACCGAACATATCTCTGTCGGTGAAATAACAAAGCATATCACCAGAGAAAAAATAGTCAGTAAACTAAACATCATACATCAAAGCCTGCAAAAGGATTTTGGGATCGATAAACCCCGCATAGCTGTATTGGGATTAAATCCACATGCCGGTGATGAAGGACTGATCGGCAATGAAGAGGAAACCATCATCAAGCCTGCTATCAAAGAAGCAAAGAATAATAATATGCTGGTGGTAGGGCCTTACAGCTCTGATGCATTTTTTGCCCGTCGTGGATTTGAAAAATTCGATGCAGTGCTGGCTATGTATCATGACCAGGGTCTTATTCCTTTTAAAACATTAGCGATGGGCGAAGGTGTTAACTATACGGCAGGATTACCCGCTGTAAGGACATCACCTGATCATGGAGTGGCTTTTGATATTGCAGGGAAAGGCAAAGCCGATACTTCTTCTTTTATTACAGCTATTTTTGATTGTATTGATATAATCAACCAACGGAAGGAATATGAAGAGAACAGGAAAAATCCGTTGAAAAAAGTTACACCGGCAATTTTGGCGAATGCTGTTGATGAAAGAATAGAAGAATAGGGCTAGTAGGGAGTAGCAAGTAGCTAGTGGGGTGGCGTGTTATGCGAAATGTTCTTTCACAGCAGATGCTGTTTTAATATATATGAAAATCTTACTGCTATTAAAAAGTAGAGACCAAAAAAGAGATTTGTAATAGCACGCCACCCTACTCGTCACTCCCTACTAGCTACTCGCTACTCAAACGCCGAATCCGGCACTCCCTTATTAATAACATAATTGGAATAAACGATCTCCACCGATCCTTTCTTGTTCTTTGTTTTATCGTCCTTATCTTTTTCAGTGCCATTATCATAATCAATGGTGATGCCTTTGGGCAGTTTATAATCCTTTGTATTGAAGGTCATGTTCACTTTATCCGGCAATCCGTAGGAAGCATAATTCTTATATGTCATTAACAATTCATAGGTACCGTTCTCTTTTGTGCTGATCACCGATTTTAGAACCAGGGTATCTTTTTCATTTATATATAAGGTGGCCCGGATGATATTTTCCTCATCGCTCAGCGGAAATATTTTTACCACCTTGCAATCAGTGCCATTTATTTTTTCCGTTCCCCCATCTATTGCTTCAAAATTATCCAGCCCAAGCACATTATTCATATTGATATTCACCGAACCTTTGGGAATGAAAGAGATACCGCTTTCGTTTTTTATCTTCAGCTTATCCGGTTTCTTATAATAAATTTTTACTGTCGCTATTGGTGCTTTAATGAACAATACATTTGTTTTCAGTTTTCCGGTGGCTGTATAATCCGTCACCTTATCATATTTCACCTTTGCATTTGCCAACAATGTTTTTACATCCTGCGCCTGTATCAAGGTCGCAGTTATCAAAGTTGTTAAAAGGAATAAATACTTTTTCATATTAACTCAGAATATCTTTTTTCTTAAAATATCGTATGGTGATGAAAAGGAACAATGAAATATATCCTACCAGCACCAATCCACTTTTTATCAATGCCGAAGGGTTTTCTATAGAACCATCGATCGTTGTTCCATCCGCAGTTTTTTCAACATAGAAAAATCCTTTCCACCCAAGCATATGCGTTGTGAATGACCATTTGTTTACTGTTTCCTCAAAGACCGGCACTTTGAGTTGCTGAAGAACTGTAAAAACGATCACCACACAAACCGTTGCGACGATAGGACCCAGTGAATTATCTGAGAATGCCGAAAACATCATTCCCATTGCTGCTATCACCGTCAATCCTAATGCTGCAAAAATAAATGCTGCAAAGAAACGCCAGAGCACATCATGGTTATCCATCAAATGAATGCTTGACTCTTTTGAAACAAACAACCCTCCGTCACCGAACATCAGCAAGCTACCTAGCAAAGCGATCAATGCCATCCATATCAACAGCAGTATAACATATACTGTGCTGGCAAAAAATTTAGCCAATACTAATTCGGATCTTGTAACAGGCTTTCCTGCGATCAGTCGCAGAGTACCAAGGTTTGCTTCACCGGAGATCATATCCGCTGCGATCAACGCTACCAGCAAGGGCACATGGATCAATATTGTATGCAAGGCGAAAAGGCATACATAATAACCGTTCAGTATCTGGTCAGCAGGAACATCAAAAGTATCGCCGAGTGAATCGGTAAAAAATCTAAGAAGGTCCTTGCCATTCACTTTAATGGCCAGCTGCACCATAAAAACAATGACGGCAACTGCCACAAAAGCAATGAAAGTGCGGGGACGCTTAAAAATTTTAAACAGTTCTATTTTTAAAATGGCGAAGAACATTTACAATTTGGTTTGTGCCAGGAAATAATCTTCCAGTGAATGAACAGGCCGCAGGCTCATGACAGCTATTCCATTTTCCACTAATTCTTTATTCAGATCAGGAATATTCTTTTTATCAAACTCCAGCCTGATCGCTTCGTTTTCCTGTTCTTTTATAAAATTTTTCCATTTGGAATTTTGCAAAAAATCTAAAGTTGATGAAACATCCCCTGTTATTAATTCAATGACCGAAGTAAGGGGGTTCAGCAATTCACTCACCTTTCCTTCTACTATTTTTTTCCCCTTATGAATGATCAGCATATGATCAGCCACCATTTCTATTTCGCTTAACAGGTGTGATGATACCATCAGTGTTTTTCCAAGGTCTTTACTCAGGTGAATGATCATGTTCCGCATATCGGCAATGCCCTGCGGATCCAAACCATTGGTCGGTTCATCCAATATCAATAATTCAGGATCATGAACGAGGGCACAGGCAAGACCCAATCGTTGTTTCATTCCCTGCGAATACGTTTTTACTTTACTTGTTGCTCTTTCTGCTAAACCAACCATCGCCAGTTGTTCCATCAATTTCTTTTCAGGGATTTTTACTCCGCTGAGTTTTGAAAATATCCTGACATTCTCCAATGCGCTGAGATATTTGTACAGGTCAGGTCTTTCGATCATTGCACCGGTGTGTCGTAATATCTCACGACGGTTCTTTTTCAAATTCATTCCAAATATTTCTATCTCACCGGCAGTCGGTTCTATCAAAGTAAGCAACATTCGTATCGTCGTAGATTTACCTGCTCCGTTTTGCCCCAGGAACCCATACACCTGCCCGGAACTGACAGTAAAGGAAAGATCATTGACAGCTTTTACTTCGCCGAAGTCTTTTGTAAGATTATTTACTTGTATGACAGGTGAACTCATCGTAACAGTTAACAAACAAATGTATTAAAGCTTGAACAGGTGTTTACTGATTTAACTTTTAGAAAAAAATTCTTTGAAAATGCTTGCAATTATCAAAGCCGGATAGTAGGTTTGTTTTGGTTCAGAAAACCACATTTACCCTCGTAAAACTACGAATAACATCCGTACCGAAAGCCCTAACTATTTTCCCGCTTCAAGTATGGTTTATTAAAGTAGCTGACTGCAACAGGTATTTGTCTGTAACCAGGTGATCCAATATTTCTATGGGGTAATCATAAATCTATCCCGATAATCCTGAGCATGCCGAAGGATCGGGACAAACACCCTGAGAAATGACAAAACAAATTGCTTTTATATTGATCATTGTGCTGCGAATTGCATACCAGCCATCGCATGATCAAAAGAACGAACACCCTTTTACAGGTCCGTCACCTCTTCCCACATCCACCATCCCGGCAGAGCCGGTAGAGGTCATCAGAACAAATGCCAATGACAGGTTGATCAGGAAATGGATCATTGGCGACAACAGGCCGGGTTTATGTTATAATTCCTTTAATGTTCCCTGTTTTATGAAAGAAGGCGCAGCAAACAGGGTTTTATTTGCATCAAAGGAGAGATCAATTTTACTTATTAAAAATAAAAGCTAAACAAAATGCCTGATACCCGGAAAGTGCTGCAGGGAGGATACACCCGTTTAAAAAAGACGCTGGAAAGATTATTGAAACCTGCTGAGAAAAAAATTCAGCCGCAGTATGCATTACAACCTATACGCACCAAAAAATATTTGAGGGGTACTCGATAAATTTTTCATACACTTAGAGTATCAATTGAGAAAAGAAGCCCTTTGTCTAAAGGGCTTTTTCTATTTTCCATTCTTGCCAAGATAAGATTGCAAACTCGTCACATATTCTTCAAAAGCTTTGATTCCCTGCTTTGTTATTTTGCAAATTGTTTGCGGGTAATTATCCTTGAATTGCTTGATGACATCAATATAACCGGCATCTTTCAATTTTTGTATCTGCACACTCAGGTTTCCGGCCGTAGAATTGGTTTGCTCCCGTAAAAAAGTGAACTCCGCTTCCTTCACGCCTATCAGGAGCGACATAACAGCTAACCGGAGCTGCGAGTGCAATATGGGATCAAGATCTTTAAACATGCTGTGCGGCCTGCTGTTTTTTATACAAACGATATTCTTTTTCTATTATAATGCCGGGAATCAGCCAGGCCATAATAGAGGAGGCAGCAGTCAACAGGAAGTCAATCTTAATATGGGTATATATAGTTATTATACAACAGGCCCAGCAAAAAAGACTGCCCCACAACATGGGCTTGAATTTACAGGCAGTGCCTGTTATAAAAGTGGGCAACCCATACAACAGCAGGAACAAAGGCATCACATATTCTCCAAAATGAAAAAATGTCCAGTCTGTTCTTCCCTTTGCCAGCACATTGTATTTATCCAGCACCGGCTCCAGGTTACCCTGGATATTATTAGTAATAAATATCATCAGGGCAATACAGATACCAAAGCCCAGCCAGATATAATCCATATAATTATCATCAAATGATTTTACTTTCCGCTCTTTTTTTTCTTTGATGGCTAAAAAAATAGTGGGTATGACCGCCGCTATGGTCAACAGATAAATATCAAATGGCAGGCGATAACCAAATTGCAACTCAGCAAATTTTTCCAGGGAGCAAAAAGCGATCACAGCCCCCCACATGATAGCCGTCATACCTGTATCATAATAAGCATTTTTTGCTTTATTGAGCATGGTGGTAATCAGCTCAAGACTTTCTTTTTCGGATAATTTTTTTTCCTGCTGCTCCATAAAATGACTTTATTGGTTTGCAATTTTATTTTTACTGCGAAGCATGTAGGCGGGGATGATATAGCTTATCAAAATAGCGGCGGCACCGAACAGCATCTGGTAATCATACTCAACATACACTGCCCCTATCGCCAATGCCCATGCCATCATGCCTCCTACCTGCAACGGCCTGAACTGAAGAATGCTCCCGGAAACAAAAGTTCCTAATCCATACAATAAAATGAAAAAAGGAAATACAGAAGAATCCCAGCCGATCCTGCTTAATATCATACTCAAAACAAAATAACTGATGCCCATCCCTATCCAGAGATACTTCATACTCTCTCCTATATAGGTTCTTGCCTTTTGTTGCTTTTTCTCCCTGGCCCCATACGAGATACTAAAGACCACTCCAACGATCACCAGCAACCAGACGAGATAGTGCTTCTCATATTGCACAATATGTTTCAATACAAATTGCCCGGTGCAGGCAATGAATGTAAGCCAACCCCAAACAAGAAAATAGATGCCATTGTCAGACATATCCTGTTTTGTTTTGCTTATCATGGTTTGGATAAGCTGCAGGCTTTGTTCTGGCGAAAATTTTTCTTCCGTCATAGCTTTTAGTTAAATGTGAAGAACTGTTATCTACTTTAATTGGGAAAGAAAATAGTTAACCGTTGACCTGCCCCACTGGGGTTCGATAGCATTTGCCGGCTTAGTTATCATAAAGATCTCGTTGGCCTTTTCAAACAATTTTTTGGCTTCTTCCTTACTGCCGCCAAATTGTTCTGGCGTATAAAATTTATCCTGTCCTTCGAGAATATATACCCTCGGGTTATTTACATTGAGCTCTTTTGCTTTGGTAAGTGCGGTTTCAGCCTTGGGGCCTTCTGTCATGTAGCGGGACATCGCATTTCCCATCATTCGAAGACTATGTATCATCTTGATGACACAATAGATCTCGGAATTATCCTTATTCATCTCGTTGGCTTTGTTGATCAGTTGTTCCGCTTTATCAGCATAAGGATCAGTAATGGCGCTGTTATCACCAAAGCTTCCATCCATGGGCATAGACATTGTTCCGGCCATTACATTAGCATACGCAGCATAGTAATAAGGTAACCACTGCGTTTTTTCCGCATCAGCAATCCTTTCGAAAGCATTAGCAAGATCCTTCCATGCATCCGGAGTGGTAGTGGAGTCTAATAGGGAAACTTTAGCCTCCATTGCTTTTAGATATTTTTCACTCTGTGCAAATGTTGCGGTTCCCAGGAGTGATAATGCCATGATAAAAATTGTCTTTTTCATTGTTTGTTATTTTAAAGATTATGATGTGTTTTAAAAAAGTCTGTCAATTGATTCCTGCGAACGGTCAATACCAAAGCTGAAGAAAGCGCCGATATAAACGAAGATCCTTGACGGAGGCACTATTTCCTGTTTGCGGGCGCCATTATAAGAATATTGATAGCCGTAAACCTGTTTTAAATTCAATATGTTACTGATGGACAAAACATATACAGCAAACCCTTTAGCATCTTTTTTCCCGATCGATGGCAAATAGTTCAGCGCAAAACTGAAATTGTGATAATCAGGAACAAGTCCCATGTCGCTGAATTTGTACCCGTTGCCATCGGGTACTATATTATAATAAGGACGGCTGCTGGCATAATTATAAGCGCCGTTGAATTGTAGTTTCCATGGCATCACAAATTTTTTAATGACTAATGAAGCTGTATGTTTTGCTGCGAAATTCGGTCTTGTAGCAAATGGAAAATTCAGGAAATCTCTTTTTGTATCGAGATAGGAATACGATATCCAGTAATCGACATCTTTGATCGTTTTTTTATCTCTCCAAAAAAATTCAATCCCTTTTGCATCACCAAAACCATTATTGTTTATTGCAATTTCCTGTCCGCTGGCAGAACTTGTTTTTACCAGGTCATTGTATTTTTTGTAAAACAGTTCTGTTCTGAAAGTACGCTGAGGCGTTACTTTCATAAACTGGGCTATATAGTGACTTGCTTTCATAAATGTCAATGCATTGGCCGATGGCAGGTAGCGTCTTTCCGGGTCCTGGTAATAAATTCCGTATGCAAAAGACAATTGTGCCTGTTTACTGAGTTTATAGGCAAGGGATAACCTGGGGGCAATATTTGTTTTATCGACAACGGAAGAATGCTCTACCCTCAATCCTGCTTTAGCTGCAAGATCATTTGTTATATAGATATCACTTTCCGCAAAAAAAGAAATGATGTTCTCTTTCAATCTTTGAGAAAATTCCTGCCCGTTATACGAGGTGAAGATGGATCTCTCATTGCTATAATTATATTCATTGCCAAAACGGATAGCTGACAAGCCTTTCAATTTTTTTTCTATAACAAGTTTGGCGTTAAAATAATTTCCATCCAGGTCAAGACCAAATTGTTTGAACTCAAGGCCGGTTAACAGGATATCGTTCTTATCAGCATCCTGCATGTTCCCATGTATCTTGTCGGTATTGAGTGTATATCCGAGACCCGCATATAATTTCCATTTATTTCCAAGATTCTCTTTCCAGGAAAGATTGTGATACATGTTGAAATTATCAAGACCAAAGCGATCCCTGTACCCTATTGAATCAATACTCGGGGTAGAAAAATCAAGACGGCCTGTACTGAAATAAGCATAATATTTTACCATCCCTGTTTTAGATGTCTTGAACCTGAAGTTCACATCGCCTGAATGATACTCGGGGCTTTGACTGTAACTCTGTTTTTGTTTAATGAGCGCAAATGCAGGGGCCAAATTGGTATAGCCATAGCTGATGCCATAAGAAGATTTTTTGTCTTTCGACAAACCCTGGTACCCGGCATTACCCCCGATCACAGATATCCCAAGGTTAGCAGAAGATCTTTCCGGCAGATCAATGGATTCCAATACTAACGCAGAAGAAAGTGCCTGACCGTATAATGCCGAATAACCACCTGTACTGAAAACAGTTCCTTTAAAAAGAAAGGGAGAAAATCTTCCGTATGATGCAATGTTCGGAACGCTGGTATTAAAGAAATTGTTGACCAGCGTACCATCAATAAAAATTTTTGTTTCTGCCGCAGTACCACCACGAACAAACAGTCCTTCACTCTCTCCCACTTGCTGTGCACCGGGCAATGTTTTCAATGCGCCGGTAACATCACCATTGGCGCTGGCAGTTGTCACAATATCTATCGGGTCTAATACAGCCGAAGCTCTTTTCCTGTCACTTGCTTCAAATGTTCCTGCGGAAATTACAACAGCAGATAATTCACTGATCTCCTCTTTCATTGTTGCATTGATGGTAAGTGGAGTGCCTTCTGGTTTTACTGCTTGCTCAAATGGTTTATATCCAATCGAGGTAATAGTAAGTAACTGGTTTCCCTTCTCAGATGTCTTAAATGAATAGTTACCAGTCGAGTCAGTAGTACCGCCATCATAACTGTCTTTGATAGCAATGCTGGCTCCAACGACAGGGTTGCCCTTTGCATCTTTTACTACTCCTTTTATTATTGTCTGGGAAGCTGCGCCGATAAATAAACTGCTCAATAATAACAATACTAAACCAAGGATCATCTTTTTCATGCAAAATACAATTAAGATACAAACGTAAAGTAGTTTATTTTATAAACCAAATTTATTTTTACTAAAAAAACCGTCCCGCATATGCAGGACGGCTGGAACCCCTATTCAAAAATATCTGATTATTGTTTTACAATTTTTTGCTGAGCTGCTTGGCCTTCGCAACTTACTCTTACCATATAGAATCCACGGGCAAGGTTAGCTACATTGATTGTCTCGATCTGGCTGCCGCTTGCAGCTTCTGTCTTTTGCGTTACCTGGCCACTCATATTCAAAACTTCATATATTACTTTTTTATTCTGCCACTCATTCGGAATACCAATACGCAATTCATTTGTAACAGGATTGGGAAAAGCAAGTATGGATATGTTAGCATCAGATTGTTTACTTAATCTAACCATGCGGGTTTCAGAGTATTGGCCCTTACCATCCACATCAACAGAACGAAGCCTGTAATAAACGATTGGTGCAGTTACGCCGGATAGGTTATCTGGAAAAATATAATTCGTGTTATCAGTAGCATTACCATACGCAAATACAACACCGGCTTCGCCATAATTATTGCCATCTGTACTTCTTTCTACTACAAAATGACTTGTGTTGATCTCGCTGGCAGTGGACCACCTCAGGTCAACTTTATCATTCTTGTTTAATGTGGCTGTAAAAGAGGATAATTTAACAGGAAGAGTGGGTGAAACATAATTGAACGGCTTCATGTACATACTGAATTGTCTTACAGAGGAGCTCGGCGTTACTGTAAGTGTACCAAACTTGATAGTAAAAGAGGAAATATTTGTGTTGCTGGCCGTAAACATATTGGCCAATGCAGATGTATCAATACCATTTCGCTCGATACCCAAAACATTCTGCGCCATGAAGTCGCCGTTTAATATAGGTAGAACTGAAATGTCGAGTGTTGATGTGAGATAACTTACTAAACCTCCATTACCAACGTTTACACGGCTAAACTCCTTTAAGGTACTATTTCCATCCAGGTCAAGTGATGTGGCATTCAGTGCTGCTATTGCCTGCGTTGTAGTTGTATTATGTATATAAAATTTTATGGTGAATACAGCGTACGACATTCCAATCACACCACCGCTTTGTACTGCTGGCTGAAAAGCGTCTTTATAACCCAAACCATTTGAGTTGTCATCAATCTTATTTATTTTAGCGCCATTTATAAGGCTATCAATACTCACTACAGCATCAACATTATTCTGAACATTTGAGAATAAATATGTGGCACCTGCCTGTAAAGCAGTTCCTGATTGCAATACCGGATTGTCAAATTTAAGCGAGGGTACTGACTGACTATTTGCAACAGAAGTACATAATACTGTTGCTGCAAAGAATGAGAATTTTAAAATACTTTTCTTAAAGGGTACAAATGTTTTCATCGTTTTCACTTTTGGGGGTTAAGATTAAGTTCCAGTTTAATCTTAGGATATCTATTCTACTTCGAATCTTAGTATCCTTTGAAGGCAATGAAAACCGACTTGTATTTTTTGAAACACACCGGGAAGTAATATCCCGTAATAGGTAGAGTTTGTTTCATTGGTCGGATTACGTTGTTTTCTAAGGGATCGTTCGATTCTGATACAAACATAATACGCAGGTTTTTTACTTGCAAGCTTTTCAAGAAGTTTTTCGCAATTATTTCCGTATTTACTGCAGTAGTTTTACGATGTCATATGAAAATCAATAATCTGCAAAATATTTGCTGACGAGCTCATAGTAGAATCACTATTTATTTTTCAAGTAGATATCACAAAAAAAAGCGGCTGATCTTTCAATCAACCGCTTTACTCTATATTAAGCAGGATCAATTAAGCTTTATACTGTGGGGTTATTTCATTTGCGAGTTGCACCATCTTCTTAATTCCGTCTTCGGGAAGATTTCCTTTCTTGAATTCAGCCATTACTTCAGGTAACCTGTTCTCCATTTCCAATAAGAAATGATCTTCGAATTCCTTTACTCTTCTTACCGGAACATCTTTTATCAAACCATTTGTTCCAAGATAAATAATAGCCACTTGTTTTTCTACAGCAAATGGTGTGTACTGAGGTTGTTTCAGGATCTCCACATTGCGGGCACCTTTATCAATTACAGATTTTGTAGCGGCATCCAGGTCACCACCGAATTTGGAGAATGCTTCCAGCTCACGGTAAAGTGCCTGGTCCAATTTCAACGTACCGGCAACTTTCTTCATTGATTTGATCTGTGCATTACCCCCCACACGGCTTACAGAAATACCAACGTTAATTGCAGGACGGATACCTGCATTGAACAAGTTACCTTCAAGGAAAATCTGTCCGTCGGTAATAGAAATTACGTTTGTAGGGATATAAGCTGATACGTCACCGGCTTGTGTTTCGATAATAGGAAGAGCTGTCAATGATCCGCCACCTTTCACCAAATGCTTGATACTATCCGGAACATCATTCATATTCTTTGCAACTTTATCATCGCTGATAATTTTAGCAGCTCTTTCCAATAAACGGCTATGCAAATAGAATACATCACCCGGGTAAGCTTCACGACCGGGAGGACGACGAAGTAATAATGATACTTCACGATAAGCTACCGCTTGTTTTGAAAGATCATCATAGATGATCAACGCAGGCCGCCCGGTATCACGGAAAAATTCCCCGATTGCAGCGCCCGCAAACGGAGCATAGAACTGAAGCGGGGCAGGATCACTTGCAGAAGCTGCAACAATAGTTGTATACTCCATCGCACCTGCATCCTGCAATGTTTTCATCACACCAGCAATGGTAGATGCTTTCTGTCCGATGGCTACATATATGCAATAAACTGGTTTGCCTGCTGCGTAAAATTCTTTTTGATTGATAATAGTGTCAATACAAATTGCTGTCTTACCAGTCTGGCGGTCACCAATCACTAATTCTCTTTGTCCACGACCGATAGGGATCATCGCATCAATGGCTTTGATACCTGTCTGCAATGGTTCTTTTACCGGCTCACGGAAAATTACACCCGGAGCTTTTCTTTCGAGCGGCATTTCATAACGTTCGCCAGTGATGGGACCTTTACCATCAATAGGTTCACCCAACGTATTTACAACACGACCAACCATTCCTTCTCCAACTCTGATAGAAGCGATCTGTCCGGTACGACGAACTTTAGCGCCTTCTTCAATTTTTCCTGTTTCACCCATCAATACCACACCCACATTATCTTCTTCAAGGTTCAACGCAATAGCTCTTACTCCATTTTCAAATTCTACCAGTTCTCCATAGCGGACATTGCCCAGGCCATATACCCGTGCAATTCCATCCCCTATCTGCAACACCGTTCCTACTTCTTCCAGGTCGGCCGATGCATTGAAGTTGCTTAACTGCTGGCGCAGTATCGCTGATATTTCATCCGGTTTAATCTCTGCCATATTTATATTTTTGTCGTTTGTGTTTACTTCAGCTAATAGCAATAAGCTGTTAGCTTTTATCTTACTTTATAAATAAAATCATTGTTCTCAAACTGCCTTGCTATTGTTTGCAGATCGTATAAAATACTCCCATCAATTAATTTATCTCCTGCCTGCAATACAAACCCACCGATCAGCTTATCGTTTACTGTTGTTTCCAGTTCAATATTATGCATGTCGCTGTTCTCTTTCATGTGTTTCACTATCTCATTCTTTAATTCTTCACTCAGTGGAACAGCTGTTGTCAATTTTACGGTATAAATTCCTTTATGCTCTTTGTATTGATTAATGAATGCTGAAGCAATCTCAGGCAGGTAACTTTCACGGCTTTTGTTGATCAGCAGCTTATTGAACAAAGAGGTAAGCTCACCCAGCTTACCCGCAGTCACTGCTTCAAGAATCTTTATTTTCTTATCGCCTTTGATAATTGGACTGCGGAGCAGCGCTACAAAATCTTTGTTGCTTTTGCAAACAGCCTGCAGCCATTGCATATCAGCAAATACTTTTTCCAACTGCCCTTTTTCAATGGCAATACCCATTAGTGATTTGGCGTATCGGGTTGCTAAACGGGGATTTGGCATATTTTATAATTAGGAAATGTGGGAGTGTGTAAATGTGAAAATTAAAGATCCGCTCGTTTGCACATTCACACATCTTCACATTTACACATTAGTTTAATTTTACATCATCAACCATTGTCCTGATATGAGTTTCCTGGTCTTTTTTATCGGCCAACTCTCTTCTCAAAACTTTTTCACTCACTTCTATCACCATCTTACCCACCTGGTTCTTTACATCTATCAGTGCAGCCATCTTCTGTACATTGATGGCAGCCTGGGCTTCGAGAATGATTTTATTGGCCTCTGTCTTAGCAGCATCTTTTGCTTCGTTAATGATGCGGTCTTTTGTTTCTCTTGCTTCTTTCAGCAACAAAGCTCTTTCTTCTCTTGCTTTTGCCAGCAATGCTTCATTCTCATTTTTCAGTTGAGCCATTTCGGCTCTTACTCTTTCAGCAGTTTCCAATGAACTGGCAATAGACTGCTGGCGGTCTTTCAATCCTTTAATGATGGCAGGCCAGGCAAATTTTTTCAGGATGAAAAAAACGATAAGGAAAGCGACCAATGTCCATATCAGCAATCCGAATTCAGGTTTGAGCAGCGGGTGCATATATTATAAAATTCCAGATTAGAGATTCCAAATTCCAATTTGTGATTTGGGATTTGGCTTTTGTGATTTCATTTAAATACTGCATCCTCCGCCCTGTGCTTTGGATGCAGTAAAAGTGTTTCTTACAACACCATTGCAAGGAAGCCTACGATGATCGCAAACAGTGCAGCACCTTCTACAAGCGCCGCAGTCAGGATCATGTTGCTACGAATGTCGTTCAGTGCTTCTGGTTGACGGGCAATAGCCTCAACAGCGCCTTTACCGATCTGGCCTACGCCAATACCGGCTCCCATTGCTGCAAGACCTGCGCCAATAGCACCACCGCCATTAGCAAACGGAACCTCGCTTAATAATACCATTAATAAATCCATGATACTTGTTTTTTATAATGAATAAAACTATCCTATACTATACTATTACGGCATCATCATGTTCATGTGCATCGCCGCCATGATGACCCGTTTCAAATGCCTGTCCCACGAACACTGCTGTCAGCATTGAGAAAATGAAAGCCTGGATAAAGGCTACCAATATCTCAATGAAATAAATGAAAATGGTAAATGCGATAGAGAACACCGATGTTCCCCAACCTGCATACACATTCAAACCTGCGAAAATGAAGATCAGTGATATCAGGCATATAATAATGATATGCCCGGCCACCATGTTGGCAAAAAGTCGTATGATCAATGCAAACGGTTTGATAAACACACTCAGTATCTCCACTGGCACCAGGATCACTTTAACCCAACCCGGTACACCGGGAGGATTAATGATATGTCCCCAATAATGTTTATTGGAGCTGAAAAGAATAACAACAAATGAAATAAGCCCCAGTACAACAGTAAATGCAATGTTACCAGTAACATTTGCTGTACCCGGTATCAATCCAAAAATATTATTGATCAAAATGAAAAAGAAAACAGTTAGTATGTAAGGGAGGTATTTTTCATATTTGTTCCCGAGATTTGGTTTTGCTACTTCATCTCTTACAAATGTGATAACAGGTTCAATCAAATTTTGAACTCCTTTGGGCGCTGTGTTCACTCCTTCTCCTCTTCTATATCTTTTTGCGATCACCAGCATGATCCAAACCAGTATGCTCAATGCAAGGATCATCTGCACAACATTTCTTGTAAGTGATACATCGTAAACTTTTACAGAACGGTCCCATTTCCCATCGGTTGTTACGGGAATAATTTTACCGGGATGTAGTCCATCCTTTTTTGCATCTGCTTCACCGGCTGCTACCATCTTAGCAATATTCGCCTCTGTTAATATGCGGTAGCCTGCATGATCATGCTCACCATGATGAAACCTGGAAGACATGAAACTTGTAAAACCTCTTTGCGGAGAATAAAGAATAACAGGAAGAGGAATCGTTACCGGCTTTTTAGTCCCGTCTTTTTTTATGATATCAAAAAAATGGAACTCATGTGCATCGAGGATGTGGCCAAAAATGACCTCTGTTGCATTAAATCCTTCTTTTTTGGCTGCTGTATCAGCATCCCCATGACCAGCATGGGCTGGGGTGAAAATGAGCAAAGAAAATACGCTGAAAACCGCTACCAGTAAGGATTTGAATCGTCCGAGGGTCATACCGTTCCGAAATTTGCCGCAAAGATAGGGGGGCGGGGGGTAAAAACCTTGATTTTAAAACCGTATATCAAAGAAAATAAAAGCCGGTTTTGTACTTTATTATAATGGAAGAACCTGCTCTTGAATTGCGAGATTAAAACCCTTGTCTCTCACCTCTTTAGATTCCCTGGATTTTACTCTTATCAATGGGTTGGTATGATTAAAATGGATGAACCAGATCTTTCTTTTATCCGCAGTGTCAAAACCGGCAAATAAACGCATCGTTTCTTCAACAAATGGATGAGGGATTTCTGACATATTCCGTCCTGGCAATTCTCCCTCTCTATAAAATGTACCGTCAACCAGTAAATAATCGTTTTGCTTTACAAGATCACCGATGCTTCTCTCCCATTTATTCCATTTATCAATATCCGGGATGAATAAAACCGATCTCGTACCTGTCTTTATCAAATAACCAACTGTTTCTGAAAATTCATCCCGGTGCGGCACAAGCAAGGGTTCAATAGATACCCTCTCATTCAATTTAATGACACTATCTGCTTTTAATTTTTTCAATTCAATATTATTCAGCGTTACCAGTTGACTCCATGGTCCGTTGTTCTTTATAAAATCATACATCCGGGGCATTGCATATACCGGAACTTTGTTTGCATTCATTGCTTCCCTGCCTAAATACATCAAACCGGTATAATGGCCTATATGTGCATGAGTAAGAAAAATGCCGGTGATATCGCCGTCCTGGTACTTATTCAATATTTGCAATTGTTCAGAAAGATCAGGCGTGGCATCAATGATCCATTTTTGTTTTGAAACGGGATCAACAATGGCGATGGAAGAAACCATCTGCCTGGTTGTCTCCTTATCATATACTTTTTTACAGCAATCCTTATCACACCCGATCTGCGGATAGCCGGCATCCTGCGTTATTCCCAATACAACTATATAAGGATCTTCTTCTTTGGCAGGATGAAAAGAAGTGAAGAGAAAAAACAAGAGGCCGCAAACGAAACGCATGTTACAATTTAGGTTTTTGGGGTTAGATTTTTGATTTTAGTACCTGAAGCAACCCGGCTGAATAAAACAATCTAAAACCAAAAATCCAAAATCTAAAATCTTCCTACAGCCTGGTGCTTTTCAAACTGAAGCTGATAAAGTTTATGATAATAACCACCATTTGACATTAATTCATCATGAGTGCCCATTTCCCGGATCTCTCCTTTGTCAAGCACAATAATTTTATTGGCTTTTCGAATGGTTGACAAGCGATGAGCAATAACAATGGATGTTCTCCCTTTTATCAATGTATCAATAGCATGCTGGATCAGCATTTCACTTTCGGTATCAACCGATGAAGTGGCTTCGTCCAATATTAAAATAGACGGGTTATACAATAAAGCTCTGATAAATGACAGAAGCTGTCGTTGGCCCAGTGATAAAGTGGCTCCTCTTTCCATCACATTATAATCATACCCTCCCGGCAACCGCATAATGAATTCATGCATCTCTATCAGATTGGCAGCTTCTATTACTTTTTCTCTTGAAATATCGGGATTTCGTAATGTGATATTATCAATCACCGAACCGGAGAACAAAAACACATCCTGCAATACGACACCAATATTTTTCCGCAGTGCTTCCAGTTTATACTCTTCCACATTTACATCATCCACTTTAATACTTCCTTTTTGGATATGATATAAACGATTCAATAAACTGATGATACTTGTTTTGCCGCTACCGGTATGGCCAACGATTGCCACGGTTTCACCGGGCTTTATCGAAAAGTTAATATCCTTCAACACATAATTCTCATCATTATAAGCAAACCATACTTTTTCAAAATCAATTTTGCCTTTGATCGTTGATGGCGCAAAACTTCCTTCCTTATTTATATAATCGTCATTATCCAGCACTTTGAATACTCTTTCGCTGGCGATGATCCCCATCTGCAATACGTTGAATTTATCCGCTATCACCCGAAGCGGCCGGAATAACAAGTTCATGAAAAGAATAAATGATGTCACTTTTCCAAACTGGCTTACCCCGATATTCAATGCTTCCCGGGATGTCCACCACACTATTAAACCAATTGATAAGGCCAATACAATTTCTACAATTGGGAAAAAAACAGAATAAGCAAAGATGGCTTTGATATTTGCATTACGATGCTCCCTGTTGATCTTCCTGAATTTTTGGGATTCTTTATCTTCTGCAGCAAAAGCCTGTACCACCGGCATACCTGTTAAATGTTCCTGTACAAATGCATTCAATGCCGCCACTGCATTTCTTACTTTGAAAAAAGACTTGTTGATACTTTCTTTAAAATACCAGGTGGCAATTATTATTATGGGGAAAGGGATCAATGCTATAAGCGTTAGCTGCCAATCCATCCAGAACATAACTCCCAGCACACAGACAATAGAAAGCAGGTCTGCAATGATCGGAACCAATCCATCTGAGAAAATATCATTGATGGATTCAATATCATTGATCGTCCTTGTAGTAAGTGTACCTATCGGCGTTCTGTCAAATTGAGAAAGATTGAGACCTGTTATCTTTCTATATGTTGCCACCCGCAAATCTTTTACAACTGATTGTCCCAGCAAAGCGGTAGTAAAAGAAAAAAGAAAACGCATAGCCGTTTCTACCAATATCAATCCTATTTGAATAATAGTGATAGTGACCAGCATTGAAGCAATGCTGTGAGTTATATATTCATCAACAGTAAACTTGATCAGCAATGGCCTTATGGGTGTCATAATGGCCAGCACTATAGCCAACACAACAGATAAATAGAATTTTTTTTTGTACGGCGACGCATACTGGAATACCCGCCGCAACAAAGCAAAATCAAAAAATGTTTTTTTGGGTGCTGACAAGAAGAGTTGTTGTTGATTGAAGAAGCAAATTTAGGACAGATAATAACTAAAAGATAAAAACTAAAAGTTCCTGAAAGGACAAGATGTTATGAATGGTAAGTATGATCAGTGAAAATGAGCGATTGATAATACATGGAGAAACCCGGAACTATAAACAACTATTAGTTATTCGTTTTTAGTTTTTCTCTATTCCTGCTCTTCTTCATTTTCCATTGCGATACGGTACGCTTTTATAAATAATGCACCCAGGTTTTTATACGGAGGAACATAATCTTCAAAGTCTTCCGACTTCGCTGTTTTATCCAATTCTTTCCAGAATGAAACCCATTCAATATTATTACCGGTCCTTATTTTCTCTGTTAATATAGAAAAGAAAGGCCTGTTCACTCTTGTATCTCCTATCTGGCGGGTGGCAATAACATGTGCATCCGGTGAAACATCCAATGCTTCTTTCAGGATCATAAATCCACCGCAGGAACCGAGGAAAACTATTTTAGAAGCAGGAGACATTTGTTCCACTGTATATGGCGCTGTATAACTATGCCCCCGGTGAATGGATACTACCGGCTGCAAATTGTTTTTTCCCAGGTAAGCGCCTAATTCTTTTTGTGCTTTTTCATCAAAGCCACCTTCTTCGGGCAAAGGCCTGTTGGCATAAATAGAAACGGGCTTGCCTTTTACAGAAGTGATCGTCACCCACTGGTCATTACCGGTGATCTTCCAGTTATTATTACTGAAAGTTCCCAGGAAACCTTTGAATATCCCCTGCCCATCTTTATCTCCATAAAAAAAGACCTGCATAATGACACGGCCACTGTCATTCACCAATGACTGGTAAGGCACTTCGTAAATGGGAGGAACACCTAATTCCTTTGTCAGATCAGTTTTAGTAGTGCTGTCCGCAGATAAAAAAAGCTTTTCCAGGATCCTGTAAATGGCCATTCCTCTTTTATTGCCGGTCGTTTCATTTCTATTATAATTGCTCCTTACATTTTTCAGCATATCAACCGCTATCGGTTTCAGCATGTCAGCAATACTTGCATAAGAATCTGCTACGTCCACACCATTCTCGAGACCTTCGCCCACTTCCAAATTACCGGTGAATGCCCTCATCAGTTTTTGTGCATCGGTTTCTTCACCCGGTTTCGTTGCAGGAGGAAATGAGTTCAGAAAATCGCCAAGCATATTATACTCAGCTGACATTTTGATGAACTTCCTGTATTTATCAAAACGCAAAGAAGCCAGCAATGAATCTCCTTTATTGTTGATCTTCTTCATCATCAATGGATACACACCTTTTACAAAACTGGATGTATAGATGGTCCCATCAGATGAAACTGCGAGATAATATAATTCTTCGGGGCTAAGCGGTTGGATCGATGCAAACCTTGTTTCTGCAGATTCATTATGCAAAGCATTGATCACATTCACAAATTCTTCTCTTGCCTTTTGTTCCATTCTTTTTTGTAAGGTGGTAAATTCTATCGCTGTGTCATTATCCTGTGCCCTTGCCACATAATTCATTCTTGTTTTTACCAGCAAGCGGTAATATAAGAGTGAGTCCCCTTTTGCCGCATCGATCTCATCGAGGGTCATTCTTCCATGCAAAATATTATCGAGGAAACAGAAATATTGCTGGCCGTCTTTGCTGCGGGCCATTCTAACCACTGTTTTTACCAATGAATCATCTTTGATATTGCGGATAACAAGCCCGAGCTTATTATTTGCCTGTGCATAATCATATAATTCCTTCGGCTTTCTTTTGGCAGCTATTTTTACAAGGCTGTCTGCAAACGGAACATCGGGATATTGAGTGAGTGTTGGAAATATCCTGTCAGGATAAAGGATACAATATTTCAAAATGATAGCATCCTGTGATTTTTTTAAGCCGCTGTTCTTTTCAAAAGTCACATTGTCTGCCTTTACAACAGAATAAGCAGTTTCATAAGAGCACCGGTCAACGATATCTGCAATGGACTTTCCCTGCTTGTCATTTTGCATACATTCGTCATAGGTCCTGATGATATCCGGCAGAACGGTGGGATTTACTTTACGGCTCTTTGTGTTACTGCTAAAGAATTTTAATTGATACTCCAGCCCTCTCAGGTATTTTATTTTTGCCTGGTCTTTTAATGTACTGTCATTCTCAATTTTACATTGCAGTGCATCTACCCTGCTCATCAATGATTGGGTAAGCAAGAAATTTATTTCTTCTTTGGAAGATGGGGTGTATTGATTGTCGTTCTTACCATCCGACTTCTGAATGATCTTCTGCTGCTCATCAATAAAACCATGAAAAAGCTCCCTGTTCCTTGGCGGTTTGCAATCGGAATTATTAGTAGTAGTTGAAACTGAAAACATGACCTGCGATGAAGCAGACCGGTCAAAGCAAGAAACAAAAGCAAAAAGAACGAAAAGATATTTTTTTGTCGCTGTCATAAGGATTCAAGGCTCAAAGTTACTAAGACCTGCACAAACGGATGGTTGAGAAGTATATTCACTGATTCAGACGCATTTAGATAGCAGAAAGCTGCTTTTACCGGGCATAAGCTACAAATGGGAAAAGCCTATACATTAATTTTTTATTAAGTCTGGGTAAACAGGCTAACAGAGATTTTACAACCACCTGATTAACGTTTAGGTTTGCGCAAACTTTTAATAAATGGAAACCAAGGCCCGCAAAGTTCTGATCGCCGATGATGAACCGGACATTTTGGAGATCCTGAAGTATAATCTGACCAATGAAGGCTATGAAGTGATCACTGCCAAGGATGGTGATGAAGCATTGGAAAAAGCCCGCCGCACACAACCCGATCTTATCGTATTAGATGTAATGATGCCGAAAAAGACCGGAGTTGAAGTTTGCCAGTTGCTCCGTTCTCAACCTGCTTTTAAAGAAACACTCATCATTTTTTTGACGGCATTAAGCGATGAAGGCACTCAAATAAAAGGTTTGGAGACCGGCGCTGATGATTATATCAGCAAGCCCATCAGTCCAAAAGTTTTTCTGAGCCGGGTTAATGCTCTTTTCCGTCGTTTGAAAAAAACAGATGCCCGCATATTAACTATTGATAATATTACGATCGATCCCGAACGCTTCATTGTAAAAGTGAATGAGGAAGATGTGGTGCTGGCTAAGAAAGAATTTGAACTGCTTTATTTATTAGCCATAAAACCCGGCAGGGTTTTCCTTCGCCATGAGATACTGAACCAGGTTTGGGGCAATGATGTGATCGTTGGTGACCGCACTATTGATGTACACATTCGTAAGATCAGGCAAAAACTGGGCATTGATTGCATCACTACGGTGAAAGGTGTGGGGTATAAATTTGAATTATAAAAGCACAAGGTGCCAGGTACAAGAGTGTACTATAGTTTGAAATATCATTAGTTTTTCCAGTCTTGTGCCTTGCACCTTGTTCCTTGTACCTTCTACAATTACCTTCGCATTATCATGTTTTCTACCAAGAATATTTCTCCCCGTCAACTTTCTGCATTTACAGCATTTGTATTGGCATTACCGGTGAGCCTGGTGATCGGCTTTAAAGAAAAGAACTGGATATGGGGAGCCGCTTCTTTTGCAGTATTGTTTGCCGGTGGTTATATGTTATTCTCTTTTGTAATGGAAAGGTTCATTTACCGCAAGATCAAACTCATTTATAAATTCATTTACCGCACCAAAGCCACCCGCAAAGAAGAAACCTATTATAAATATGTGCTGCCGCAAAAAAGTATTGATGAAGTAAGAGAAGATGTGGAAGCATGGGCTGCTAAGAATGAAGAGGAACTGGAACTGCTTCGCAAAAATGAACAGTTCCGCCGTGAGTTTCTGCAAAACCTTTCGCATGAGTTCAAGACGCCTGTCTTTGCCATACAGGGTTATGTGGATACATTATTATCAGGTGCATTATCAGATATGGAGGTGAACAAAAGGTTTTTGGAAAAAACATCCAAGAATGTGGACAGGCTCACTCATTTATTAACTGATCTTGATGAGATATCCCGGCTTGAAAGGGGTGAACTGACTTTATACAAAGGGAATTTTGTAATTCAGGACCTCGTAAGGGATGTGTTTGAAAGTTTATCCATCAAAGCAGACGAGAACAATATCCATTGTGTTATAAAAAAAGGTTGTGAATCTCCTCTTGTTGTATTTGCTGATAAAGAAAAAATAAGACAGGTGTTAACCAACCTGCTGGAGAATTCCGTTAAGTATGGAAAACAAAACGGAACTATTACCGCCAGCATGTACAGAACTGATGGCAAACATATTTTAGTAGAGATAAGCGATGATGGTATCGGTATCAGCGAAAAACATTTGCCAAGGATCTTCGAACGTTTTTACAGGACTGATGAAGGCCGCAGCATTGATGTAAGCGGCAGTGGTCTCGGTCTTTCTATCTGTAAGCACATCATTGAAGCCCACGGGCAAACGATTCATGTACGCAGTACGGAAGGTGTAGGCACTACAGTTGGGTTTACATTAGATGCAAAGAGAGATTAAATAATTTAAATATAGAGACAGGGGACAATGCCCGAATTTTAACCTGGTCATTTTTTTACACCAGCGGCACTCTTTGATCTGTCATAAAACCATATCTTTAAGTCAACATGAGAGCTGCCGCCTGCTTATTAGCGATCATACTGAGTGTTTTAATGGTACAACCGGCCTTCACCAATTTTAATATGAGGGCGAATAACTCATCCTGTACAAAAAACAAGCCTGTTACATCAACCTGTTCAAAGAAAAAAGCGAAACCGGTCTGCAGTAAAAGCAAATGCAAGCCCCCTAAGGAATCAAAAAGTAAGAATCCCTGCGGAGCCAACAGTTGCAATCCGCTACTGGGTTGTCCATCCGGTAATTTCTATGCGGTTTATTATTCGCATATTGCAATTACCCCCATCATAGTTTTAAAACAGGAAACTCCACTCTTCAATGATAACCGTATCTGTAAGCAATTGACCGAGTGCTGGCATCCCCCGGAAATAATTTAATTCCATACTCAATTAAATTATTCAATCTAAATTTTTACAAATGAAAAAATTACTGGTAGTGATGCTGGCTGTTGCTTTCATGGCCTCTCCTTCCTTTGCTGCCAATGGTGGCGGTGGAAAAAAGAAGGCTAAGAAGAAAGCCAGGATCGAATGTAAAAAGGACAAGTGCTGTGATCCTAAAAATTGCGACCCTAAGTGTTGCGATATGCCGGCTTGTTCCAAAGAGGAAAAATGTACCTCCACAGCAACAACTTGTGCGGGTATGAAATAATAAATGTTGAAGAAACATTTGAGCCGGTCCCGATGGGGCCGGCTTTTTATTAATACCAGGTCTTTCCCTCTTTTAAACTAGTCAGGAAATCCATCTCTTCATTACTCATAATGGTGCTGGAATTTTTGTTATCTATATCAAACAAAAAATGATGACAGTCTTTTTCGTTGAAATTAAACACCACCGGCATCACCCGCTGCCCGTTTTTATAGAATATCATGTGGCCGTCGTATCCACATTGTGACCTGTCCATTTCTTTTCCATCCAAAAAACCAGTCAGTTTGCGAATGGCTTTTTTATCCGTTGTACTCACCATATTCACTACTTCATCAGTATTGGGTTTATTGAAAATAATAACGAGACTGTCACAGCCGGATAATTTTTTGCTGACAGCAGATTGTTTGCCGCAGGAGATATAGGAAAGAACAACAATGATGGCAACGAGCATCGTTTTCATTTCAAAATTTTCCTGAAGATACGCCGATGAAAGAAAACTTACCGTAATGACAAAACTTTATCAGCATTGAACTCCTCTCCCACCAATGCAGCGATGGTGCCTGCCATCTGCACCTGGTAATATTGTTCGTCCTTTTTTACTTCCCCGGATTTTAATATACCGGGGCCAATAATAGCAAACCATGCCTGTGATGAACCGCTGATAAATTCACCATGATCCATCCACCTGTTCGTTTTTTTGCCACGGCCATGATCGGTAGTAATAATGAAAGTGGTATTATCCTTATATCCCGGTGTTGTTTGCACCCAATGCCAGAGATCGGCGATCATTTTATCTACTGCATTGGCTTGCTGCAAATAAAGATCATAGCGTCCCTGGTGAGCAAACTCATCCGTTTCTCCAAGTCCCAGGTACAAAACTCTTGGCCTGTTATTGTTGATATATTCCTTTGCTGTTAAAAAAGTGAGTTCATCAAATCTTGTAGTTGTTTTAATGGCAATGGCATCGTCCTGCACTTTATTTATCATTACCTGTTCTGAAGACATGTCCTTTTCATTCATGTTCTCATAGCCGCTGTTGACAGTTATGCCATTTCTTTTTTCATTTAATATATAAGGAAACACATCCCAGGAGGTGAAGGCGGCTACCTTGCCTTTGAATTCCGGCAATGCATCCAGGTATTCAAGCACATTGATATTAGGATTATAGTATTTCTTGTTTGATGAAACAGAAGGATCGGTATTGCCTGTAAACAATTCGTTATAGCCCGGATAAGAAATGGAATAAAGATTGGATGTATTGACCTTATTATTATAGTGGCGATTACCGTAAAGCTGACCTTTGATGCTGACCACATTCCAAAAGAAAGGCATTAGTTTTTTTCGCCTCTCTTCGATAGTTTCAGCCCAGTAAAGTGCTTTAATGGTTTCTTTATCCGGGGTATGATCATCACTATTAATAAGAAGAGAGTCAGCCCCATTAAATAACTCCTGCCAACGGTATCCATCTGTAGTAATTATAAAAAGGTTGCCGGTTGTTGGTAAACCAGTTTTAATCTTCGTTCTTGTTACAGGTTTTAACCCCTCAGGGTGTAATAACACTGCCAATACAAGGCAGGTCCATAAGCTTTTCATGTGTAACGGTTTTGCAAAAGAAGTAATCAATTGTAAACTCAACATGATGCAGAGATTATCTTACTATTATGAAGCCTATAGATTAAAATAAAAAACCACCCCGCGGATCCCGATAAAAATCGGGACGCTGCGGGATGGTAACTGCATAGAGAAATCTGCACCCGACGGTAATTACTAACACATAGTAGATGCAACTGTGTGACGGTTGGAAAGAACTGGCGTAAAGATGACTTGCTATTGTTACGCTGTTGTTACACTAAGATTAAGTTAGGATTACTATTTAAACTAAGAGTGACCACTTAATAGCAAACGGCTCGCTAACGTTCAAAAAATTAATATTACTTTATTGTTACCTTTTTGTAGCTTTAATGTTATCAATATGGCCTTTGAAAATCTTTCGCCCGATATTATCCTTTGGTTTGATGCTTGTTATTCTTCTCAGCACAGCAAAAGGACAATCTACAGCCAGGTCATTTAGCTTTGATTACTTCGGGGAACAGGTTAACCTTCAAATAAATTCTGATCTTTTGGTAAAGTTTGACGGCACATTGACCAATTCCGCCATCGTCTCCTTTACGAGCTTCCTTGAAAAAAGTGATTACAAGCCATTGATAGAAACATTGCTTGCATTTAAAGACAAACAACAACTAAACGATTGGCTTTATTACCAGCTGATACGGAAAACTGCACAGCAGATCAGCCCTAAAGCGGAGAATTATCACCGGTACACATTATATAAATGGTTCTTGCTTACCCGTTCAGGTTATGAGGCCACGATTAAGATCAGCAATGATAAAATGCTTTTTTACATAAAAACAGATGAAACCATTTATAATATCCCCTACTACACCAAAAATGATCAACAATATGTTTGCCTGAATTATCATGACTATGGCAGCAATATTGATTTTGATAAAGAGAAGTTTACAGAATTGGAACTTCCTGTTGCCGGAGGAAAAGCTTTCTCTTATAAGATAACCCGCCTGCCTGATTTCAGGCCGGCCTCTTACCAGGAAAAAGAGATACAATTCAACTACAACCAAAGCGATTATAATTTTAAAATAAAACTCAACCCCGACGTCAAAACTATTTTTATCAACTACCCTGTGGTTGATTATGCTTCTTATTTCAATATTCCACTGAGCAATGAAACATATAGCTCATTGATTCCTTCATTGAAGGAAAATGTAAAAGGTATGACAGTAAAAAATGGCGTTGATTACCTGATGCATTTTACCCGTTATGCTTTTCTATTTAAAACAGACAATGAAAACTTTGGCGCTGAAAAAAGATTGACGCCCGAACAAACATTGCTATATGATGAAAGCGATTGCGATGACAGGGCTGCTCTTTTCTTTTGCCTCGTAAAAGAGATTTATGATCTGCCAATGATCGTTCTTACTTATCCCGAACATGTGACTGTAGCAATAAAATTTGACAAGCCTGTCGGTAAACCCATTATTTATAATGGTATGAAGTATTCTGTATGTGAACCCACTCCTCAAAAAACTGATCTCGGGCTTGGCCAATTGCTTCCTGCATTAAGATCACAACCCTACGAGGTTGCTTATGCTTATTTCCCAACATCCCGGAATTAATTTTAGATAGATACTGTGCATAAAAAAGAGGCAGATATGATATCTGCCTCTTTCATTTCTATACTTAACTAATCTGTATTAATAATTCCATTTGGTCCATCCTTTCCACCAGTTGGCCAGATCACCGGCAGGTGCAATTGCACCACGGAAGGTTATGGTCTTCTCAAAGAAAGTATCCCCTGTAAATTTGCTGTCTGTGAATCCACCGCCTGTAAGGATCTTTTGGTTACCGCTGCCTCCTGCAAAAGGAGTTGGATCTGGCGCAGTATAGTTAAACGGTTGAATCAGTTTTGCATCAGATGTGTTGGTAAGGAAATCATTATTATAAAATGTATTACTTGCCCATGCTAAAAATGTTGCATCGTTTGTAATGGTAGCGCCTGCTGTACCGCTGAACCTTGTGTTAGTGGCACAACCCGCAATAGTAACATTCCGCAGGCGAAGTGAACTGTCTTCAATATTCAATGCAGTAGATGTTCCGGTTGTAGCATCCACTTCCAAACCTCTTGGCCATCCTAAAAGTATAGAGTTGAAAAGTGACATTGCTGTATTTCTTCTTATATGTGTAGCTCCTCTGAACAGCGAACTTCCAACATTGGTTAATGTAGCTCTGGGCCCTATTGCTGTGATATTACTGAAAATAGGAGCTGTTTTAGGTGCTGCTGTTGTTCCGCCTGAATTATTATCACTTTCAAAAGCTTCTGAATTGGAAATATCGGCGATGAGTGAATCACGGATAATAATGCCGAACTGTACTTTCCCATTATAACCATTGTCTGTATCAAAATCATCATCCTGTGTTTTTAAAGCGATCAGGTATTTGCAATTCACTGTTCCGCCAAACCACTCATAAGCATCATCCTTTGCATACACTACCTGTATATGATCGATCGTAGTGCCTCTTCCTACAGCAGCCATTGTGAGGCTGTTGATCTCTTTATCAGGTTGAAAGGCATAACCGGCATACTCGATCCTTATATAGCTTAATACACCAGAGTTGTCATTATCGTCAGGAGTAGTTCCACCACCAGCAATGCCATCACCATTGGCATTATCTATACCACCCTCTACCTGGTAGCTATTAGCAACTCCATTATAGGAAGTATTTACACTTGCTTTTCCGCAAAGAACTATGCCTCCCCAGTCACCTGATTGAGGATTAGGTGATGCAGAAGTAAAGATGATCGGCTCAGAAGCGGTACCCTGTGCAACGATCTTTGAACCTTTTGTAATGATCAGCGCTGCGACATCGCTTCCACTAAAAGAACCTTTGATAACAGTTCCCGGCTCAATGGTCATGGTATGATTACCCACCATATATACTAATCCTTTCAGGATATAAGTGTTCTGTTTTCTCAACAGAGTATCGGCACTGATGCGGCCCTGCAGTGTAATGGTTTGACCACCACCGCCGCCACCGCCACCATTGATGATCACAATTTCCTTTTCACCATCAGTTTCAATTTTTCTACAGCCGGTGGCCAGTAATGCTGCAAAGGCAGTAATTGCAAGAATGTACTTTTTCATTTTTTATTTTTTTGAGATGTTGTTATTATAATATTGAATAATTAAATGTCAAAGTGAATGTCGTTCCGAATGTTCTCTTGAACCGGTAAGGATCTGCTGACTGGTACGAATTGCTGGACCCAGCATTATTCTCATAATAATACCTTGATTGGTTCAGCAGGTCCGATACATTGAGCCTGATCTCTCCTTTTTTATGCATTATTTTTTGTGATAGTTGCAAATCGAGCAATGGGCGGCCTCTTTCCCAGACATCAGGGAAACCATCCTCCACTTTTCCTACATTGGCAATTCGTTGTCCTATTTGATTATAAAGCAACGTAGCATTAAATCCTTTTTTCTCCAGGTCATACAATAAGCCAATATTTATTACATAGGGCGATTGACCCTGCAATGGCCTGTCAATGTTCAATGCAGTATCTTCTACTTTACTTTTTATATAAGAAAGATTGCCTTGTACGGTAAAGTTCTTGAATGCATCCACCATGTCAAGTTTTTTCCTGAATTCTATCTCAACACCAAATGCCGTAGCCTTATCAGCATTCTGGTAATTGAAAGTGCTGGCCCCGCCGGTACCCGGTTCAAATAAAGATTCAATAGGATCTTCAAAATGCTTATAGAAAACTCCTAAAGAAAATGTTTCACTTTGTCTTGGATATAATTCATAACGCAGATCAAGGTTGGTTACTTTGGTTCTCTTCAAACTGGGATTGCCCTGTACAGAAGCATTCAATTCAAAATCATAAATATTCAATGCTGCCAGTTCCCGCAGCTCGGGGCGGATAACAGTTTGCGAGCCTGATAACCTTATATTGGTTTTTGGATTTATTTTAAATGTTGCATTTACACCGGGCAGGAAATCTGTCACTTTGCTATATGTGTGACGGGGATCCCATTTTTTTACACTCCCGACCAACTGATCATAATTTTCAACTCTTAATCCCCATACGATCCTTATTTTTTGTTTGGCTAACTGGTTATCAAATTGAATGAACCCTGCATTTAATATGGTATTGGCCATATAGCGGAAAGTGCTTCCTTTAATGGCGTCAAAAGCAAACAATGTACTGGTAGCAGAGCCATCACCAAAATTCTGCGGAGAGAATATCTGGCCGGCAGGCAATTGTTTCAGAACGTCATTATCACGGGGAAGAAAAAAAGAGAACAACCTTGCATCAAACAAACGGTCTTTTATCTGTAGCATGTATCCGCCTTTTACCGACTGGCCTTTGCCGAATGAATAGGTAAGATCGCCGCCGCCTGTATAGATATAATCGCTTAATGCTTGGTAGATGCGACTGCCGCTTTGCTGTGAAAGAGTGTTACTGATCACCAGCCTGTATGGGTCTGATACATTTGTTTTAGAATATAATATCCTGCGCTGGTCGGGTACATATCCATCCAATATATTGAATGCGCCATACCATTTTAATTTCAACGATTTGGTGATACCATGATCGCCGGATACCTGGCCAGTAAAGAATGTATTTTGCTTAAAAGTAAATTCAGTACCCGCAACAAGAGAATCTGTACGGGTAATATTCTTACCGCTTCTTTCCAGTACCCTGTTGATCGTATTTACATTTATAATGGATTTAAAAGATATCTTGTTCAGCGGGTTCAACTGTATGCTCAGGCTGCCCAATGCCCCGGCGGCAATAGCCTGGTCATAAATATTATCTCCGAATTCATATTCATTATTGAACTTGCCAGTAGTAGCATCCGGTATAGGCAACTGGTTGGGATTATTATAAAAACTATTTGTTCTGCTATAATTGATGCCGAATGTGCCGCCGATCTTTTTTCCAAACAGGGTAGTAGCAAAACCACCGTTCGCCTGGAAAGATGCATTAGGAGATCCCGATGTTTTTTCTGACACCCAGCGGTTATCCATTGTTTTGCCAAGCGCTGTCTTCTGAGCGATTGACATTGTATCAAAATTATACTTGGTAGGAAAAGCAGAAGGCAGCGCTCTTGATCCGTCATCGATACCTAACCAGTCAAGCTTTCCTCTTGTTTCCTTATAAAAATCCTTGCCGGTTGTAGCGGTATTAAACCCAAGACCTACCTGTACATTCAGAAAATTCTTTGAAGGAATATCCTTTGTATTCACCTGTATCAATCCACCTGCCCACTCGCCGGGATATTCAGGAACAAAAGCTTTATTGATAATGATATTATCGATCATCGGGGCAGGGATCAGGTCGAATGAAAAAGTTTTTCTGTCAGGCTCTGTGCTTGTTAATAATATTCCATTCAGCATGGCCTGGTTATATCGATCCGCCAAACCACGAACAATGATGAATTTCCCTTCCTGCAAACTAGCGCCGGGTGTACGTTTAATTACTTCACCGGTATTTTTATCCGGCGACCGGCGAATACTTTCAGCAGAGATAACAGATGCTACCGTATTTGTATTTTTTTGAAAAGAGATAGCTGAGGCTACTGTTTCTCTTGGAGCAGTAGATCTCCTTGCACTTACCGTCACATTATCTCCCGTGGCAGCTTTTACCTGTAAGGTGATATTCAATTCATTTATCTGTCCTGTAATAGCTTCAACCTCATTAATAGTTTTTGTTTCATAACCAACAGCAGAAAATTCGATCTCATATTTTTTTCCGGGAACAAGTGAAAGAGAAAAACGGCCTTCAACATCTGTTGTAGTTCCACCACCGCCAACTATCTTAACTGAGACTGAAGGAAGAGCTTCATTTTTCTCATTCAAAACTTTTCCTGTAAGCTTTATGTTTTGAGCTTGTGAGAAGGAAACAAGGGCCAAAAAAAACATTGCCATCATCAGTCGCATCGGGAGGTACATAGTCGTTTTCATTTGCGGCAAAGATGTACCTATGAGGTTACCCGCATGTTACTACCATGTTAAGCAATTATGACCCCAATATTACCGGAATGTTAACTGCGGATCAGAAGCGAAACTGAAGCCGGCAGGTGAAAATGTCATCATTCAGATCAGTGTCAAATCCAGTCATTTGTGTCTTTTCATTCTTTACAAAATCATAGTAAAAAATGACCTTGGTTTGAGGGTTGAAATAATAACTATAGCCGATCCCCAAAGTATAAAACTTTATATCCGCCGCGGTAAGATTAGCGCCTGGCTTCCCTACATCTGTTCTCTCCACCTTGATATTCGGGTCGTACCAGTCATATTTCACCATTAGCTGGTGTTTGTTATTTACAATATTCTGAAGAAATAAAAAAAAGGCGCCATTATAATGCCGCACATAAGTAGGTACAGGATTACCATTTGAGTTAGGTAAAGTCCCTGGGTTACTTGTTGAATTTGATGTGCCGGGTTGTGTACCAAACCAATATTCGGCCCGCCATTCTGTTTCACCCCACTTATGTTTCAATTTTACCTGTGCATCGGCTCCATAATAGTGGCGGGGTGATGATCTTCCAAGATTAGAGGCAGATGAGTCAACGACAAAAATATTATCGCCGTTAGTTGCCTTTCCACTTTCATACACATATTTTGTTCCGTTCTTCCATCCTCCCCGCAAATAAGAAATCCCTCCCGACAACTCAATTTTTTTGATGAAATAGGGTTTGACAAAAAGTCTTGAGATAAGATCTTTATGATCGTCAAAATCTGTTGTGCCCGATAATCCCTGGCCGTTAAAAAATCCTGCATCAAATTTTATATGTGATAGCTTGTGACTTTTTTCCTGCGGCTCATAGGAGAACATGACCCCGATATCTCTTTCTGAAGGCATTAATATCTGTGACATTCTTCCCCGTTCCGGTGTTTCCCGAAAAGCAGATGAAAGATTGACCTCATACCCAAAAGGGCGGGCAAAAAGGCCTGCCGTCATTGACAACTTGTTCTTTTTTGTTTCAAATAATTTCAAAAACATATCCCTGACTATTACGCCCCGTTCAGTCGCGTCGATCTGAAAGGAGAACAAAGCCTTTGGAAACCTGTATTTTGATGGAAGTATATAATCGATCTTTACTCTTGCTCTTCGAAGCATAAACCGGCTGCTGGAAAACTGGGAAAAATTACCTCCTGAAAAAGAAGGTGCTCCGTCTGACTGTGCTTTTTGAAACTGGGGCTGAATATAACCGGTAATGCGTAAGTTCTCGAACCTTTTTATTACAGGTCTTACCGTATCCTTAATAAAAAAAGAAGAATCAATATCGGCCAGGTACCGCTGAGAATGAGCAGAAATTGAGACAAAAACGAGGAAAAATGCGGTCAAATACGGTCTCTTAAAAATTTGATATCCCCGAAACATAGTTAGGTTGAAAATTGCTGCAATATAAAATCTTTATTATTGAATCGTTACCCTAATTTTATCTCTACATTAAGTAATCATTAATTCTGCGGTCTTGGAACGCAGCTTTTAATCCCCCCGTAATTTCGCAACCATTACCGTTATCATATTATTGAGGCGGTACTAAAACATTAACTATGGCACTTAATAACTTTCTCAAGATCTTCATGCCAAAGAATAAGATCTTTTATGAACTGTTCGAAAAAGCGGCCGATAACGTTTCCAAAATGGGGACCTTACTCCGGAATGTGGTAGGCGAATCTGATTTTGATAAAAGAGGTGCCCTTATTATGAAGGTGGAAGATCTTGAACATGCCAATGATGAAATAACGCATAATATATTTACCGAGCTGGGCAGGAATTTTATTACTCCCTTTGACAGGGAAGATATCCATTACCTCGCCACTTCATTAGATGATGTGGCTGATTATATTTATGCCGCTGCCAAAAAGATCAATTTTTATAAAGTAAACCCTAACGATCCGGGTATGCATAAATTTTCTGAGCTGATCGAAGAAGGTGCACAACAAGTAAAAATTGCTATAGGCGAATTGCGGAATATGAAGAATATGCGCAACATCACTGAAGCATTGGTAAAGATCAACAGCATAGAGAACCAGGGCGATGATATCCTGGATTTCAGCATTGACAGGCTTTTCAATACAGAAGCAGATGCCAAAGAGGTGATCAAGAAAAGAGATATTTACCAGGTAATGGAGATCGTTACCGATAAATGCGAGGATGTGAGTAATGTGATCGAATCCATTATCATTAAATATGCTTAATTCCAATGTGTAAGTGTGATAAATATGAAAATGTGGAAATGAGCCATGTGTCCATATACTTTATTTTCACATTTCCACATTCACACATTTTCTAATTCTCCTTTATGACCACTTTAGTTATTGCAATCATAATACTGGCCCTCGCCTTTGATTATATCAATGGTTTTCATGATGCCGCCAATTCCATTGCGACCATTGTTTCTACGAAAGTGCTTACACCGGTGCAGGCCGTATTGTGGGCTGCCCTTTTTAATGTTGTTGCATATTTTATTTTCCAGGACCATGCTGTTGCCAATACGATCAGTAAAACAGTCAATAAAGAATTTATTACACTCCCTGTTATTTTGTCGGGCATCATCGCCGCTATCATCTGGAACCTGCTTACCTGGTGGTATGGCATTCCTTCTTCTTCATCACATACTCTTATTGGTGGTTTTGCAGGGGCGGCCATCACCCATGCTATGATGACAAAGGGTGCAGGCATATCATGGGGAAAGGTGGTTGAAAGCGGTATTATTTTAAAAACAATTCTTTTCATCTTCCTGGCTCCATTGATAGGAATGATCGTCTCCATTTTTATCACCGTCGTTACCGTAAAAAGAAATTTGTGGGTACGAATAGGGATCATTACCGTTGCTACTACCATTACATTTTTCCTGTTCGATTATTTCGAGCATAGTAAAATGCAGGAGGGTACGCAGAAGTTCTTAAAAATAGATAAATACAAAAAAGATATTTCCGTTGCACAGGAAAAGATAAAAGCCAAACCCACTGACAGCACTGCTATTGCTGAACTGGCTTCTGCACAGAAAAAACTATCCAAAGCAAACGAAACCTATGCTCATATTAAACCACTGATCACACGTTATGACAAGTTAGGTGCCACCTACATTTCGAATAAAGTGTATGCGGAGGGTTGGTTAAAAGATATTGAAGTAAGCCGCCTGAAAGATGATGTACGTAATGCCAACGATTACCTGATCATTGAAGCACAATCGGTCCAGAGTGATTCCATTAAAAATGTATTTGCGGTAGCCAAAATAGCCACAGAAGATTATAAGATCCCCCTGCAATTATATATCGACAAAAAGATCTCTGCAGACAGTGCGTTGGTACTTGTTGACCAGATCTATCCCATCAAGGAAAAAAATACCGAAGAGGTAAAAAAGAAGATAGCAACCTTCAGTGTCGAGAAATCATTTAAAAAAGAGATCCTGAAATCAGATAACAGGATCATAGCCTGGGGCATTGTCGGCATTTCACTTTTCTTTTGCCTGGTTTACATCTATACAGAAAGAATAAAGACTCCAACCGCCCGGAGCATGAGTGTGATGTTCAAAAGACTCCAGTTATTCAGCTCCGCAGCATTCAGTATCGGTCATGGTGGTAATGATGCACAAAAAGTAATGGGGATCATTGGCGCCGCCTTGATTGCGAGTGGCGCCATTCAGGACTTCAGTCATCTTCCAAACTGGGTTCCGATCGCCTGCTACCTGGCTATCGGCCTTGGCACCCTGAGTGGCGGCTGGAAGATCGTAAAAACAATGGGAACAAAGATCACCAAAGTAACACCGCTTGAAGGTGTATCAGCAGAAACTGCCGGTGCATATACTTTATTCTTTACGGGCCAGATGGGAATACCCGTTTCTACTACTCATACTATTACCGGAAGTATCATTGGCGTAGGCGCCACCAAACGTTTATCCGCTGTAAGGTGGGGAGTAACCGTCAATCTTCTCTGGGCATGGATCATGACCATCCCTGTTAG
>JABFRU010000065.1 GCA_013140985.1 Chitinophagaceae bacterium | reverse complement strand
GGATGAAATAATGGTAAGGGTAGCGATAAAAGAAAAAAATTATTGGCAACCATCATAAACCAATTATACGATTGGAATTGAAGTATTCGTTTTCTTACTTATATTTATCACTCAAAAAATATTAACCATGAAGAAATTGTTAGTTCTTTCAACTGTTGTAATTGGGGCGGTTATCTTTTCGAATTGTAACCCCGGGAAAAAAGTAACGGACGGAGCAGATGCGCCTGTTGCGGCCAAATCAACATATTTTGGAAATCTTTCGGCAGTTATTGAGGCTAATTGCACTCCCTGTCATATTCCTGGTAAAGGCGGCCGCAAAAAAGCGTATGATAATTATGCGAATGTAAAAACAGATATAAACGAAATGATCAAGCGGATGGAACTGAATCCAACTGACAGGGGTTTTATGCCTTTCAAAGGCACTGCTAAATTACCCGACAGCACCATCAATGCATTTAAGAAATGGAGAGATGATGGTTTGCTGGAAAAATAATTAGTAAGGAACTTTTTTTGAATAGTATCGGTCTGCTAATAATGATATGGGCAGGCCGATCGCTATTATAAGTATGCCTATTGCGATCAGCGATTCCTTATACATTGTAACAAGCTTTTCTAACCGGGCACCGATATTTTCCCCATTTGCAATTGGTAAAACCAGCAAGCTCATTACACACCACACAAATATCCCGTAGCCGATACCCGCAGCAAATTTATTCGTCAATACAGTCCTTATCGGACGATAACAAAGGAAAAAGAATAAAGTGAATGACATCGCAATGATATAATGGAACCACAAACCCCATGCAGCCATCGCATACAGGTCTTTGGTTTTTGTTTCCGGCCCGAAAGCGACGCCTGCGACATAACGCCATACTTTCAGCGGGTTGCCGCCATTCGTATCGATCAAATATTTAATGGAAGCCGCCGCTGCATCCAGGGTGCCGGCAATAAGACCTGTAAGTAAAATTGTTTTTATGAAACTTTTGCTGGTAACCAAGTGAGATTTTTATGCCTGACATCTTCTTGCTGTCAATTGCTGCAAGCTTCATATAAATACATTTAAGGATAGGGAACAGGCTCCAGTTCCAGCACCTGGTGAAGGTGATGCAAAAGATGTTTTACATAATCATTTACCAGCCATTCAAGCGTATGCAAATCTTGCGTTATACAGGTTCGTTGCGCAGCTTCGGGTGGCATGTTCTTTACAATTTCACATATCTGCCAGTTCAGCAAATACCAAAGACGGATAAGACTGAGGCTCTCGCAATGTTGGTAGCCGGAAAGAGCAACCCATTTTTCCTGGTTATAATTAATGGTGGGTGTATCCTCATATTGTGCCACTATAAATCTTCTGATATTACTTTGGGCAGAGTCTATCAGGTGGCCAATGATCTCTTTCTTGCTCCATTTGGCAGGAGAGGGTTTGAATGAAAGCTTGTCTTCAGGCATAGCTTGCAATGCCGCCATATGGCGGTCTATAATGGCTTTCACTTCAGCAGCAATTGGTTTCATTCCGGAAAGATAATAGGATTTTAAAAGAGGTTGAAAATGGGTGAGCGGTAAAGCGGTTATTAAAAAAATAAACTACCTTTTCGCTTATGAAAGGCCTGTTGATGATAGCAGTTTACAGCATTCTCCTTTCCTTGTCAATGTCAAGTGCAAGAGCCAGGCAACACAATGGTACAAGATCAGTCACTCTTATATTCGACAGTATCAATTTTACAGCGCATATAGTTCCTCTCTTGCAAAAAAAATGTTCGCCCTGTCATTTTGAAGGTGGAAAAATGTATGGGAAAATGCCTTTTGACAGAGTTGCTACGCTTATAATTCACCAGGCAGGCATCTTAAAAAGATTCAGCAATGAAAATGAAAAAGCGTTGTTGGACAAATTTATTCATGTACATACAGCCAAATGAGCCTTTGTACAGCAACAAAGCAGGCAATTTAGTAACTTGCGTTGTTTAATTGTAAAGTTTATGAAAACAATCACAGGATTTATTTTATGTGTAACTATCATTGGTTTCTTTGCCTGTAACAGGAATGATGATGATTCAGGCAACAAGCCTGTTGCCAAGTTCAGCGTTTCAGGGTATGAGAACCCAATACCAGCACCGGTCACTTTCATTAATATATCTCAGAATGCTACGGGCTTTGAGTGGAGTTTTGGCGATGGTACTACATCTACACAATCAAATCCAACACATTCCTATACCTTAAGGGGAACTTACCAGGTAAGGCTTAAGGTTACAGGACCGGGCGGTGCTGACTCTGTTTGCAAACTGTTGACGGTAGAAACACCGGCCCCCACTAACAAATCTGTTTTTTCTTATTACCAGGAAAAATGTGTTGGTACACCGGTCGGCATATCTTTTAAAACCATCAATCCTGCTTCAACTAACCCTGTATGGGATTTTGGCAACGGAAGTTTTGGCCTGGAAAGAGACCCTATTGTACAGTACCTTCTTCCGGGTGATTATACAATCAAGTATAGTACACAGTTTGGAAGCATCAGGGATACTGTGATTAGAATTATCCGCATCGATTAAAAAGAATAAGCCAGGCAAATAAAAAAACCGCCCCGCCTCAGGCGGAACGGTTATTATTTTCAGAGGACTTAGAATCTCCTGTTGTCATCCCAGTCACGGTCCCTGTCACGGCCATCGCCGTCCCTGTCACGATCGTCATGATCGTTCCTGTCATAACGCCTGTACTTCTTTATTTCCCTGATGCTGATGTTACCAAAGAAGTCAATATTGATAACGACATCTTTGCGGTCAACACGGAAGACTGAGGAAGCGATCATTCTTTCAACTGGTCTTCTTCTTCCATAGATGCTGCCCCTCATTTCAAAAACCTGGATGGTGTGACGGCCATCATAGAGGTTATAAAGACTGATACTTGAATTGCTGCCAAAATAAGCCCGGCCGTCAATTACAATTTTGTAATTCTTCATACTGTTCACAGTAACGGTAGGCCTTCGGTCGGCCGCAAAAACAAGAACAGTCATTAAAAGTCCTGTTGCAAGTGTAAAGATCTTTTTCATGGTACTCATTTTTTGTTTTCATGTACTGCAATCGCCGGGCGGCTTGCGGTACGGTTATTATTAATTGCCCGGTCAGCTTTGATATTTCAAAGCAAGTGCCAGTATGCCAAAAATGGATAAAAAAAATGTTAAGCGAAGTGTGATGCAAATGTTGGTGAATGAAACCCTTGCTGGCAGCAGATTTGAGAGATGTTATTTAATGTTAAGGAAATACAATAGATAGTTAAGGCGTGAAAATATTTCTAATTCTTCATTACAGTTCTTTTTGCATTACAATAAAATCAAATGGAATGGACGCTGTTTCGAAACGGCTCTCTTCAAAAGGCTGGTGTTCTCCGGTTTGGTAATAACCTTTTCTTTCATACCATGCAATCAATTCATGACAAACAGAAATGACCCGCATATAAATGGATGGACAGCCCTGTTGTT
>JABFRU010000018.1 GCA_013140985.1 Chitinophagaceae bacterium | reverse complement strand
TGTAACAAACTTTTAAAACAAGTATTTGCAGTGGTAAAAAACAACAGCCTGTATCAACCTAATTACTGTTCACCTAAACCCTGAAAAAGTAAAAAATTTATTTGATTTTTTACACAGTTCATGTTATAGGCCGTTCGTCATCCATAGTTATGTCCTGGCTTTATTGGCCTCAATTCAACTGACCTGGCCTAGTTAGGTCACACATCCTTGGATGTGTGACCTTCGACCCTTAATCCTTCACCTCAATTTTTTTTACCGCCATTTTTCTGCTGTCGCTGACGTTATTTTCTCCAAAAATCATGAGGTAAACACCGCGGAACTGTTAAAAAAGGAGGCTAACTTACGAGAGCTGCGTCGTCGGCTTTAACAAGTAAACTTCTCACGCCTCCTCGCAGCTCTCGGTAAGTAAAGAAACCTTTGTTGCCCGTCGGGTTGGATCCTACTCATGATTTTTGGAGAAAATCTTTTAAATCATCGCCATCATAAAACTGTTGGAAAAATTGAGGTGAAGGACTCAGGTAGTAAGTACATCCAAAGATGTGTGACAATAACAGCCCGGCCAATTGAATGGCCTATAACGGTACGGCTTGGCGATGTGGCGGTATTTGAAAAACGTTCAGCCCGGAGCCGCAGCCGAATAGAATTACTATTGATGAAGATAACAACTAAAGCTCAATAGTAAAAGTTAAGCCCGGACTGAAGCTGATAGCGAATAAAAAGATGAGGATTTATTCGTCGCCCCGCCATATTGCCAAACCGAATGTTGTGCGAATCACCCGATTTCACTTTGCTTGTTATTTCAATGTTTTAAATGACCACTTAATCAAAAAAAAGCTGAGTCGCACTGGATAAAGAATTATCGCAAGTATTAAGACTGCGGTTAACAAAATATTATTTGTTTTACTGTTGCTCCATATACTTGTCACTGCATTTTTATACGAGAGATTAGTTTCTTCAATTTTCCTTGAAATGTCTTCTTTTGTCGCAGCGATTGAAGCATGATTTTTTAATGCAAACTGAATTGTAGTGTCAAACTCTGAATGACTACCTAAATCAACAACTGTTCCAATAGGCAAGCCATCATCATTATAGCTATCAATAATGAACTTTTCCTTACTAAAAGTTTCATAGAATTTATCACGATAGTCAGCTGATGATAAAAATTCTCTGAATTTATTTTGCTCAACAAAATCAAACACTGCTGTTGAGTCCTGAACAATACCCGGTAAAGGAGGTTTCTGTTTAGGATAGAGTTCGTATCCGCCATATTTTTTAAAAATGTCCAGATGGGTATATGAATAACCTTTAGGAGATACAGGAAGTAATATCGCTTTCTTTTTTATTCCCAATGGGTCAATAAGGAATTCTTGCTCTTGTCCTTTAGGAATTAAATAAATGTCTTGTCCAACTTGGTATTTAACTATAAACTGTTTACTTGTTTTATCGTATAACTCTTTAAGGTAATCTTTTGGTAAGCTGTCAAGTTGCTGTGCTAAAGATTGTATTTCAGTTTTAAGATTTGATTTCTTTGTCTTGTAGAAATTGTTACGTAATAATAAAAAGCACCAGGTCAAACCGACAATAACAAGCCCTCCAAAAAAGATGAGCACCTCTTTTGCAATTTTTTTCTTTAGTAATGGCTTGGCAGTTGTCATTGTTCAAATAAGAATGAAAGTTATCTTAACGGGTTTCGCACAACACTTAAATATACGCTACTTCTTGCACAGAAATTTGCTGATAATCAAAGCAATTTTGTGCAAACCAGCTCACTGCAACTGCCTCTTATATAACTGCACCGCATTCTCCAATCCCAAATAAATAGCATCGCAGATCAGTGCATGGCCGATACTCACTTCATCCAGCCAGGGAATATTTTGTTTGAAAAATTTTAAATTATGGAGATCAAGATCATGCCCGGCATTTAAACCCAACCCTAATTCTTTTGCCCTTTTTGCTGCGTCAACATAATCTGTTATTGCCTGTTGCTTATTGCCCATTGCATATTGTTTCGCATAACTTTCAGTATATAACTCGATCCTGTCAGCTCCCGTTTCAGAAGCTCCATTGATCATTTCCATCACCGGGTCAACAAAAATGGAAACACGGATGCCTTCTTTTTTAAAAATAGCAATCATCTCCATTAAATAATCTTTATTTTTTATGGTATCCCAGCCATGGTCACTTGTTAGTTGCCCGATCACATCCGGCACCAAGGTTACCTGTGTTGGTTTTGTTTCCAGGACAAGATCAACAAATGATTGTTCCCTGCAATTGCCTTCGATATTAAATTCTGTAGTAATTATTTTCTTTACCTGCCGCACATCTTCATAGCGGATATGCCGTTCATCGGGGCGGGGATGCACCGTCACTCCATCGGCGCCGAAACGTTGCACATTGATCGCTGCTTTTACCACATCCGGATTATTACCACCCCTTGCATTGCGCAGTGTGGCGAACTTATTGATATTGACGGAAAGCTTTGTCATATCCAAAAATAAAATAAAACCTACTACTTTCAGGTAGAACTCTGACGATTTCGGGTGAGCACTTGTTTTGGTAAAAAAATATTCCCTACTTTCAGTAAGTATTTAGATTCTTCACTTTAAAACCATTAAACTATGGCAGGAAATTCAAAAACGGGGATCCGCTTCGACGATTTTGTGGAAGCCGCCCGTCCGAATGCAAAGGATAAGCAACCATTGATCTTTGTCCAGGGCTATATCGGCAAATCACCGGTTGCCAACAGTATCAGGGTGTTTACAGACCCTTCACTCAACAATTTTATTGATATACCCACAGCGGATATTGTTCATTCATTAAAAGTAGATGATGATCCGTTGGGTCTTGGTGGCAGCAGGTTATGGATAAAGATCCCGACCAGTGATAATAAAACCGCCAATACTTACATGGCTGGAAATCTTTATGATGATTTCATCAAGAAGATATATGATCAGCAGGGAAATACAAGCGGCGGCATTGGCCAGATCACTGACTTCACCAAAACGTTTGCGACTGATTTTACCCGCCCGGCCATGACAGATATTACAAAAGTGTTTGGTTCAGATTTTACAAGGCCAAGGTTCCAATTCATGACAAAGTATATCAATGTGGCTACAAGGGCTTGCCCACCGTGGGATTATAAACCCGGCGGTAATCTTACAGGCAGTGTTGAAGGCAGTTATTATTACTGATAGATGAACCGGTACAAATTTTTTTAGCAATACAATCATGTATTGCTTTTTATTTTATGCTATTGACCGAAACCAATATGATCCATTACCTGTTGGGGAATGGCCTTACCACAGCAGGTAGTTTTATAAAAGGGAATTATTCCTGCCGTGCCGGCAATGGAAGGCACCGTCATTTTATCATCAATAAGGAATTTGAAGAACAAAAATTATTTATCAAGCAGGCGCAGCTAAATAATGATGAAAAAACAAATTCAATTTTAAAAGAAGGAATTTTTTATACGCTGGCTGCAACAGATAATAATTTTGAAGAACTGCGGCAATATCTTCCGGCTGTTTTATTGTATGATGAAAAAAATGCTGCCCTTGTCCTGGAGTATTATCATGATCATATAAGTTTATATGATGGGTTGATGAATGCTGAAAGGGATCGTAGTATCAATAAAATAGCCGGTGACCTCGCTGTGATCTTATTTTCACTTCATTCGGTCAAAACAACTGTGCCGGGATTTTTGGATGAAGTAAAACCATGGATATTACAATTGGCCGGATCAAAAAGACAGGGAGGTTTTACGGCAAGATCTGTTGCTGAACAACAGGGGATAGAACTTATTTTTTCAATACAGGGTTTTGAAGAACTGATTGCCAATGCGGCGCAATTATGGGAGGCCTCCTGCATCATTCATGGCGACAGTAAACTAAATAATTTTTTGTTGAATGATAAAGATGGCAAACTGAAATGGATCGATTGGGAGATCGTTGCTGCCGGCGATCCGCTTTGGGATGTGGCCACGGTTTTTCAAAGTGTATTGACAAGCTGGGTGGTTAGCCAGGATCCGTTATTCAGTTCAGAAAATAAAATAGGGATCAGTACAGATCGGATGCAGGAGTTTATTGCCGCCTGCTGGAAAAAATATGCAGGGTGTAATGGATGGAATATTGCAATGGCAAAAGAGAAGTTGGAGAAATGTACTGCTTTCACGGCATTGCGGGTATTGCATTCCTGTTTTGAGACCACACCAAATGCCAAAAATTTGCAACCTTACAGCGCCAGGTTATTACAACTGGCGCATAACATTCTTTCCAACCCGGCGCAGGCTTGTGTTGGGTTATTCGGAATTAACCCGGAACCATGAAGAGCAATATTGATCATATAAAAAAAATAACAGGAGCCATTGATATCAATGATCAGCAACAGGTCTTATTGAATAATATTCCAACCGGTAATTATACAGGAGATGAGTATGCTGCAAAGCCAAGCGGAAAAATGTTGTTTGATAAGTTACAACAGATCATTTACAGCAAATTCTATATTCAGCCCTGCAAACCGTTGAGTGACCAGGCTCCCACGCAAGCCGGGTTAGAAAAGAATATATCGATTCTCAGCAAAGCAAATAAAACGGTGGAGCAATTTGATGAAGGATGGACAGTCGAAAAAAATGATGAGAGTGTATCCCTCTTAGCCAAAAAAGGGAATAAACTTATCCGTTTGAAAGCCGGGGAATATCTCAACATACCAAAAGGCAACAATGCAGATGAACCTGCGGGGGTAAGAATTTACCGGCCCAAAGAATACAGCAGTGTTACTGATGTTTTTTATTATGGATATGGCAGCGCTATTGATGAGAATGGCGAAAGTGAAATGGTGCGGTTCTATTTCAACTCAACTTTTGAAGGCAACAGGAAATGGATGCAATTGTTGACCGGTTTTGCAAACGAGTTCGCAGTACCGTTTATTTTTAAATGTCTTGTTCATCCTTTTTATTATGGCCGTTGTGATACCGCAGTACTTTATTGCGATAAGCAGTATGCCGGATTTGTTTATGACTTTATTGATTCTGTTTATGCGGCTGTAAAAAAGGATATGCGAAGTTCAACTCCATTATTTACTTATCCATTAAAAAAGGAGATAGGCTTTGCCGAACAGCCACCCAATGAAACAGAGAGTTTTGGTTCGCATTGGAGCAAGATCATTGCAGCGGGGATGATGAAAGCATTTGAAGCGGATGCAGCGAAAGAAAAATGGTTTGATGCAGTGATGGAGCATATCACAGTTAATCATCGGTATCCTGATCCTGAAAAACTTTACAGGAACCCGGGTAGCCGATATCCTTATTACTTTATTAATGAAAAATAAGAAAGCATACAGGGAAGCGGCTATTAAAATGGCAAATGCAATTTGCCGGGATGCGATCTGGCAGGGTGATGCCTGCAACTGGACCGGGCTTGCCACAGAATTTGAAGAAGAAAGAAGACGGGTATTCAGCAGGGCATTGCCTCCCGGTTTTTATGATGGAGTGGCAGGCGTAGCTTTTTTTCTTTTGCAGGTGCATCGTTATCATCCGCATCCTTTGATTGAAAAAACAAGTAAAGGCGCCATACGACAATTGCTTATAGCAGATGATAAACAAATGTCAAACGGGTTTTATCAAGGAAGGGCAGGGATCATTTTCGTTTTAAAACTTGCTGCTGAAATTTTAGATGACAGGTCTCCTGGTAAGGAAGCTGAAAAAAAGTTGGGATCATTATTGATCTCTGTAAAGAATGAAAAAGATAATGATATCATCAGCGGGACAGCAGGGATCATTTTGTATTTGGTACACCACTACCGGCATGAGAAGAAGGATAATTTATTGAAAGCAGCAATATCATTGGGGGATCAGTTAATTGAAAGAGCAGCAAGAAGTGAGGAGGGGTTAAGCTGGAAAACAATGGAAGGAGTTTCTCAAAATCTTACAGGATTTGCTCATGGCGCTTCGGGTATAGCAGCAGCACTTGCAGAATTATATGCGGTCAGCAAGGAAGAAAGATTTTTATCGGCGGCTAAAGAGGCTTTTCGTTACGAAGATTCTTTTTTCAATCAACATAAGCAAAACTGGCCGGACTTCAGGTTTACTCATCCTGGCGCAAATGAAGCTGAACAAATATGTTCATTAGCATGGTGCCATGGGGCGCCGGGTATAGGTATGGCAAGGTTGAGAGCTTATGAGATCACCGGTGAAAAATATTTTCTTGATACCGCAAAGAAAGCGGCAGCAACAACTGCAAAATATTTGAAGCAGGAAAGTATCAATGACTATTCACTTTGTCATGGATTGTTTGGCAATGCCCTCTTCCTTTTTAGAATAGCCGGGGTTTCAAAAGCAGGCAAATTTAAAGACCTTGTAACCGAACTGGCTGACCGGTGCCTCGGGCAATATATCAACCACAATATCCCTTTGCCTGACGGTTTTATCACTGATCGGGAAAGCCCATGCTTTATGCAGGGGAACAGCGGCATCGGTTTCTTCTTTCTCTGCCTGGGCGCTCCGGCAAGTACCCGTCTTTTTTTTCTCTGACGTTTTAAAAATGCATTGCAAAAAATTAAAAACCCCGTCAATAAATGACAGGGCTTTTATATATCAAAACAAAGGGGCTCTAGTTTTTAAGCAACATACTGCGACCGAGCAGCAGACCTGTCTTATCTTTTACTTCTAAATAATAGATACCATTTGCCATTTTTTCAAGGGTATTAATAGTAATGCTGTTGCTGCCTGCATAAAGTGTATTGGTCTCTTTACGGATCATTTTGCCATTAACATCGTATAGTAATATCAATACCGGCTGATCATTGTCAGAATTGACACTGATATTTATTTGCGATGTGAACGGATTGGGATAGGCCAGTATATCAGTCACTGCAGCTTTTGCTGTTATCTTTACGATACCTGAATATTTGTAATTATTATCAATATCAATTTGCTTCAGGCGATAGAGCAGGAGAGAACCTTGTGCATTCACATCAAGAAAATGGTAACTTTTTTCTGTAGTGCTGTTGCCGGAAGCAGCAACAGTACCTGTTTTCTCCCAGCTATTTGTTCCGTTACTTCTTTCTATTTCAAATGAAGCTGAATTAAATTCCTGGATTGTTTTCCAGTTCAATAATACATTTTCGTTTTGACGAATTCCGCTGAACGAAAGCATGTCCACAGGTAAAGTAGAAAAATCAAAAGAAACACTTCCGATAGCAATAGCCTGTGATGCAGGATTTGAATCGGCACCCGTTGCATTATCATAGCGTATCCTTATACTGCTAAGTGTAGTGGTGCCAAAGTTTACATTTACTGTACCCCGCTGATCGCTGGCATCTGAAGCTGTATTACCAGCTATACTACTGGTTGTGTTTACATGTGCAACATTTCCACTGATGACCAAAAAACTGGGATCGGTAGTCGCATCATATTTTGTAAGTGTGGCATTGTAGGTAGTTGCGCCATGTGTGCCCGTTACTGTTACCTGGTCAAAGTAAGTGGTGCTGGTAGAATTGTTCTTATCAATGTCCACAATTTTAAATGCAACATTGGTAGCAGGTGAAGTAAAAGTCAGAATGATGTCAGTGTAACTGGTATTGCTGGTATAGTTCGGCGTTACCTGCAACCTGTTTGTTGTGCCAGGTACTGTAAAAGTTGCTCCTGACACGGTGGGAGTTGGTGCACCTGAGCTGCCTAATGCCTGCATAAAGGTTCCTCCGCCATTAATAGTAGCAGATGCTGAACAATTAATACTATAACCACCAATATTAGGTGCAGTACCAGTTGTGTTGCCGCTGTTCCAGGTGGGTGAAAATGATGATGCCCAACTTAAATTGATCTGGGCTTTAAGGTTCGGGACTGAAAGGAATAGCAGGGCTATGCCTGCCATGAGTAAAGGTTTTCTCATAACATGGATATTGGATGATGGACATACTTAACGCTAAAGGAAAACCCTTAGTATATAAACAATCATTTTTTTTACTGGAAAACCCTTAGTCAAGAAACTAAAGGATTGATAAGTAAGGGTCTATAATTCTTTCCAGGTATGATCGGCGAGCAATTGCACAGCAGAAATGAATTTTTTGAAAGGGCCATTCGGTCCCCATTCTTTAGGAGAGACTAACGATAGCATGGAACTGCCATCATTCTTTTCATAGAGATAATAGGTCTGGCCAATATTAGGTTTAAAAGAAAGACGGGCATTGTAGATCATCATCGAAAGCTCTTTTCTTTTTTGTATCTCATGCGCCTGTAATGCTAATAACTCTATTTGTTTCCTGATCTGCTCCAACTGCATATTAGTTTGTTCTTCCATGGCAGTAAGAGCTTTATGTTTAATGATCCCTTCTTCATTTGCTTTGATAATGGCCCCGGCAACAGAAGCAGAATAGGGGAGCACACTCAGTTGTTTGTGATAGAATTCAGAATTGGTATAAGCAGTGCCATCTTCTTTGCGTCCCTGCTGTGTGATCTTCAAATAACCATTGGGCATTATCTCATGTACTACATGCAATGCTATTTCCCCTTTTTTATAAAAATGAATTTCAAAACTAATACCATCGGGAATGATGGCCTGTATCTTATCGGCGAGATCATGTTTATCAAACTCATTCAATCCGCCATCGGCCAGTATCTTATAACTGGAAGCGAATGCCTGGTTTTCGAGGCTGACCCAATTGTGATAAATGACGAGTTCTTTTGAATCAGTGACCGCTTCAATTTTATAAATACCGCTTTTTGGCCTTTCACCATGTTCATATGTTCCTTTTTCAGGGAAGAGCTGCCATGATGCCAAAAAATTGTAAGCCTGTACCATAAATAGGAGTTGCAAAGGTTTTGATTTCCGGGGATATAAACAAGTTCCAGAAGTTTAAGAGGTTCCAAATGTTCAAGAGCGTTAACTCATATTTAAGCATAGTCAATAAAAACAGGATTATCTTTACTGCAAGTAATGGAATATGAAAAGTTATTTCGCTTCTTATCATTCAACGCCGGGAACTGAAGCCATTGACGCTACCGTCCTGGTGTTTGATAGAAATCTCAATATTGGTTTTCGCAATGCAGATGGCAGCAATGCCATGATAAACTGGCTGCTGAAAGATGTGGAGGTATCTTTCGATTTTTCATCGCAAAGCACCCGGCTTCATCATACACAGGGTGCCGGTGGTGAATTACTCATCAACGGAAATGATGCTGCCGCATTTGTAAAAGAAAGACAGGCAGAACAACAAAAGGCCTGGCACAAAAAAAGTGGCGGCAAGGAATGGATACGAAACAGCGTCCTTCTTGTTTTTATACTTGGAATATTATTCTTATTGTATTTACTGATCGTTCCCTGGTTGTCAATGAAGCTGGCTTCTAAAGTTTCTGTAAAGACAGAGAAACAATTGGGCGATGCGGTGTATGATGCCATGGGTTTGGCGGCGCAGGAAGACAGCGCAAAGACCTACTGGATGAACAATTTCTTTTCTGTGATGGATGTTGATACGAGATACACTATCCGTATCAGTGTGGTAAACAGCAGCACGGTAAATGCTTTTGCATTGCCGGGTGGAAGGATCGTTGTGTACAGTGCCCTGCTCGACGAAATAACCTCTTATCCTGAGTTGGCAGCATTGCTGAGTCATGAATTTACGCATGTTAATAATAAGCATTCCACTAAATCAATTTTTAGAAGATTAGGGTCAAAAGTTTTCCTGGGTTTATTGTTCGGGAGATTCGGAACAGTTACATCAGTAGTGGTGAACCATGCGGATAATCTTAAATCATTGAAATATTCCCGGAGTCTTGAAAAAGAAGCAGACATGAATGGGTTGTCTATTCTCAAAAAAAGGAATATTGATCCTGTTGGTTTTGTTGATCTGCTGACTCACCTGAAAGCTGCAGCTCCGGAAAATGCTATGCCTGAATTTTTAGGAAGCCATCCTGATGTGGAAAAGCGGATCAGTTATATCAGGGAAGCTTCCGCAGGTGCAACAGTAAAAGTGGATACCGCATTAAAGGTTATATTTGAAAAACTAAAATAAAAAATAATGTTGATCACTACTACAAGTACAGTTGATGGCAGACCGGTCCAGGAATATCTCGGTATTATCAATGCGCAAAGCATTATCGGAGCCAATATCTTCAAGGATATTTTTGCCGGGTTGAGAGATGTTTTTGGCGGCAGAAGTAAAACGTATGAAAAGGTATTGGAGCAAGCCAAAGAAGATGCACTCCGGGAGCTATCACAAAAAGCACAGGCACTCGGCGCCAATGGTATATTAGGTGTTGACCTCGACTTTGAAACGGTTGGCAACAGCGGAAGCATGCTGATGGTAATAGCCACCGGTACAGCAGTTCGGTTATAGAGAGTAAAAGTATCCCCATGATAAAACGTTTTGCATTCTCCTGCATTTGCATGTTTGTTTTTCTTTTTACAAAAGCGCAGACAATTCCGGCTCCGGCAGAAATGATCATGGAGCAGGCATACAAAACGGCGACCAAAGAGAGCAAGAATATCATTTTGATCTTTCATGCCTCCTGGTGCGGTTGGTGTCATAAAATGGATAAAAGCATGGAGGACCCGGATTGTAAAAAACTTTTTTCCGACAACTACATCACCGTTCACATGACGGTAGATGAATCAGAAGATAAAAAGAACCTTGAAACCCCCGGTGCAGACGAATTCAGAAAAAAATATTCAGGCGACAACCAGGGTTTGCCTTACTGGATGGTTTTCGATAAAGACGGGAACTTATTGGCTGATTCAAAAATGAAGAAAGAAGGTGAAGGCGCTGATACAGGGCAGAATGTTGGTTGTCCCGCCAGCAAGGAAGAGGTGGCTCACTTTATCAGGGTATTAAAAAAGACCTCCGATTTGAAAGAAGATGAACTGGAGATCATTGAAAAAAGATTCAGGAAAAACGAGCAATGATCGGTGCAACCTGTGACCTTCTTTACTAATCTTGCTTCAGCGGGTTAGCTGATAAATATTTATTTTAGAACATAATTCAACCAGATGAGATACGCTTTTGTTTTCATTTTGCTGATGCCTTTTTTTTCCTTTGCACAGGATTCTCTTAATTGCAAATTGAACAGGGAAACGGATCCTTTTACGAAAGAAGTAAAAGTATCTACAGGTTTCATACAGCTTGGCGGGGCTTCTGTAACAATTGATGCTACCAAAACAGAAATAGATTTTCTTTTTTCAATTGAAGGCGCTGACCGGTGCTACGATAATAATTCAACAGCAGTTGTTTTTTTTGAAGGAACCAAGGTTAAGCTCAATGTCAAAAATGGCGGCTCGATGAATTGCGAAGGGCTTTTCCATTTTATTTTTAAGAATACAAACACATCGCCTTCTCTTCTTACAAAGCTGACCACTATGAAAATTAACCACATCGTTTTCACAGGAAATAATAAGAAAGAGGCCAATATTGAACTTACTTCTGCCGATCAACAAACATTTATGACGCTGGCTTACTGCCTTGTGGCCGGGGCAAAAACACTTCTGAAATAGGGGCCTTAGTAAAAAACACTTACCGGAGATAAAATTAACTGCTAAGCCGGTAAAATGCGGTGGATAAAATGGTGAACAATTTGCAGACTGGCGCTACTTTTATAGAGCTGATAAAAAAATATCCAGACCTGTGGAAAACCCCTATTAAAAACCAATATCAACATGCACCTATGAAAACCGAACTGCAGACCACCGGAACCCAAAGATCATTACAGCAATTAGTAAGTAACCTGGTAAACAATTTCCTGCCCGCTGCCCATCGCAACAATACGCAGCTTGTGAATGAAGTGAGGCAGGAAATTGCATTGGGTAAATCAGTAACACAATCAACCATTGCCGTAATGAGCGACCTGCTTTCTACGGTTATCATTAATTCTAAAAATGGTGAAATTCACATTTCAGCCGAAAGATTCAGTAATACAGTAACACTGGAGATCCAGGAAAGAAATAATTATAATGGGTATGCCCTGGCATTCAGCGTTGGCGCCATTGAACCACTTGCTCATTCATTTGGGGGTCATATCAGGATCAATGGCCCGCAAAAAAGGGTGGCAACTATTTCATTCAGTTTCCCTGATCAATTGGTTGCTGCTTAACCATTTCCTGAAAGGGACTGTTGCAGGAAATCTTTTTTTCTTCTCGCTACTTCCACTTTTGTTCCATCACTCATGTGCAGGATGCCTTGCTTGTCGTACGATTCAATATGGCCAGGGTTTACCAGGTGTGATTTATGTACCCGCAGGAATTTATGTCCCTGCAATATCTCATCATATTCCTTCAGCGTTTTTGCCGAAACAAAAACTTTATTGCCTTTGAGGAAGATATGGGTGTAATTACTTTCCGCCTGCAGTCGTATGATCTCATCCAGTTGTACATATTTTACTTCCGTTGCATCTGCCAGCGCCAGTTTGAATTTTTCCCGGCTTCCCTGTGAAATATTCTGAATGAAATTCCTGAACAGCAATTGTCCTGCCGGTGCATAGATGCGTTTGGCTTTATATCTTTCGACGGCTTTTTTTAATTCTGTTTCGTCAACAGGTTTTAATAGATAATCCAATGCGCTAAAGCGAATGGCTTGTATAGCAAATTCATTGTAAGCGGTGGTGAATATCACTTCAAAGTTCCATTGGTCAATAGTAGTAAGCAGATCGAAACCGCTCTGGTGCGGCATCTGTATATCCAAAAAAACAATATCCGGTTTGAATGAATGGATCAATGGCAATGCTTCCTGCACACTGCGGGCTGTTTTAATGGAGCTGATGTCGGGGCAATACTGGACTGTCAGCCATTGCAGCAGGTCCAGCGAAGATTGCTCATCATCCACCATCATTGCTTTTATCATATTTCTTCAGGATTATAGTAAGGAATGGTGATAATTACTTTTGTGCCTGTTGCTTCATTCTTTTCATTGTAAATATCTTTTACTTCAAGCCCCGCAGGTTTGCCTGTTTTTTGTTCCAGTAATTTTAATCTCTCTTTGATGATACTGATGCCCTTGCTTTCATGCACCATCGAGGATATCTTGTTCTTCCGGATCCTTGTTGATTCTTCCCTGCCTACACCATTATCTTCTACTGTACAAGTAAGATATTCTTCCGTACTGTTTTGAAAATGGATCAGCAATTTTTTATCGCCCTCCTTATGTAAAAGTCCATGCCAGATAGCATTTTCTACAAAAGGTTGTATCATTAGCGTAGGGACAAAAATCTCGTCATTAGTCAAATGTTCATCCGTTTTTATTTCCCAGCTAAAGGATTGGTCAAAGCGTAATGATTCCAGTTCGATATACATCCTTACAATTTTCAATTCTTCATCGAGCGGCAAGAAATTCTTTTCAGCATAATTCAATAATGATCGAAGGAAGTTGGAAAACAGGGTGAGATATTTATAAGCCTTGTTAGTTTGTTGTGATACGATCAAGTGCTGTATGGAGCTAAGCGAATTAAAGAGAAAATGAGGATTCATTTGCAGGCGCAGGTTGGAGAATTTTGATTCTGCCATTTTCACATTCAACTCCATCATTTCTAATTTATTCTTTCTTCTTTTTCTTGCATAAGAATAAATGAGCCATCCAATGGCTGCAATGATGGTGACGCCAAGTATCCTGAACCAGGTTTGCCTCCACCAGGGTTTTGCAACAATTATTTCTACCGGGTAAGAAGAGGAGTACCAGTTGATGCCATCCCGGGAAGCTTTGATTTCAAAAGTATAATGACCGGGAGGTAATTTGCTGTACACGGCCTGCCCGGTAACAGAAGGCTTTTTCCAATCATCATCAAAGCCTGTAAGCTTGCAAAGCAGCTGATTTTTTTTGTCCCCGGTCAATTCGCCGGAAGAAAAATTAAAAACGAATGAAGATGTATTGAATGGAAAACCGATCACATCTTTTCCGGTAAAGTGGAAAAGATCATTGCCGACCTGTAAAGAGCTTATTGAAGGACGCAACGGTAAAGTAACGCTGCTCATTTGTTCGGGAAAAAAATAAGTGATCCCTTTATCTGTTCCCCAAAACATTTCGCCAGTTTTGGTTTTATATGATGACCGCACCCTGAAGCCTGCATGACTAAAGCCGATGCCCTCTTCAAACACTGTAAATTTTTTGTTGACGGGATCATAACGGATGATACAATTCAAATTGCCGATCCATAAAAATCCTTTTTCATCTTTGAGCATGCCTTCGCAGCGATCATTTCGCAATCCATTGGAACGGTTATAACTTTTGATAGTTCCATCTTTTGACAAAACGGAGAACCCGCCGGCCGTAGCAAAATAAGTATTGCCATGATCATCATAGTTAACTGCATATACCGTGTTATGAGCAAGTCCTTCTTTGGTAGTATAGCGCAGTAAAGTATTTTTATCTTCATCGTAACACCAGGCGCCACGGGTAGTGCCGATCCACATTTTACTTTTTTCGTCATTCCATAAGGAAGCGCCGGGTATCTTGCTCATCTCACCAAGCAAAGGATGGTCATTTAATGATGTTATTTCAAATGTTTTTTTGTTGATGATGCTGGTGCCACGAAGAGTAGTTACCCACATGTTCCCGTTCTTATGAGCAGCAATTGCATTGATCCATGCCGAAGGAAAACCGGTTCTTTTCCCCGGGATTGAATCATTGATCTGTGCGATAATTTTTAATTGTTTATTCAATACCAAAACACCGAACCTCGAGGTTCCTACCCAAAGATTTCCATCTTCATCCGTTCTTACTACCCTGATGGTCTCCCTGCCGGTCAGGGGTTCGCCACCGGGAAGTTGAAGTGGAACATACAACGTTTTATCGGTGGACCGGTTCCACCTGATGAGCCTGTCCTGTGTACCCATCCAAACATTGTTTTCATCATCTGTTGTCAGCGATTGAATATAGCCGTCGAAGACCTGTTTGTTATCATCAATAAAATAGGGTTTGGTGGTTGCTTGTTGTTGTTTCAGGTTATAAAAATGAAGACCTGATGTTTGTGTAGTAACAAATAAATAACCGCTGGTATCATAACGGATGTTGAATGTATTATTGCCGCCAATGCTGCGGGGGTCGATGGGATCATGCACCCAATGCTTCGCTGTTTCTTTTTGCAGGTCGAGAATATATAATCCTGAAAAATAAGTAGTGAAAGCAAACCTGTTGGAATCAATACGGGTCATATTGCGAAGCTCACCGTTAACAGAGAGTCCATGTTGATCTTTTATCTCTCTGTATTCTTTTATAACTTTTTGCTGACTGATACTGATGCGATAGAATACATCTCCTTTTCTTGTAAAAGCGATCAGTTCATCGTTATTGATATAGTGTGCACCATTCAATCCCCGGAATGGCATATGCAGTAATACCTTCATGGATGAATAATCAACTACTACCAATGCGCTGCTCCGGTAATAGATCACCCGGTCATTATCTATATAATAGGTAAAACCAATATTACCTGTTAACTGGTCATCAATAGGGAGTTGTTTTTTTTCAAATGCAGTGTCATTTCCTTTCTTTTGAAAATAGTGCTGGCGGTTCTTTATGGCAACAACACCATGTGCAGTAGTATAAAATACTGCTGAAATGTTAGTTGCATCTGTTGTATCACCTACTTTGATGCGATGAAATTTTCTTTTTTCATCGAGCATGGTCAGGTAGTGTGTGTTGGTGCGCAGCCAAATCCTGTTTCTGTCATCAATAACGATTCTTTCAACACTATTATCGGCCAGCTCAGGGTATTTGTGTTTGTGATAGGTAGTAATCCGGTTGCCATCAAAACTGTTCAGGCCTTCCGTTGTGGCGATCCAGAGAACACCGGCTTTATCTCTTGCGGCGGTCGTAACATTATTTTCGCTAAGACCTTCGGCTGTGCTTAAGTGATAAAATGCAGGGGGCTGTGCCTGCATTTTTATTGCGATGAAAAATAAAGTAGTAATGCTTGATATGACGAACCTGGCTTTCAAACGGGAATATTCAATCAAAAATTAATCATTTTTCAGCTTTTGCCTGTACTTGTTTTTTCAGATCTTCTAATTGCTCCTGCTGTTGAAATATATAAAGAGTAAGCTCTTCTATTTTTTCCATCAGTCTTTTACTCATATCACCCAGTTGAATACCTTCTTTTTCAATTTGCGCAGCAGAAGGAATGCCGGGAAGGTGTTTATTTTCTTCAATGAATTTTTTTACTTCTGAAAGCGGTTTTAGTTTATAGGTATCAGCAAAAACATAATCGGGCCAGTTGGCAACAGCTAACGCTACAAAATCAGGGGCAAGCATTCTTCCCTGGCTGCTGAAAGGATAACCGGAAGGCGTTAGCCCGCTGCCATAATGAAAGTATCCGTTCTCTGTAAGATGTATGCCCCAGCCAGAACCGTTATTTGCATTGATCCATATTTTACCATCCCCGGCAATTGTTTTTTTAATTTCAAAATCCCCGGTATAACTGTTAGTCCTGATGGATGCATATAATGAAGAAGAAACATTAAATCCCAGTTCCGGGTTACTGTCATCAAGAGACAGAGTTTGGTAAGGAAATGATGTTCCGATACCTACATTGCCATCGTAATTGACAACCAGCCTGTCTGAACCTGACGTTCGTACAAAAAACTTTCCATATGTATTTGACGAATTGGTGCCAATCTTAATATCACTATCAACGAGCTGAACAAACCCTTTATCTGCATCGTCATTTTTTAGTTGCAAAATAGGGTCGGTAGCATTAATAGTTAAGATAGATGAAGGCGATGCAGTGCCGATCCCGATCCTGCCGGTTTCATCTATCGTCATCCTGTCAATCAATTTTGTCTGAAGTACAAGATTGCCTGTTGTATTGGTGGAATTAGTTCCTATCCGCAGGTCATTTCCATTGACCATAAGAAATCCTTTATTGACGCCGGCATTTTGCATTTCTATATAAGGATTTGTACCATTAATTGTTAATGCAGAAACCGGAGTAGCAGTTCCAATACCCAATTGACCGTTTTCATCAATCCATATCTTATCAACTCCTTTTGGAGAAAAAACTATGTTTCCATTATTGCCGCCATAAGTCCCCATTTTGAAATCATCTCCATTTAGCAATAAAAAACCTTTCTGTACATCCTGGTGCATAAAGGCAAAACGTACGGAAGAGTTACCGTTCAGTTTCATTTCTGCATCAAAAGAAGATGAGGTTCCGATGGAAACACGGCCAAATTGATCTATAGATAAATTATCATTGCCCTTTGTGCCCAATACTAATTTACCGGTTGGATTGTCAAAGGAAGTGCTGATCCTCATATTGACTCCTTCGGCCTGTATAAAACTATTTGCCAATCCATTATTCATTATACCAATAACAGGATCAATACCATTGATGGTAAGTTTTGAGGCAGGGTTAGCTGTGCCAATACCCACATTACCATTGTTTGTATTATATATATGACCACCTGTTTCGGTCCATGTTTTTAGATAAGTATGCTGCAGCTCTGACCAGTTCCCATATATATCACCACGGAACATCCAGTAGCTGACTGTTTCTGTGTCGAAAACAGTTAACCCGATAGCCGGGGAAACAATGGCGTTTCTTTCCGCTGTTGTCATGCGGGGTATCAGTAATCCTTTGCTGGTACTTTTAATATCGAGTATGGCCGTACTGTTGGGTTGCGAACCATCATTATTGATACCAACACTTTGTGCTATCAGTAAAGAGGGGAGGAGAATAAATAGGAGGCTGAACAATTTTTTCATGACGTTTTATTTTGTTCAGCCAAATTAGATAGTGATTTCCCATCTGTCCGCAAGCGGGTTAGTTTACGGTAAGCCGGTGTTATTTTGCGGCAGAAAATAAAAAAAACCCGCCTCGATGAAGCGGGTTACGTTTTATTATTAATGTTCTCTATTAATACCTGTAAAGATCTGACTTGAAAGGACCATTCTTGCTGATACCTAAATAGTCGGCTTGTTCTTTCGTCAGTTCATCCAGCTCAACACCAATTTTTGAAAGGTGCAGCCTTGCTACTTTCTCATCCAGATGTTTTGGAAGAACATATACTTTGTTCTCATAGTTTTTATGGTTTTGCCATAATTCTATTTGAGCCAATGTTTGGTTAGAGAAAGAATTACTCATCACAAATGAAGGGTGACCTGTTGCACAACCCAAATTCACTAAACGGCCTTCAGCCAAAATGATGATGTCTTTACCATTTACATTATATATATCAACCTGTGGTTTAATGGTATCTTTTGTATCGCCATAGTTCGTATTCAACCAGGCAATATCAATTTCAATATCAAAGTGGCCGATATTACAAACGATCACTTTATCCTTCATTAATTTGAAATGTTCACCTCTTATCAGGTCACGGCAGCCGCTCGCCGTAACAACAATATCCGCTTCTTTTACTGCATCGATCATTTTCTTTACTTCAAATCCATCCATCGCAGCCTGTAAAGCACAGATAGGATCGATCTCGGTAACGATCACACGGCAACCAGCGCCTGCTAATGAAGCAGCCGAACCTTTACCCACATCACCATAACCGCCTACAACAGCTATTTTACCAGCCAGCATCACATCAGTGGCACGGCGGATAGAATCCACCAAACTTTCTTTGCAACCGTATTTGTTATCGAATTTTGATTTGGTAACAGAATCGTTCACATTGATTGCAGGCATCGGTAATGTTCCTTTTGCTACTCTTTCATACAAACGGTGAACACCGGTAGTTGTTTCTTCTGAAATACCTTTTACATGCTGGATCAATTCAGGATAGGTATCCAATACCATATTGGTAAGATCGCCGCCATCGTCAAGGATCATGTTCAATGGTTTGTCCTTGCCACCAAAGAACAATGTTTGTTCAATGCACCAGTCAGCCTCTTCCTGTGTTTGTCCTTTCCATGCAAATACACCAATACCGGCAGCAGCAATCGCAGCAGCAGCATGATCTTGTGTAGAAAATATATTGCAGGAGCTCCATTTAACTTCAGCACCCAATGCAGTTAATGTTTCAATTAAAACTGCAGTTTGAATGGTCATGTGCAAACAGCCGGCCACTCTTGCGCCTTTCAGCGGTTGAGAAGGACCGTATTCTTTGCGGATGCTCATCAGGCCGGGCATTTCTGCTTCGGCCAATCTTATTTCTTTACGACCCCATTCTGCCAATGAGATATCAGCTACTTTATAGGGAAGGCTAAAGTCAATTGTTTTTGTTGTTGTGGACATAATTTTATTATTTGTTTTTCGGCGGCAAAGGTATGGTTAATGTGCCAATTTGCCAATGTGCAAATGTGTCAATTTGCTGACCATAAACAACGGCCGACAGGCTGTAAATAGAGTAGCTTTGAATTGAAAAAAGACAACTTATGCACACTTACGATACAGTATCCGCAGCTACAAGCGGATTAAAGAAAAGAGGATTTGATCTTGACTTTAACCTGGAGGAAAACTGCCTTATTTGCCACGGGAATAAATTTGATGTTAATGACTTTGAGATCATAGAGGTCCATCGATTTGAAGGCGACAGCGATCCCTCTGACGAAGCGATAGTATATGCCATTGAATCAAAAAACGGGATGAAAGGTGTATTGGTGAATGGCTATGGAATTTCGGCCGATACCATGGACGCCGAAATGGCGAAGAAGCTCAAGATGCACAAGCAATGAACGGTTACAATTTTTTCTCCATCACATAATCATTCATAAAAAAACCATTGCCAATATCAAGGTTGATCTCATCTATGACAGTAAAACCTAATCGTTCATAAAAACTTTTGGCCTTATTATGCCGATTGACCTGCAGTTGCAGCGCTTTTCCATTCTTGTTGCTTATCTCATTAATAATATGATCAATAACAAAACGGCCGGTACCTTTGCCTTGCTGCGAAGGCAACACATATATTTTATGTAATTTATAAATGGAAGGTTCTGTTTCCTGGTAAGACGCAAAACCTGCCGGCTCTGCTGAATCATAGACCAAAATGAATTGAGCGCCGTCGTTCATTTGTTTTTGCAAAGAAGCAGGGCTGTACATCATCTCCAGCATATAATTGATTTGCAGCTGCGAAAGAACGGCTGCATAGGTTTGCGGCCATACTTTATAGGTAAGCTCACGGATCAGGGGGATATTTTCTGCTGTTGCTTTACGGATATCAAACACTGGTATCATCTTTTTTAATAATGAACATTTCTTTTGAAAGCTTTCGATGTGACTTTATCAGCTTGCGGCTTAGTATAAGGGAGAGGATAAAAGAAACGATAGCGCCGCCGACAAGTAATGTTTCGCCAGTTTGCCTGCCCCAGATCGTTGTTTCATATACAAAAAGGAAAAAGTCGTAAGTGCCATGAAGGAAAATGGCGCTGAGCAACCCTGCCACCATCAGCATAAAACTATTTTTGGGATCGGACTTTGCTTTGCCGATAAAATATCCCATCACTACTCCGAAAGTAGCATGTGCCGGCACACTCAGGAACATCCGTTTGATGCCAACCTCGTACCCCATTCCGATTTCAGCATACTTTAATACATACATAATGTTTTCGAGTGTGGCAAAACCCATGCTCACCATCACTCCGTAAACAATACCATCCAGCGGTTCATCAAAACTCTTCTGATTGTAGGCGTACAGCCGGAGACCGATGAATTTGGAAAACTCTTCGCTGAAAGCAACAATGGCGTAGGAGAATATGGCGACACCCGTTACTGTGCGGTCATTTGTATAACTAAAAGCATCTTCAAAAAAAATTGCAGGAACAATGGCAAAGCATCCGAGTATAAAACTGACGATAAGGTTCAGCTTTGGTTCCCGGTTATAAATGTCTTTGTAAAAAATAAAAAGACAAATTGCAATACCGGGGGCAATGGCGATAGCAATGTAATCCATATATTAGTTTTGGTATGGGGAAGATAGGAATTATGTTGTTGTATAACGTTTAAGGTTTGATGTTTAATGCTGGTGTGAGTTTGCAGGGTTGTCTTCGGATTTCGAAAACCCAACGTTAAACCTTTCCGCTTATAAACCTTAAACTATTTATCGTTTTTTGACCCGAATATCCTTTTGAGAAGACCTTTTTTCTTTTTAGGCTCTTCAACCTTAGAACCGATAGGTGCAGTATTGTTCTCTTCTTTTTTCACCGGGGTCTTTGCTACAGTATCTTTCTTTACCGGTTTGTCGTCATCCATTGGCGGCTTTGACTCAGGACCGATCGTGTCGTTATCATATTGATTATAATCTTCTTCAGTTGTTTCGCTACAGCCATCACACTCTGCGGCAGGGGTGGGATCGGACTCACTTATTGTAATATCGGCGCTCATCATTTCATTTTCCATTTCGGCAGGCTTCACAAACTTTGCATCTCTTTCAATGCCTAATTTTTTATCGGCTAACACTTTTTTGAAAAAATATTCGGTGATCGGTCTTGAAATATAAGAACCATCGCCCTGGTTGCGCATAAAATTATATTCAAAGCCTACCCATGAGCCGGCTAATAGTTGAGGAGTATATCCAATGAACCACGCATCGGCATTATCATCAGTAGTACCTGTTTTGCCACCCATTTCAGCAGCGCCAACTCTTGTACGCATTCCTCTTGCAGTGCCCTTGTCAACAGTTCCCTGCATCATGCGGGCCATGGTGTAGGCTGTCACTTCACTCACTACTTCTTTTCTGTTCACACTATAATCAAATCGTTTGATCACATTACCATTCCTGTCTTCAATGCGGCTGATGCAATAAGGACGGGTAGAAAAACCACGGCCTGCAAAAACGGTGTAGCCCCAAAGCATTTCATATAACGACAGATCGCAGGTGCCCAAACAAATAGAAGGGAATGGTTGAATTTTGGTAGGTATATTCAACCGGCTAAGAAAATCAGCGAACTGTGCCGGGCCCACTTGTTTCATGATATATGCCGTGGCACAGTTCTTCGAATAGGCCAATGCATCGGCCATTTTGAGAACGCCACCACCGCATCTTCTTCCGGCAGGCACCCACCGGTTGCTGCCAAAATTCTGTGCTACATTCTCACATTCTGTTTCCGGAGTAAAATTCCTTTCTTCCATGGCCTGTGTATATAAAAAAGGTTTGATGGTAGAACCAACTTGTCTTTTTGTATTCAGGTTCACATGGTCGTTCTTGTATGTTTTATAATTAATGCCGCCCACCCATGCTCTCACTTCGCCGGTAACGGGATCCATCGCCATAAAAGCGGCCTGCTCCATCTGCAAATGATATTTGATGGAATCCTTGGGCGTCATCGTTGTATCTTTCTCCCGCCTGCTGTTCCAGGAGAATACGGTCATCTTTGTTTTTACATCAAAGCTTGCCATAATCTCTTTATCAGTAAAACCATCCTCCGCCATGTTCTTCCAGCGGTCGGATTCTTTCATGGCTTTTTCAATGATTTTATCATGGTTCTTCCAGATGGTGCCTGTTTTCATATCCGACCTGGCATCTATTCCTTTTTGCAGAGATGCCATTTGCAATGCCATTCCTTCTTCGGCATATTCCTGCATTTGCGGATTGATGGTTGTATATATCTTCAATCCGTCGTTATAAATATTATAGGATTTGCCGTTTGGTTTTTTTACATCTTCCAGCGCTTTTTTTATTTCTGTCTTTAATACTTCCCTGAAATAAGGAGCATACCCGGTGTTCTCGTCCATTTTCCTGTAGCGGCTCATGTCAATAGGAAGTTTTTTTAGTCTTTCAGCTTCTGTTTTGTCCAGTTTCCCATTGATGACCATCTGGTTCAACACTACATTTCTCCGGTCCCTTGCTGCAATAGGATTGCGGCGTGGATTGTAAGTATAATTCGCTTTCAGCATACCCACCAGCACTGCTGCTTCTTCAACATTCAGGCGGTCGGGTTCTTTTTGAAAGAATGTTCTTGATGCATTGCGGATGCCATAGATATTATCGCCGAAAGGCACTGCATTCAAATAAAGGGTGATGATTTCTTCTTTAGTAAAATTCTTTTCAAGTTTTACGGAGATGATCCATTCTTTCAGTTTTTCAATTACCCTTATTGCTTTATTGCGGCTGCCCTGGGCCAATAATGCTTTGGCTAATTGCTGGGTGATGGTGCTGCCTCCGCCCTGCCGGCCGAGTGTAAATACAGCCCGCATGGTTGATTTAAAATCTATACCGCTATGATTATGAAAACGTTCATCTTCTGTGGCGATCAGTGCATTGACCACATGCTGGGAAATATCCCGGTACTTCACATTGCTCCGATTGCCTCTTTCCAGATAGTATTTGCCCATCAGTGTTCCATCGGCGGCATATACTTCGGATGCCTGCAGGATGGAGGGGTTTTCCAACTCGGAGAGGGATGGCATTTTGCCAAATACCCCGAAGTTGGCCATGACGATGAGTAAAATGAATGCGACAAAACCACCGATAAAAATGCGCCAGAAGATGCGGACTGCTTTTTTCATATTGTTATATTGGTTGTGGTTGATCGGTCAAACAGCGAATATGAGGCCGAAATTAACAAAATCCACAGGGGTGGAAAGGATAGGGGCTTTAATTTTTTGCCAAAAGGAAGGACAGCTTAATTCTAAGCATAATTTCTTAAAACTTCCCCGGATAAAACTGGTTAAGGAATGCCTTGTAGGCATCAACATCCTTATTGTTTTTCAACAGCTCATAATTGGCATCAGATAAAATGATGAAACTGTATTTGCCATTCTTCAACCAGGGAACGATCTCTGATGCTGTGCGGGGTTTTACCCGGTCAATATAGGCAATGGCTTCATCGGCTGTTTTAAAAGGGGTGATGAATAGAAATTTATTATCTGCATCAAAATCATTGAGGCTGAGTGAAAAGCTTTTATTATAAATATTATCCCTGTTGAATCGTTCAAATGCAGTTTTTGCTTCATTAACATAGACCTTGTCAACTTTTGTAAGCACCACCACTACATGATGCGCATCAGTGGTAGTTAATTTATATGGCTGCAGAACTGCCGGTCTTGTATTGGCGCTATCCCTTACCGGTGGATTGTTAACAACATTGGGCTGCGTTCTTACAGAATCCCGTGGCACATAGTAAACAGAATTGGTAGGTGTGTTGACAGGTGCGGCCAATGAATCATCATTGCGTGTAACAACGAGATCTTTTAATTCTTTTTCTATTTGCGCCCGGCGGCTCAACACATCAGTTAAATTAGTCGCTTTGAGCGCCATTGGAGAATTGGTGAACTGAGAAATAAGTGAGTTCAATATTTGTATTGCCGTACTGTCATTCCTTTGTTTGATATAATAGACCGCTTCAATGTAAAGCAATTGCGGTGTCCAGTAATAGTTGCCATATTTACTATCAGCAGCTTTTTTGTCAGCGATGGCCTGGTCAAAATTCCCTTCGATGAACAGGTCATAAATTTTTTCGTAGAGTTTGGTGGCTTCGTTACCGGGCTTATTGGAACGGGGATCTTTGCCTGTTGTAACGATGGTAGTGAAAGGACTTGTCGTATGATTATCACTCATCAGCTTTTTGATCTCAGCTGCTTTGGCTGTTTCGCCTGTTTTGGTATAACAATAATAAAGATTGAACAATACTTCATCCATGGGTTTGAAGCCGGGAAAGCTGTTTCGTATGCGTTCAAAGGTTTGGATGCCGCTGTTGCAATCTTCAATTTGCTGGACATAAATTTTTCCAAGTGCAAAGAGTGCAGCCTGTAATGTGTCGTTCGATTTTTTTAACTGATCAGGTGACAGGGGCAGTTTATCATACAGCGCATCAAAAGTAATTTCATTGCTATTGGCGCCACCCGTATTACTGGTTTGGGTGGTATTATTATTCATCCCTACCGGCACTGAATTGACATTACTATAGCCGCTTGCAGAAAGGATGGCCATGCGCCGCCAGTTGTCTGCATTGGGCCGGCCGCCCCATTTATTTCTGAAATCATTTTGTCCTCTTGTGCGGGAGGCTGCGTTATAAAAATACCATTCACCCCTTGGTTGATTAGAAGGGAAAAGAGTAGGAGTTGCAGGCGTAGAAAAAGGCGAGTTGTTATTACCGGGATTTTCATCCTTCAGGCCAATTTTTTTCCTCAATGTCTTTACTACATTGCGTACAAAATCTCTTCTTTCATCTTCGGGCATGCCGGCAATTCTCTGAAGGCTATCTTCTCTATCAATGACCTCAAGATTATTAGCCAAACCTCTTAATGCATTTTTTCTTGCTGTTAACTCCTCGGGGTTTTTGATTGAAGGATCGCCTAGTTGCAGACTATCATAATAATCAGCAGCTTCCCTGTATTGCTTGCGGGCAAATGAAAGTTCGGCAAGTTGCAGAAAGGCTTTATTGCGCTGCTGGGAATTGTTGACGGTATATTGTGTGCTTTTAAGCAACAGGCTCATGGCGCCATCAGTGTTATTGCCTTCGAGCTGCATTTGTGCTGCGGTGTAATAGATAATATCACGATATTCTTCATACTTATCCTGTTTGGCCATCCTCAGCAATGTAGCGATGTTCTTCTCAATGCTTTTTTCACCACCATCTTTGTTTGCCCTGATAGAGAAAAGACGGGCATAGATATCCATGATAGGATCGGTAGTATGCCTGGTTACTTTGGCATAATAACTCTCTGCTTCTTTGGTATTGCCGGTGAGTTCATATAACTGTGCCAGTAAAAATTCCCAACGGGCTTTTTCCTGCTTATTCACCGCATTGTCCAATGCTTTGGAAAGATGAGCAGCCGAACTATCCCACATGTTTTGTTTATAAAACCAATAGGCCTGCACTTCTGCCAGGTCATTTTTCAATCTTTTTGGAAAGACAGGATCATTTCTAAGCGTAACGATAAGACTAGCAGCTTCTGCAAATTCATCCTGCGCTAAAAAATTTCTTATCTGCCAGATAAAAGCATCGTTGCGGCTGGGAGGCTCAGAAAATATTTTGCGTGGCAATCCACCTTTTTCTTTGGTAGAAATGCTATTGGCCTTGTTACCATCCCTGTTGCTACCAATGGTAACATAATAGCCATCTTTTTCTTTGGGAGCAAAAGCATAATTGATGAACTGGAACATCAGGTAGGCCGAGTCAAATTTCTTTTGGAGGAAATAAGATGCACCCCAGAGCAGGTACATATTATCTGCCCAGTCGCTTCTCAGGTCGTGCAGGGCAATAGCTGTTGAAGATTTGTAACTGATAGAGTCAAGTTGAATGGAATCAGCCTGGGTGGCGTCCAGCGAATAGTTGTAAAAACTAAGCAGTTGGGAATAATCATCTTTATAAGCCAGTTTGGCTTTTTCCAATACTTCGTTCAGCTTATTATTTGCATTAAAGAAATAATTGTAATGGGTGGTAGCATTTTGTATGATACGGCGGGGCAGGGTGAATTTTTTATCAGCCGATTTTTCAGACGGCAGCACCTCCTCTTCATTCTCCTTGGGTTTCTTGATATTAAAAGAAATGCCTAACTGTCCGAAAGAGGGGACAGCAACCTGGCAAAAAATAAGGATAAGTACTGCAGTAAACGTATATCTTTTGGCTCTCATTATCGGGACGCAATCTAAAGGCTTATTAACTGAATTTCAAATATTTTAGTATAAATATAGGCCATTATTTTGGAGGTTTTTTGATGAATGGAACGGGCTGCACAAAGCACAGGGAACGAAGCACAAGAAATGGACCCTGCAAATAGCATTGTACCTTGACCCTTGTACCTTATTCTTGTATCTTTAATTTTCCTAAATATTGGTTATGGTAAAGTTAGATGCCGGCTCAACACTGAAACGGTTGCGCAACCGCTACCGGCTGGTTGTCATGAATGATGACACTTATGAAGAAGTGGCAACATTTAAGTTATCCAGATTAAGTGTCTATATCATGTTGAGCACAATTTTTGTATTATTGGTGGGATTAACAGTAGCCCTCATCGTTTTCACACCTTTGAAGTATTATATCCCCGGTGCCAATACAGATTACAAGTCGGCGATGGAGTTGAGAGACATGAAGTATAAGGTAGATGAGGCCAACAGGCAAATACTTTTGCTGCAACAACATGATGCCGGATTAAGAAAAGGTCCGCTGAGAGGAGATAATACCATTGTGCTGGATACAACCAAACTGATCATACCAAAAGATGAAATATCTAACGATTAATTCAAATACCTATGTTTAACACTAAAAACAAAACCGACATGCAACAATCAACTACGAGTGGCAATGGCACTACACTGATCAGTGCCGGTACTACATTAAAAGGCGACATCAGCAGTAACGGTGATCTGCGTATTGACGGAACCATCATTGGCAACATTCATAGTTCTGCCAAAATTGTGATCGGCAGCAATGGAGTGGTGGAAGGAGATATTTCCGGCAACCAGGCCGATATTGTTGGAAAAGTGTCCGGTAATATCAGGGCAAAAGAATTATTGCAGCTCAGGGGCGAATCTGTTGTTACCGGGAATTTATATGCAGGTAAATTACAGGTTGAACCTTCTGCAACTTTTAACGGGCAATGCCATATGGGCGCCAATGTTGTGGAGATGAATAATAATGAACAGCAAACCGCCGCCAGATAGTAACCGTCGTTTTTTTATGCGCTATGCAGCACTTGGCACTCAATTGCTGGTAGCGATAGGATTGAGTGTATTTATCGGTATCAAATGCGATAAATGGCTGAAGACATCTCCGTTGCTGGCCTGTATCTTACCTTTGCTCGTCCTCTTCGGTATTTTTTATAAACTGATGAAGGAGACAAAATCACCTAAAGATGAAAAGTAATAAGCCCTGGCTTCCTCTTGTGATCGTATTTGTTGTATTGAATGTTTTTTTCTTCGCCTTTCATGACTGGCTTGTAAAAAAAGGAGTCAATAATGATGTATTGATCATCGGTAATCTCATTCTTTTTATTGCAACTCTTCTTTCTTTACTTGTATATATGCGATCATTAAAAGCAACAGGAGGAGGTGCAGCAGTCAGGGGCATGTACGGGAGCTTTATTGTAAAATTTTTTACCTGCCTGGTGGCTGCGTTTGCTTATATCATGATCGCAAAAAAGGAGGTGAACAAACCAGCGCTGATCATTTGCATGGGGTTGTATATGGTTTACACTGTTATTGAGGTTTCTGCTCTGCAGAAACTGCTGAAGAAAAAAAAGAATGCCTAAAAAAGAAGTCCCTGTTGATCATTTGCAAGAATATTTGCCATCCGGTACATCAGCTGCTGTTACCAGCTACCTGCGTCAATACAAAGTTCATTTGACGATCACCCAACATCGAAAAAGTATTTTGGGGGATTATCGGCATCGTACGCATCATCGCAATCACCGCATCAGCGTGAACGGAAGTTTGAATTCATTTTCTTTTTTGATCACTTTATTGCATGAATTAGCTCACCTGCTCACATTTGAACAGCATAGCAATAATGTGCAGGCACATGGAAAAGAATGGAAAACGATCTATGGAGAATTGCTGAAACAATTTTTGGAGCAAAGAGTTTTTCCTGCTGATATTGAAAAAGAGTTAAGACAGTCTTTAAAAAATCCTGCTGCCAGCAGTTGTGCTGAAGACGATCTGCTTAGAGTATTGAGAAAATATGATGCAAAAAAAAGCGATCATCGGTTGGTGGAGGAGATCCCGTTGCATAGCTTGTTCCGTACCGATGACGGTAGAGTTTTTCAAAAAGGGGATAAGTTGAGGAAACGTTTTAAATGTGTTGAAGTAAAGACTAAGAAAATTTATTTGTTCAGCCCGGTGTATGAAGTGAGGTTAGCAGGAAGTAGCGAGTAACTAGTAGGGTTGCGTGCTTTTGTAAATTTTCCTACTAGCTACTTCCTACTAACTACTCGCTATTTATCAAAAACAATTCTTCCAAACACACGATACCTCGAATTCTTCAGGGTGACAGAGTTGATCGCTTTTTCTTTTAAGGCACATTTGGGCGGATATACCCCTGAATGAATGAACCAAACATCTTTTCCATCGTGATAGATATAACCGGTGTGATTATCTAATCCGACTATGTAAAGACCATAGCCTGTTTTTTCTATATCCTTCACAAAATATTCCAGTGATTTATCACTGTATCTTTTAAAATCTTTGCAAAGGTCCCATAAAAGGTTCTGTTCAATGCATTGTGCCAGTTTCACCCGGTTGATCTTCATGCCTGCATCACGCAGGGTAGTGGTAACAAAATAACCGCAGGCGATCTTGCCTTCTCCCGGTATTTGAGAAATTCCATTATAGTCCCACGGAGTTCCATACCAGCAGGGAAGGAGAGAGTCTGTCAAATATGAAATGAACTTTTTTTCAGTTTCCGGCGACCTTTTTCTTTTGACTGTTTCATACAATTGCTGACAGCGCTGTTTCTGCTGATCATAATTGAATTGGAAAGTTGGCTTTGTAAAGACAGAACTGTTATTGATATCGGGTGAAGTGACCGAAGTAATATTTTTTTTCTTTTCAATTGATTGATCGTTCAGGCAGCCAACGATCAAAGGAAAAAGTAGCAGGGAATATTTTCTCATGCGGCTATGATGAGGAGGGATAGGATTTCCATAAATGACTCCCTACTAAATACTACACACTCTTCAGCATCCACAAACTGCATCCCGTATGCCCGCTGTTGCCCATCGGGCCTTTTAAATATTCAAATCCAAATTTGGCATAGATCTTCAACGCCTGTTTTAATTCGGGCATGCTTTCGAGGTAAACTTGTTTGTATCCGTATTCTTTAGCAGTCGCCAAACATTTTTCTATCAAAGTTCTTCCGAGTCCACTGCCCCTTGCCTGCGGCAGCAAATACATTTTTACCAATTCGCAGGTAGCATCTGGTAAACCATCGGTAGGATAGATGCCGCCGCCGCCAACTATTTCACCATTCATTTCGGCAACAAAATAAGCGGCACCTTCTTTCTGAAACAATTCATACAAGGCATCTGTGGTTGGATCGTAATAAACAGTATTGGGACGGTTGGCGCCGAATTCAGCCAATGTCCCTTTTACAATTTTGGCGAGATAAGGATTATCCGAAGGTTGAATATTCCTGATCACAATAGTATTCATGTTGTAAAAATAATTTACCTGGCAACAAATATATGTATATCAGTTAGGCGATTTTGTGCAAGTTCAGATCAACAACAACAGCCTATTTTTTCTTTGGTCCAAATTTGTGAATATTATATCGCAGATAATTAGTTGAATCAGGCTTGGGTGAATACTTTCTGAATTTGTAGATAAGATCAATGCTGTCATCAACAATATGCGGCATCATGCCAACATAAGGGCTGTATTTATGTGTGGCTAAAAGTGTGGAGTCGTTCAGCACAGACATCGCAACTGTTACAAGACGATAATGTCCAAAATGATTGCTGTAGTATTGCAACTCTATCACAGGGCCTTTTTGCCGGTAAAGCCCCCAGTCCCATATATGAACCTTAGCATTTTTTTTATTTGTATAGCCCCAGCCCGGATAACGTAGTTTTTCCCATTCAGTCAAAAGGCTATCAACGATCTTTTGTTTCAGGCTGCCTGATTGTTTGTTTTGCCTCAACAGTGATTCTCCGTAATTCACATAACCATCATCGTAAAATACAGTTCTTAAAATTCCAATTCCGGTATATTCATGTCCGGGTTGATCCTGTGGAATTGAATAATCTTTTCGTTTCTCTTCTATTTCTGTATAATAATAACCATCCGTTCTGAATGTTATCAAATGCCTGTTAAATGACTGCTCTTGTAAATGCAGTTCTGATTTGTGGTAGATCCTGCTGCAGGAGGACACAAAAAATAGGAAAGCAGCCAGAATCAAAACCAGGCATTGTTTCATTTTACTAAATTATAGAAATAAAAAAAACTCTGGTTGTATAAAAGAAAAAGGTCGCCTTTTCAGGGGCAACCTTTCTGTTGGGCCGTTGGAGGAGTTAAACCACCTGCGTTATATGCCAGCGGGCAATTAACGGCACAATTATGTAAAAGAATATTTGGCAGCCCGTTCATTCAGCCGGGCTATATAATCATTTCTTCTTTGTGTAATATAGTTTATACGTTCAGTGAATTTTGTTTCGGTAGCCATCCAATCCTGCCGCTTACGTAATTGCGGAGGATTTTTTACTTTGGCAGTAAAGGTGGTCCATTTTTGGTCGGCAGGAATAGCATTGTTCAGTGCGATCAATTGTAACATCAACTCATGCAGGCGGAAATTCTTTGAATTTGCTTTTTCGTATTCTTCTGTAAAAGCTGTTGACAAGGTATCAATGGCAACGATCAGTGATGTATCGTTGATCTCACCTTTGAGTTGATGCAAAGTAAGTATCTCAATGATATTCCCGGATTGCTCCCTGTTGAATCTAACCGGTTCTTCCATTTGTGAAGACCATGTAGCTAAGCTTATTTCCTGCAGGTGGTTGGGTTTTATCGGGTCATAATAAGTATAAACCCTGGAAGTAGGAAAATGCACCACCTGTGTCTTATTATTCATCACCAGTGATTCATGGCTCCATTTTTTCCTGGGAAGTTTTTTTGACCTGTTTTTTGAGATCTTTCCTTTCGTGGTATCGGAACCTGCATTTCCTTTGTTGGAAGACTTTTTATTGCCACATGCTTCCACCAGCGGCATCAGTAATGAACCGAGTGTGACGATCTTTACTGTATTGCCAACAAATTTTCTGCGGTTGATATCTTTATTTTTCCCTTGCATGCTGGCGGGATTGGTCTTACCTAAGGTATAGCATTGAGTCAAATTGACCAAGAATAAAAAACCCCGACTGTAACGTCGGGGCAAATCATCAATATGAAACCCTGCCTACCGGCAGGCAGGCACTGCTTAAGCAGGCAGGTTCAGGATGCTATCAATAAAAGGATTGCATAAATAAATTGGATATGTGAAATTCATAAAGAGGCTAGACCCAGTTCCATTAATTCCCAATCATTCATTTTGGGATACATGGCGACAACAGTCTTCCTATATTTTTCAAATATTTTTTTGTCAATGCGATACTTCATACAAGCTAAAAGGTATGCATTGACATACGTACGGGAAATTATACAACCACCAAAAATTTTGAAAACGGTTTTGTCGTTAATATTCTCTTCGAAGATTGGCATCATCTCTTTACTGCCTCTTTCAGCAAGTATTGAAAAAGCAGAAGCCTTTACGATCGGATCTTTCCTTTTCATTAACCTGATAAGATCGCTGTCTTTTGCGATCTTTTTTAATTCTTCGAATTTTTCATAAGCTTTTGTTCTTGCTCCGTTAATACCTACCGCGGCACCATAAAGCATACCATATTCTGCCAGTTGATCAGCAAGAAAATCAGCAGGAATTACTTTGCCTGACTTTTCGGGAGAGATTTCTGTTTCTATAACAGCGTCATGTTTTCCTCTGCGATCAGTAAGAAGAAAATATGAAATGCCAATAGTCAACAGAACGAACAAGATTACTCCTGTCTTTTTCATACTTTAAGGTACAAAAAAAATCCCGGCAGCAGCCGGGATCAAACTTTTATCTATTCACTTTTAGTTATTATCTATGCAACGGCCTTCTTCACCAAATCAGCAGCCTCACTTAATAAAATAGCAGATTGCACTTTCAATCCACTTTCATCAATCAATTTTTTTGCTTCAACTGCATTTGTTCCCTGCAAGCGAACGATGATAGGAATTTTTATGTTGCCAAGGTTTTTATACGCATCAATAACACCCTGGGCAACCCTGTCGCAGCGAACGATACCACCAAATATGTTGATCAGGATCGCTTTTACATTGGGATCCTTTAATATGATCTTGAAACCGGCTTCCACCGTTTGTGCATTGGCACTACCGCCTACATCCAAAAAGTTGGCAGGCTCACCACCACTCAGTTTGATCATATCCATGGTAGCCATGGCAAGCCCGGCGCCATTTACCATGCAGCCCACATTGCCGTCGAGTTTTACAAAATTCAAATTGTATTTGCCCGCTTCCACTTCGGTAGGATCTTCTTCAGTTGTATCTCTCAGCGATGCAAGATCGGCATGACGCATCAGCGAATTCTCATCGAGTCCCATCTTGCAATCAACAGCAATTATTTTATCATCTGATGCTTTGAAAAGAGGATTTATCTCGAGCATGGAGCAATCCAAACCAACATAAGCATTGTATAAATTGGTGACAAACTTTGTACAATTTTTAAATGCTTCACCGCTCAAACCCAGATTGAAAGCGATCTTCCTTGCCTGGAAACCCTGCAATCCGCCGGAAGGATGTATCCATTCTTTAAAAATTTTTTCCGGTGTATTATGCGCTACTTCTTCAATGTTCATTCCGCCTTCGGTACTGTACATGATCACATTCATTCCTTTGGTCCGATCCAGTAATATGGAGAGATAAAATTCCTTTCTTTCGCTCGGGCCATCATAATACATATCGGCAGCCACATATATTTTGTTCACCACTTTACCCGCCGGGCCAGTTTGTAATGTCACCAATGTTCCTCCCAATATTTTACTGGCAAAATCCTGCACATCTTCCAGCGACTTGGCCACTTTCACACCATTGATGCCATTTTCTTTGATCGTTCCTTTTCCACGGCCGCCGGCATGTATCTGTGCTTTTATCACAGCGAATTTGCTGCCCGTCTGCGTTTTTATCTGGCGGTAAGCGTCTTCGGCTTCCTGTACAGTGGTGCAGGCAAATCCTTCCTGTACGGGTACATTATATTTTTTCAATAATTCCTTGGCCTGGTATTCATGAAGATTCATGCTGAAAATTTTGGCGAAGGTAAGAAAAGAGATACTTAGTCCCGTTTAGAAAACTTTGATGAGAACAGCATTTGTCCCGTAGGGACATGAGGTCGGTAGAATCAATGGTGTACGATTCATTTGCCCCGGAGGGGCAAAACTGCTGGGGAAAAAAACATTCAGAAAACGTTTTTTTCTTTTGTGCTTACCATATTACCGAGGTTAGCTTTATTCGAAATAAAATCATCAACAGTGCCAAATACATACACCCAAATTCATATTCAATGCATTTTTGCTGTAAAATACCGGCATGCACAGATAACAAGGGCCTGGAAAAATCGCCTGCATCAATATATAACTGCTATTGTTCAGAATCATGACCATAAGTTGATTATTATTAATACAATGCCAGACCATCTGCATATGCTTTTTGGTATGCGGCCGACCCAATCATTGTCAGATCTTATGAGAATGGTAAAAGGAGATTCGTCTGAATGGATCAATGAACAAAAGCTAACGCCTAAACCATTTCGCTGGCAAGAAGGATATGGAGCTTTCAGCTATGAAAAGAAAAAGATTAGCATAGTTGCAAACTATATTGAGAACCAGGAATTGCACCATACAAAAAAATGTTTTTTGGATGAATACAGGGAATTCCTGGATGAATTTGAAGTTGACTACAACGAACGGTATTTATTTACAGGGCTTGAATGAATATGTTTTGCCCCTACGGGGCAAAGAGAACCATTCTATTAGTTCTACCGGCATTTCGTCCCTACGGGACGGTACAGTTAGTTACCCTGAAGTCACCAGAATTCTGCAGCAATGCCTCTGCATTTACCCGGCAATGTATTATCTTTCTTTCATGCGAAGATGGCTATTAGTTTATTGTCTATTTTTTGTTTCCTGTCATTCAACTATAAAAATGAGCTGGCCGGAACGCAGATCATCATTATCAGGCAATGATTTTTATAACCAGGCTTTTGCTATGAAATGGGCGGCAAGAGATTCTTTTGCTGTCAAAGAAATACTGGCGGGCAATGTTCCGTCTTTTCTGAAAGAATTTGTTCCGGTCAATGTTTCCGTTATTGATTCTGCAAGTGGTAAAACGATCAACGCTACTTATTATGTAGCCCCGGATTATTTAAGTATTGGTACGGATAATGATTGGGCAAGAATAAATATCACACCTTATGCGGCACAAAAGATAGCTGACAGTTTTCACTGTTTTTTACCCACAAGAAAAATGTCGGATGATATTTATAAAACAGCAATAGTAAAATTAGAGCCGGTGCCGATGTATGCTTTCCGTGACAGCACACCCACCATGTGGCATCATCATTTGATCATCGAAGGACAACGAAAAGGAAGACAGGGACTGATAGCCGGCATACAAAAAGATGTGGTGATCAGCGGAAAAGTTTCAAGAGATACAAGGCCTGGAAGAGTGGCTATCTATGGCTGGCATAAACTGGATGGCAAACCCATTCAGCCATTATACACCGGGCATATTTACTGGTGGGTGGACTATAGCCAGGGAATACGATTAGTGTATAGAAAAATAAAAGTGGAAGGGAAATGGATGGATTATATTGATGTATTAAAAGACCCTAAACTGCAAAAGCTTTTATGTGATGAGGAGTTCTGTGATTTCTATCGCTACAATTATTGATAGGTGAAATAATACTCTTTGTAGTAATACCATTTTTCTACCCAGGGAGCAAGTTCTCCAGTTTGAAATCTTTTGTCTTTTAGCCAGTCAAGTATTTTTTGCTTAATGGCATTGCTGTCATTATCCCGTTCATTTACATCTACATCCAGTATTTCAACTGTACTGGTCTCCCTGTCCAATACCAGTTTGATCGTTATGATAGCATTGCTATGATTGCCTTCGCTGGCACGCTTATAATTCAATAAATAAGCCAGGGCATAGGAAAGATCACCCTCTCCCTTAGCCAGGGGTGGCAGATCACGGGGCAGTTCTTTGAAATCCGGTAATTTTTCCTTCCGGCTAATGGGAAAAGAATAATTGCCTTTCGCTTCAAAGAACTTTGATGCATGCCGGCTTTTGACCATCTTACCTGTTGGGATATAAAAAACAAGAACTTTTTTCTCAACAGTAGTTACATATAATGTATCGTTTGATGCGTATGTACTATGCCTGTCCATTCTTGTCCTTAAACTATCGGTTGGATAAACTGAAAACTTGCTCTCTTTATCAATATAGCTTTCTTTAAAAAGATTGTATCTCCACTGAACATGACTCACAGAGTAGATCAGCCTTGACTTGTTTTTTACCAGGTCCGTTATTTCATAAGTCCGGATATTTTCAGTTTGCCTGTAAAAATCTATTGCATATCCATGTATGCTGTCATCAACGGCTATATTGTGTGCTCCCCAATGACTTACTGAAGTAATGCATTGTCCGTCATCACTCAAAAAAATAATGTCCGGGAAAAACCTGTCGATGCTGTAAAGTAACTGGCCGGTTTTGCTGTTATGTACATAGCTCTTTCCTAATGTTCCGCCTAAAGAATAAGGTATCGATCTTAGATAGAACTCATTATTCGCTGACCGTAATGTATAAGGATAGTTCTTCGGAGGAAGATCAGCCCGGGCTTCGACAGTTGCCAGCAGCAACAAAGCAATATTAATTATCCATTTCATCACTATTAAATGTACTCAGAATAAGGGATATATTATCTTTGCCAGTTCAATTATTTGTATGGGGAAAAAAGCTTTGAAACAGTTTAACGAGGCAGTAAAGTTTTTAAAAAAACAATACAAAGAAACACCATCGGTAGGTATTGTATTGGGCAGCGGTCTCGGAAATTTTATTGAAGAGATCGAAGTGGAAAAAGAAGTGGCCTATGAAGATATTCCCAACTTTCCAGTGTCTACAGTTGAAGGACATAAGAGCTACCTCGTTTTTGGAAAGTTGAGTGGTAAAACAGTTGTCGCCATGGCAGGCCGTTTTCATTATTATGAAGGATACGAAGCACAGGATGTGATCTTTCCAATCCGTGTAATGAAACTTTTGGGAGTACAGACATTATTATTATCGAATGCAGCAGGTACGGTCAATCCATCTCATAAGGTTGGCGATATCATGATCATCAATGATCATATCAGTTTTTTTACTCCCAATCCATTGATCGGAAAGAATATTGCTGAGTTGGGAACCCGTTTCCCGGATATGAGTGAGCCTTATAAAAAACATTTGATCGAAAAGGCAAAAGCCATTGCGCTGACACATAATTATGATGTAAAAGAAGGTGTATATGTAGCGGTTACTGGCCCCACTTTTGAAACAAGAGCAGAGTATCATTTCATCAAAGTGATCGGCGCCGACGTGGTGGGCATGAGTACGGTGCAGGAATGTATTGCTGCCAATCATATGGGCATGGATGTTTTTGCCATGAGTGTGGTAACGGATATCGGCATCATTGAACATGATCATGCCATCACACATGAAGAAGTGCTGGAAGCAGCGAAAAATGCTGAGCCCAAACTTGCAACGATCTTCAGGGAATTGGTTGCAGCAATATAGTTTCAAGTTTCTGGTCTCTGGTATCAGGTTGGCTTTACGATAGTAATTGGAAACTTAATGTAACACGAAACTTGCAACCAGAAACATGAAACCTGAAATTAATTACGGCTTTTAGCGAAGAAGTAACAGTTTTAATACAGGTATTACCTTTGCAGGGTTTATTTTGCGAAGGTTTATCATCACTTATCAAACGGAATTGCACTGCTAAAAAAGTTTACATACCTGTTTTTTATCGTTCTCCTCGTTTCTTCGGCTGTGCAGGCACAGGACCCGGTGATCCGCAATCTTGGCAATAAGATAAAACAGTTAGGTGGTTCAAGACAGCTCGGAGGCAGCGGCGAATCAGACAGTCTTCGTCGTCGTAATAAACATGAGGATTCCATTACGATCAGTTTTCGTTACCTCGATTCGGTAAGAGCTTACAAATTGGATTCATCTATAAGTGACTTTTCAACCCGTTTCCCTATTCCAGCCACCAATATTTATTTGGGTAATATCGGCAATGCCTCAAGATCATTATTGTTCTCACCGGTTCTTTCCGCAGGATTTGATCCCGGCTTCCATGCTTATGATGTGTACAAATGGAAATTAGAAAAAGTAAGATTCTTTAATACTACAAGACCTTATTCGGAAATAAATTATTTGCTGGGCAGCCGGGTGGAGCAGGTCATTGAGCTAATGCATACGCAAAATGTTAAGCCCTCCTGGAATATTGCTTTTCAATACAAGCTGATCAATTCACCTGGTTTTTTTCAAAACCAGGGAACCAATCACAACAATTATCTATTCACTTCAAAGTTCCAATCGAATAACCTGCGATACAATAATTATTTTGTTTTGCTGGGGAGTAAGATACAATCATGGGAGAATGGCGGCATTATTGATACGGGTCCTGTCAGTATTTTAGATAATCCTATTTATAAGGAAAGATTTAATATCAATACGCATATCGGTGGTGTAAATGCTTTTTCAGGAAATTTTTTCTCATCCAAGATCACCACCGGCACCCAGTACAGTGAGTTTACTGCGTTGTTAAGACAGCAATATGACCTGGGAAAGAAAGACTCTATTGTTACAGATTCTACTGTTACTCCTTTGTTTTTTCCCCGTTTGCGGTTTGAACATACGGTGCAGGTTGATAAAGGCAATTTCGTATTTCTTGATTACAGGGCCGACTCGGTCTATTATAAAAAATATTATGATACCACATTGCGAAAACCAACAGATACTGTTATTCTGAAAGACCGGTGGCAGGCGATCTCCAATGATTTTTCCATTTACCAGTTCCCGGATGCAAAAAATCTTCAGCAGTTCATTAAGCTGGGTATCACATTGCAAAACATCAGTGGTGAATTGGCATCCGGCAAAAAAACCTTCTTCAACAGCTTTGGTCATGCGGAGTATCGGAATAAAACAAAAAATCAGCAATGGGAGATACAGGCCAACGGGAAATTATTTTTTACAGGATTCAATGCCGGGGATTTCGAATTACATATCAGTTTGCAAAGATTGCTGGGGAAAAAGTTAGGCTACCTGCAATTAGGATTTGAGAATGCGAGCCGCACACCTTCTTTTAATTTTGATAATCGCAGCAGTTTTTATTTTCATAATACGGTAACTAATTTCAAGAAAGAGAATAATACTCATCTCTTCGCTTCTTATTTTCTGCCATCTTTCAAGTTCAGGCTTACCGGTCATTATTATTTGCTCACCAATTACTCTTATATCACCAATTATTATGAATTACAGCAGGAGAGTACCCTGTTCAATGTGTTGCAGTTTGCTTTACAAAAAACAATTAAGATAGGCAAGCGATGGAATTGGCATGCCGAAGTTTATTTTCAGCAGGTAATTGGGGATGTACCAGTGAATGTCATTCCTTTTTACACCCGCAATCGTATTGCTTATGAAGGCAATCTCGGTTTTAAAAACCTTGATATTGCCATGGGACTGGAAATAAAATACCGGGCGGCTTACAAAGCCGATAATTATTCGCCTGCGTTGGGACAATTCTTTTACCAGGATAGTATTACCATCAAAAATGATTTGCCCGATATTTCAGCATATGTCCATTTCCGGATCAAACCTTTTAAGGCATTTATCAGGTTTGAAAATCTGAATACGGGCAGAAAACTACAAGGAGAAGGGTTCGGCTTTACCAATAATAACCTGGTGGCGCCGGATTATCCATTGCCCGGCCTGCAGATACGGGTAGGAATCTGGTGGAGTTTTGTTAATTAATGGTTTAGGAAGGCAGCGCTGATAAAAATCATGGGCATAATACTGTTACGGCAGAAATTTCTGGTTACCTTTGAACCGGATGAAAAAATTAGTTGTTGTCATAGCATTAGCCTGTTACCTGGTGGTGAGTACCGGTGTGGTGATCAACTATCATTATTGCATGAAGCGGCTGGCATCTACCCAGTTGTTTGGTTCAACTAAAGCTTACTGTGATAATTGCGGGATGCATGTCAAAAGATCGAATGGCTGTTGTCATGATCAAGTGAAAGTGTTGAAACTTTCAACCGATCAAAATACTTTTTCCGCCATTGCTCATTCGATCCCTGCCCCGGATGTTTTGGCGATAACTCCTTCTGAATTTATTGCTGCCTTGTTTTATAACATCAATGAACAAAAGCATTTTCACAATCATTCTCCTCCTTTGTTATCTGCCCGGGATACTTATTTGCGGATAAATGTTTTCAGGATTTAAAGAATACCTGTTCAGGTGAATGCTTCAGTAATTTATTGACACATTCAATCAGTATTTTAGTTATTCAATTTTAAATTCAAAAAAATGAAATCATTAAGAATATTTCCACTGGTCGCATTATTTATGGCAGTTCCAGGTTTGACATTTGCACAAACAAAAACAGAAACTTTTAAAGTATCCGGCAATTGCGGCATGTGTAAAAACAAGATCGAAAAAGCTGCGAAAGAAGCCGGCGCTAAATCCGCAACATGGGATATGGAAAAAAAGGAACTGACCGTAACGTATAACAGCAGTTCTACTAATACAGCTAAAATTCAACAGAAAGTTGCTGATGTAGGCTATGACAATGTTGGTTTTACTGCTACCACTGAAGCTTACGACAAATTGCATAGCTGCTGCAAGTATGACAGAACAAGTGCTGATACGCATACTGCAAAAATGGATTGCTGTAAGGAGGGAAAATGCAGCAAAGAAGGACATGAAGGCAAAGATTGTTGCAAAGAAGGAAAAATGGATTGTTGTAAGGATGGTAAATGCACAAAAGAATGCTGCAAAGATGGCAAGATGGATTGTTGCAAAGATGGCAAATGCAGCAAAGAAGGACATGAGGGGAAGGACTGCTGCAAAAAGGACAGTGATTCAAAGATGGATTGTTGCAAAGACGGAAAGTGTTCAAAGGAAGGGCATGATGGTAAAGATTGTTGTAAAAAATCAGAACAATAATTTCAATAACTTTTCGCTATGAAAAAGTTGTTATTAGTTGTAGTTACGGCCTTCTCTGCTATTGTTGGTAGTGCCCAGTTCTCAAAAGCGACATTACAGGCAACTGGACTTACCTGTGCCATGTGCAGCAATGCTATTAATAAAGCATTGCAGGGGATCCCTTTTGTTGAGTCGGTGAAGTCTGATATTAAAAATTCTTCTTTTGATATTGTTTTCAAACAAGGCACAGCTATTTCAATTGATGCGTTGAAGGATGCGGTGGAAGATGCAGGCTTTTCGGTCGGTGGTTTGAAAGTGACAGGCACATTCAGTGATGTTAAAATAGAAAAGGACAAGCATGTGAAGATCGGCAATGATAATTTTCATTTTCTGAATGCAGATAACCGGGTGTTGAATGGTGAGCAGACGATCACGGTGGTTGACAGGAATTTTGTAACTGAGAAGCAATTCAAGAAGTATGCAGCATCTACAAAAATGGAGTGTATAAAAACCGGTAAAACCGGATCATGCTGTGAAAAGGATGGCATAACTGCCGGCGAAAGGATCTATCATGTAACTATTTAAAATGTTGAACTTCTTCTCCCGAAAAACGGGAGAAGAAGTTTTTAAAAATCATTTATGGTGTATTGGAAAAAAATATTTTCTTCATTTATCATTTTGTTTATAACGGTTGTTGCTGCGGCGCAACCCAAACAAGGTGACCAGGCTTCGGAAATAGCATTGCCTTCAGCAAAAGGGGATACAATCAAACTATCTTCATTAAAAGGGAAAGTAGTATTGCTTGATTTCTGGGCATCATGGTGCGGGCCTTGCCGCACAGCTAACAAGGGATTAGCGAAGATCTATGATAAGTTCAGGGATAAAGGCTTCGAGATCTACAGTGTTTCTTTTGATGATAATAAAGAAGATTGGATAAAAGCAATCAAGCAGGATAAAATAAAGTGGCTACAGGTAAATGAACCCGGTAAATGGGATGCAAAGACTGCAGTTGACTGGGATATTTATGCATTGCCAACTACCTTCCTGATCGATAAGGACGGGCTGCTTCTTGCCATGGACCTTGAAGGAAAAGCATTAGAAAAAGCATTGAAAGATTTGCTGGAAGACTGACCCTCACTGTATGCAAAAAATTATTATCGTTATTTTTCTGTTTGGTCTCGGTAAACTCAAAGCACAGGAGCTGTATGTTTTTACGGAACCGGCTTCCAATATACCGGCACATTCTATCAGTGTAAAACTTACTGATCATTTTGTTACCAGTGATAATATCTACAAGCGGTTCTCACACCGGCTGATGCCGCAGGTAATGTTTGGTATCAGTAAAAAACTGATGGTGCATGCTGGGGTAACGCTATCCAATATGCATACCAATGAATTCCTTTATGAATCATTTAATATTTATGCCAAGTATCGGTTTTTATCTAAGGATGCTATTCATAAACATTTTCGCATGGCTTTTTTTGCTGAAGGAAGTAAGACCAATGCGCCTTTTCATTATGATGAGATCACATTGATGGGAGATAAGAGTGGGATCGGGTTTGGCCTGATAGCTACACAACTCTGGCATAAGTTAGCCTTATCAGCCACCATTGCTCATACACAGGTGCTTGATAAATCCCGGAACAGTGATGTGATATATGTACCTGAACGTATCTATCAATCGATGAACTATGATCTTTCAGCCGGTATCCTTTTGTTTCCCAAAGAATATAGAAACTACAAACAGCTTAACGTTAATTTATATACGGAATTACTTGCCGAGCAATCATTGGATATCAGGAAACACTGCATTGACCTGGCGCCGGCTGTACAGTTTATCTTCAACAGTAATTTCAAAGTGAATATTGGTTATCGCATCCAGCTTGACGGCAATATGAGCCGTATGTCCAACAACAGCTGGCAGGTAAGTTTGGAAAGGACTTTCCTGAATGCGTTGAAGAAAAAGTAGTGATTTCCCGCCTCAATACTAAAAACAATCTCTCTTTTTTTGCCGGGATGGTATAATCTGTTACATTTGTCTAATAATATTTTTAGTCGTGTCTAAAAATATGTTTAGAGGGAGCTGAACAAATGAAACAAATAGTAATAGTAATACTGGTGATGTCATGCAGTTTTTTTGCAGTTGCCCAACGTACTGTTCATGGGGATGTACTCAACGGGCAGACCGGTGAGCCGGTAGCAGGGGCAACTGTTTCGTTATTGGGTTCTTCCCGTTCTGTATTATGCAATGAGAAAGGCAAGTTTAGCATAGTAATGGATTCATCCACTTCCCTGATAGTGACAGCCGTCGGCTATGAAACAACGACATTTTTTCCAGGAAATAAAACCCATGTTCTTTTTTTGCTTTCCACTTTGCAAAAGGAGTTAGACGCAATTGTAGTGACGGGTACGATGAGGCCGGTAAAAAAACTGGAAAGCCCGATTGCTGTCGAAGTTTATACAACACAGTTCCTGAAAAAAAATCCGGCACCCAGCCTTTTTGAATCGCTGCAAAATGTGAATGGTGTCCGTCCTCAATTAAATTGTAGTGTTTGTAATACGGGCGATATTCATATCAACGGATTGGAAGGCCCTTATACAATGGTGACCATTGATGGTATGCCTGTTGTCAGCAGCCTTGCTTCTGTATATGGACTATTCGGTATTCCTGCACAATTAATAGACCGCATAGAAATAGTAAAAGGACCTGCTTCTGGTCTGTATGGTTCAGAAGCTATTGGCGGACTAATTAATATCATTACAAAGTCGCCGGAAAAGGCACCTGCCTTTGCAGTAAATGCAATGACAACAAACTGGTTTGAGCATTCTTTGGATATTGGAACGAAATTTACAATAGGCAGTAAAACTGCTTCCCTGTTGGGCATTAATTATTACAATTACCAGCATCCTTTTGATAAGAACGACGATCAATTTACCGATGTTACATTACAGCACAGGATATCGATTTTCAATAAACTAAGCCTGGTAAGAAAAAATAAACGGATAGCTACATTGGCGGGTCGTTTCTTTTATGAGGACAGGTGGGGCGGGGACATGCGCTACAACAGGAGTTTCAGGGGCACAGACAGCATTTATGGTGAAAGCATTTACACGAAACGTTGGGAATTGATGGGTAATTACCAATTGCCTGTAGCAGAAAAAATGTTCTTTTCTTTTTCTGCTACCGGGCATGACCAGGATTCTTATTACGGCATTATCCCTTATATGGGTAAACAGCAGATCATCTTTGGCCAGCTGATCTGGGATAAACAGTTGGGTGCATCTCACAATATGTTATTTGGTACAGCCATACGTTATAACCAATACGATGATAACTCTACCGCCACGATAGATACGCTTACGGGGAAAAACAAGCCAGAGGAATATACAATACCAGGATTATTTGTCCAGGATGAATGGAAGCTGAATGCAAAGCACCAGTTATTACTGGGATTCCGTTATGATCATCATCCTGTTCACAAAAATATTTTTACTCCACGTATTGCCTGGAAATGGACACTTTCAGAAAAACAGGTTTTCAGGCTGAATGCCGGGACAGGTTTCAGGGTGGTGAGTTTATTTACCGAAGACCATGCAGCATTGACGGGCTCCCGTGTTGTAGAAGTAAGAGAAGCATTGAAACCGGAACGTAGTTATAACATCAACCTGAATTATTCCAACTATTGGAAAAAAAATGCGCATTCGGTAAGTATCGATGCATCCGCCTGGTATTCGCATTTCGACAACCAGATCATTGCTGATTACGAGACCGACCCGCAAAAGATCATTTATGAGAACCTTGATGGTCATGCTATGTCAAAAGGTATTACACTGAACGTCGAATGGAATATTGGCCACCGTTTTAAAACATTGCTGGGGATGACCGTACAGGACGTTGCAAAGGTTGAAAAGGATCCTGCCGGAAAGCTGGTCAAACAAACTCCCATGCTTACAGAAAAATGGAGCGGAACCTGGGCTATCACTTATGTATTTCCCAAGCCGGCTATTACCATTGATTACACAGGAAATATATATGGCCCGATGCGTTTGCCGTTGATTTCACCACTTGATCCAAGGCCTGGTAAATCGCCTGTATGGAGCATACAGAATATCCAGGTAACAAAAAGATTTAACAGTAAACTTGAATTATTCGGCGGTATAAAAAATCTTTTGAATTGGACACCGGCGAAGAATACAGCTTTCATCATTGCCCGTTCACATGATCCTTTTGATAAAGAAGTACAATATGATGCAACAGGAAAGGTAGTCGCCACTTCAGAAAATCCTTATGCTCTTACTTTTGACCCGGCCTATGTGTATGCCCCCAACCAGGGTATTCGTTTTTTTGCAGGAATAAGAATCACAGCCAGGAAATAAAGACATCATTTCCCTCTTCTTCTGCCCAGTAATATTTTTAGGATGCGTTGATTGGAATTTTCGGTCAATCCAAAAAGAAGGCCACCGTTTATTTCCCACATCGGATGAATATAAAGATCTATCATGGGGCCGATCAAATGTTCCTGCAAATTGCCCGGCAGAATATCTTTGAATGTTCCAAGACTGCCATAATACTCGAAGCCGATACCAACTTTTTGGTTAATGGTATAAACAGTTTTGAATTGTGGCGCAATGCCGGCGCCTTTGCCATCGCCTGTCAGTACAAAATCAATATTGGGGTTAAAAGCGAAATACCAGTTGCCGATTGTTTTGTCAATGATGGGGCGAAGCTCCCCCTGCCAGTTAAAAGCAGTCGTATCATCGGGCCGGAAAAAACCGAATTCCAGCGAAAGACTGGCGCCTATTTTCCATTTCCATGAGTCGGGTACAGTTACTCTAGGACGTACTTGATTGCCGAGATATTGAAATTTTCCATTGGGAGAGAAAGCTGTGAAAGTATAGAAACCGATCTCAAAATTTTTGGCAAAGCCATGTGTGATCTCAATTGTTTCATTGACCCATTTCGCTTGTTTTGGATCAGCTAATAATTTACTTCCTTTAAAAGTATAATTGCTGTGCAGCTCAAAAATGGTCCAGTTTTTTTGAATGGTGGGCGAAGCATACACCTGTATCTCGTTATCGGCCTGTGCAATGACCTCTGCATTCAGATAAAAGCAGCATACAAATAATATCTTTCTCATTGACTAGGTTTTATAATCCTCTCTTACGGGAGAAAAAGCATCAATGACCTTGCAATCAGTTTTGGCAATAGCAGAATGGGGAATATTGGAACCAATGACATGGTACATTCCATTGGTCAATAAACAAGCTTCGCCACCGATCACCATATCCAGTTCTCCTTCGATAATATAAGTGATCTGTTCCTGCACATGGTTATGCATCGGCACAATGCTTCCTTTTTTTAATTCAACATAACCGAATGTCATTTCCTTACCATGACAATAATAACCGGTGATGCCGGGAACAAGTTCTTTGGGTTTGATGTTTTTTATCAGGGCCATATTCGCAGGACTTTCAATCTTTAAGATATCGAAGTCCCCCTTTAGGGGGATTTAGTGGGCTTCAAAATAACAAAAGTTGCCGCCCACCCATTCCTTGTCTTTATTATACCGTACACCAATCATCTTTCCTTTGCTCAATCTTCCCAAATTGTTTGTAGCAACAGGTCTCGCTTCGCCATCTTTCCAGAAATAGAACATTCTTATCTCTGCTTTGGCAGGTACATCGGGAGTTTGTATCACTTCGGCATATTTTACTTTGCGCTGCAATATCCAGTTCTCCGGGTCTTTTACTTTATCAATATCAGCTTGTGTTACATCTATCACCACACCCTGTCCTGCAAAAGAGAACAATGGTTTCAATACATAATTCTCCAAATCGGCCGGTATTTGTTTTACTTCATTCAAATACCATGTTTGCGGCACATAAGGATGGCGTATCAATGGCAATGTGAATTTGCTGATACGATAGAACCAGTTGGGATGCGGGCACCATTCCACATCCAATTCTTCAAATAGAACTTTTCCTTTTTCCTGTACTTCTGGTGTTTGTTGCTGCAGGTCATCAAAAATGACACGGTTATAAATTCTTTTTACCCGGGTTTTTTTACCGTCATTCATGTAGTACAATTGCTGACCTTCTTTGATCAATTCGGTCAGGCAAACCATTTTTATACCGAGATATTCTTCGGTACAATAAAAATCGATCTTCGTTTTCTGTTGTCCTGGAAATATTTCAAGCAGGATCACATTCTCCGGATCATGATCAGCAACAATGATCTCTGTTAATAGTTTGATATATGTTTCCCTGGTAAAGCCGTTCAAATAACAATCAAAATTGGCCGGCACAGGAAAGTGTTTCCTGAATGTATCATCCAGCAATACTTCATATGCAAACAGGGTAGGGAAGCCCTGCATTTCTATCAGCTGCGGTTCATATTCACCGGCTTCATTGATACAGATGCCAAAATCAAAAGCGATGAAATGAGAATGAGAAGTTTCTCCGGTTACCCGTAAATTTTTAGGGATAGCATTTTGGGTCAGCTCATTGAATTTTGGGTCAACAATAATATCAACAATGCTTTCGCAGGCATCCAATATTTTATTTTTAAAATCCTTTGGAACAAAAATGGGTGTTTCCGCCACCCTGAATTCAATTGCACCCGGATGAGCAGTATTCAATTCTTCTAAAAAAGCTTCATATTTCTCTTTGGTAAATGCTTCGTTGTATTCTTTACGTATGGCGGGGATCATTGCCTGTTTATTTACGGGAAGATAATAAATGCGAATGGTTTTCACGCAAGGACGCAAAGGATAAATACACAAGACGCAAGAATATTTCTTCTTTGCGCTGGCTTAGCGTCTTTGTGTGAAATCTTATTTACGCAAATTCTTCCTGCCCAATGCACTGGTTCAGGAAATTGGGCAGCACATGGGCATGTGTCCACATGATCTTGTCGGGGTCGTTCAGATGCTCAAGCATGCTGATCAGTTTATCCTCACCATGGCTTTCAATAACAGTCTTTCTTTTTTCTTCTGTCTGCAAATACATACTCATACCCGGCGCATCCGCTTCGGGATGAAATTGTGTGCCGATCATATGATCATTGAAGCGGATACCCATCACGGCTCTTTCATACGGAACATGCGGACGGCTTTTCTCTATACAAAGAATTTTGGCGCCCATTTCATTCAGCTTTTCATGATTGGGTTGAATGACCTGGTAATCCCGGCTGTCAACAGCATAAAAAGGATCTTTCAGGCCATCAAAAACAGGATCATCCTTGCCCGCTTCCAGCATATGAATAGGGAACACACCAAATGCCGTTGACCTGCGTTTGCACACAAGACCAATATTGAAATAACGACTTGCTAATTGAAACGAATGACAAATAAAGAAGATGTATTTCTTTTGGGTGGTAGAAGGATTATTATTCCAGCGTTCCATTTTATCCAGCCAGCGGCACCATGCAATATCCCAATCTTCAAAACGGCTTACCAGCGGGTCGCCGGGGCCGCCGGTAGAAATATAGATATCCCAGGAAGTGTCAGGTAATTCATTTTTGAGACGGACATCAAATTCTTTGGAAACAATTTCAAGATTATTGGCCTCGCCCCAGTCTTTTACTATCTCACGGATACAACGCATGCCCTGGTTGGCTACGCCTTCATAGAGGTCAAGGATTGCTATTCTAACTGATCGCCTTTCTGTCCAACTCATGATTCACAAACATAATAATTTTTTAACGTTCAGGTGTAGCGTAGGATTGCGATGATTGTCCACAAATGTGGATTTTTAATAGAAATTTTGATAAATATTTTCTTGGTTAAGTAAAAATATGTACCGATTTGCAGTGCTACGGTCATCGCCTGTTGAAAGTTTATCCTGAGCGAAGCCGGAGGACACTCTTCATCGTTCTGCTCATTACTGAGCAATTTCACGCAGCGAAAGCTGCGTCGCCGCTTCTTTGCGATCGCCTTGAGAAGAATCATTTCAACTCATAAACCTTCTCCCCACCCACAAATGTCTTCAGCACTTTTATATTCAAAATATCAGCACCAGATGTTTTCATGATATCTGCATCAAGGATAATAAAGTCGGCAAATTTTCCTTTCTCCAAACTTCCTTTTTCTTTTTCTTCAAAATTCGCTTTAGCTGCCCAGATGGTCATACCCCGCAATGTTTGTTCAGGTGTCAATGCATTTTCCATTTGATAGCCACCCGCAGGCCAGCCTTTGGCATCTTTTCTCACAACTGCCGCAAAAAAAGTTTTGAATGGAGAAATATCTTCTACCGGGAAATCGGTGCCGAGTGGTATCCATCCATTCTGTTCCAGTAATTGTTTGTAAGCATAAGCCCCTTTCACTCTTTCAGCACCTACCCGGTCACCGGCCCAATACATATCCGATGTGGCATGTGTTGGTTGTACCGATGGAATAACTGAATTGGCTCCAAACAGGTCAAAATCATTTTTATTCACTACCTGTGCATGCTCAATCCTCCAGCGTTGTTCATTCTTGCCTTTTAAATATTTGGCATAAATATTCAGAATGGTCCTGTTACCGCTGTCTCCAATGGCATGAGTACACATTTGCCATCCTTTACTGCTGAGCCAGTTTGCAACAGAATCAAAATGGGCAGGTGAACTTAAAAGGAAACCCTGCTTACCAGGTTTATCGGCATAAGGTTCCAATAAACAAGCACCTCTTGATCCCAATGCGCCGTCTGCATATACTTTAAAGCTTCTTACATTCAAGCGATCTGTTTTTATGATGCCATTCTTTTCCGCATATTTATAATTTGCTTTTTCTATATCATCGCTCAGCATGGCATAGATCCGCATTTTTAATTCACCTTTTTCATGCAAAGCCTTTATCCGGTCAACAGAAAGGAATTCCAATCCGCAATCATCGATGGTGGTCAATCCCAGAGCAAAACAATTCTTCTCTGCATCCTGTACCGCTTTTTTAAATTCATCATCTGTTTGTGCAGGTATTTTTGCGCTGACAAGATCAATGGCATTGTCGATCAAAATTCCTGTCAATGTGCCTTCCATTTCTTCTATTTCTCCACCTGTCAAAGTATCGCCGGCTCTTATCCCGGCCAGGTCCAATGCTTTTTGATTGGCAACAGCCGCATGACCATCAATTCTTGTCAGCAATACAGGACGATCAGGAAAAAGTTCATTCAATCTCAGGTTGGTCGGAAAATCTTTTGTCGCCCAGTCATTCTGATCCCAGCCCCGGCCTAATATCCAGCTATTTGAATGTCCCAATAAAGAATCTTTGGCTGCAGTGAATTGTTTTGTTCTCTCTATCACTTCTTCCCAACTATTAGTACCAACCAAATTCACTCTTTGTAAACTATTGCCATAACCAACAAAATGTGCATGTGCATCTATAAATCCGGGATAGATGAATTTGCCACCTGCATCGAGTGAATCCTTAACCTGCCAATTCTTTTGAAGATCTGCTTTATTGCCGGTGGCGACGATCTTTCCATCTTTTATTACCATGGCTTCGGCAGTGGAAAAAGCGGAATCAACTGTATAAATAGTAGCATTATAAACTAAAAGATCGGCTTCACCACCTTCATCCGTCTTCGATTTTGTATTGCAAGATGCTATCAGCAAAACAATAAATGCAGCAGTAAAAAGTTTTTTAATCATATACTTTAGAATAAATCGTAAATCTAAAATCTTAATTTGTAAATAATGGCGGATGTTTTTTATTAAAATCCGTTTTATCCTGGTAAGCTTTGGCCGCTGCTAAGATAGTGGCTTCATCATATAATTTACCGATCAATGTGATGCTTAGCGGTGAACCATTTTGATTAAACCCGATCGGCATTACCACAACAGGATTACCGGTAAGATTGGTCATGGATAATTGCCTGCCGGCAAAACTGGGAACGATCAATACATCATAATCCTTCATGAATGCATACATCTTTTCACAAAGCTGGTAGCGATAACGATTAGCATTAATATATTCAACTGCCGGTATCGTTCTGGCCGCCCTGAAACTATTCGGCCAGAAATCCCTGTCCTGTCTTTCAATAAGATCATCCCTGTTTGTTCTTGTCAATTCATCAAAAGCGGCAGCGCTTTCTGCATTTAAAATAATGCTGATAAGATTAACGGGATACATGGCAGAGTCAGGAAAGTTGATGGCTTTTATATTGGCTCCGAGTGAACGATACACATCCAGCACTTTTCTTTCAGGTGCTGTTGAATCCAATCGCCTGAAAAAATTTTCAGCATAAGCAACACGAAGTTTTGTCCAATCCACTTTACCGGTATAATTAAATGTATGATAGATGGCAGAAGGATCATTGCCATCTGTACCATGAATAAATGCATAAACGATCGCTGCATCTTCAGCACTACGACAGATAGGGCCTGCTTTATCCAAACTCCAGCAAAGCACCATGGCTCCATGACGACTCACTGTTCCAAATGTTGGTCTCAATCCTGTTGCACCACATCTTGTAGATGGAGAAACGATCGAACCCAATGTTTCTGTTCCAATGGCGAAAGGTAAAAGTCCTGCTACTGTTGCTGCTGCAGAACCGGCTGATGAACCGCTTGATCCTTGTTTTAAATTCCATGGATTTTTTGTTTCGCCGCCAAACCATTTATTATTATAAGCCAATGCTCCCAAAGAAAGTTTGGCGCAAAGAACGGCTCCTGCTTTTTTTAATTGCAGGTAAACATAAGAATCCATATCCACCACCTGGTCCTTATAAGGAGTACTGCCCCATGTTGTTTTGTATCCTTTTACGGCAAACAGATCTTTTAACCCGTAAGGTATTCCATGCAATATGCCCCGGTAAATTCCCTGCTTCAATTCATCATCGGCTTGTTTGGCCTGCTGCAAAGCAAGATCTTCTGTTAATGTGATCACACATTCCAAAGTGTCGCCCCATTTTTTTAAACGCTCAATAAAAAATTTGGTGAGATCGACAGAACTGATCCTCTTTTTTAAAATTAATGCAGCCAGTTGTGGTATAGAATAAAAAGCCAACTCATTGCGGTTGGCAGGTAGTGTGGTTAAAAGTGGAATATCCCATGAGATCCTTTCTTTTTTATTGGAAACTTTTACTCCTGCAGGCGCCGGGTTAAATCCAAAAGGAAAAGGAATATCATTTGCCGGGAGTGTTTTGTGCATGTTCTTATACAACTGGAAATAATTGTTGATGTTGCCGACCATCGAATCGGCTTCGGCATCGGTGTATTCAAGATCATACAGTTTTACAGTATTCTTAATGAGTTGAAGTGAATCGGCTCTTGTTTGGGAGTTGGCTGCTACTGATAAAAAGAGCAGGGGGAGCAAAAAATAACGCATAGTCTTGTGTTTGATAGATTTGGCATCATACAGGGATCACTGGGTTCACAGAGACTGATCACTCTGTGCTCTCCATGTACTCTGTGTGTGATGGATGTAATGAAATTAAACAAATTCTTTACCTTTTGTACAAAATCAGTTGTATGAGAGTTGCATTTTCTTTTATTACCACCCTGTTCATTTTTTTTTCCTGTAAAGCGCCAAAAAAGGAAAGCCGTGATGGTGCCATGCCGGTAGCTGAATATTTTAATTATGGCGATAGCGCCGTACAATACGCAGGAGTAAGAATGATCCCCATCAAAACTCCGGTGGGTGATTTTAAAGTATGGACAAAACGCTTTGGTAATAATCCCCGCATCAAGATCTTATTGTTGCATGGCGGACCAGCCATGACACATGAATACATGGAATGTTTTGAAAGTTTTTTTCCGAAAGAGGGGTTTGAGTTCTATGAATATGATCAGCTCGGTTCTTATTACAGTGATCAACCCAAAGACAGCAGTTTATGGACAGTGGAAAGGTTTGTAGAGGAAGTGGAGCAAGTGAGACAAGCCATCGGCGCTGATTCAACTAATTTTTATGTATTGGGTAATTCATGGGGCGGCATATTGGCGATGGAATATGCACTGAAATACCAGGGCAATGTAAAGGGGTTGATCGTTGCGAATATGATGGCGAGTTGTCCTGAATATGGGAAATACGCAGAAGAAGTATTGGCAAAACAAATGAAACCGGAAGTGCTGGCCGAAATAAAAGCATTGGAAGCAAAAGGGGATTTTTCAAACCCCCGGTATATGGAATTACTGATCCCCCATTTTTACAATGAACATTTATGCAGGCTTGATCCCTGGCCGGATGGATTTAATCGTTCAATGAAACATGCAAATGGTGAAATTTATGTGATGATGCAGGGACCATCTGAATTTGGTATTGCAGGAAGACTGGCAAACTGGGATGTAAAGAACAGGTTAAAGGAAATTAAAATTCCAACGCTGATGATCGGTGCCAGGCATGATACGATGGATCCAAAGGCAATGGAAGAGCAAAGCAAACTGGTGCAGAAAGGTCGTTATTTGTATTGTCCCAACGGAAGTCATTTGGCGATGTGGGACGATCAGCAGGTTTTTATGAGCGGAGTGATAAAATTTATAAAAGATGTTGATTCAGGTAAATTTTAAAAATTATCTTCAATATTCAAAAGACATGATGATAATGAGCAAAATACTTGTTGCAATTTTATTTTCAATATCAATATTAACAGCCTGCGGCAGTAATGATAAAAAGGATGGAGCTAAAGAAATTTTGAACAAAAAGGAATCAGTTGTCACTACCCATCCGGTGAGTACTCCCCAATCTTTGGAAGGTGTGTGGGAAATAAAAAGAGCGGAAGGCGTTATGCATGCGATGAATGTTGGAACTGTTTATGAATTCAAAGGTGACAAACTTATTTTAACCAAGGATAACTTTATTACTCCGGGCAAAACGGAGATCACTGATAGTACTTTTAGTTTCGTGGCCGATGTCAGCAAGAAGAAAACATATAAGTACCGTTATCATTTTAAAGGTGACACACTGGTAGCATCCATAGATATAAGCGGCGGACAGGTATTTTACCTGGCCAGGAAGCAATAGCAGGTCTATGCGCTGGCTTTTATTTCAACCAGAACTTTTGAAATAAGTATATCTTCAATGATCTAAAAAAATCAATATGAAAACATTTAAAGCGATCGCAGGAATTTTATTTGCAGTCTTTATGCTAACAGGATGTGGCGGGAATGATAAAAAAGCCGGTGAAAATGGTTCGGAAAATAAAAATGAATCGGTTTCGGCTACCAATAAAGATGCTACAGTATTAGAAGGCGCCTGGGAAATAAAAAGAGCTGAGGGGGAAATGGCCGATCTGAATGCAGGAACTGTATATGAATTTAAAGGCAGCAAACTTTCTTTTGGTAAAGGCGGGTTTACCAATCCGGGCTCAACAGTTGTTACCGACAGTACATTCAGTTTCCAGGCAGATGGGAATGAGCTGAAATTTATGTACGACTATCGTTTTAACGGGGATACATTGGTTGTGGAAATGCAAAATAGCGGCGGACAAATATTTCATATGATCAAGAAATAATAACAGGTATATGCACCGTTTCTTTTTTCTAATTCTTTTATTGCCTGTACAATTTGTTTTTGCACAAACAACAAACAAACTTCATTTCAAAGCTGTATTGGTAGATACACATAATGATGTTTTGTCTTCCGGTGTACTGGATGGCATTGATATTTCCAACCGGGTAAAAGAAGGGCATAGTGATCTCGTCCGCTGGAAAGAAGGCGGTGTTGATGTGCAGTTCTTTTCTGTATGGACAGGATTCAAGGCAAGAAATAAAGAAGGTTTTTTTAAAGATGCCATCCAGGAAATTGATTCATTGAATAGTTTGATCCGTCGTAATCCTTCAAAAATTATGATGGCGACATCATGGAATAACGTAAGAAAAGGAATAAGGCAAAAAAAATTGGTAGCGCTGATCGGTGTGGAAGGCGGGCACATGATAGAGGATGATATGGGTAAGCTGGTTGAATTAGCCAAATCTGGTATGCGGTATATGACATTGACCTGGAATAACAGTACAAGCTGGGCCAGCAGTGCGATGGATGAAACAGACCCCTCTAAATCTCCCCCTTCAGGGGAGACTTCACAAGATACTGTAAGACGAAAAGGCTTGACAGAATTTGGCAAAGAAGTGGTACGGATGATGAACCAGCTTCATGTTATCATTGATCTTTCACATGTCGGGGAACAAACTTTTTATGATGTAATTGCAACGACTACCAAACCAGTGATGCTATCTCATAGTTCTGTCTGGAGCATTTGTCCTGTTTTCAGGAATGTTAAGGATGAACAGATAAAAGCGGTAGCGAAGAATGGGGGTGTGATCTGTATTAATTTTTATTCAGGATTTATCAGTAAGAAATGGGATGAGACACAAAAGTATCTTAATGCTAATGGGAAGGCGGAATTTTATAACCTGGATAAAGGCCTGGATTCTGTTGCAATGGAAAAATTATGGAAACAATATTATGATGGCAAGCTCGATGCCGTTCGCCCCACTATAGCAGAATTAGCAGATCATATCGATCATATCGTAAAACTCGTTGGTGATGATTATGCCGGCATTGGCTCTGATTATGATGGCGTTTCATCATTGCCAATAGGCCTGGAAGATGTAACTACTTATCCAAAGATCACTGAAGAATTAAAACGAAGAGGCTACACCGATCAATCAATTAAAAAAATATTGGGTGGGAATGTATTGCGAGTAATGAAAGCAAATTTTGAATAGCACAGCCCCTTCAAATAATACAGGGATCAATTTTTTCCTTCGAGTAATGTAAGCACCCATTCCTTTTTCCGTTGCGACAAGGGTACAGAATGGTTGTCTTCCAGGATCAATGAGCCGCCATCTGATTTATCAAACCGGATGATCTTGGAGGGATTTACAAGATAACTATGATGGGTCCGGATGAAACCAAGCGGCTCCAGTATATTTTCATACTCTTTCAGGTTCTTTGATACCATTACCGGGTTGCTGTTCTGGATATAAAATTTGGTATAAGTGCCTTCTGCCAGGCAGTATAGTATATCGCTTATCCTGACAAAATAAATATTATCAATATCTTTCAATACGATCCTTTTGTCATGGTCATGTTTGCCATTCAATTGATGTAAAAGAAATTCAATCTGCCTGCTCAGGTCTTTACTTTGAATGTTATGAATGGCTTTTTGTATGCTCTTCTGTAATGCATCGGGATCAACCGGTTTTAATAAATAATCAATAGCGCTGAACTGGAATGCCTCAATAGCATATTTATTATGTGCTGTAACAAAAATAAGCTGGAAAGAAGGATGGGCGACCTGCTTCATCAGGTCAAAGCCACTGCCATCATCCATTTCCACATCCAGCAAAACAATGTCAGGATGAAAAGACTTTATCTTTTGTAAACCGGTCCGTACGCCGTCAGCATCTTCTATAACAGTTATCTCAGGACAAAAAGCATTTAATAATGCCTTGATGGCTGTTCTCAGGTTTGGTTCGTTATCTATTACCAGTACTTTCATTTTGATAGATTGCAGTAAAGTTATTATAAATATCTGCTTGTGTTGGCAGATGTTTATCCCTATCAGGTCAAAAGATTAGCAGGATACGCAGTTGCTTCTTTCTTTTCATCACTTGTCTATTGGGCTATTTCAACTGTCTATCAGCTATTTTTTTATTTATCAGGGCAAATAACTTTAAATCAAAATCTGTTATTATGAAACATCTCATCCTCCTGTTTACCCTGTTCTTTTTAGTTTTTACGATGCAAGCCCAGATTTCTGTACGGGTAAAAGAATCTCCAAAAGGGAAAGAGATAGATATAAAAACTAAAGGGAAGCAAACATCAGATAAAGGCACAGCTCCGAAGCCCGGTACAAGTGAACCGGCTACACCCCAGGAGCAGCCTGCCGATACAGCAGCTAAACCAGCAACTACCCAGCCTGATGCAAACTATAATGGCCCTGCCAAAACCCAGGTAAAATCTTTTTGGGGAAAAATTGAATTGATGAAACAAGGCAAGAGTATTGGCTCTTACCTGACAGGTGCAACAAATCTTTTAAAAAGTATAAAAGAAAAAGATCCGTCCTTTAATACATCTGTCATGGAAGCAGAATTGAAGGTTTTCCAGGATATGATGGCAAAACAGGAAGCAGAAGAACAAAAGCAAAATGATGAAAAGAAAGCAGCAGGTGCAAAGAACCAGGAAGATCAAAGTTATTACTCTGGTTTCTGGCAGAAGCTGGTGGGAGTCTATTCTTCAGGAAGCGATATTCAGCCTGGCATTACCGGGAAAGCATATCTTGACAGGGTAAAGGCATTGAACTTTACCGAGTATAATGAGAAGAAAACTACTGTTACTACTCCTGCGGGTAAAGGCTATGTTGCCAAGATAGATGAGGCACTTGCTGATTATGATCAATATCTCATCCGGGCAGACCGGTTGAAATGGAACGTCACTCAACCTATGACCGATAGCAGGGGGGCAGCCAATCCGCAAAAGAAAATGGACATGCTTCAGCATGCAAAGTATGAGTGTGAAGCTGTATTGATACTTTCTCCCAACAATGAGCCATTTAAGAAAAAACTGGCAGAGATAAACAAATTGCTGGGCAATGCAGAAGGAGAAGCTTCTAAGTTTTTTACCAGTGATTTTCACAAAGAAAATCTGAATAAGATAGTCTGGAGCGCAAAGCCATTAGTAATCGGTAAGGAAAAGGAGATGGCTTCATTTATCAAAACTGAGTTTAAGACCGGTGAATATATTTATGGCACAGCCTATCTTGGAGTGAATGCTAATGAGGCCATGAATGGCAATACTGACCTGAGAGTAAGAATAAAAGTTGATAATGGTACTGCTGTTTGGGGGGGCGACTTATCTTATTTTGAATTGCCATTGGCGGCACAGGGCAAATCATATATCCAGTTTGCACTATTACCCGATGCACAATGGCTGAAGGATAACTATGCTCCCTACATTGCGGAAGAAAACTGGACCATTTCTTATTTTTTAGATGACCTCGTAAGGGGAGGAGATGTAGGCCATGATATAACCTGTGAGTTGATTTTCCCAACTAATAAAATAAGCAATATAGAAAGCAAACTTTCGCTGGATTTAAACAACGGCATTGCAGAAATAAAAACAATGGCCACTAAACTTCATGATGAACTGATGGCCAGCCGGGTATTGCCTAAAAATGGTATGAAAAACCCTGCTATGGAGCAGCAGATGGTAGCTGCATTAAATAAGCTTGGCTGGAAAGAAAATTTTACTAAAGTGATTATTACTTCTGCTGATTGGACGATAAAGAAAAATGACCTGGGAGTTATCCTTTACCGGATTGTAAGTGCCGTTGGAATCTTTAAAGATTACGATGGTAAATGTATGTACCAGGAGTTTACTTTCCGGCAGGATTATGCTGGTGGAGGTAAGTTTGATAATGTTATAAAGTATAACAGCTATGGGGGTAAAAGAGAGATTGGTTGTGACAAAGTGAAATAATCAGTTTTTAATATTTTGTTTATACAAAAGGGGTAGCTTAATTAAAACGGTTACCCCTTTTTCGTTCGTATTATTATCAATGCTGAAAGAAGCTTTAGTTTTCAATTTTATATTCAACAGGTAAATCCGGTCTTTTATTATCTGGCTCGCCCTTGATATGTGTACTGTACTTTCTTTTTCTGTAGTGGCTAACCCTTTACCATTGTCAATAATACTAATGAGCAAGTCCTTTTCTTTTTTTGCAAATGATAGGGCAATATGGCCGGGGTAGCTGATGCCGACGAAGCCATGCTCAATACTGTTTTCAACAAAAGGCTGTAAGATCATTGATGGAATAAGTATTTCATCCGGTTCAATAGATTCAGCTGATTTTATTTCATAGGTAAATTTTTGCGGGAAACGCAATTTTTGTAAACCCAGGTACTCGTCAAGAAATTCTTTTTCCTGTTCTATTGTCACATATTCTTTGTAAGTGCTTTCCAGTGTTTCCCTCATAATATGAGAGAATTTGGAGAGATTGCCGGCAAGTGCCTTTCCATCATTTTCCTGCAATGCAAAGGACTGTAGCGAGGAAAGTGCATTGAAAAAGAAATGCGGATTCATCCTGGCACGGTTCAACCGTTGTTCGGCTTCCAGTATTTTTTGTTTATTTTTTAATGACTGTTGACGTATAAAAAAAGCGAGAGCAATCAAACTAAGGAGACCGGCAATAGCCAGTAAAAAGTAAATCTTTTTTTGTTGTGCCAGTTCTTTTATTGTTTTTTCATTCTTAGCCTGGTTATATTTTTTTTCAAGCTCGGCCACTTGTTTGGTCTTCTCAACATTTCGGATACTGTCGGTAATGACGCTTCCCATTTCCCTGTATTCATAAGCTTTTCGGTAATCGCCGCTTTCCCTGGCTATACGGGAGATCAGTTCATATGTTTCAGCTATGTATGCAATGTGTCCGCTGAGTTGGTGATAATGAAGAGCTGAATCTGCCATAATACCGGCTGCTTTATAATTTTTCAGCTCAATATAGAGATCAGCTTTGTCGAAATAATTTGTGCCCAATGTACTGATATCATCAGGGTCAGTGTAGCGGAATGAACTGTCGAGAAATGCTAATGCTTTTTTAAAATCTTTCTTTTCCCAGGCAACCCCCTGCAAATTGCTGAAGGCCGCTGCGATGGAACTTTTCCTGTTTATTTTTTTTGCCAGGGTAAGTTGCTGATAGCTGAAAAGTTCGGATGTATCCAAACTGGATAGTGTTTTAGTATCCTGGTAATGCCATAGATATCGCTTAGATAATTTAAAAAATAAATCCGCAGCTTTTTGGGGATCATCAATTTTGGCAAGATAGGGTACAGCCAGCCTTGCATAATTAATTCCTTTGTCTGCCTGGTTCGTTTGATTGAACAACTGCGCAATCATTGTGTAGGTGACACCTATTTCATGCGGGTTTCCACTGGCTTCTGCAGCTTTCAATAATTTAAAACTAAACTCTTGTGCTTTTGCAAAATTGCCTTTGATATAATATAACTGGGCCCATTGTTTATAGATGTTTAGAAAAATACTGTCACCACACGGGGACTGCTTGTATATCTTTTCCGCTTTTTGAAAGTAAATTTCAGCAGTGTCAAAATTTTGCAGGTCCATGTAATCAAGACCCCTCCATTCATAACTTTTCGCAATACATATTTTGTTTGCAGAGATTTCTAGTTTCCGGATATATATGTCACTTTCTTCCTCAGAAGCATCATAGGCTGCTTTTAGTATGTAATACTCCGGGCAATCGCATTTTTGCGCTGCAATAGTTACAGCCAAAAAATTAAATAACAGGAATAAACCTGCATTTATATATCTCATGTGAACGGTTATTGGTGTGATGGTAAAATTAAAGTAAAGCGGCAGCATGAAGGTAAATAATAAATTCACAGTGTCTGTATAATCACTTGTTGGTTCATTGTCTTCAGATACTAGTTTGATGCTGCCAGTTGTTATGAATATTTATGCAGCTATTCAATAAAAAAATCCTGCCAGTGCAGGATTTTTTTATTGGTGGAAAAGGGGAAAGGTTCTGTGATTTGCTTTCGGGTTACGGTTTAATGGATTGTAACCAGTATAAAAACGGGCAGGATGCCGGCAACATTTTTTATAAAATTTCTTTTTTATTCGGTTGGTATATCCAAACACCAATGCAGGCAAGAGCAATGGCAAATGTAAGTTTCTTTGTATGTTTAAAATTTGTCTTTTCTTCGAGCAGTGTCAAAAGCAAGGCAGATATTATTACAATTGTCATAACGATAAGGCCCTTTTTCAATTTCCCTTTTTTGGGCCATAAATCTTTTTTTGAGAAATTCATTTTTTAAAGAGTTATTGAATAGTCATTTTCCTGATACGATGGTTTCCAAAGTCCGCTATATAAAGCAGTTTGGCGGTAAAGTCGCCGCATATAGCGATGGGTCTGTCAAACAAAGCTGAAACGCCAACCCCGTCTGTATTACCTGCACTGCTGCCGCCTGCTATCGTGGTAACAACACCAGCCGCAGTTATTTTCCGCAGTTTATTATTCATTAAGTCGCAAACGTAAATTATGCCGCTTCCATCAACAGCCAGGCCGGCCGGCTGACGGAATGTAGCTGCAGCGCCGGTACCATCATCTGAACCGGCGTTACCATTTCCTGCTATTGTCGTAACAACGCCACCCGGAGTTATTTTGCGTATAGCATGGTTATAATAATCTCCGATATAAATGTTCCCGGCAGCATCAGTGGCTGCGCTAAAGGGATGATTAAATGAAGCCGCAGCTCCTGTGCCATCAGTCAGCCCTGTTGTATTGCTGCCGGCCAATGTAGTAACAACACCTGCAGGTGTAATTTTTCTTATCCGTTGATTAAAGAAATCTGGGACATATATATTTCCCGCGGCATCAGATGCAATACCATATAGTTCCCTGAATTGTGCAGCCGTACCAGTTCCGTCTGCAAAGCCACCAGTACCGCCAGCAAAAGTTGAAACAACTCCGGCTGGGCTTATTTTGCGTACCGCATTGTTTAACCTGTCGGCGACATAGATATTACCAGAAGGATCAATTGTGATACCATATGGCTGGTCAAATTGAGCTGCTGTACCAGTTCCATTTACAAAACCTGCTGTGCCGCTGCCGGCAAATGTTGTTACGATACCGGCAGGTGTTATTTTCCGTATGCGGTGGTTATCCCTGTCTGTTACATAAAAATTACCGCTTGCATCTTTTGCAATGCCAGCTGGGGCATTGAACAATGCGGCAATACCAGTTCCGTCAGCATACCCCTGGGAATTGCCGGCAAAAGTGGTGGTGGTAAACAAGGCTGGCGATGGTGCCGGGGCGGGGTTTTCATCTTTTTTACAAGAACTGAATAAAATACCACTGGCAAGGATTGATAATACAGTTTTTTTCATACAAATAAATTTAAAGTTTAAAAGGGAGCCGGGTTGTGATTATATAATATATCGGCTACTAAGGTATAAGTGCGGTAATTAGCAAATTGGAAGGATTGGCACTTGTTCTTGCCTGATTAATAATTGTATCGCCACGGCAAATAAGTGAATAAAAAAACCGCCCTGCATATTGCAAGACGGTTTCTCAAATGGAATGAATAACTTATCTCAGAAATAACATCTCCCTGTATTTAGGCAAATACCATTCCCTGTCATCTACTAATAATTCCAGTTTGTCAACATGATATCGTATGTCATCGAAGAAGGTATCTTTTATTTTGGCCTGGTAGGCGATCGCTTTTTCACGGGTATCTTTGATCGCATTGGCTTTCTTTCTTGCGTCGATCATCTTTTCAACAAGATTACTGGTCTTATTGATATGTTCTGATATCTGTTCAAGGATCTGCTTTTGATTACTGTATGAACTTTCAGCCAAACCAATTTCCTTTAGTCCTTTGATATTATTGGCCAGGATATTCTGGTAACGGATAGAAGCAGGTAACACATGACTTGTTGCGAGTTCACCCATGATGCGGCTTTCGATCTGGACTTTCTTGATATATTTTTCCAGTTCGATCTCATGTCTTGCTTCCAGTTCACTATGTGTGTAAATATTATTGCTTTCAAAAAGAGACATAGCTTTTTTAGTGACCATCGCATCCAATGCAAGTGGTGTTGTCTTTACATTCGCCAAACCTCTTTTCTCAGCCTCTTTTGCCCAAGCTTCGCTATAACCATCCCCTTCAAATAAAACTTTTTCGCTGGCTACAATATATTGACGGATGGTTTGCATAATAGCGATCTCTTTTTTCTCACCTTTCTCGATCAGTGCATCCACATCTTTTTTGAATTGCTTCAATGTTTCTGCAACGATTACATTCAATACCGTCATAGCATTGGCGCAATTAGCAGAAGAACCAACGGCACGGAACTCAAATTTATTACCGGTAAATGCAAATGGCGATGTTCTGTTTCTATCCGTATTGTCCAGCAATAGTTCAGGAATACTTTTATGTATTTCGATCTTCAACAGGCTTTCATCTGTTTCATCCATTTTCTCCGTTACTCTTGATTTTACATCACCCAGCACTTTACTGAGATATTGACCAATGAAAACAGATATGATGGCCGGCGGAGCTTCATTGGCGCCCAGGCGATGATCGTTAGGAGCGGAGGCGATGGATGCCCTCATTACATCAGCGTAATCATGAACAGCTTTGATGGTGTTTACAAAAAAAGTAAGGAACATCAGGTTGGTCTTTGGCGTTTTACCCGGCGCTAACAAATTAACACCAGTGTCTGTCGCCATGCTCCAGTTATTATGTTTGCCGCTCCCGTTGATGCCGGCAAATGGTTTTTCATGTAATAATACTCGCAGGTTGTGACGGCGGGCTACCCTGTCCATCACATCCATCAACAATGAATTGTGATCTACTGCCACACTCACTTCTTCAAAAATAGGAGCACATTCAAATTGTGCCGGTGCCACTTCATTGTGGCGGGTGCGGAGAGGTATGCCCAGTTTATAAGATTCAGTTTCATAATCCCGCATATATGCATATACTCTTTCGGGAATAGAACCGAAATAATGATCTTCCAGTTGCTGGTTCTTTGCAGAAGAATGACCATATACAGTCCTTCCTGTCATCAGCAGGTCAGGCCTGGCGTTGAACAATCCTTCGTCTATCACAAAATATTCCTGCTCCCAACCCAATGTAGCAGCAACTTTTGTAACATTCTTATCAAAATAATTACAAACGTCAACAGCTGCTTTATTCAGTGCTTCCAGTGCTTTTAATAACGGCGCTTTATAGTCGAGTGATTCGCCGGTATAGGAAACAAAGATGGTAGGGATGCAAAGTGTTTTGCCAGCGCCGATATCCATAATGAACGCCGGTGATGATGGATCCCATGCTGTATAACCTCTTGCTTCAAAGGTGGCTCGTAAACCACCACTCGGAAAAGAAGATGCATCCGGTTCCTGTTGTATCAGTGCGTCTCCTTCAAATTGTTCGATAGGAGTGCCGTCACTTTTTAATGTGAAGAAAGAATCATGTTTTTCTGCAGTGGTTCCTGTCAGCGGTTGAAACCAATGCGTAAAATGTGTTACACCTTTACTTTCTGCCCATGCCCTGATGCCGTTGGCGATCTGGTTAGCCATGGCCCTGTCTATTTTCTGGCTGGATTTAACTGATGATGTAAGACTTTTATAAGCTTCATCACTTAAAAACTCACGGGCAGTTTTTAAAGTGAATACATTGCTCCCGAAAATAGCGGTGATCTTACTGGAATTTTCAACGGGAACATTTTCGGTAAGGGAAAGATTTTGGATGGCATTAAATCGAAGTGACATGGGTAAATAATTTTTTTGCAAAGCAAAGGCCTTTGGCTATGAAAACCCAATTTTATTTTAGAAAACATGAAAATTTGTGTGCTTGTGTGGAAAAAATGTGATCTTTTAGAGAAATTATATGTAATTATTCAGGGAATAATTAAAAAATAAAAATATTATTATTTTTTTTAATATTATTTATAAATAATCTTCCAAACCTTTTCCAGTCCGTCAATGCTATCATCGGAATAACCAGGAAAGGAAGGATCACACTCCGGTATCGTACAATGGCTCCAAGATTATTTACACTGAAACCTATTGCCAGTAATACGGTAAAAGAGAAAAAGAGGCAGAAGTGTAAAAAATTTCTTGAGGCTATTCCATTTTTGTGAAAGAACAGGAAAAGAATGAATAGCAGAAGCAGTGCATTTATTTCTAATGCCGCTGCCAGTGAGAGAATGTGTTTTACATCATTGGGATAAGGACGAATGGTTGATAAAGTAAAAGCCTGTGGTGTACTTTGTAAAAAACTGATCGCATTTGGTTTCAGTTCTTTCATCGGTATCGTTGAACCACCTTTCAGGTTGATGAATTCCTGTTGTTTATTCACTACTGCCTGCGGAAAATCAAACCGTGGATTGACATAGCGGGCCGTAAAAAAAAGAACAATAAAAATTAAATACAGGGAACCGAATATCGCCAGGCTGTATTTTGGTTTTTTGGCTGCCAGTACCCATGCGATTATTGCCGGGACAATGATAACGATCAAAAAATTCCGTAATGTGAGTAGCAGCAAAAGGCCAACAATAACACAGGTAATTCTTTTGAAGCCAAATCTTTTTTCTTTCAATCCAAAATAAACGGCATAGATAATAAGGCTGATGCCGGTAAAGATCAGCCCCTCTTTATGTATTCCGCTTGTCCAGTATAAAAAAGAAGGAATAAGAAAAGTGGCTAAAAGAATGGGTAGTTTTTTACCCGGAAGAACATCTGTCATTACCCTGTAAATAGCGATAGGGCCAAACAGGCTAAAGAAAGAGTAAAAGACCACATTGATATAATAGTTGCCAAAGCTGAGTATGTTGAATATTGAAAGCATTTTAATAAATGCATTTCCTTTCAGATCGTTCCAGTAAAGCGGGTTGTCTATATTTCCATAAGGGTTATTGAATAGGTTGGTCAGGTATTCATGCGGGTTGTTGAATAATAATTTATATTCTTCAATGCTATTGGTGTGAAAGCTCCAGGTATCCAGCATTTGGGCCAGCCCGGCATAGTAAATTCCTATCCAGCCATAAAATATCCCTGCCATTATTTTTACCAGGAAAAGAATGATTAATTGAGACTGACTTAATCCCGAACGGGTAAAGAATTTTACTTTGGTAACCAGCCAGGCAAAAGAGATCAGGTAGGCAGCAAACAGGAGGTACTCCAAGCAGTAATTGTTTTATCCCGCAAAATAGAATTTTAAAGAGATAATAACTAATAGATAAAAGATAAAAGTTAGGACCTAGTTACTGACAATGGCCTCACAATTATTAAGTATTATGTTTTATCTATTAGTTTTGCCGCATGGAAGTAACAGTAAAGACGGCTCAGCAGCTACGGCTGACAGCAGAAGAATTTGAACTCATCAAACAAAAACTCGGACGAACTCCCAACTTTAATGAACTCTGTGCATTCTCGGGTATGTGGAGTGAACATTGCAGTTATAAGAATTCAATAAAATGGTTAAAGACCCTGCCAAGAGAAGGCGGTAAAATGCTGGTAAAAGCAGGAGAGGAAAATGCCGGCCTGATGGATATAGGTGATGGTCTCGGTGTTGTTTTTAAAATTGAATCACATAACCATCCTTCCGCTATCGAACCTTTCCAGGGAGCAGCCACAGGTGTTGGAGGAATTCATAGGGATATTTTCACCATGGGTGCAAGACCAATTGCGGCACTCAACTCTTTACGTTTTGGAAATTTAGAAGAAGATAAGACGCAACATTTACTATCAGGTGTTGTACATGGCATCGGGCATTACGGTAATTGTTTTGGCGTACCTACTGTTGGCGGAGAAATTTATTTTGATCAATGTTATCATACCAATCCATTGGTGAATGCAATGAGTGTTGGTATTGTAAAGATCGGTGAAACAGTTTCTGCAACAGCGGAAGGAGTTGGCAATCCTGTATTATTTGTGGGTAGTGCTACAGGTAAGGATGGAATTGGCGGAGCTTCATTTGCATCGGCAGATATTACCGAAGAAAGTGCGCAGGATCTTCCTGCTGTACAAGTTGGTGATCCTTTCCAGGAAAAGAAATTATTAGAAGCTTGCCTTGAAGTGATACAAACCGGCGCTGTGGTGGGTATGCAGGATATGGGAGCAGCAGGGATCATTTGTTCTACTTCTGAGATGAGTGCCAAAGGCGGATCCGGAATGAGAATAGATCTTGATAAAGTTCCTGCCCGTCAAAAAAATATGAAGGCATGGGAACTGTTGCTGAGTGAAAGCCAGGAAAGAATGTTACTCGTTGCTGAAAAAGGAAGAGAGGATGAAGTGGTGCAGCTATTTTCCAAATGGGATCTGCCTTGTTCAGTGATCGGTGAAGTAACCGGTGATGGCATTTTGAATTTTTATATGCAGGGAGAATTGGAAGCATCATTACCGGCACATGAGTTGGTATTAGGCGGCGGCGCTCCACAATATGATAGAGAGTATAAAGAGCCGGGCTATTTTGCTGAAATAAAAAAGTTCAATGCTGCTTCTGTTCCTGTTCCAAAAGATCTGAAAGAAGTAGCGGAGAAAATTATCCAGCTTCCTTCTATCGCATCAAAAAAATGGATATACGATCAGTATGACAGCATGGTAGGAACGAATAATTCTTCTACCAATGCACCTACTGATGCGCCGGTGGTATTAGTAAAAGGAACGAAAAAAGGAATTGCTATTACTACCGATTGCAACAGCCGTTATGTATATGCCGATCCTTATAAAGGGACGATGATCGCTGTAAGTGAGGCGGCAAGAAATATTGTTTGCAGCGGTGGTCAGCCATTGGGTGTTACCAATTGTCTCAACTTCGGTAATCCATACGATCCTGAAGTGTATTATCAATTCGTTCATGCAATAAAGGGAATGGGAGAGGCCTGCCGAAAGTTTGATACACCTGTTACAGGGGGTAATGTGAGTTTTTATAACCAAAATCCTGATGGGCCTGTTTATCCAACTCCAACAATAGGCATGGTTGGTTTATTGGATAATATCAATGATAAAATGACATTGGATTTTAAAGAGGAAGGGGATGTATTATATATAGTGGGAATATCAACCAACGATATTGCTTCTTCGCAATACATTAGTAAAATAAAAGGAATAGATTTTTCACCGGCACCACATTTTGAACTGGAAGATGAATACAGGCTTCATCAAAAGATTACTGAACTGATCTCTCAAAAAATGATCCAGTCGGCACATGATGTAAGTGAAGGAGGTTTGTTTGTTACCTTATGTGAAAGCGGCTTCAATAATGATCTCGGATTTTCGATCAGCACAAGCAGCGTAATAAGAAAAGATGCGTTCTTATTTGGTGAAGGACAAAGCAGGGTACTCGTAAGTGTAATGCTGGATAATGTAAAAGAGTTTGAGTCCGCATTGGGTGATCATCCTTTTGAAAAAATTGGTGTGGTGAGCAGCGGTGAAATGGTGGTGGATGGTGATTTCTGGGGAACCATTGACTGGTGGAAGGAAAAATATGATACATCAATTGAAAATTATTTATCAAAAGAAGAAGCCGGCTCGGCTTTGAGTTCTATTTGAGAAAAGGCTCAAGTTGAGATTAAGGGTTGGCCTTAACCTCAACCTTAATCTCACATACAGTTTATGCTTTCAAAAAAAATACTCATCACAGGTGCGGCAGGTTTTATCGGGAGCTATCTGCTTGGCTATTTGAATTCGAAAGGATATGAGGACATTATCATCGCAGATGATTTTAGTGACGAAGACAAATGGTTCAATTTTGATTCAAAAAAGTTTACTGATAAAATAGAGCGGGAAGAATTGTTTGATTGGCTGGAGCAGAACGATCCGCCAATCGATTTTGTATTTCATTTGGGGGCAAGAACTGATACCACCGAATTTGATTATTCCATTCATGAAAAATTGAATGTGGAATATTCAAAAAAAATATGGAACTATTGTGTTGCGAAAAATATTCCATTGGTCTATGCTTCGTCTGCGGCTACTTATGGGGCCGGTGAGTTTGGATATAAAGACGATCATGATATTGTTGAGAAATTACAGCCACTCAATCCGTATGGGGTTTCCAAGAATGAATTTGACAAATGGTTGTTGAATCAAACTAAGGAGTCGTCATCATTTTGGACGGGATTAAAATTTTTCAATGTATATGGTCCAAATGAATATCATAAAGCAAGGATGACCAGCATGATATTTCATGGATACAATCAAATAAAGAAAACAGGGAAAATAAAATTATTCAAGTCTCATCGCCCGGATTTTAAAGATGGCGAACAGCTCCGGGATTTTATTTATGTGGAAGATGTAGCGAAGGTTTGTTATTGGCTGATGAAGGCAATGGTCAATGGACAATGGACAATGGACAAGAACGGACTTTACAATTTAGGAACAGGAAAGGCAAGAAGTTTTAATGACCTGGCGAACGCAACCTTTACTGCGATGAATAAAGAATCAATTATTGAATATATCGACATGCCTGAAGATATAAGAGATAAGTATCAATACTTCACCGAAGCGGATATGGCGAAGTTGAGAGAAGCAGGATATGCGGAGGAATTTTATTCTTTGGAAAACGGGGTCAGTGATTATGTAACAAACTTCCTTTCTAAGAAAAAATTCTATTGATCTCCTTTAAGGGTTTGGGGTTTTATACACTACCCCATTCTTCATCACAAATATCACTTTGCCAAAAACCTGTGAATCTTTCAGCGGATCACCATCCACTGCAACAATATCCGCCCATTTACCCACTTCAATACTGCCGAGGTTATCTTTTTCTCCCAACAAGTCAGCTGCATTAATTGTCGCTGATTTGATAGCATCCATGGCTGTCATTCCCGCTTCGATCATTTTTACAAATTCCAGCCAGTTCATTCCATGTTTGAATACCCCGGCATCGGTACCAAATGCGATCTTTACGCCTTCTTTATATGCTTTCGCAAAAGTTGCTTTGATCTTTGGTCCTATTTCTAATGCTTTTGGAATTACCAGTTCGGGATAGTAACCCGGTTTCTTTGCAGAATCAGCTACGGCTGCACCTGCAGTAAGAGTAGGCACATACCAGGTTCCATATTGTTTGAACAATGCAATGGCTTCATCATCCATATAAGTTCCATGTTCAATGGAATTCACACCGGCACGGATGGCCCTTTTCATTCCTTCTGCACCATGTGCATGTACCGCTACTTTAAACCCGTAATCCTTTGCCGTTTCTACAATGGCTTTCACTTCATCTTCCATGAACTGCGGATTGCTGGCACTTTTTGCCACACTTAATACGCCGCCGGTAGCTGTTATCTTGATCAGGTCGCTGCCATCTTTATAACGCTGACGAACTGCCTCCCTGCATTCATCAACGCCATTGGCTACACCTTGTGTGGGTCCGGGATCACCCATCAGATCTTTTTTGTATCCATTGGTTGGATCAGCATGTCCTCCTGTTGTGGCAATAGATTTCCCGGCAGTATAAACTCTCGGGCCTTTTATCAAACCTTTATTGATCGCATTGCGCAAAGAAATATTTACGCCTGTACCGCCGAGGTCTCTTACCGTTGTAAAGCCTGTCAGTAAAGTAACTTCAGAAAATTTTACAGATTGAAATGCATAATCGGCAGGATTGAATGTGAACGTTTCCATGTATCGGTTGGGATTGGTCTCATGCTCCATGTGTACATGCATATCTATCCAGCCGGGGGTAACTGTTTTTGTTTTCAGATCAATGGTTTTATCAGCAGTTCCTGCTGTTGAAAAACCATTTTCAACAGCGCTGATCTTATTTTTTTCAATTACAATGGTCATATTGGTTTTAGCTTCATTTGATATGCCATCTATCAAAGTGCCACACCATATATATGTTTTTTGTGCAGAAGAAACGATCACAAAACAAAAACAGGTTAAGGTAAAAAGCAATTTTTTCATATCGGGGCAGTTGAAATACTAAAATAGTGTAATTTAAAGTATGAAGCTTAAGGACATATATCTCTTTTCCGGAATGCTCCTCAATGCAGCGGCCGGATGTATGCATCCTCCAGAAAGATTTACAGAGAAAATTTTGGTGATCGGGAGTAAACAATCTGCAAGTATTAGTGAATTGGGAATGACGATTACCAATGGCGGTTGTGGCCGAAAATGGATGGCAGATAACGGGGGCGAAAGACCTTATTGTGACCTTACCGTAAAGATGAAGGATTCAACTTATCACTTTGGGAGTTCTTTCGACCCGTTATATATTAAAAATCTCAAGCTTGTTATTGATAAAATGAATCCATGGGGCAGGGAAGAGGATAGTGTACCTGCAGGGGGATGCAGGATCATCGTTAAAAGGCTTGATGATCTGTCACGGTAGGTTTTTCCAGATACTGTACACAAAATAGTACCTGCTCAACCGGTTGATCTGAGTTTTTTCCACAAAGATGGTTTTACGATTTTCTATGAAGGAAATATCACTTAGCTTTGCATGACCTCCCGGAATTTTTTCCGATGTTGGTCGTTCCGACTAAAATTTTTCAACAGATCATTTTTTAGAAACTGCTTAAACAAATAACCATTTTGTATGGCTAAGTTCATTTTTGTTACCGGGGGTGTGACTTCTTCTTTGGGTAAGGGTATCATTGCAGCTTCTCTCGCCAAATTGTTACAGGCAAGGGGTTTGCGGGTCACTATCCAGAAATTTGATCCTTATATCAATGTTGACCCCGGAACGATGAACCCTTATGAGCATGGCGAATGTTATGTAACAGAAGACGGCGCCGAAACAGACCTTGATCTTGGCCACTATGAAAGATTCCTGAATATTTTTACTTCGCAAGCCAATAACGTAACTACCGGAAGGATTTATCAGACCGTTATCAATAAAGAAAGAGAAGGAGCTTATCTCGGAAAAACAGTGCAGGTAGTACCGCATATCACTGATGAAATAAAACGCCGCATGCAGTTATTGGGACAAAGCGGTGAATACGATGTAGTGATCACTGAGATTGGCGGAACGGTGGGTGACATCGAAAGTTTACCTTTTGTAGAAGCTGTCCGTCAATTGCAATGGGAATTGCCGGAAGAAGATTCAGTAGTAGTTCACCTTACACTGATACCTTATTTAAAAGCAGCCAAGGAATTAAAAACAAAACCCACCCAGCACAGTGTAAAAATGCTGAGCCAGGAGGGAGTGCATCCCGATATCATTGTTTGCCGTACTGAGAAGCCATTGACACCTGAACTCAAAAGGAAGATCGCTTTGTTTTGTAATGTAAAACCCGAAGCGGTCATCGAAGCAGCCGACGCCCCTACTATTTATGAAGTACCTGTTTTAATGATGCGGGAAGGGCTTGATACGATTGTGCTGAAGAAGATGAACATCACTAATTACAAAGATCCTGAGCTATCAAAGTGGAAAGAGTTTTTGGATAAGCTGAAATATCCCAAAGGGAAAGTAACTATAGGGTTGATCGGGAAGTATATCGAACTGCAGGATGCTTATAAATCCATTCTTGAATCATTCATACATGCAGGGGCAATGAACGAATGCCAGGTGCAGGTCGTAAATGTACATAGCGAATTCATTACTGATGATAATGTATCAGAAAAGTTAGCAGGGCTTGATGGTTTGCTGGTGGCACCGGGTTTTGGTCATCGTGGTGTGGAAGGAAAGATTGTAGCGGTTAAATATGCGAGAGAAAACGGTTTGCCATTCTTTGGTATCTGTTTGGGAATGCAAATGGCCGTTATTGAGTTTGCAAGAAACGTATTAGGATTAAAGAATGCGCATTCCACTGAAATGGATCCTGGCACACAAGAACCGGTGATTGATCTTATGGATGAACAGAAAAACGTCACAGCCAAAGGAGGCACGATGCGGTTAGGCTCTTATCCCTGCGATATAAAAGAAGGATCGTTGGCGAGTAAAATATATGGGAAAAATGCTGTGAACGAAAGGCATCGCCATCGCTGGGAATTCAATAATAAATACCTGGAGCAATTTGAAAAAGCGGGCATGATGGCCAGTGGTAAAAACCCGGGAACCGATCTTGTAGAAATAATTGAATTATCCAATCACCCGTTCTTTATAGGTGTTCAGTATCACCCGGAATTAAAAAGTACCGTAGAAAACCCACAGCCCATCTTTGTACATTTTATAAAAGCGGCCAAAGCTTATGCGGAGAAGAGGATGGAAATAAAGAACCCGCTGTTGCAGAGTGAAATGATCTAAGGAAGCCGCTGGCTTCAAGCCATAAGCTTTTAGCTCTTGCGTGATTGGGTGAAATCTACAATTCTGTCAGTCATTTCGTATATAAACGACCAGCTAGCAGCTAAAAGCTAGTAGCCAGCAGCTTCCCTGTTTACCCTATCTTTGCCGTCTTTAAATTTTTACACCTAATGAAGTTTGATCGTAATACCGTCCTGGGTTTTTTAATTCTGGGAGCATTGTTTATTGGCTATTTTATTTACACAAGCAAATCAGCTCAAAAAACCCGGCAATTCAACGCGGAGCAAGCAAAACTGGATAGAGAAAAATTTGTAAAGGATTCATTGTACCGGGATTCACTCGACCTTGTAAAAAATCCAAAAAGAGATTCCATTGCCCGGGCGCAGGATTCAATAGCAAAATTGACAAGAGTTAACACCAGTGTATTTAAGCCGGCAGGTGACTCTGTTGAAAAAACTATTGCGATTGACAACCAATTGATGCGGATAACTTTTACCAACAGGGGAGGACAGATAAAGAGGGTAGAACTAAAAAATTACAAAGGGCAGGATAGTAATTGGGTAAGATTGGCCGGCTCTGATTTCGATAAAATCAGTTATAGAATTAATTCCGGTCAGGCGGCCAATAGCGGAAGTGTAGAAAGTGGCGACCAGATCTTTGGCAAACTTGATACTGTTTCGAATGCAGACGGGAGCAAAAAAATATCTTACACTTTAACCGGCGACAGTACAACTTCCATCACACATGAATTTATTGTGAAGAAGGATGATTACATGATAGACTTTAATGTGAAAGCTGTTGGCGCTAATCGTTTATTTGATAGAGGAGAAATGAACCTTACCTGGCAATATGCCGCCGCACAGCAGGAATCAGATATTTCATACGAACGGCAAAATACACAGGTTGGTTATGTGAAAGACGGCAGTTTTGATTATCATACGATCGGCAGAAGAAACAGTAAGGAGTTCAATGAATCAACGAAATGGATCGGTGTAAGACAGCGTTTCTTTTTTGGAGCTTTGATAGCAAGAGATAATTTTTCTTCAGGGAAAATGGTATGGACCAGCCCGGCTGATTCAGCAAAAAAAGTAGTCCAATCCTCAACTACTATGAAGTTATCGGTATCAGCGGCAGGTGAAGTGCCTTTCAGTATTTATTACGGGCCCTCCGATTATCATATCCTGAAGGGTTACGGAATGAAATTTGAGAAGATCATAAACCTTGGGCAGGGGATCTATTCATTTGTTCGTCCATTGAATAAATTCCTGATCCTTCCTGTTTTTGACCTCATGAAAAGCATCTCAGGCGGCAATTTTGGTATTGCCATCTTGCTGCTTACCATTATTATACGTTTGCTGATTTCCCCGCTTACTTATAAAAGTTATTTAAGTGGTGCTAAGATGAAAGCATTGCGTCCGGAGATCGCAGCACTGAAGGATAAATTTGGCAATGACAGGCAGGCGATGAGTATGGAGCAAATGAAACTGTTCCGGGAAGCCGGTGTAAATCCACTGGGTGGTTGTATCCCTGCTTTATTGCAGATACCAATATTCTTTGCCTTATTTAGCTTCTTTAACTCAGAAGTAGATCTGCGTGGCGCTTCCTTTCTTTGGGCAAATGACCTCGCTGCATTTGATGACCCGATAAAGTTTGGTTTTCATATTCCTTTATTGGGAAGTCATCTTAGTTTGTTTAATATAACAGCCTGCGCCACCAGTTTCCTTATCTCATGGTATAGCATGAGTATGACACCCGATCAAAGTAACCCGGTACTTAAATACATGCCTTATATTTTCCCTGTTTTCCTGTTATTCTTTTTCAACAGGCTTCCGTCGGGCCTCACATGGTATTATACTGTATCTAATCTTATCACACTTATATTGCAATATGTGATACAGAACTATATTATTGATCATAATAAAATATTAGCCAAAATAGAGGAGAACAGGAAAAAACCTAAAACAAAGTCCAAGTGGCAGGAGCGGATGGAACAAATGCAGGAACAACAGAAAAAAATGAAAGAAGCACAAAAGAAGAACCGCCGCTGACCAGTTAAAGTATTTATAAGAAAACCGGGTAATAAAGCCCGGTTTTTTGTTTCTTACTCACAAATAACACAGCTTTTTCAACGGCTGCAACTTATTGTTTAAATTGGCACGTCTTTTACATAGCTTAGGTGAACTAAGTCCCAAAAAATGAAACGACTCTCTAAAATAGCTTTTGTACTCTTTGTAATGATTTTTTCTTTGCAGGTTTCTGCTCAGAAAAAATTGACAGAGGCTACCATATCTTACGATATTGTTATTAATACCAACAATAGCAAACCCGAGGCTGCTGATCTGCTGGATGGTGCTACCAGTGTTATTTACCTCAAAGGGTCCTCCAGCCGTTCTGAAATGATCAGTTCTTTAGGAACGCAAGCCACTATTATTGATGGCAAATCCGGAAATGTTACCATACTCAAAGATTACGGCGAGCAGAAATATATGATCAAAATGACACCTGCGAACTGGAAAGAGTCCAATAAAAAATATGAGGGTATCACTTTTACCTATTTGAACGAGTTTAAAACGATCGAAGGCCACAATTGCCAAAAAGCAATTGGTAAATTTCCTTCAGACACCAGCACATTCACTGTTTTTTTTACAAAAGAACTGGTGCCCATAAATAAAGACTTTGAATACCTCAACAGGAATCTTCCCGGCCTGGCTATGCAGTATGAAGCCAAATTGGGAGATAAAATGGTGACCTATACTGTATCAAGCATTAGTTACAACCCGGTATCACAAGTAAAGTTTGATATTCCAAAATCAGGATACAGGTTGATGACTTATGAGGAAAGTAGGGGAGCAGGAAATTAATTTCTCTTTAATTGCCTGTTGCCAAGGTCAATTTTTATTTTGTCAAATACCACTTTCTTTTTTAGAGGGATAGTAAAAGTGGTTTTTCCTTTCTGAACCGTGACAACTGTATTGAGATTGATATATTTCTTATCGGTAGTATTATTGATCACTTTATTACCACGATAAGTGTAGCCTGAACGAAGTGAAAATGATCCTGGTTTTAAAGCGGTCTTATTAGAAAGTAAAGATGACTTGGTAGTTGTTTTTGTTTTACCATCACCCAATGTGGCAAAAGAAGCCACAGCAGATACAGCTATCAGTAAAATAACAGCAGCTTTTCTACTTAAAATCCTCCATATAGTCAGCCTGTGGTGGTTCATTGTTACAAAAGTAAAGACAAAAAAGAATATAAAAGCAACCGTTTGTCCAGAAGTTTAGTACTTCATTAACGATGAAAGAAGGCAAATTGTTACATAAAGCTGCACCTAAAAAATCTTTATTTTGCACATCTGGGGAAAACTTAAACCTCAATCAGCCGGTTTTTTTAATTTAACTTGTTGGAAATAAACATACTTCAGGGGGCAAAGGGATTTTGCTGTCTGACCGGCTCTTTAAAAGTTTTAGCTCATTAAACCACCGGATAAATGAAAGATAATCCTTACCGGGAAGATCGGGAACAGCTTCGGGAACTGCTTAAACAATACGAAAATCTCAAAAATGGCCGTCAACATTCTTTTTTAGAGGAAGACTCCTTCGGGAAGATCATAGACTATTACCAGGAAAAAGAAGACCTCTCCAAAGCCATGGAAGCTGTCATGCTGGGAAACAACCAGTACCCTTATTCATCCTCGTTGCTTTTAAAAAAGGCCGATATACTGATCGCAAGAAGGAAATATTCTGAAGCGCTGAAAACGCTTGAACAGGCATCATTACTCGACAGTAATGACATCACATTATACATACTGAAAACCGATGCATACCTGGCATTGGACCAACAGGAAAAGGCCGTTCAATTATTAAATGAAGCGCTGGATCTTTTCACCGGGGAAGACAGAATTGAATTGCTGTTTGAACTAGCAGATGTATATGATGACTATGAAGATTTCGACAAAGTATTTGATTGCCTTAAAATGATCCTCGAAGAAGAACCGAATAATGAAGAGTCTTTATACAAAATATGTTTCTGGACAGATTTTACCGGACGTAATGAAGAAAGCATCCGCTTACATCAAAAGATTATTGATGATTTTCCTTATAATGAACTGGCATGGTTCAATCTTGCAGCAGCATACCAGGGAATAAAATTGTATGAAAAAGCGATCGATGCTTACCAGTATGCAATTACCATTGATGAAAAATTTGATTACGCATACCGAAATATGGGCGATGCATATATCCGTTTGAGAAAATACAAGGAAGCCATTGAAGTACTGGAAAAAGTAAATGAGTTGGCAAAACCGGAAGATGTGATCTTTGAAGCTATCGGTTACTGCTATGACAGGCTGAAGAATTATGCCAATGCAAGATTTTATTATCGCAAAGCACAGCACTTGCGACAGGATGATAGCAAATTGTTTTATAAAATAGCCTGTACATATTTTAATGAAGCCAATTATGAAAGTTGTTTAAAACAACTGGAATCTGCTTTGAAGATACATCGTACACAAGCAGAATACAATTTGCTGGCAGGGGAATGTAAAATACTGCTGGGCCATTTCAAAGATGCGGTGCAGTATTTTACCAATGTTGTTGGTGTTCGTCCAAAGAAAGTGGCAGGTTGGGAAGCATTGATACGTTGTCTTTACAAAGCCGCTTATTTTGAAGAAGCCATTGAACAATCAGATGCAGCATTAAAAATGACAAATCAAAAACCGATATTCTTTTTTTATAAAGCAGCTGCCCTTTTTGGCGCAGCTAAAACAAAGGAGGGCATACTGCAATTGGAAAGAGCTTTGGAAAAATCGCCGCGGTTATTGAAGAAATTTATAGAACTCAATCCATCTATTTTGCAAAACCAGTTGGTGGTTGATGTATTAGCCCGCTTCAAACGCAATAAGTCTATCTGACCGGTAGGTTTCTGAGTTTACTTCAAATCAGTTTTACTCTGCTGATTCTTCCCTATTTTTGCCGCAATTCAAACAGAAATAAATAAGGCAGGAATGAATTTTAATTTATCGCAGATACCGGACAGAAAGGCAAAGCCCCGTCAATCAGGACTTACCATGGTAATGGACAAAGGCCTGAGTGTGGAAGAAGCAAAAAATTTTATGAGTGCCAGCCATCCGCATGTTGATATAGTGAAACTCGGATTTGGTACCTCATTCGTTACACCTAATCTTAAAGAAAAACTGGAGATATATCGCAACTATGATATCCCTGTTTATTTCGGAGGTACATTATTCGAAGCTTTCCTGATCCGCAATCAATTTGATGATTATATTAAAGTTTGCAAAGACTTTGGCATTTCTTATATGGAAGTGAGTGATGGATCAATAACAATTCCTCATGCAGAAAAATGCGGGTATATAGAGAAATTGACGAAACATGGCACTGTATTGAGTGAAGTGGGTAGTAAAGATGCCGCACATATCATCCCGCCATATAAATGGATCGAACTGATGAAAGCTGAATTGGAAGCTGGCTCCAGTTATGTGATCGCTGAAGCAAGAGAAGCAGGTAATGTTGGCATCTATCGTGGTAGTGGTGAAGTAAGGGAAGGGTTGGTGCAGGAAATTCTTACACAGATACCGGCGGAAAAAATTATTTGGGAAGCCCCGCAAAAAGCGCAGCAATTGTATTTTATTGAATTGGTGGGATGCAATGCGAATCTTGGAAATATTGCACCATCAGAAGTGATACCACTGGAAGCCATGCGGATCGGTCTTCGTGGGGATACATTTAGTTTATACCTTGATAAAAAAGAAGCCTGATGAGGCTATTCGGACTGGTCGGTTATCCTTTATCTCATTCTTTCTCTAAAAAATATTTTGAAGAGAAGTTTGAAAAAGAGTTGATAACTGAATGCAGTTACGAATTATTTCCACTTAAAACCATTGATGAACTTTCTTTATTGCTGAACGATCATCCTGAACTGGAAGGATTGAATATAACGGTGCCTTATAAAAAGCAAGTTCTTCGTTTTCTTAACAAGTCTCATATTCCCAATGGACTTGAGGCCTGTAATTGCATTAATATTAATGGGGGCAAACTGGCAGGATATAATACTGACATCACAGGGTTTGAGATAAGCATAAAACCATTATTAAGATCACATCATACAAAAGCATTGATACTTGGTAATGGTGGTGCTGCTGCTGCCGTTGCATTTGTGCTTATGAAACTTGGAATAGATTTTACCATTGTTAGCCGAACTCCCGATGACAATTCAATGCTTACTTATAGAAAAATCACAGCGGAGATCATCCGGCAGTATAACATCATTATTAATACGACACCCTTAGGAATGTATCCTGATGCGGCTGGTTGCCCCGATATACCTTACCATTATATTTCTGACCGTCACCTTCTCTATGATCTTGTGTATAATCCTGTAAAGACTTTATTCTTAAAAAAGGGGGAGGAGAAAGGTGCTGCAATAAAGAATGGTGAAGAAATGTTGATATTACAAGCGGAAGAAAGCTGGAGAATATGGAATAGTTAGTTTATCAACTTTGCCCTTGCTTCATCAGGAACACTTACGATCTTCTTCTTGTCATAATCATAGCAGATCATCCCTGTTTTTGCAACGGCGACTACTATTTTCTTGTCATCTTTTTCTTTTTCCAGCTTATAAAAAAGCGCAAACCCTATTTTAGAAATTTCACCGGCTGTTACAGAAGCGGTAACTGTGTCGCCATAAAACATTTCGCTTTTAAATTCGATCGCTGCATCGGCCATGATCATACCCACACCCGAAAAATTCATTTCTGTGTAACCCAAACTTTTCAGGAACTGCATTCTTGCTTCATGAATGATAGATAAGATAGTATCATTGCCGACATGATCACCATAGTTAATATCAGTAATGCGAATAGGAATGGAGCAGGAAAAATTAAAATGACCCGGCAATTGAATTTTTATTCTTGCCATTTAAATTGTTTCCGATAAAATTAAGGAGAAAGATGCTTATTGATCTTCCAGTGATTTGATAAGGCTGAGGATATCTAAGAAGCTTCCAGTTGAATGCCCCGTGGGAGAACAGGCCATTTTTTCTTTCCAGCGGCTCATTTGGTCCACACATTCTTTGTCCTGCTCTTCACCAGATACACAGCAAATCATATTGCTTAGCTTTTTTGCCATGCGGACAAAGTGACCATCGGGTGTCATCATTACGATATAACGATTATTCAGATCATCGGGATTTCGTCCGGTAACATAATTATCCGGTTCTGTCATATCAAGGTCGGAAGCAAAATGATAGGCAGAGGCTATATTTTTTAATTTATAAGCGTTTACGGGTACGTCTAATCTTGCATAAGTTTTTTTACTGGCTTCTAATGCTGCATCATCCCTGGCCTCATCAGCTCTGTCACTATTAACATCAGGCTGCTCTTCTATTGCAGCAGAAGTTCCTGAGTTGCTATTTTGTGGTTGTGCAGTTTCAGATGAAGCAATTGAGGCATTCTCTTTTTTATTGTTCAATACCTGAACCCCGCCCCAGGCAACAAAACCAATAAGAACAGCAGCAGCGGCATAACGTAACCAGGGGGTGATGGTTCTCTGTTTCGGAAAAAAAACTTCGCTTTCTGAAGCTAATCCCGCTTCAATTTTATTCCATACGCCAGGAGGTGCTGCAACTTCTGCCTGGTAAATTGTAGAAGGAAAAACATGATGTAGTTCGGATTCATCCAATTCAGCAGCGATCTTATCCCAAACACCCGGAAGTGGTGTTACTTCGTAACCAATTAATTTATGTTGTACTCCGTTGCTCATTATTTTGATTGGGCGCCTCTATGCTGATCAATAAACTGTTTTACCATATCCTGCAATATCACTTTAGCTCTCGATAGTTGCGATTTACTTGTTCCTTCACTAATGCCAAGCATATCTGCAATTTCTTTGTGAGTATATCCTTCCACGACATACATATTAAAAACCGTTCTGTAGCCCGGTGATAATTCCTGTACAAGCGCCATAATATCTCTTGCAGCAAGATCATCCAGCACAGAAAGATATTTGCCTTCAATAGTGTTTTCTTCTTTTTCTGTTACCGGCATAAGGTACCGTTTGCGGCGGAAATGCTCGATGGCGGTATTCACAAAAATCCGTCGTATCCAACCCTCAAACGAACCTTCCCTGCGGAAACTATCCAGCTTTTTAAAGACCTTGATAAATCCTTCCTGTAATATATCCTCTGCTTCTTCTGCATTGCCGGCATATCGCAGGCAAACGGCATACATCCTTGAGGAAAAGCGGCGGTACAATTCTTCCTGCATTCGCCGGTTACCTTCCAGGCATCCAACAATTAAGTCGTTTTCGGGAATATTTTGGTTGCGTTCAGGGGTCAAGGTGGGTGGTTTTGTTTATAAGCTGTTCAAAAATGCTACCAGTTTTTCAGTGGCCCTTGCCCGGTGACTGTAATTTGTCTTTTCTTCCATGTCCATTTCTCCAAAAGTTTTATCAGAACCAACGGGAATAAACACCGGGTCGTACCCAAAACCCTTGTTTCCACGTTTTTCTTCGATTATTTTCCCCTCGCAGATTCCTTCAAAGAGGGTTTCCTTGCCATCTATTAACAGGGATATAACAGCCCTGAACCTCGCCGACCTGTCCGCTTTGCCGGCCAAATTACTCAAAAGCCGGGCAATGTTTGCATCAAAAGAACGGTTGTCTCCTGCATAACGGGCACTTTTAACGCCGGGTTCGCCATTCAAAACTTTTACTTCCAGGCCAGTATCCTCACTGAAACAATTGATGCCTGTCATCTGGTAAATGACCGATGATTTTTCCGATGCATTCGCTTCTAATGTGTCATGCGGCTCAGGAATATCAATATCGATGCCGGCCTCTTTCAGCGTAATGATATTGAATGCAGAGCCGGCAATTGAACGTATCTCTTCTACCTTATGTTGATTATTGGTTGCAAAAATGAGTTTCATAATGATGCAAAGGAGGTATTACAAATTGAAAAGTCTTTTCAGGCAAACCCAGAGTTTACTTTTCTGAAGCTTATCATTTTCCAGATCGGTCAATGAAGGAGAATATAAGAAAGTAGCATTAGCAAATGCCTGTAATTGGTAATGCGGGAAATTCATGGGTAAACCAAAAGCTGAAGGTTCAGTATCAAAAAGCAAAACGATCTTTGATTTAAAAAATGCGGTGAGCTCTTTATAGGATGCTCCGGGATGATTATTCAGATTTAGAATAGCCACATCTGTCAATCCTGTTTTACAGGCCGCCAACATTGTCGTTAAAAAATCAAGATCCCCATCAGGGATATGAACGGCATCTTTATATTGAACAATGATGAGGATGTTTTTTTTATTATCACCCAGCGATTTCCAGCCCAATGTTGATGCCAGCTCTTCCTTTTTTTCTTGTGGTAATGAGTGGGCAGGATCTTCTCCTGTTTCAACAAGAGTTGACCGGTAAAGATCGGCTACCATTTGCGGCGTCATTAGAATATCATTAATGTTCATAAACCGTCAGCAATATTACGGGTAGGGTGTTTGTTTTTTCGTTTCTTTGACCCGGTAAAAATAAACTTTTATGATTGCAGCTATGGATATTTCAATACGCAAAGCAGAAAGAAGCAAACTACAGGATCTGAACCTTGACGACCTTCCTTTTGGTCATTATTTCAGCGACCATATGCTGGAGGCGGATTATGAAAATGGTGAATGGAAGAATGTGGAGATAAAACCTTATCAGCCTTTGCTGCTCAACCCTTCTGTAGCCGCATTACATTATGGGCAGGCGATCTTTGAAGGCATCAAGGCCTACAAAGATGCTGAAGGCAATGCTTTTATTTTCCGGCCGCAGGATAATTACAAACGTTTCAATATTTCTGCAGAAAGAATGCAGATGCCACAAGTTCCTGAAGAATTATTCATGGAAGGAATGCGGCAATTGATCGCATTGGATAAAAATTGGATACCTACCAGGCAAGATCATTCTCTTTATATCAGGCCTTTTATGTTCTCATCAGATGAAGTGATAGGAGTGAGGCCTTCGGATACGTATAAATTCATGATCATTCTTAGTCCCACAGGCCCTTATTACAGTGCACCCATGCGGATCTATGTAGAAGAAAAATATGTAAGAGCTGCGCCCGGCGGTGTGGGATATGCTAAGGCAGCCGGAAATTATGGTGCTGCTATGTATGCAACCGCACAGGCAAAGAAAAAAGGATATGACCAGGTATTGTGGATGGATGCTTTTGAACATAAATATGTGCAGGAGATCGGAACAATGAATGTTTTTTTCATCATTGGAAATACAGCGATAACACCTGACCTGAATGAAGGAACCATTTTGGATGGAGTAACAAGACAAAGTGCTATTCAATTATTAAAAGAAATGGGTTTTAAGGTAGAGGAAAGGCATTTGTCTATTGACGATATTATCGAGGCTTATAAAGCCGGTCTGCTGTATGAAGTATTCGGAACCGGTACCGCCGCTACCATTTCATTTATTAAAGAACTTCGCTACAAGGATTTTGTAATGAAGTTTGATGTTGAAAACTGGAAAACAGCCCCCACCCTCAAAAATTGGCTGACCGATATCCGGGAGGGCCGCAGGGAGGATAAGTATGGCTGGATGTACCAGATTTAAATCCTTAAGAACCAAAAGACAAGCTTCAAACCCGATTGTTATCCACAGTCGCTCCCTTTTTTGAGATTTCGTCTCTTGGTTTTTGGAATTTCCCCTGTGGGCTCCTACCTTTGCCGTCCCAAAAATAGGGACAAAATAAAAGACAGGAATGCCTACAATTCAACAGTTAGTACGCAAAGGAAGAGAGATCATCAGGGCCAAAAGTAAATCAAGAGCCCTGGATGAGTGTCCTCAGCGTCGGGGTGTATGTACAAGGGTATATACCACCACTCCCAAGAAACCAAACTCAGCACTTCGTAAAGTTGCAAAAGTTCGTTTGACCAATAAAGTAGAGGTGATCGCTTATATCCCCGGTGAAGGACATAACCTGCAGGAACACTCAATTGTTTTGATCCGTGGCGGAAGGGTAAAAGATCTTCCGGGTGTTCGTTATCACATCGTTCGTGGTTCTTTGGATACTGCCGGCGTGAAGGACAGGAAGAAGAGCCGTTCTAAATACGGTACCAAAAGAGAAAAAGTAAAAAAATAATTACTGAAAATATTTTATAAGTCATGCGGAAATCACAAGCAAAAAAACTCCCTTTAGCTCCCGATCCAAAGTTTAACGACAAACTGGTAACAAGGTTTGTAAATAACCTGATGTGGCAGGGAAAGAAAAGTGGCGCTTTCAATATTTTTTATGATGCACTGGATAAAGTAGCCAAGCAAACAAGTGAAGATGGTTATGAGGTTTGGAAAAGAGCATTGGTTAACGTTACCCCGGCTGTAGAAGTCAGAAGCCGCCGTATCGGTGGTGCTACTTTCCAGATACCTTCTGAAGTAAGAGCTGACAGAAAGATCTCTTTGAGCATCAAATGGCTGATCCGCTACAGCCGTGAAAGAAATGGCCGCAGCATGGCTGATAAATTAGCCGGCGAAATTGTAGCAGCTTCAAAAGGCGAAGGCGCTGCATTCAAGAAAAAAGAAGATGTACACCGTATGGCTGAAGCCAACAAGGCTTTTGCGCATTTCAGGGTGTAATAAAGATACAAGACGCACTTCCACGGGACCACCTGCCAAAACCAGGTGGTTTTTATTTTATGAGGATGCTGATCTATACAGCAATATATATCCATGCTTCTTTCCCTGACCGAAGTGTTATTTTGATCCTTTTATAATTATCCGGCTCATATTTATCAGCAACCTGTAATTCTTCTTCTGAAATTTCAAGGACGGTTCCTTCGATCCTGTCAGCGCTACTGTTTGTTGCTATCAGTGTCCGCTGGTATTTTTCTTCGCCTTTGAAAAGAAAGGCTTCATCTTTTATTTCAATTTCAGAAATGATATAACCTTCCAATACATCTTTGGTGCCTTTCAGGGACCGGCCAAATAATTCCCATTGGACCTTTCCTTTTTGCAATGTTCCGTATGAGAAGAGTAACTCCTTCATGTCTTTTTAAATAACAAGTACTATTTTACCTTTCTGAACTCCTGAACTAAATAACCTGAACGCTGCTGCCGTTTCGTTCAATTTATAAACAGATCCTATCACAGGTTTTACTTTGCCTGCTTCGAAAAGCTCATTCATATATGCAAGGTCTTTATTGGCTTTCATGGCAACAAGACGGTAATGCTTTTTCCGGAACCAGGCCAGCCACCACCTGAAAAACAATGATGCACCCAATATCCTGTTCAATTGACCTCCAACGGTAGCATACATGCCGTGGCGATTCAAGACCTTGTAATAGGAAAATATCGAACGGTCTGTTCTCACATCAAGTATTGCATCATAGCATTTCCCGGCTTTTGTAAAATCTTCTTTTGTATAATCGATCAGATGATCAAAACCAATGCAACGCATCATTTCAAATTTTGAAGGATGATCGACACCTGTTACTTCAGTGCCATATAGTTTGGCAATTTGTACAGCGAAAGTTCCAACCGCTCCACCGGCGCCATTGATCAATAATTTTTGTCCGGGTTTTATCTTTATCACATCACGAAGAGCTTGTACCGCCATCATCGCAGCTTGTGGTGTTGCAGCAGCTTCCTCAAAACTCATCTTAGTAGATTTTAATGCCAACGCATTTTCTTTTGCACATGTATATTCTGCAAAAGCTCCAAAACCCGATTCACATAGATCGCCAAAAACTTCATCACCCGGTTTAAATTTTGTAACGCTCTTGCCTATTGCTTCTATTTTGCCTGCCATATCACATCCGGGAATTTTGTATTTGGGTTTGAATAATCCCCACATGCGGACCACAAGCGGTTTACCTCTTACCATATCCCAATCCCATGAATTGATAGATGCGGCATATACTTTCACCAGTATTTCATCATCTTTTGGAACAGGTTTGTTTACTTCTTTGAGTTGAAGAACATCCGGTGTTCCATATTTTGTATAAACAATTGCTTTCATTAAATATCCATTGTAATGACAACTGTACCGATCTTCTGCCCGGTTCCAACATACCTAAATGCTTCAGCAATTTTATCCAATGGATATTTTCTGTCGATAACTGGTTTGAAATTCCCGTTTTCAACAAGACCTTTAATAAAAGTCAAAGCCCCTTTAATATCTTTTGGAGGAAGGAATAAAACTCTTTTACCGCCGGTAATGCGGGTGAGTAGCGCCCAGAATAGTTTAATAAATCCACCCGACGAATTATAGATCCCTTTTTTCTTTAATAACTTTTTGCATTTAAGAAAACTGACTTTATCTACTGCGTCAAAAATAAAATCATATCGCTCCTCATCCTTTGTAAAATCCTGTGTTTTATAATCAATGATCTTATCTGCTCCTAAGGATCTTACTAATTCAATATTCTCTCCTCCGCAAACTGCCGTTACATACAAACCATAATATTTCAGCATTTGAACCTGCGATGACCCAATGGCACCTGTTGCGCCATACACCAATGCTTTTTGTCCGCCCTTAAGTTTCATCTGGAGAAGACCGGCAGCAGCATAGTATGGACCTTCAAGACAAGCAGCGGCCTGTTCATAATTCAAATGGACCGGCATTGCAACAATTTCTTTCTCAGGGAATGTGATGTATTGGGCCAGCGTGCCTCTGCCAAAAACACCGCCGAAACCCATCACTTTATCTCCAACCTTAAAAGATATTACATTTTTTCCTGCTGCTTCTACCTGCCCGGCAAAATCAGACCCTATCCTTGATGATCCCGGTTTGAACAGGCCGAGAAATAATTTCATGATAAACGGTTTACCGGTCAGTACATGATAATCGCTGCGGTTGGCGGTAGATGCATGCACTTTGATCAATACTTCATTGTCTTTTGGTACAGGTATTTCCAGCTCCTGAATACTCAAAACTTTTGGCGGACCATATTTAGTTCGGATGACAGCTTTCATTGCATTGAGCTAATGAAACAAATGTATTGCACCGGCTATATGATGAAGAGATTATTCGGTGAATTGAGGAAAATTAGGGGTGAAGGCGGATAGAAAGGACGTTTCACCCATTTTGCTGATCAGCTTTTTTAATCAGTAATAAGTAATAAAAAATGAATAAGCTGACTTTGTAGCCAGGAGTGTTTCTGATTTAAATCTTTTCCCTTTTTAATCACTTTTTCATTAATTATTATTCATTACTCATTTCTTATTCCCGGCAAACTGGATCAGATCCCAAAGATTGCCATACAGATCTTTGAAGACTGCGACAATACCATACTCTTCCTTTTTGGGCTCTCTTACAAATTCAACACCGTTGTCTTTAAATTTTTTGAAATCTCTTTCAAGATCATCCGTCTTTAAAAAAAGAAACACTCTGCCACCTGTTTGATCACCGATGTGGCTTCGTTGTTCGTCGCCAACACCTTTGGCGAGTAACAAACAACATTCACCTGTGCCCGGTGGTTTTACCAGCACCCATCTTTTTGTTTCGCTTTGTGGTATATCGTCTTTTAAAGTGAAACCGGGTTTCTGTGTGTAGAATTGTATCGCTTCATCGTAATCATCTACTACCAATGCTATGTGAACTATTTGCTGATCCATGGATAAAAAAAGTGGAAGGAAAAAATCATTTGCGGTAGGAGACCTTGTCCAGTGCTCCGTCAATAACAGTGAACGAAAGTATTTGATAACAGTCAACCAGTTTATTGTCTGCCATAGCCGGCACCCAGTTTTGCGGCATTTTTTCAGCGATGCTCAATACTTGTTTGGCCAAAATATCGAGATCGCCTTTACCCTTGCTTACAATAATAAGATTTCCAAATTGACCATTACAGTTAACAAGAAAACCAATATGTACCCGGAAACCCAGGTCCTTTGCTTTTGGATCTGTTAACGGATTTGCCGCAAAATATTTTTTCAATTCGTCAACGTCGCCTTTGAATGCGGGATTTGTTTCAGGCACTGAAAGTGTTTTCCCAAACTGGTCTTTCAGTATTACATCATTTACGGCATAAACGACCGGGATAGTGCAGGCCCGAAATCCTTGTAAGGAATCGATCTTTCCTCGTTGGCCAAACGCAACAAGTGTCAAAAGAAACAGGTTGAACAAGAGGGTCAGTAGCTTTCTCATAGAACTAAAGTTACTGAACCTGGAAGGAAAAAACCCGGCTTAAATCCGGGGTGAAAGTAAAAGACGAAATGCTGGTTTTAAAATAACGCCGGGTCCATCGCAAGAGTTATAATAGTTTAAAGATTCCGCTGATGAGACTCGGCTGGGAGGTAAACAACCATTCAGTATCTCTTGCTTTCAAAAGAAATAAAATTGAACGATATGATCCCTCTCTATGCCTATATACATAGGACCGCATGTTATGCGTTCGTGCTATTTACTGTCTATGGCAATGATATTTTGACTCAAAGTTGTCCTCCCTGATTTAATTGTTACTATACTTATCGTAATGACTTTTATATCCAATAAGTCTCGCTATTCCACCCAATACAACACTCATAATTTTTTGAATAACCAAAGGTGGTCCGGCAACATAGATTTCATATTCGTTAGCCATAGCCATTATTTGTAGAAACGGGGGAGTTCCGTCTGGCTTTGTTTTGTTGTCGTTACTAAGTCCAAAAAACTGCTCAAGAAATGTCTCGGTGTTAAGAGCAGGTTCAAAAATAACCTTCATTTCAGCCGCTTGTGTTTCGGAAGGATTCCACCATTGATGTGCTACACCCTTATCAACAATAATACGGTCACCCGCCTTTAATTGTTTAGTTTCTTTGCCAATTTTAATACAGAATTCTCCTTTCTGAATTTCAAATGTTTCTGTCTGGTTTGGATGAAAATGAACCACAGGAAGTTTTCCTTTGGGAGAAACAGAAAAGTCAAATACTAGTAGTTTGCCTTGTGTATCATTTGATGTTTCAAGCCAAGTAATTTTTTCTCCTGTCTTGTTGTTATAAATTGTATTTCCTTTTGTTGCCATAGTTTATATAAGTTAATTTGGCAATGATATACGTTAGTTTGCTAATGTTAGTTTTTCGTAGTGGAATAAAATTTTGATAGTCGCACAAGCATGACGCATAACGTCCAGGGCTTTCTGCTGTGCTGGTATTCCGTGATCCGTCAGCCCGAACTGTCGCTCATTAAAGTTACTAAAGATGAGAATATGTTATGCAGTTCATCTGTGTTACGTAAAGCTGGAACTGAAGTTGAGTTCTATTATGTCGATCAGGATTTATTCTTCTGCCAGCATAGCAGCAAACCACATCCTATGTTTATTTTTAATACCTGACTATTTCGGTGTATTTAAAAGGAATAAATTATTTACTTTCCTCGAATTTATTAAGTACAAAAAGCATTTTATTAGCATCTGGATGTTCCATATCGGCCAGTAAAGTGAGCTTTCCATCTTTGCCGTTAATAGTTAGTTTTATAACCCATTGATCTCCGTTTTCAAAGCTAAGTTTTCCTCTGATAAATGTTTTGCCTTCTTTGAATGGAATTTTCCAGTTACAATAAATTGAATCGATAGTTCCATGCCGTGTATTATTTTCGGTAATAACTTCGATAACTTTTGAATCGTAATTAATTGTGGTTACCCGCTCTGTATCTTTGATTTTAACATCGTTATTGTCATCTAATACTTCTACTCCGGTAGCCGCTAAAACAATTTTTTTATCACACTGGCTATAACAAAAGGTACTAATTGTAATGGTAATAAGTACGAATACTATTTTTTGTTTCATGATTGTTCTTTTACAAATTTAAAGCTCTTATAGTAGCAGCTAACCTTAGGCATTTGTGCTGTTGGGGACTTCGTCCAATCGTCGCCTCCGTCGACGGCTGCCAAACGAAGAACTAAAGTAGAAATTTTATTCAAAAACTCAATAGTAAAAGTCAAGCTGGTATAAAAAGCTGAGCAGCGAACCGAAAGATGAAAGACGCTATTCGTCAGCCCCAATAGAACAAATGATTTTGTTGGTGGCCGGGCTTCTTTGTCCTAATTACATACCTCCGTTTTCTTTGTATTTCTTTTCGTATTCTAATTGCTTGTCCAACTGTCCAAGCTGCCCATAAAGTTGTGATAGTTCAAGATAAATATATTCTGAACTTGGTTCGTTTTGCTCGCTGATTAAAAAGGCTTCAATGGCTTCTCTGTTTCTATTTTCGTCCCGCAAGATATATCCAAGGTCTTCTGCTATAACAGTTTTGGTCAAAGATTTTGTCAAGCCTGTTCTTAGTATATCAATACCCACTTGCGGATTTTCTTTTGCGTAATAGAGTTCATAATTACCAAAGCAATCAGGAGCAATGGCTGGAATAATTGAATTTTTATTTTTTCGGGAATAGTCATAAAACAGTTCGCCAATTATTTTACCATCCACAAGTCTAAAAACATGGTCTGTAATACGCTCCGTTGTAGTCATGTCAATAAAACAATCAACTGTCTTGTCGGGATAAACTTGTTTCGCTGCAACAAGAAAATATTCTTGCTCATTAGGAATAAGCTCAAGATTTGTTGGCTCAATTGTCCAGTCAATAATGTTGTCACTGTCACTATTCGTGATATAAAAAATCTTAGCCGGGTTTTTGGTCGTGAATACGTCTTTGATTTGCATTTTTAAGAGTGTCGTTTAGCCTTGCCACCAACGGTTTCGGGCTTTGCGTTGGTGGGTTTTTGAAACCGAAAACTGTCTGCCAGCACCAACCTTTATTAATGGCTCAAATGTTTCTATTTCCATTGTCCGCCCACTAACGCAAAACCCGTCCTATGTTTACAATTCAATAAATTTATTTACAGAGAAGAAATAGAATTAGAAAGAACAAGGGGTGGATTAAGACCGTAAAACCCCATAGGCCTTAGAGCCTTTCTAACATGATAGTCACCGCCCCT
>JABFRU010000062.1 GCA_013140985.1 Chitinophagaceae bacterium | reverse complement strand
GGATATAAACCATCTATCGTCATCTGCATACCCCTGTCACCTTTGATCAATACTATATTACTGTACTTGCTGCTGTTGTCAAGGTTCACCTGCTTCAAACGATAATACTGGCGGCTGCCTGAAAGATTATTATCACTGAATGTATAGCTCAGTTCTGTTGCACTGTTGCCACCCGGTGCCAGTGAATTCACAAAGCCAAGTGCAACATAATTGGAACCATCAATAGATCTCTGTACTTCAAAACCTTTATTGTTCTGCTCACTTGAGGTTGTCCAGTTCAAAATATTTCTTGCCCCTGCCCTGTAGCCACTGAAGTTTAAAAAATCAACCGGCAAACTCACCAATGCAGAGGTCTGAACAAACTGGTCGCCATTACCATATATATTTTCAGTGCTCTCTCCCAGGTTCGTGAAATACAGATCGCCATAGTTGGTCACATCTCCGCCATGCTGGGTTACATTGATAGCAAAATAAGTATTAGAGTTACTGCCACCCCCGGCATTCGTATAATCACACATCTTCACCAGCGTATTGGCAATGCCGCCGGTAAATGTAACGGTAGCTCCTACAAAATCTGCTGTTGTCCATGACATCGCTGTCACCGCAGGATTCACACATACCCAGGTAAATACCCTTTCATTCGTTGAGCCCTGTGTGTACTGAGGACCCTGCGCAAACACTAATGGCGCAAAAGGACCCACCGGGGTTAAGGTAGCTGTCACTCCAGCCTGGTAAGCTGATACCGGAATGGACAGCGAAAACTGAACATAGTTCACATACTCTCCTACATTACTGTTGAAGGTCGAACGGAACATTACATCCACCTGGTTATAGGCCGTGCCTTTCCTCACTGAGCCTTGTATAAACTGCGCTTCGCTGGTATAGCTTACCAGCATCACCATTATCGCTATTAAAATCTTTCTCATGGTTAGTATCTTTTGCTCGTTATTGATGTTGGGTAATTATACGGTTAACGTTGTTGCCTAACATGGTTGAGATCAGGAACAGGTAATCATTCTGCGCCAACGGACCGCTGGCACGGGTAACGCTGTTCATATTATAATCGGCAGTGTGATAGACCGGGCTAAGGATCAGGTTCACATCGTTACCCAATGTCGTACTGATCAGGAATAAATAATCATTCTGGGCTAATGGGCCGCTTGCTCTTACCGTTCCATTGCTGTTACCATTACCCCCCCACATTACAAATACACCACTTACATCTCTCATCGCATTATTATTATTGGGAGAAGGCAATGCAAGAACCACAGGATCCTGGTAAGCCTGTGCTTGTGCTGTCGTGAAATTATAAGCGAAGGTTACGCCGTCCTGTAATAATTGCGAAACCGGGGTTCTTATTGGCAAGTGATTCCTGTGTCCTACCACCAAATGATAATTGGCATCGGCATCTATCGGCATCCTTACCGGAATATAAGTGGCGCCAACCGGATCGTATTCTACTATATCGCCATCCCTTTGTACTAGCGCAGCCCTTGTTTGTAATTTGGTAGCAGGCGTTGTTCCATCCTGTAAAGACAAATAGATCCAGTCAACAATATCATCATTGGTACCCACTACATCAAGTACACCCAGGTTAGGTATTGTTTCATTCACGGTGGCTGATCCGTCATAAACACCCACACGGGTAAAGAATGCATTCAGGGCAGAAGAGTATGGCTGTGTAAGAGGTATCACAGCACCGGTTCTTAAACCATCTCCCATGACCCCGCCTGAATAAGGACCACTTAAAAATACTTTCAGGTTGAGATTGGCTCTATTCACCTGGTCAAGATCCCCTACTGCAAACACACCGGGAGTACCGGAAGGTATGGAGTTAGTGATCGATGATCTTGATCTTGTATAAGGTCCCGCACCGGCTGCTGCCAGAACATTACTCGCCGGAAGATCCCAGTCTGTGCCTGTATTGAAACGGGCAATACCTGATTTCAAACGATTAAAGCCGGCCAATTCATCACCGACAGCCCATTCATTCGTTAAACTAAGATTGCCTCCGCCTCCTACCGCCTCTGAAATGACCCATGTATTGCCGGCAAAATTGGTTGTTAGTGTTGCACCCGATGTGCCATTAGCCAATACATTCTGTAAACAACGGACACTGTAATCATCCGAAGTACCTGCATTGGTTATTGTTACCGGGTTATATTCCGTAGTACTGAAACCTACAGGATAGGTGAAAGCTGCAGTAAGACTTTGCCTTACCAGGTTCCCTGTATTATTGGTAATAAAGAATCTTGAACTGTTGTGACCTGTGATGGTAGCTGTTGAAGCGATCGTCATATTAAATGTGCCCAGTTGTATCCTTCCATTGGTAAATAACATGCTGCTGCCGATCCTTGCATGACCTAGCAAAGTAGCATTGGCCGTATTATCCATTTCCAGGTTGGGAATGGTAAAGCCGTTCATATTTACATTTTGATTGGAGCTGCCTTTTAGTTGCAGCAGGCCAGGACCCTGTATGTCAACATTGCTCGTTACATCACCCTGTACTGTTACGGTAGCTCCCGACTGGATAAAGAAAGTTGCATTGTCAATGTACAACTGCGCTTTTATGACCATTACCATAAAGCAGCTGGCTGAGAGTAAGATAATTTTTTTCATAAGCTCTTGCTTGTTTAATTGAGCAATGATTTTTAGTTCCTGGTACGGTATGATCTGATGCGTCCGTCTAAGTTAGCCCAAATTTTCAAATAAAATCATCATCGTCCTCAGGGCATTTAGCAAACGGAACTCCCGGTTGAGTAAGCGGCTTGTCCTGGACAAAGTTCAGGTTTTTCAGCACTCAACCTATACCACTTTTGGGGGATATTTTGTCTCCCGGCCAAAATAACACACAAAAAATAAACCAATATCCCGGCAATCCTCTATTATCTTTTTATTACGCCAAAAAAGATCCCTTCCTGTTAAGGAAGGGATCTATATAATTTAAAGGATTTCCTACTTGCTATTCCCCACTCGCCTTTTCTTACTGCTTCACAAACTTGTTTACCACATTCTCACAACCACTTGCACATACCAGCTTCACTGTATAGGTGCCATTGGCCAGTGTGCTGATCTCTATCGGCACTGTATTGCTGCCCGTCTGTACTTCCACTACCGTTTGTGATACGATCTTGCCTGACATATCACTCACCACCAGGGTCACCTTCTCCCGGTTCGTGGCTTCCAGCAATACATTGATCTTTGCAGTGGCCGGATTAGGATATAAACCATCTATCGTCATCTGCATACCCCTGTCACCTTTGATCAATACTATATTACTGTACTTGCTGCTGTTGTCAAGGTTCACCTGCTTCAAACGATAATACTGGCGGCTGCCTGAAAGATTATTATCACTGAATGTATAGCTCAGTTCTGTTGCACTGTTGCCACCCGGTGCCAGTGAATTCACAAAGCCAAGTGCAACATAATTGGAACCATCAATAGATCTCTGTACTTCAAAACCTTTATTGTTCTGCTCACTTGAGGTTGTCCAGTTCAAAATATTTCTTGCCCCTGCCCTGTAGCCACTGAAGTTTAAAAAATCAACCGGCAAACTCACCAATGCAGAGGTCTGAACAAACTGGTCGCCATTACCATATATATTTTCAGTGCTCTCTCCCAGGTTCGTGAAATACAGATCGCCATAGTTGGTCACATCTCCGCCATGCTGGGTTACATTGATAGCAAAATAAGTATTAGAGTTACTGCCACCCCCGGCATTCGTATAATCACACATCTTCACCAGCGTATTGGCAATGCCGCCGGTAAATGTAACGGTAGCTCCTACAAAATCTGCTGTTGTCCATGACATCGCTGTCACCGCAGGATTCACACATACCCAGGTAAATACCCTTTCATTCGTTGAGCCCTGTGTGTACTGAGGACCCTGCGCAAACACTAATGGCGCAAAAGGACCCACCGGGGTTAAGGTAGCTGTCACTCCAGCCTGGTAAGCTGATACCGGAATGGACAGCGAAAACTGAACATAGTTCACATACTCTCCTACATTACTGTTGAAGGTCGAACGGAACATTACATCCACCTGGTTATAGGCCGTGCCTTTCCTCACTGAGCCTTGTATAAACTGCGCTTCGCTGGTATAGCTTACCAGCATCACCATTATCGCTATTAAAATCTTTCTCATATTCATTGTTTTTTCTTTTGTGATAGGTTAGTTATTGATGTTGTGCCACTACCCTGTTTACATCGTTGCCTAATACGGTTGAGATCAGGAACAGGTAATCATTTTGGGATAACGGACCACTGGCTCTTACCTGGCCATCCATGTTCATGTCCGCATTGCTGTAAACATTACTTAAAATAAGGTTTACATCGTTACCCAATGTTGTACTGATCAGGAATAAATAATCATTCTGCGCTAATGGACCGCTTGCTCTTACCGCTGTATTGGCATTAGCGTTACCTGCCCACATACCAAACACGCCAGCGCCAAGATCTCTCATCGCATTATTATTATTCGGCGGTGCAAGTGCCAGTATCGCCGGATCCTGGAATGCCTGTGCCTGGGCTGTACTAAAGTCATACACCGCAGGTATCGCAACACCCATTGTTCCGTCTGCTGTTTGAGCAAGCGCTGTTCTTATACCCAAATGGTTCCTGTGACGTATCACTACGAAATAGTTGGCCGGTGCCAAACTCCTGAAGGAAACATCCGAAGTACCATCAAGATCAACAATGCGGCCATCTTCACGGACAAAGGCAGCCCTGCGGGTGATCAACGTGGATGGTGTTGTTGCATCTCTTAATTCCAATAATACCCAATCCACCACATCAGTTGTTGCACCTGTTGAAGTAAAGAATCCTGCTGTCACCGTTTCAGTGCCGGCATAGTTACCAAATGCTGCTGTGTTATACGGCTGGCTTAATGCACTTGCATTCAGCACAGCTGCCCATGTTGCTGTTACATCTTTGTGACGGGCCAGGCCAGAGTTATATGCTCCGTGCAACCATGTTTTAACCGGAACAAAAGTTCTCATTGTATTCAAATAGAAGTTGGACAAACCAGGTGTATTGACCTGTATCCAGCTGTACCCTGTACCTCCTCCGTTGGCTGTTTGTGATAAGCTGGAGTTGGTTCCATTAGCAGCAACAAAACTGCTCTGGCATGCGGCGCCTGTTTGGCGGGTGGCCTGCAGGTTACCCAATGTAACTGCTGCGTCCACTCCCTGCAATGCAGACAACTCGGCATTCAGAATGAAGAACCTGATGTTCGCATTGGTAACAGAAGCGTTGGTGATGCGGAAGTTCCTGTCATGATAATACTGACCGGATACTGCATCCTGCCTTACCGCAGCTGAATTAATATTTACACTATTATCGAATGTAGAAGTAGTAGCGCCACCTGTCATGTTATTGATCAGCGCTATCAGGTTTCCGCTGGCATCTGTAGCAGATATCCAACCTGTGTAATTATCATTATATGCAGAGAGGGATTGACCTGCTGCACAGGCTGTCGCTGTAGTTGTGATCATTGATGAAGCCAACTCATCAACAGCAAGACAGAATGTACCCTGCGCAGTACCTGCACTGAAACCATCCACCTGTATATAATATGTATTACCCGGAGTTAATCCTGTTGCATACAATATTGACCGTGTACTGACGGTTGCCCCATTATCATCATCGCAGGCAATATTGGTGAATTGTGTATAGTCGTTCACATTGGTTGTAGAGAACAATGACATTCTTGAGTCAGTACCCATTGTACCACCACTGAAATCATTGGTTACCCTGACAGCGCCACTGGACGGTGCAACAAATTGGAACCATACGGTATTGAAGCCCGCAGAACCTTTACAAGCTGCAAACGGTTCACCGGCTGATTGTGTCGCCCCGGAATTTGAATAAGGATTTCCTGTACAGCCTGCACCTACAGTAAGAGTGAGTGCACCCGGCGCATTATCATTGGCCGGTGGTGTTGTAAAGGTTACAGGTCCGGCATAAGAACTGAAGCCGCCGCCGCCGCAATCTGTTCTTACAAACAGATCATAAGAGGTCTGTGCTGAAAGGCCGGTAGCTGTAGCTGTTACAACCGGATGAACTGTTGTACCGGAAGATACCGCAGCACCGCCCGAACCTGCACCCTGCAGTACTACTTTCCATTCATAATTAACGGGTGAACCACCAACGGGCGCCACCCAGCTAAGATCAGCAGTGGTCGCTGTAATATTATTAACTGCAAGGCCTGTTGGCGGGAAGCATGTTGGAGTAAGGTCAACATTGATATCATCCACATGCAGATCAAACTGATCAGGATCAGAAATAGCATGGAACCCGATATAATATACACCTGTTGATCCCGGAGTAAAATCTACCACCGCCTGTATATATGTTGTGTTGGTGAAATTAAGACTGCTGAACAACGTTCCTGATGTCATAGAAGCAGCATTCTGTCCTGTACCATAAAGTACTTCGAGGGATTCAGGGAAAGAAGCGCTTCTCGCCCTGTACCAGAAAGTAAGCCTGTATTGCGTACCGCCTGTCAGGTTAAGTCCCGGTGTGAACCACCAGTCATCACCAGGTGTAACACCATCCCAATTATAAGTCAGGTTATTAGGTGCAGACCGTGGGTTTGTTGTTGATGTATTCCATGTTGTTGCGCCATTCAGATCCTCTTTGAATGAGCAGACAGGTATTGCAGGCGGTGTTACCGCATCAAAATTCTCAGAGTAAGGAATACTGAAAGGATTACATAATGTAGTAAATGTGACCACCGTTGAATTATTGCTATAGCTGCTACCCGGTGTGCATTCCTGTCTTACATATACATCGTATGTTGTTGCGGCAGTAAGACCGCTTAACGCAATTGGCGATGCTCCACCGGTTACAACGGTGCCGCCTGCACCTGCTGTTGCGCCAGTGCCAGGGGTAAAGCCCGGAAGTCCATACTCAACTATAAATGTGCCGACACAACCTGTGCAGGTGAATGACACAGAAGCTGTCGTAGTTGTAATGGAACCGACAGAAACTGCAGTCGGAACATTACAAGCTGGAACCGCACCAACAAATTCATCTGCGCCAATATCATGGGCAGTACCATTTGGTCTTGATTCGCAGTCTATATCATTGGTAACGGATACAGCTACACCAGCGCTTTCAAGATTGGTAAAATTGATACCATCCGGTGTTACGAGATGCAGATTTGTTGCCGATACAAATGTTGGCAGTACATTTTTTGAATTGGCATCCTGCGTTGCATTGGTCTGCCAGTTAAGCAATGTAGTATGGTTTACACCACCGGTATTATCCATTGTTGTCGTCTGCGCCACTTCTGCTCCTGTACCGCTTGCAAAAAGATCATTATAATCGGAAACAAGGTTAGCTGCCGGAAGCGCAAAACCAAGCCCTATTGCCCTGTTCCTGTTAGCTCCTGTGCTGCCGGTTGATGTAAAGATATTATTGCGAACATTTACCGTTGGACTGGAACTCAACAGGGCAAAAGCATAAGAAGCTTCATCTGCACCCGTGAGTGTGCCCGCCATTGTAACGGTATTGTGATAAACATTGATAGTAGAACCCGTACCGCCAGTGACATAAATACCGGTAGCAAAATCACCGCTGGTTCCATTTGCGTTTACGCCTGAAAGCATATTATTTGCAATAAGCATGGTACCGGTAGTACCGGCCAATACAGCGATCCCTGAAACACTGAAGGTGTTGGTTTGCTGAACAACGCCGATTGTATTATTTGTGATAGTGGCGTTGGTTACTTCACCTCCGCTCATTGTAGTCGTACTGAACCCGCCATTCGCACCTACGCAAATACCACCTGCATCAGCACTTGCTGAATTTACAATACCAGATACGGAATTACCGGATACAGTCAGGTTATTTTCCAGCAAAGACATAATTCCGAAACGGCCAATACTGTTGGTGCCTGCGGTTGTCATCACATTCTGATTGATTGTCGTATTAGCGCTTTTTGTTGCTATTCCGGATCCTGCAGTAAATATTCCAATTACTGCCCTCGATACTTCATTATTGATAAGAGAATTGTTGTTATTGAAATTGGCTCCTGTGCCGTTTCCGATTGCGGTACCACTTATATTAATACCCGAAAGTGTGGTGGTGTTGGTATTTCCTGTAATAATACAGTTCCTGACAGTATTATTAGTAGCCGCATCACCGGAACCTGTAGTGTTAAGAGAAACTACAGAGCTGGAAGTACCGGCATTTGTGTTACTGATGGTCAGGTCACGGCTGGCTGCACTTAGCGGGCAAACCGTATTGGCCGTACTGCCAATTGAACCATCAATGATGATATAATCTGCACCATGCAACACGATCGTAGCCTGGGCTGAGTTACCGGTGATAGTTGTACCGGCAAGTGTTGCTTTTATGGTAAGCGTATTGATTGCACTTGCATCGGCGTTAGCCCTGAGCGTATCAGAAGTATTCGTGTAAGCTGCATCAATCAGGTTGAATACAACCGGGCCACCAAGACAGCTTGTATTGTAAGCAGTGAATGCTGCGTTTAATGTTGGATAAGTTCCGGCTGCGCCAACTGTATAAGTACCGGCGGCAAGAAGGTTTTGTATCGTATAAGATGATGGATTGGTTGGTGGTGTTGCTGCCGCAGGAGGATTGATAGTAAACCCAGCTGCACCCGCTGAAGGGAATACTGAAACATTTGGAGTTCCTGCATTATCCTGTGCCGCTATATAATATTGCACCACATCAGTTACAACTACACCAGCGCCAAATGTAAAATCATAATTGCTTCCGCTTACAAATACACCTGTTGCTGCATTCCATGCGCCAGCATTTATTCTCCAGTAAAGCACAGGAAGACCTGCACCGGCTGTAGGTACTCCGCTTGGATCAGTGATGCTGGCTGTAAGTGTGCGGCTGCCGGTTGCACAAGTATTACTTAATGGAGTATATGTGATGACAGGACCAGCCGCATCAGCAGCATTTTCATAAGCCCCGATTGTGGATCCTGCTGGTGGAGTACCAACGCTGCGGGTAATACCGAGTATGTCCAACGTAACTCCTGTACCTGCACCATTACCCGCCCCAACCAATGGTGAGCCGAGTTGTGGTTGCAGATTGGTAATAGAATTATATAATGGATCCACAGAAATTGAATTAGCCTCCTGGCCGGTGGCAGCTTGCCATGCAGCAAGGTTGGCATGGTTTGTTGCATTGAACCTTCCCACATTATTAGTGGCATTGGTACCATTGCAATAAAGATCGTTATAGTTTAATGTTGACCCTGCAACAGTTGTAGCAGCAGAATAATAAGCCCAGAAATTACCGCCGGCAACAGCACTTGAACCAGTCAGGCTGAAACTATTATTCCGTACATCAATGTTGGTACATACCGATGTAATATTTCCATCTCCATTAGCGAAAGCTGCTGCCAGGCCAGATGAACTGTTGGCCAGCTGACCAGTTAAATGCACTGAATTGTAATAGAACCGGTCACCATAACCAGCACTTGCAAGGATACCGGTTGTATTCCAAACACTACTTACGCCGGTTGAAGTGATCCTGGCAACCGAATTATTATATACCAGCGCATTGGATGGATTACCCACTGTTGTATAACTGCCACTGGTGATAGCAATACCATAGATCTTCGGTGTGCTTGTACCGGTGTAAGCCAGGTCATGTATCCTGTTATTATAACACTGCCCGTTCTTAAAATCAAGCAGGCGGATACCGCCAAATGGAGTAGATGAAGTGTTGGTTGCGTTCACCACATTTTGCACTTCGTTACCCGAAACCACCAGGCCAAGCTGCCTGTCTGCATTGATAGCAAGTAATGAAAAACCTTCGCCTGTAACTGCAGTACCAAAATTATTATTACTGATAATATTATTCTGATCAGGAGAAGCCGCCGCAAAACCAAACATAGTGACCCCATACTGGGATTTGCGGAGAAGGTTATTATTAATCGTGTTGTTACTGTTCAATTCTGTTCCTGCCGTGGTCAGCCCTATCGTTGTGCTGCCCCCGATATGAACACCTGTGAAAGTAGTAGTGGCAGCATTACCCTGGATGATACAATTTTTAATTGTATTATTTGTAGCACCATTGCCCGAAGCCGGCGAAGCCAGCCATACAACAGCATTGCCACTAGTAGTTGTTGTAGTGTTCTCAATAGTAAGACTCCTGTCTGAACCTCCGCTGTTGCTACCGTCAATCGTGACATAATCTGCACCGTTCAGTTTAATGATGGCGCCTGTGCCAACAGAACCGGTAAGAGTGGATGTAGTATTTGGTTTGATCGTAAGTGTATAAGGACCGGCAACACAACCATTATAATTTATTGCATTCAAGGCCACAGTTCCTGTTTCAGTAACGCTTGCATCAAGAATATTCGCAACTAGGTTACCTGACATTCCTCCCGTATTGATGGCATCAAACAAACCGCCGGTGCCGCTAATACTTGTATAGGTACCTGCTGCACCAATGGTAACAGTGCCAATCAAACCGGGAGCAACAACAGTATAGCTGTTAATTGTTCCGGTAAGCGGGAATGCGGCTGCCGTAAGCGCAACACTGGCAGGAGTTGCAGCGAAAATACCGCTGTTGATACCTATGTTGGGTGTACCCGCATTGTCCTGCGCTACCACAAAATATTGTATAACATCAGTGGTTACAGGAACTCCGCCAAATAATAAACTATAATCAGTTGTAAAGCTGAACGGTGAACCGCCAACTCCTGTTGCCTCCACATATTTCCAGCCGTCAGTGGCATTGGTATTATCAACAAACGTATTGGCATTAACTGATTTCTTATAATAGAGGCGTGGTCTTGTACCAGCAGTAATATTAACGCCGCTTGCATCTGTTATTGTTACGGGAGAAAGTGTTCTGTCTGTTAAACAAGAAGTATTAGTAAAGCCTGTGTAAGAAATTGAAGGACCAGTTAAATCCGCTGCTATACCCTCTAATTCCCATGCGCCCATATCCGGCGCCGTACCTGTTCCTGCATAGCCGCCATTACCCTGGCGGATGGTTCCGATATAATCATCTGTAAACGTTGCAATATTTACTGCACCGCTTTCTATTTGTTTGGGGTTTAAAACATCATACTTAAGGAAATTGGCATTTGCACCCACAATACTCTGGAAGGAAGGATCTTCACTTACTGAAGTTGCATCTCTTGGCGCAACCAAAGTTTTATATCCGGCAATCTGATAACCTGTTGTTCCATCATAAAAAATAAAATACGGCGAAGCGGTAGTTGCGCTTGCGTAAAAATCATTATTATTTGAGGTAGAGACAAAGTTGGTCAAAGTTGTACTACTTCTGCGATATGCCACAGTGAAGCCGGTACCTGCAGGAGTTGAAGTGTTTACAATGATATTATTTCTTAGATTCAAGGCAGCAGTGGTTGCTGTAGCACTTGTAGTATGGAAAATTCCAGAAGTACCAAAGTTTACTCCGGAGGATGTTGCATTTAAATAGACAGTATTGTAATAAACGTTTATTGTGGAAGAAGTGGTAGTAGAAGTACTGCTGATACCTCTGATAGCATCATTTGCGCTGGCAGAAGGAGTTTTTAAATCTCCAATCAGGTTATTATAAATATTCAGGTTGGTTCCTGAAGTAATAAGTATGCCATTAACAGTACTAGCTGAACCATTTGATGTCAAGTCATATATCTTATTCTTGAAAATATTCACTGTTGCCCCTAAACTTTGCGACACCCCATTGACTACAGCAGCCCCGGTAGAGGAATTAGAAAAAGTTAGTGTATGTATATCATTTCCAGTCCAGTTCTTAATTGATGAAGACGATGTATTCATGATAATACCATTAATAACTGATGACGTAGAAGTACTGCTTCCGGAAATAGTTTGATTATAAATTGTATTACCCGAAAAATTCTCCTGGGTTGGGCTAGACAGATCATACATCCCGTGAAGTGAAGCTGATAATGCAGCTCCATGATTTGGAAAAGAATTTGTATTTATATTATTATTATTCCATGTAAGCAGAGATGTGGAACCTCTTAAACAATACAAAGTCCCTCCCTGATTCAATACACTATTATTGGTAATTGTATTATTACTTGCTATAAAATTTGTAGCACTCGCAGAGCTGTAAATTCCCTGAAAAGTGCATGAACTTGCAGTAGCCGCAGCACCAATATTGTTGTTGTTTACAGTATTGCTATTAATATTAACTGTTGCCGCTGTAGCCGAACTCAAAATTCCAGTAAATGTTGCTGTTGTAGCCGTTGTATATGTACAGTTTTGAATTGTGTTGTTATTAATATTAATAGTGTTAGCAGCAGCAGTAGAGCCAATGACATTTTCAATTCCAGTACATGCACTTGTAGTAGCAGCTGACTTAACTGTTACCGTGTTATTAGTAATAGTAGCATTAGCACTGGTTCCCGCCTGAGCATAAATACCACGTAACGTAGTAGCATGATTTACCCCGCCACCATCATTATTATTAATCGTGTTATAAGAAATATTAATACTCCATTGGTTATTTGCCCTTATACCAGCAGCAGGACTTGTTGCTGCACCGCCTCCAAAATTCAAGATAGTGTTACCTGTAGCTAAAGCTGATCCACCAACATCATTACTTAAATCACCAAGAAAGGTTGTTGCCGTTGGGGCAGGCCCAACTCCTAAAGTAGCTGCAAAACCTCCAAAACCGATGCCTCCGTTTCCGCTATTAATAGAATTTGCGTAGAATTTATTGCCTGAGTTTGTTCCGTTTGTAGCAAGTGTTCCGCCATTAGTAGGAGTAAGGGAAGTAGTAGCTGCTGCCGCAGTTGAATTCAATACTTCAATAGCCCATGAACCATCCAGCATTGGGGTACTACCGGAGTTGTTGTTTATCCGTTGCATATTGAAAGTGCAGTTTTGAATAGTGTTATTATTACAACCATCCCCTACTGCCCTTTTGAAAAGTGCAATACCAAATTCCATGGCAACAGTTGCACTGGCTACGTTACCATCGGTAAAGGTTAAACCATCAATAGTAACATGGTCAGCACCGTTAAGATATAGCATACCATCTGGAGTAGCTGATGGCCCGTTCGCCGTACCAACAGCAGCATTTATGGTTACTACGCCCCCGGTTTTATTGATTGTAATAGTATTTGTTGAACTTAATACCGGATTTAGCGTTGCACTGCCCAAAGCAAATCCCTTTACAGGTGCTGTTTCAGATGTTCCTGCATCGCAGGTAAGGACAACAGGCCCTGTCATAGCAGTAACAGCATTTAAGTCAGTCAATGCTGCGGCTAAACTTGGATAAGTTGCCAAAAGATTTGGCGTTGTGTTAGTATTACCCGTAACAGTAATTGTGATCTGTCCATTCACGGCGGCTGCAAAACAAACAGTAAGCAGCATCAAGTAAATTTTTCTCATAAGTGAGTTTTGTTAATTAAAGTGGTTGCTCCTTTGGTTCTCTTGTCCGGTTTTTCAAATCTTTTTTTATATCAAAACACAAATAGCCGGCTATAAAAGCCAGCTTTTGCATACTACCTGCTTAATAAATACAATTATCCCGTCCGGTTATTACCGTCATGATATACCGTTTACACAATAAGGATCTCAACAGGGACAGGAAAAACTTAGAATAGTCAGGAAGGTTCGACTTCTAAAAATAGGAAGATTTACTTACCGGCCAAATTTTTATAGGGCTGTGGGGAAAAGTTAAGTGGGATTAAGGGCCGGTTCCAAAGACAGGCGATCTGCTATAAACAAGATCCCTTCCAAATTACCGGAAGGGATCTCTGTAAAAAATGGTTTTCCCGAACGATTGTTTACGGTGAACGGATGATATTATTTTTGGAATTACACATGAGATTTTTATTATTATCACACGAGTATTGCTTTATTGAAGGCGGTTGACCCTGCCTGGTGCGGGGTTTAATTATCTTTGTTGCTATGCCAGTGCTTTACATAATCGCCGGGCCAAATGGAGCAGGAAAAACTACCGCTTCTTATACACTACTTCCGGATATGCTGGACTGCCGGGAATTTGTAAATGCAGATGAGATCGCAAGGGGCCTCTCGCCTTTTAACCCGGAGAGCATGGCTTTTGAAGCAGGACGGATCATGTTGCAAAGAATAGAACAATTGATTGACTCGAAAACAACTTTTGCATTTGAAACCACATTGACCACATTGAGTTATTCAGGCATGATTGAACGTTGCCGGAAAAAGGATTATACTATCGTAATGCTCTTCCTCTGGCTCAGTTCACCGGAACTTGCAATAGAACGGGTGCGTTACCGTGTTACGAACGGAGGACATAATATACCTGAAGATGTTATCAGGAGGAGATACAGAAAAGGCCTAAAAAATTTTGTAGCTTTGTTTATGCCTTTGTGCGACGAATGGATGGTAGCAGACAACTCGGCCGACAAACCTGAGCCGGTTGCCGAAGGGATAAAAGAAAAAACGCCAATGATCCACAACCGGGGTATTTGGAAAAAAATTCTTGAATATGGAAAAGAAAAATAAACCAGGCGAATTGTCGCAAAAAATGATGGAAGGCTTGCGCCTTGCAATTATAAAACTCAATGAACAAAGTATCCGCAACAACCAGCCTCTCATTGTAAGTGTTGATGGTAAAATACAAAAACTGTATCCCAAAAAAGCCTCTTAATTCTTGGATCTTCGAAATGGCATGAGAATAAGGTTGTGGTACAACTCATTCTCATTTTGAGGCCCCTGAAGCATTATCCTTACTGCCCGGCAATTTTATACCCGGGAATAAAGCCGACACCAACATCAGCACCGATGCGATCAGCATAAGATACAATCCCCATTTTCTTACCGGGCATTCACCGCCTTCACAAGACGATAGTTTAAAAAAATTCCTGATCGCCCAGCCAAGATTGACTGCCGTTACCAACAGGTTCCATTGCTTGGCCCAGATCCTTGGAATGAATGTAAAAACGAGGAATAAAAAAACAAATGCAAAATTGAAATAACCGGGGCTGCGAAATTGTTTACCGGCATCCAGTCCCGTTGCTGTAAAATCAATAACAGATATATAAGCCCAGGGGGCAAAACAAGAGATGATCAATAATACAGCAGCAACCGGCCCGGTCCATTTCATATAACGCATACCGGAAAGATAAAAGATAAAAACTAAAAGATAAAAGTGATGCGCCGCAGTTCCACTTTTATCTTTTACCTATTAGTTTTTATCTCTTTACAATTTGAGTCCCACTGTAAGGCTAAACACCCTGTGCTTGTTCTCATCATCAGCGCTGCTTTCACTGCCCGATTGCAGCTTGGCCAGGCCATGACCATAGTTCACTGCCAAAACAATCTTAGTGAACTGCAAACCCGCTGTTGCATTGATACCATAATCAAATCTTTTCATGATACCATAACCGGCGCCTTCTTCATAGCTCAGGGTAGAAGGATCATCATTGGACCATTCAATATTTTCCTCGCTGTGGAATGAAGTTCCCAGTAACCTGCCATCTACTTTATTTTTTCCGGCTATACCGATAGCTATATAAGGCCCGGCCCCGAAAAAAAATCGCAGGGGCCCCGGAGATTTAAAAACAAAATTGGCGGGGATCTCAACATATACCGGGTTGGTAGTAGCCGTGTAATAAGTGGCGCCATTGGGATCCCCCTGTGATGTTTTGGAACCCTTGCCTGATATCAGAAGACCGGGCTGGAAAAAAAACATAGGAACTATCTTAATATCACCGGTAATGCCTGCCTGGAAACTGGTCAGTGAATTATTCTTATCAATATCACCATCATTGGTTATACTGATATTGGCCGCATTGATACCGGCTTTAATGATCTGTGCCGGCGAACTAAAATAAAGAGAAAGAAAAAGAATAGTAAAAGCAACATATTTTGTTTTCATAACTAAGAATTTGATATACCCCCTTTTTGCAAAAGCCTTGCCAGATTATAAAGGCACAAGGCGCAAGTGCTGATAACGCAGAAAATTTCAGAGAATAGTACACTCTTGTTCCTTGTTCCTTTTACCCTTTTCCTTGTTTCTTGTACCTTGTGCCTTAAGCCAATGATCAGCAAATCTTCTTTTGTAGTATTTCTGATTGTATTTTCTTTTGCCGGAAAAGCACAGACATGCCTTGCCCCTCCTCAAACTCCTGCGTCAGCCATTCTTGTGTGTGGCTCGGCCATACTTACGCAAGGCACTCCTACCCTTTGCGGTCAAACGGATGTTCCGGGGTCATGTACCGGCAATCAGAATATCAATCCAACCTATTTCCGCGTGGCCTGCTTTGGTTCGGGTACTTTAGGTTTTATTATTACACCCGATGATCTTACAGCTAATTACAACTGGCAGTTATTTGATATAACCAATAGAAATCCTTTTGATATTTTTTCTGATCCTTCTTTATTTGTTGCCTGTAACTGGTCACCCGAACCGGGAGAAACAGGCGCTTCAATAGATGGGATCAATATTTCGGAATGTTCCAACTCGGCTTTGCCATTCAGCTCCATGCCATCGGTCCTGCAGGGAAGAACTTACCTGCTGATGGTAAGCAATAAAAGTGGTTCCGCCGGAAACTACCAATTGAATTTTACCGGTGGCTCGGCCAGCATTACAGATCCTGTATTGCCGCAATTATTAGTGACAACGGTTAACTGCGATGCAACAAAGATCAGTTTGCAATTAAATAAAAGTATTAGGTGCGGCAGTATTGCAGCAGACGGATCTGATTTTATGCTTAGCGCCGGTGCAAATATTACCGGTGCTGCACCGGGAGTATGTAATCCACAAGGACTCACCGACCTGGTCACCCTTTCGCTTGATCAATCGCTTCCTGCCGGTAATTATATGCTGATGATAAAAAACGGGACGGATGGCAATACATTGATCGATCTTTGCGACTTCAGTGTTGCTGCCGGCGATAATATTAATGTAGTATCAGGCACTCCGCAACCAACCCTGCTTGACAGTATAAGGCCGGCAGGCTGCAAACCATCTTTTATTGAAATGATATTTAAAAGGCCTATCCGGTGTAATTCCATTGCACCCGATGGCAGTGATTTTGTATTGACAGGCCCGCAAGCTGTCATCACAACTGTTTCACTGAACAACTGCATTAATAGTGCACTGGTGAATGTTATCCGGCTCAATCTTTCATCGCCGCTTACCACAGGAGGCATTTACACTGTGCAATTACAAAACGGAACGGATGGCAATACATTGATAGATGAATGCGGCCTGCTCTCTCCTGCCGGGTCTTCTGCTTCGTTCACTGTATCATCTTCCGTATCAGCCGCATTTACTTATTCCCGGAGATCATCCTGCACAAACGATACCCTTGATTTTTTACATGATGGAAATAATGGAGCAAACAGCTGGAACTGGAAATTTGATAATGCAGTTCCTGTAACAACGCAAAACTTTATGCAGCTAATCAACGATACAGAACCGCATACAGTGCGGCTGATCGTAAGCAATGGCAATTGCAGTGATACATCCACACAAACAATCAAAATGCCGGTCAAACTGAAAGCTGCATTTAAAGCTCCGGCCGGTGTTTGCCCGGGTGATATGGTAACATTGATAAGCAACAGCAGCGGAAATATCACACACTGGGTATGGGATCTTGGCAATAGCATGATCAGCAATTTGCCCAACCCGGCCCCTTATCAATATCCCATCAGCAACCGCACCATCTCCTACCAGGTAAAATTGACAGTTGTCGATATGTTCTCGGGGTGTACCGATACAATAAAGCATACTATCATAGCAGTGGATGAATGTCAGGTGCTGGTACCAACCGCATTTACGCCGAATGATGATGGATTGAATGACTATCTCGGATTATTGAATGCATCAAAAGTTGATAACCCTGAATTTAAAGTGTATGACCGTTTTGGGCAATTAGTATTTGCTTCTACTACTATTACTGCTAAATGGGATGGGAGATTGAATGGCATAAGGTTGAACAGCGGCATTTTTGTCTGGATGCTTAGTTACACCAACCGGGATACCGGCAAAAGAATTTTTCAGAAAGGAACAACGATGTTAGTAAGATAAAAACTAAAAGTGAACAGATAATAGTTCTTTCAATTCGAAAAGTCCTTAACGTTTTGAACAATACTTAAATTGAATAAGAAAGATAGTATCTGTAAGCCTCCAACTATTATCTTTTAGTTTTTATCTATTATCTCCCCTTGTATTTCCATTTGTAATAATAATAAAAAGGAATTCCTGCTGCGGTAAGGATCAGGCCAAGTACAGAATTAATCACAGGCTGTTCGTTTGCCAGGTAATTACTTATATCGCTATAAATAGTTGAAATAAGATAAAAAGCAGTGAAAGCAATAAATAAAACAGTAACAACAGGATGTCCCCATATCTTATATGGTCTTTCAGCCAGGGGCATTCTTTTACGCAGCATAAAAATCCCGACAGCGCCTAACCCATATGCTATCCATGTAACAAATACAAACATATTAGCAAGCATATCAAATGAACCGGTTAAGATGAATACACATGTCCAGATGCCATGCAGCCATAACGCATTGCCCGGTGTATGAAATTTCTTATGTTCTTTCCCGGTCCATGCTGCAAACACTTTGTCTTTTCCCATGGCATAAGTGATCCTTGTAGTGGCCATCGTATTTCCATTGATAGCGCCCAGGGTACAAATAACGATCAGGGCTGCTACTATCGCTTCGCCGGTACTTCCCAGCGCTACATTAATGGCATTGGTTGCTACCAATTTTGTTTTTGAGTCTGCTATTGTTTCTATTGGCAATACATACAGATAAGCAAGATTGACCAGCACATATACAATAATGCAAACAAATGCACCCACGAATAAGCTTTTCGGAATATTTTTTTGCGGCTGTTTTATTTCACCGGCCATGGATACAATGTTGATCCAGCCATCATAGGCAAAGAAAGCTCCCGTCATGGCAGCAATGATGCCGCTTAATAATGCAGCTCCCTGTTTTGGGTTTTCTGCCGAAACAAAATGCTGGAAAGAGCCATTGCCCGAAAAAAATATTCCCAGTACCAATAACGCTATCACCGCCACTTTTACAAAAGTGGAAACCACCTGGAACATGCTGCCTGCTTTTGTACTGAGATAACTAAGAAAAGTGAAAACGAGAACCAGCAGTATAGCCAGTGATTTTACTCCGAAATTTTCCAGCGGGTGCAGATCGCCTATGAATGGTATATGCCATGTGATGGCTTCGGTAGCTGCATCAAATCCTGGAAGATGCAAAAAGAAATCAGCATATTCAGCACACACAAATGCAATGGCTGCTACCGATGCTGTATTGATAACAGCAAAAGCAGCCCAGCCATACAGATAAGCAACAAAGTCACCGAACATTTTTTTGAAGTAAACATAAATGCCACCTGTCTCCGGCATCATAGCGCCGAGTTCTGCATAGATCAAAGCGCCAAACAAAGTAAAAATGCCTGCGATCACCCATACAATGATCATCCATACCGGCGAGCCGAGATGCTGCGCCATATCGGATGGATTTTTAAAAATACCCGAACCGATGATACTGCCGATGATTATGGAAGTAGCAGACCAGAAACCGATCTTTTTGGCGAGAGAACTGTTGGTGGAATTCATCGTAGCAGGAAGATAAAGAAAAAAGCCAGTAGGGAATGTCTGGTAGCCATAGGGTTTTCGTGCTATTGTAAACTTCTACTAGCTACTCGCCAATCTCTCCACTCCTATTAATAAAAAAGCCCCGACCTAAGCCAGGGCTCAATTCATTTCATTCTCACAGTTGGCTTCAACCCGAATACCGCTGTTCGAAACTTGCAGTTTCGAACCAAACGACATACCTCCCGGCCGGATAATTAATTTTTCCCGGAAGGATTAACAGGTACGGAAGGAATTGGATTCCTTTTAAAAAATGTTTACAAGCTGTTGTTGGACAAACAAGATAGAAAGAAGATCTTTCCCGGTCAATAGTACTGCAAAAAAATCCTGCTTAAGGCGGGAATCGTATATCTCCGTAACAAGAATTAAAAATAATGGCAACCCTGTAATTCCGGGTCTCGTTATTGTTGAAGTAAGTTCTACCTTTAAGAGACAAACACTTTCGTCAATTGACCTTTTTTTACAATACAAGCAGTGCTGTGGTTTTGATGAGGAGATCAATATGCTTTGTACTGGTATTTTTTTCCGGCATGGTTATCAAGGCCCAGTGTCCTCCCAATATTGATTTTGAAAGAGGAGATTTTACCGGTTGGACCTGTTATGTAGGCGGCGTATCGGCTGCAGGCGGGGTCAATACCATTAACCTTTATTCATCCGGCGGGCCGGTGCCTGATCAGCATACCATGTACTCAAGAGTTATTGATGGAGGTACAAGAGATTATTATGGTGATTTCCCCGTTATGTGTCCCAATGGCAGCAACTATTCAATGAAGCTGGGCAACACCAGCGGCGAGGCCCGTGCTGAAGGGTTGTCCTATGAGTTTACCATCCCGGCCGGTCAGAATACTTATTCACTCATTTATCATTATGCTGTTGTTTTCCAGGATCCGAATCACCAGCCTTATGAGCAACCAAGATTAGAACTGGAAGTAACGAATGTAACCGATAATGAACTGATCACTTGTTCTTCTTTTACTTTTTTTCCTAATGGTTCTCCGCTCCCGGGTTTTTTTCAATCACCTAATTCCGATACGACCGCTGTCTGGTGCAAGGATTGGTCGGCCGTCACCATTAACCTGAATAATAAAGCAGGCAAAACAATAAGACTATTTTTCAAAACGGGTGACTGTACTTTCAGAAGACATTTTGGCTATGCCTATATTGATGTGAATACCGGTTGCAGCAGTGAATTTACCGGCGCTACTTATTGCCCGGATGATACAACAGTTTCTGTAACAGCTCCGCATGGCTACCAGGCTTACACCTGGTACAACAGCACTTTTACACAAGTATTGGGAAACCAGCAGACGATCAATTTTACACCGCCACCACCTCCCGGAACTACTATTGCCGTTGCGATCACGCCTTATGATGGTTATGGTTGCCCGGACACTTTGTACGCAAACATGGTGGACACTTTAAAATTGCAGGCCAAAGCAGGAATTGACAAGATATCCTGCAACAACGAAGGGGTGATCATTGGAGATATTCCTTCACCGGGAGTTGTATATAGCTGGAGCCCTTCGGCCTGGTTATCGAACCCCGCCATGTCTAATCCAAGAGCAACACCTGCTACGACAACATTGTATGAGCTTACTGTTCGCAGCACCGGGGGAGGATGCATGAATAAAGATTCTGTAATTGTCACTCCCTCTTTTGTTGACAGTTCAATGCAATTGCTGGGCAAATCACTTTTCTGTATTACTTCAGAAGATAGTGCAGTGCTGGTGGTGCAGCCAACCACATCGATACAATGGACAATGAACAGCAATATTATTTTGGGAGCCACTCAACCCCGTTACAGGGTAAATCAAACAGGCAGCTATTATGCAATACTGACCAACAGTGATGGCTGCAGTATTAAAACCAGGACGGAAACAATAACGATCGAAATACCAAGACCGGGTATAAGATACCCATTGCAATACGCCGTGATGAATATTCCTGTTGACCTGCAGGCAAGGACTTTTGGCGAATCGGTATCATGGAAACCTTCCATTTATCTTAATAATGCGTCCACTGCCACTCCTGTGTTCAATGCATCATTCGAGCTGGAGCAATTATATACGATCGATATTACAACAACTGCCGGCTGCATGACAGTAGATACACAATTGGTAAAGGTCATCAAAGAAGTAAAAGTGTATGTGCCGACAGCCTTTACCCCGAACAATGATGGATTGAATGACTATATCAAACCCATTATGCTGGGTATTAAAGACCTTCAGTATTTCAGGATCTATAACCGCTGGGGGCAAGTAGTATATGATTATAACAGTGGTGACCGCCGCGGATGGAATGGCAAGGTGGGCGGTGAATTACAAACAACCAGTGTATATGTATGGATGTTCAGTGGTATTGGTTACGATAAAAAAATTCATACACAAAAAGGGACGCTGACGCTGATCAGGTAAAAGCCGCCCCAAACCCCTCCGAAGGAGGGGCTTTAGACCCCGAAAAGTTGAAGCATCTTTAATTCTTTACAAGAAATCATTTTTATTTTCGTTTTCAATTTTATGAGATCACTTATTGTTTCTTTTTTGCTTATTGTTACAGTTAAAGCTTCAGGACAGATCAATATTATTTGCCCGCAACTCACTGATAGTACATTGAACTATTTTTATATTGGAGTTGATAACCCGATTGAAGTCAGAGGCGTTAGAATATCAGCCAACCATAGAGTAATCGTTAATGGAGGCGGAACTCTTATCAGTTTAATTGGCAATAACCAATGTATAGTAAGAGCTACTTCTGCTACCGATAGTTGTTTTATTAAAATACTTAACGGTAAAAAAGAGATCTTCAGTAAACAGTTCAAAGTAATAACGATCCCTGATCCTGACGTAAGGTTGGCCGGTGTTGATGATTCGATAATAAGCAAAACCCATATCCTTGCGAATCCATTTTTAAATGCAGGCAGGAAGAATTTTTATTTGAAAGATTATTACCAGGTCATCTCTTTTAACATGACTTTTGATACAGAAAATGACAGCATCATTACTACTTCAGCAAAAGGCAATCAATTGACGGAAGAGCAGATCGGGCTGATAAAAAATATGAAAAGCGGGATGATGGTCACCGTTGAAAACATCAGAGCAAGGGCCTGGGATGGCCGTACAAGAAAACTTGTTCCTTTTTGGTTCAAGATCGAATAACATTTTAGTCTCCTACTTTAAGACTCTTAACTACAAACTCTAAACTAACTGTACATTTCCTCCTTCAGCGCCTTCACTCTCTCATCTTCCAAATATTCATCAAAGGTCATCAGGCGGTCAATGGTTCCTTTAGGAGTTATTTCAATAACACGGTTGGCCACTGTTTGCATGAAGGTATGGTCATGGCTGGTCAATAAAACGATGCCTTTATAATCGGTGCACTGTTCGTTGAAGCTTTGGATACTTTCAAGATCAAGATGGTTTGTTGGTTGATCCAATAAAATAACATTGGGGTTTTGCAGCATCATCCGGCTGAGCATGCAGCGGACCTTTTCGCCACCGCTTAATACATTCGTCATCTTCATCACATCATCACCGCTGAATAACATCTTTCCTAAAAATCCGCGTAGGAAGGGTTCATCCACATCTTTTACATGATCAGGAACGTATTGACGCAGCCAATCCATCAGGTTATCGGAGCCGGTAAAGAACTGGCTGTTCTCTTGCGGAAGGTAAGCATGGGTAACAGTGCTGCCCCATTCGTAAGAACCGCTGTCGGCTATATCGTTTGCAGTAATGATATTAAAAAAAGCAGTGATCGCCAGCGGGTCACGGCTCAGCAATGCGATCTTATCCCCTTTATTCACTGTAAAAGAAATATCACTGAACAATACTCTCCCATCAACTGACTTCTTCAGCTTCTCAACATTCAATATCTGGTTACCTACTTCTCTTAATTGCTGGAAGATGATGCCGGGATATTTTCGGTAGCTGGGTTCTATCTCTTCGATCGTCAGTTTCTCCAATGCTTTTTTTCTTGATGTGGCCTGCTTGCTCTTGCTTGCATTGGCGCTGAAGCGGGCAATGAAATCTATCAATGCCTGGCGTTTCTCTTCTGTTTTTTTATTTTTATCTCCTGCCTGGCGGGCCATCAGTTGTGATGATTCATACCAGAAAGTATAGTTGCCGGTGAATATTTTTATTTTCTGGCGATCCACATCAGCCACATGTGTACATACTGCATCGAGGAAGTGACGGTCGTGGCTTACTACCAAAACAATATTCTCATAATCGGCCAGAAAATTCTCTAACCAACTGATCGTTTCAATATCCAAACCATTCGTCGGCTCATCCAATAATAATACATCCGGGTTGCCGAATAATGACTGTGCCAGCAATACCCTCACTTTTAAATTGGAAGGGATATCTTTCATCAGCGATTGAAGATATTCTTCCTTCACTCCCAATTCATTTAATAAGGTAGCCGCATCGCTGTCGGCACTATAACCACCCATCTCACCAAACTCATGCTCCAGCTCTCCTGCTCTCATTCCGTCTTCTTCGGTAAAATCTGCCAGTGCATAAATGCTTTCCCTTTCTTTGGCGATTGTCCAGAGTTTGGTATGACCCATCATGACTGTGTTCAATACTGTCTCTTCATCAAACTGGAACTGGTTTTGTTTCAGCACTGCCATCCTTTCGCCGGGAGTTATCTCCACCGTACCTTTATTCGGTTCGATCTCACCGCTTACTATTTTCAAAAAAGTACTCTTGCCTGCACCATTGGCGCCGATCACTCCATAGCAATTGCCTTTGGTGAAATTGAGATTCACTTCTTCAAACAAAACCCTTTTGCCGTAAGCCAGTTTCAAGTCTTTTACACTGATCATTCCTGTAAAAATTTAAGTCCGCAAAGGTAAGCTAAAATGAGTAGCGGATGAAGACCGGTATAAGAAAAGATCATTTCCGGCGTTATCAACGCATCATCTTTAAAACAATGTTATGAGATCTCTTCTGTCAGCCGCCTTGTTACTTATCACGTTAGCGGGGCATCCGCAATTATCAGTCACCGTTCATTTTGATTTCAATAAATATGAATTGACAGATGCCGCCAGGGCCCGGCTTGATAGTTTTGTGATCGCTGAGAAACAAGATAGTGTTGCTAAGGTCATCCTCTTAAACGGGCATTGTGATGCCATTGGGTCCAATATTTATAACGATAAACTTTCAAAGAAAAGGGTGTCTGTTGTAAAAGAATATTTAACAAAGAATGGCCTTGCCAATATTGGGGAAGAGAAAGGACATGGAAAAAGAGAACCATTAAATCGAAACAGGAATGAAGAGGAAAGGCAACTCAACCGCCGGGTAGAGATCAGTTTTGTATTTACCACTTCTTTACCTGTGCCGAAAGTATTAAAAGACATCCTCGCCGGCAGCGCCATCACTTCAGGATCAAACATTATTCTCCGCAATATCAATTTCGTTGGCGGCATGCACCAGTTCCTTCCCGAATCGCAGCCCATGCTGGAAGAATTACTGGATGCCATGAAAACATATCCTGATCTTGTCATCCGTGTAGAAGGTCATATCTGTTGCGAGAACGGGCCGCAGGACGGAACTGACCAGGAAACAGGTATAAGAAATCTTTCCGAAGCAAGAGCAAAAGCAGTAAGAGATCATCTTATTGAGAATGGTATTGAAGCGACAAGAGTAAACTACAAAGGCTTTGGTCATTCTGCTCCATTGTTTCCTTATCCGGAAAAAAGCAGCGAAGAAATGAAACTGAACCGGAGAGTTGAAATAAAGATCATCAGCAAATAGCTATAAAAAAAGTCCCGTCTCGCCTAAGGCGGGACGGGACAATAAATATAAACAGTCGGTTTGCTTAGTGTTTGTAGATCACTACACCATCTCCACGTTTTACAAAGCCATTCTCGTCATTATACATATAAAGTAAGTAAGTGCCTTGTGCAAGTGAAGTAAGATCCATTGGCATCACACTGCCGAAAACAAGATTGGTAAATTCTTTCGTCATGAACACTTTACCATCTGTACCTATTACCTGTACACCAAGTTTGGTATAAAGGTCAGAATTCATGCGCAAGCTGAAATTACCAAGGTTTGGATTCGGGTAGATCAGCACAGCTTCCTTAACAGGCAACAACCTGTGACGGTCAGGACACTCATCCACTTGTATTACGGTTGATTTTGCTGTTACGCATCCTGCATTCGTTGCCGTATAAGTAACTGTTTTTACACCTGTGCCGGCAGATTTCGGTACAAATATTCCTGCTGCAACACCTGGCCCGCTCCATACACCTCCGCCTATTGTAGCAGAAAGTGCAAAGGATGGATCGGAGATACACATTTGTTTAGGCAAGCCATTGAACTCAAACTTTGGATATGCATTAACGGTAAGTAATGCGTCGTTTGAATTGATAGATCCGCAACCGGTAGTAAGCACTACACGGAAACGATAACCATTCTGGCCTACCAGTACACCCGTTTGATTGAATGTATTGGTTGTAGCGCCGGCAAGGTTGATCCAGTTGGCTCCGTTATCTACGCTAACCTGCCATTGATAAACGATCGTTCCTATCGCAGTGGTAGCTGTAACACTCATTGATGTATTAGCACCTTCGCAAATAGTAAGTGCAGCCGGATGAGCTGAGATAGTAGCGCTGCTGTTCACATTAAGAACTGCACTATTAGAAGTAGTAGTTCCGCATGCAGTGCTTGCAATTACACGATATTGATAAAGATTTTGACCAGCCGTTACACCTACAACAGTATAAGAAGCAGATGTAGCACCGGGGATAATATTAAATCCGGCACCACTATTTACATACCACTGGAATCCTGTTGCAGTGGGCGAAGCAGAAGTGAAAGTTGCATTTGTACCAATACAAACTGTCTGGTCGGTTGGTTGCAGTGTGATAGGTGGTCCAACAGCCGGTGTGATCGTAAACGATGCAATGATTGTTTGGTTAGCTGCCGGGGCAGAAACACCCTGAATAGTGATATTATAAGTACCCGGAGCCAGTGTGTTCGCATTATTCAGGTTGATCGTTGTAGAAGTTGAACCTGTTGTCAGCGGGTTGGTTCCAAATGTTACATTGGTACCGGCCGGCACACCACTGATAGCGGAAAGAGTGATATTAGCTGAATGTCCTCCTGAATAAGTTGCAGTTGTATTTGTTGTCAGCGTTGCCGGTGTGGGGCAGGTAGAATTGACCGCAGCAGGCGTACTTAATGTAAATCCTGATGGCGGAGGAGTAATTGAAATATTGGCATTGTTGATATCAAAGTAGATATTCCCAATAGCTTCCACCCGTATTCTTCCTTCTGAAGTAACACCAGCAGGCATGGTTACAACTTCGCTGCCATCATTAGGTGTGCTGGCAACCAAAACTGTCGGGAAGCTGATACCGGCATTTGATGACCATAATATCCGCACATTGGCAGTATTGGTAGGTGCACCGGTAGTACCATTTACTGACCAGGTAACTGTTTGTGAAGAACCGCCCTGGTAGCTAACCGCAGCATTCTGCGATGTGATCAGGAAGGGTCCGACAGCAGCACTTACAGTAATAACATTATCCTGGAAGTTTGTTTGTCCAATAGCAGTACCATTATAAGGTCTGTTATCTCTAACAGTCAATCTAAAGTTCAATGTACGGGCAACATTACTTAAAGCCTCAATATTGGCAATAGCATCTCCGCCCGGAAGAGGTGGAGTTAGATTAAGGCCGCCAAGAACGGTTGACAGCCTGGGCAGCATCCTTGTTCCACTGGTTGTTGGAGAGAATGACAACCAGTTTGGACCGGTTGGCTTATTCTCACGGGCCACACTGTTATTTCCTGTTTGGCCTGTACCATCATCATTTTGCTCCCAGCAGTATGTCAATACATCGCCCGGGTCAGCATCTGTAGCAGAACCTGTCAGTTCAAATGGTGTGCTGATAGGGATAGTCCAATTTGAAAGTGCCGCTATAACAGGAGTTGCATTAATGCCTGTAAGGCTTGTTGTGATAGGGCAAGTCTTACCAGCCATGTTCACCTGGATCTGCTGAATAGATGACATGTTGAATATATCAATAGAGTGAGGGGCAACGTCCTGGTTAGTGATACCGGCATAACCCATAATAGTAATACCGGAACCAACTTCTTTATTCACACCCGTACCTTCATTAGACATTGAGAAAGTGTGATTGGCACCCATTTGGTGGCCTACTTCATGCGCCACATAGTCAATATCAAAGTTGTCTCCCTGCGGAATACCATCAGCAGGAGAAGTGATACCTCTTCCTTTCTGACCGTCAACACAAACGCAACCAATACAACCAGCGTTACCACCACCACCGGAAGCACCAAACATGTGTCCGATATCATAGTTGGCTTCACCGATGTTTGCTGTTAATGTTGCCTGCAACTGGTTATTCCAGTTAGCTAATGTTGTATAGGGATCCGTGGCAGGATCGTAATAAATAACTGCTGTAGTATTAGCAATCAGGTTGAGGTGAATGGCAAGGTCTTTTTCATAGCAACCATTGCAACGGGTAAGCGTTGCATTGTATGCTGCTAAAACCAATGCTACCTGTGCTGCACTTGTTGCACCAAAATAGTTTGAATACTCACCATTGCAGGACTGGGCTAAACGCATGGTCTTTAATTGACCTACATTGCTCTCGATCCTGTTAACCTGTGCATTTAAGCTTGTAGCTAATTGCTGGTCGGGTGTAGAACATACCCATGGTAAAGCCCCTTTGTTTCTCTGCGAATGGAATACAGCATATACTGTGTTGTCTTGTGAATAAGGTTCGATGTACTCACAAGGTCCGCCTGCTCTGAAAACCATTGTCTGGATTCCCTGCGGGGAGATACTTATTTTCAGAGTAGATGCCGGGTCGCTAATGCTCCTTCCGGAATAAGCCCTTATCTCAGGAAACTGTGCCTGTAAAGCAGGTTCGAAGTTGGAAGCTTCATACACTTCAAACTGTTCCATTTGACCAGCCACATTGGGCAAAGTAATGGTCGCAGAATGTCTTGAAGCATTTGCTCCGATAATGGAGAACAATGTTTGTCTTAAAGGTTCGATATTCAAACTATAAAGTTTGAAGTCTGTGGGGAATGAAAGTCTCGCAACAGCTTTGTGAGTAGTGATACCAGCTCTATTGGTTTCTGAAGACCAATAGTCCTGGGCCGAAACTGTAAGAGATGTACTACCAACTATGAGAATAGCCAGTAAAATTTTGTACAATTTACTCATAAAAAATAGTTTTAGGTAACAAAGGGGTTAAGCAATTAATACTTAAGAAATTGGTCGCATAAAAAAAGCGATTAAAATTAAGGATATTTCTTATAATCCAACCGGGATTTTTTTAACAGCCATGAAAAAGAAATCCCGCTTCTTTGGGAAACGGGATTCTTGCTATTTAAGTTGTCTTTTGCCTGATTAATAACCCATACCGCCCATATCAGGAGCACCATGAGAATGAGGAGCTTCCTCTTTTTTAGGTTTGTCAGCGATCACACATTCTGTTGTCAGCAGCATTCCTGCAATGGAAGCTGCATTTTCCAATGCAATACGGGTAACTTTAGTCGGATCAATAACACCGGCTTTCAGCAGGTTCTCATATTCTTCGGTCCTGGCATTGAAACCATAGTCAGCTTTCCCTTCTTTTACTTTTTGTACAACGATAGAACCTTCAATACCTGCATTGGCTACGATCTGGCGAAGTGGTTCCTCCAAAGCTCTTCTTACAATAGCTACGCCTGTACCTTCATCTTCGTTGCTGCCTTTCAATTTATCCAATGATTCGATAGCACGGATAAAAGCAATACCACCACCGGGAACAATACCTTCTTCAACCGCCGCTCTTGTTGCATGCAAAGCATCGTCAACACGGTCCTTCTTTTCTTTCATTTCCATTTCAGTGGCAGCGCCGATATTCAATACGGCTACACCACCGCTTAATTTAGCCAGGCGTTCCTGTAATTTTTCTTTATCGTAATCTGAGGTTGTTGTTTCGATCTGCGCTTTGATCTGGTTGATGCGGGCAGTGATATCATCTTTCTTTCCTTTGCCGCCAACGATCGTTGTATTGTCCTTATCAATGGTAACAGTAGATGCAACACCGAGATAGGTCAGGTCTGCACTTTCTAATTTATAACCCTGCTCTTCACTAACCACAATGCCTTTTGTCAGCACGGCAATATCCTGCAGCATTTCTTTTCTGCGGTCACCAAAGCCCGGAGCTTTTACAGCTGCCACTTTGATTGTACCACGCAGTTTGTTTACCACCAATGTTGCCAATGCTTCACCTTCGAGGTCTTCTGCAATGATCAATAATGGACGGCCACCCTGTGCAACTTTCTCCAAAATGTGCAGGATATCTTTCATATTACTGATCTTTTTATCATAGATCAGGATATAAGGATTCTCCAGTTCAGCTTCCATCTTTTCGCTGTTGGTAACGAAGTAAGGAGAGATATATCCACGGTCGAATTGCATACCTTCTACCACTTCAACAGTTGTTTCAGTACCTCTTGCTTCTTCTACCGTGATCACACCTTCTTTACCTACTTTCTTCATGGCTTCAGCGATCAGCTTACCGATCTCGTTATCATTATTGGCAGAGATAGAAGCTACCTGCTGAATTTTGCTGCTGTCATTACCTACGGCCTGTGATTGCCCTTTCAGATGCTCAACCACTTTGCTTACCGCTTTATCAATACCTCTTTTCAGGTCCATCGGGTTGGCGCCGGCTGCTACCATTTTCAATCCTTCACTGATGATAGATTGAGCTAACACCGTAGCAGTAGTAGTACCATCACCAGCAATATCTGCCGTTTTAGAAGCTACTTCTTTTACCATCTGTGCTCCCATATTCTCGATGGGATCTTCCAGTTCAATTTCTTTTGCTACAGTAACACCATCCTTAGTAATGGAAGGCGCACCGAATTTTTTCTCTAACACCACATTACGTCCTTTAGGACCGAGTGTTACTTTCACTGCATTGGATAAAATATCCACGCCTTTTTTCATTCTATTTCTTGCTTCAATATCGAAGAAGAGTTGTTTTGCCATTTTATTTAGTTTTGAAATGTTTTAGAATTTGTTGCTATTAGCTGTGAGCTGTGAGCTTTTAGCTACTAGCTGGCTAACAGCTAATGGCTAAAGGCTTTCTTACACTATCGCCAGTATATCGCTTTCTCTCATGATCAGGTAATCTTCCCCATCGATCTGGATCTCAGTACCCGCATATTTGCCGTATAAAACTGTATCACCGGTCTTCACTGTTACAGGTTCATCTTTTTTACCAGGACCTGCTGCGATGACGATTCCACGTTGTGGTTTTTCTTTTGCCGTATCAGGAATAATGATGCCGCCGGCTGTTTTTTCTTCTGCTGCGGCTGCTTTTACGATCACCCTGTCATGAAGTGGGGACACATTCACCTTCTTAGCCATAATTGTATTGATTTTGAATTTTTGAAAATTTAGGACTGCAAAGGTACAGGAAATAGTATGCCAGCAGCTATCAAAAAGCCAATTTTTCAGCTAAATGAATTAAATGACAGTACTTATACAGCTTATTGCACTGATAAGTAAGACAAAATTTCATTTATACTTAAATAAAAAGCCGTTCCGGTAAAACCCGAAACGGCCTTAGCGTTTAATGGAAATATTTTTTACTCTTTCAGCACTTTGACAGTATATGTTTTATTGCCAAGTATTGCTTGTAAAATGTAAGTTCCTGCAGCAGTACCCGGAATAGTGAATTCGATCTGCTGTTCTCCCGGCCCGATAACTCTTCTTGCCACCAGCCGGCCTGTCATATCATTTAATCTTAGTTCACCTTTTGCATCAGGAGTTTTTACAAAACGTATAGTAAGTTTATTATCCGTAAAAGGATTGCCAAGCACCTGTATCTCCTGTTTGGCTCCTGTCAATTGCAATAGCACTATGTTGCTCAACTTGCTTTGATTATCCATGTCAACAGTTCGCAGCCTGTAATAATTCTTTTCAGTGAGTGGTTCCCTGTCAACATAACTATATTGACGGGTAGTTGTGCTGTTACCAGCCGCAGCAATAGTTGTGATCTTTCTGAAATTGACACCATCAAAAGATCTTTCCAGTTCAAAATGCTTGCTATTGTATTCTGCCGAAGTGGTCCATTGCAGTAAAGCTGTTTTATTGTTTTGTAATGTTCCTTTGAACTCTGTTAATTCAACAGGTACTACAAATAAACTTAACGCTGTCTTCCACATGCCATATCCGTGAGTTCCTACTAACATATTGCCGTCAGAAGGCCGTAATGCCAGCGACGAGACAACTGCATTACCCAGTGTGCTTGCACCTTCCTGTGCCCAATCATTAGCAGCTCCGGCAACTACCGGAAGCTCTCCGGTTTTCCTGTATAATCCTACAGATGTGCCTACATAATATTGCACTTCAGTTGAATTGGGAACAACATGTATAGCGCAACTGCGATAAGAAGGCAGGGTGAGATTATCTTCAACATTTGTCCAGGTCGGGTTTGCTGAATTGGCGTTACCTGTCCACCAGACATTACCGGATATTCCATAATTTGATAAAGTAACCATAACCGTATCATCATTTCGGGGATTAACAGCAATACTGCTTATATAACCTGCAGGAAAATCTCCATCCTCAATATCCTCTGGTGCTGTTCCTGCTGCCGCTCCTGCCGGGTCATCCAACCTGAAAACTCTTCCGTCGGATGTTCCGAAAAATAAACTGGCAGTAGCCGGACTATAGGTACCCCTTGTCATAGCTAATGCTGTAATATCGTTTGCAACACCTACCGAAGCCGCTACACCTGTCATTTTTGTCCAGGTAGTTGTTGTTACAGTTGATGCAGAAGTAGTGCGGTATAAAGTATCATCATTGGCATAGTATAGAATTTGAGAATTATCCTGGTCCAATTTGAAAAGTGTAACAAATAATCCTGCGCTTGTTACGGTATTTGCATATTCCGGGGTAATCGCTGTCGAAAATCCAAGAGCAGTTCCGGAAGTTCTTCTGTTAATAGCGCCTAATTGCGATCCGACATATTCATATTGTGTGCCGCCGGTTGCTGCCGGGTCATTTAATCCCACTGAAACACCATCACCGCCCCAAACCATTTCAAAGCTGGTACCTGTGCCTCCAATGTTTCTCGTTGAGCCATTATCCTGTGCGCCGCCGATCACTTTGTCATTAGCTACACGGGGATCAATGTCCACATAATAATATTGATACGTTCGGTACCCCACATTTATCTGCGACCAGCTTACGCTGCCTGCTGTACAATCTGTTGTCCGTTGAATTCCTCCGTCATTACCACAAAGCATGATCAGGGGACTGCCCGGTTGAAATACAAATGAATGAATATCCGGGTGTGAACTGGCATACAATGCATAGCTGGCCGGGCTTGCATATCCTCCTATCCTTGTCCAGGTAAGTCCGGCATCACTTGAACGGTAGGCATTCGTTCCACCAATAAAAATGGTTAAAGGATCATCAGGTTTAACAGCAACTACAAGGTCGTATCCTCCCTGTACTGCAAATGGATCATTTCCGGAAAGGCAACCCGCTTCATTTGGTAATGTGGCAGAAAGATCGGTCCAGGTTCCGCCAATATCATCCCATCTGAACAGATCTGCTTCAACTACAGCTCCGGGGCAGACCGGACTTCCACTGGTATAATAAAGCGCATACAAAAGATTCTCACTGCTGGGTGCAATAGCAAGCACCACTCTTCCATAAGCCGGTTCAGCATTCCATCCGGCAGGTGAACCTCCGGCGCCGGTACCCGCAATACGGGTCCAGGATCCCACATCACCTGATGTTGGGCCAGGGGCTGAAGCCCAAACACCATCAACTCCTGAATCATTTGTACCTCCAAACGATGCATATAACCGGCCGGTACTGGAAACAACAATATCTGTGAATTGACTTGAAAAAGATAAAGGCCCGGATAAAACAGTTGCCCAGGTAGTGCCACCATCAGTTGATCTTCTTATTGCCGCAGCACAGGCAGCATAAACATATCCGTCTGTCGGATCAACAATGATTTTAGTTATGTAATCTTCAGGAACTGAGAATGATTCTAAAGCTGTTGTATTGGATGCTGACAAACGGCTCCATGTTTCTCCATTATCTGTTGATTTATATACACCATTTCCGGAATATCCTGCACCTGATGCGCCTGCCGAATTTCCGGTTCCCTCTCCGACACAATAATACCATGTATCCCGGAAGCCAACCCTTGTATCCTGTGCAATACTCATGCAGGCGAAATGTTCGCCTGCGGGACTTTTGCGAACCCATGTGGCTCCATCATCTGTTGATTTATAAACACCGCCGCTTACTCCGCCGGCAAGAATGATCCGGTTTGCCACTCCATCATATCTTACATCATAAGCAATGGTCCTTGTTCTTCCACCAAGATTATTCGGGCCCTGGAAGCTATATGCATTTACAGCTTCTATCCTGCTATTCATTTGTTGCCTGGCAAGAATTTCTCTTGCCTGCGCCCGTTCGGCTTCAAATATACCTTCAGGAATTGTGCCTGTAGTGGGATTTTTAATCATATTGAATTCATACTCCATGGCGCCTTTAAGGTCCGTCATCTTCCCGTCAGGCCCTTTCTCCCTGGTGAACATGTTTTCGGTATCAGCATTTTTATTTTGCAGTTGTTTGCAGGAAATAAGCAGAAGAGAAAACAAAAAGAAGAAAAAAACAATTGTGGTAATTTTTTTTCTCATAGCCAATGGTTTTAAGGTTTAAGAATTTCTTCCTTTGTAAGTTAAATCATTTTTCAATGCAGATATATGCTATATTTCTACTGTGTATTTCTTTTTGCAAAGAGGAAACCGAATATGATCTTTTCGATAATTGATCCTGAATTTTTATACTGGTTTAGACCGGTTTATCTTTTTAGGTTACATTTGCCGCATAAAGTTCTTACGAATGATCAGCAGAAGAAATATCCGTGTGAAGGTGATGCAGACGATTTATACTGTCACCACTCTTGAAAAAGAAGTGAAGCCCGGTGAACCACAAAAGATCTTACAGGATCATTTTGATCAAACCCGTTCCCTGCTCATCTATCTTATTTATTTTCTTTCGGAAGTTGCCCGCTATGCGGAAACGGATGCGCACCAAAAAGCATCCAAACACCTCCCTACTACTGCAGACCTGAATGTCAATACCAAGATCTCGAACAATGAAGTGCTGGTAAAAATGATGAATGACCCGGCGCTGAAGGAACAATTCGCCAAAGAAAAACCCGGCAACATAACAGATAAAGAGTTGTTACGCAAAGTATATCACAGCCTTGTCAATTCATCTGAATACAGATCATATATCAACAAGCCGGAAAGAGACAGGTCAGAAGAAAAAAAGATCGTTGAGTTCATTCTGAATGACCTTATGCTCGCCAATGAGACATTTGTAAGTTACGCAGAAGAAAATTTTTCCAATTGGGATGATGACGGGGAATTGGTAGTACAATTGCTTGTTGCTTACCTGCAAAAGCCAGGCAGCTACAATTTCAAGCAGATGATGAGTGCCGATAAAGAACAGTTTGCCAAAACGCTATTACAAACCGTACTGGAAAAAGGCGATCACCTGCAAAGCCTGATCATTCCTAAATTAAAAAACTGGGATCCCGAACGTATTGCATTGCTGGATATGATCATGATGAAAATGGGAGTAGCTGAATTCCTTTATTTTGAAACCATACCTCCTAAAGTGACCATTAATGAATACATTGACCTTGCAAAAGATTACAGCACTCCGCAAAGCGGACAGTTTGTAAATGGCATACTGGATAATATTCACAAAGAACTGGTCAGCCAGGGCAAATTGCAGAAAGTGGAATATAAGAAAAGTCAATAGTCGGGAGTCAGGAATTTAATCCGGTGTATTAGGAATACCGCCTATTGAATAATGACTAACGACTTCTCACTTAAACTTGCTCACCTATCAACTAACCTTTACATTTGCACTCTTTAATTTTCAGTTATGAAAAGAGTAAGCGGTTTTTTGATGGCAGTGCTTTTACTAGCTGCCTGCAAAACATCGGATAAGAAAAAAAACGGGGAGATATCTCCTGAGGATAGAAGGAAAGACAGCCTTAGGATGGTGGAGAAACAAAAAGCGATGGAGGATACGGCTAATTACACTACTATCCAATGGCTGGATTCTACTTTTAAGAATATGGGTAAAGTGAAAGAAGGCGACCCTGTCGATGTGACCTTTCGTTTTAAAAACACCGGCGATCATCCCCTTGTGATCGCTAATGTTACCGCTGGTTGTGGTTGCACTGTGCCTGAAAAACCTGAAGAACCCATTATGCCGGGAGCAGAAGGAACAATAAAGGCGGTATTTAACAGCAGTGGCAGAAAAGATCTGAACAAAAAAGACATATTTGTTGACGCTAATACAAAACCAAGCCGCTCACACATACTGAGCTTCCAGGTTGTTGTTGAATAAGATTTATAAATCAATTGCGCTATAAAATTTTAAAAATTAAAATCTACACATGAAATCATTTTCAAAATATGCTACTGCTGCATTGTTAGTTGTTATTTCTCTTCAATCCTGCATGCCCGGCGCCGAACAGGCAGGTGACAAAAAAGGTGGCGGTTTTGGCGGATTCCAATTCATCTTTTTAGGATTGATGATCGTTGTGTTTTGGTTATTCTTTATCAGGCCGCAGGCAAAAAGGGCCAAGAACCAGAAAAAATTCATTGAAGAACTGGGCAAAGGCGATAAGATCGTCACCATCGCCGGTATTCATGGCACCATCAATAAAGTAAATGAAGACGGAACGCTGAACATAGAAGTAAGCCCCGGCAGTTACCTGAAAATTGAGAAGAGTGCTATCAGCATGGATTGGACAGCTGCGTTGCATAAAGCAGCGGGAACGGATAAAAAATAAAAAGAACCAACCAGCAAAAATCGAATAAAACTCAAAGCTGAAATAAAAAACTGCTTTGAGTTTTTTATTTTCTAATTTATCGGGAACTTGTTATTTGATATTTAGTTTTTTAAAGCAGAACATGGTAAGAATAGGATTGACTGGCGGCATTGGCAGTGGCAAAACAACTGTTGCAAAAATATTTGAAGTGCTGGGCATTCCTGTTTACTATGCCGATAACGCTGCAAAAAAATTGATGAACACCGATGCGGCATTAAAAAAAGAGATCATAAAAAGTTTTGGTGAGCAGTCATATACCAATGGAGAACTCAACAGGAAGTATATGGCTTCTGTTGTATTCAATGATAAAGCAAAATTGGAATTGCTGAACAGCCTCACCCACCCCGTCACCATCCGTGATGCAGAAGAATGGATGAAAAAACAAAACTCTCCGTATATCATTAAAGAAGCTGCTTTACTTTTCGAAAGCGGCGCCAATAAAACAGTTGACAGGGTAATCGGCGTTCAGGCGCCACTTTCACTTCGGGTAAAAAGAACGATGAACAGGGATGGGATAACAGAAGACGAAGTGATAAAACGCATCAGCCGGCAGATGGAGGAAGAAAAGAAAATGAGCCTTTGCGATTTTGTCCTTATCAATAATGAAGAACAATTGCTGTTACCGCAGGTGCTGGACCTGCATAAAAAATTTTCCACAGTAAAGGCGTCCCTGTAATTTTCTTTCAGAGAAACTGTATATTTAAATAATAAACTACCACCATGAGAAAATTATTCCTCCTGCTGCCCGTATTTTTTATCGCTTTTCTTTCCTGCAACAATAAAAAAGACCCGGCGGGTCTTGATGATAGTGATAAAGCAGAAAACAGCAAATCCATTGTCGGAGAATGGAAAGTAGTAGCTATGGATTCCGAAGAAATGGATGAAGAAGAAAAGGAGGATGCAATAAAAAATGCCACTATTGTGATCAGAAAAGACGGCTCTTATACCCATAAAGACAGCGACGGCACAGAAGATGGCACTTACAAATACGATGAAGAAACAAATACACTGATCGTTACAAGCGAAGAAAGCGAAAATGAAGTTGAATTTAAAATAAGCTGGCGGGGCAAGAATTTGGTAATGAAAGGCCAGGGCGGCACTGCGGTGCTTTCAAGAAGGGGAGGTGGCAGCAGCCTTTCAAATAACAGAGATGATGAAGATACAGATGACAGCAGGTCGGGTTCTGTTGTTGGCAAATGGCGCATCGCTGAGTTTGAAGATCCTGATGGGAAATCTCCCACCGGAGAGGAACTCAGGCAAATGAGGTCTTCTACAATTGAATTTTCCCGTGATGGCAGCTATACTGCAATATCAGGTGAAGATGACAAAATGAAAAAAGAATATGGCACCTACAAATTTGATTCAAGAACAAAAACGCTGGTAACCACAGAAGACGATGCCGATAAAAAGGAAACATTTGATGTTGTTTTCAAAGGAAGAGAGAGGATGGTGCTTACATTTGATGAAGGAAAGATCACACTCGAAAAAGATTAATTATTTCAATGCAGCCAATGCTTTTTTGATCCTGTTCCACCCCTCTTCAATTTTTTCCATGCTGTTAGCAAAGGAAAAACGTATGCAGTTCGCATCACCGAATGCATCGCCCATTACAGAACTTACATGGGCTTTATTAAGAAGATACATGCTGAGATCACCTGCGTTGGCAATAACGGCTTCACCATCTTTTTTTCCAAAATAAGCGCTCATATCAGGAAATACATAAAAAGCTCCGTCGGGTTCACTGCATTCAATACCCGGAATTTCCTTCATTATCTCCAGCACCCTTGCTCTTCTTTTGGTAAATTCTTTTACCATTTCCATCGATGGGCGAAGATCATTGGTCAATGCAGTGATGGCTGCTTTTTGTGTAATGGAATTTGCTCCGCTCGTAAATTGTCCCTGCACTTTTTCACAGGCTTTGGCAACCTCGGCATTAGCGGCAATATATCCCAGCCTCCAGCCCGTCATCGCAAATCCCTTACTCAAACCATTTACCACAACAACTCTTTCTTTTATATCTGCAAACTGCGCAATGCTCTGGTGATGTCCTGTATAATTAATGTATTCGTATATCTCATCCGATACAATAAAAATACCAGGATGCTTTTTAAATACAGAAGCCAATGCCTGCAACTCTTCTTTACTGTAAACAGCGCCGCTTGGATTACAGGGCGATGAGAATAAGAATAATTTTGTTTTAGGAGTAATAGCCGCTTCTAATTGCTGTGCATTTATTTTGAAGCCCTCTTCAGTTGTAGTTTTTATTTGAACAACTTTTCCTTTTGCAATTTTTACCAATTCGCTGTAAGTAACCCAGAATGGTGTGGGAATGATCACTTCATCACCTTCATCAACCAGCGCCAGCACAGCATTGGCAAGACTTTGTTTTGCCCCCGTTGACACCACAATGTTCTCTGGTTTATATTCAAGATCATTATCTCTTTTAAATTTTCCGCAAACCGCTTCTCTCAGATCCAAAAACCCTGCAACGGGTGTATAATGCGTCCAGTTATCATGAATGGCTTTGATCGCAGCTTCTTTAATATGTGTTGGTGTATCAAAATCCGGTTCGCCCAAACTCAGGTCTATCACATCAATGCCCTTTGCTCTTAACTCCCGGCCCAGCTTTGCCATTTTAAGTGTCTCAGGTTCATTAAAGCGATTCAAAAAAGAAGATAACTGCATGTTGCTTTGGTTTGACCGGGTAAAGATAAGTTAGACATCTTTAGATACGGATTGATGAGCTAATATTTTAAAAATCAACGTTCAGGAGTCGTTTTTTAGTTGGTGGAAATTAATCCGAAACAGCTATCTTTGCCGTCCTTAAAAAATTGTATAGCCCTCTCCTGTTTATGAATGGAGTAAGGCCCCACATGTAAACTGTTCTACGTATGCAACTGAAAGGTTTGGTTCGCTTTTTTACTATTCTGCTTATCGTTTATTCTTTGTATCAACTTTCTTTCACCTGGTTTGTAAGAAACCATGAAAAAAAGATGGAAGCAAAAGCTAAAAGCTGGAGAGATGCCAATTTTCAATCGGCTATAGAAAAATATCCCGGCAATATAGACTCACAAAGAGTTTACCAGGAAAAACTTGACTCACTCTA
>JABFRU010000006.1 GCA_013140985.1 Chitinophagaceae bacterium | reverse complement strand
GTGTGATCATCAACAGGGCGCTGGGTTCCCAAACATTGCATGATGCGAATTTCGGCAGGAACCAAAATGCAGAAATAGTAACAGCAGCGGAGAACTTTCCTCTTTTCATCGAAAGCAAAGCTTCTCATCTTCCTGAATGGCCTGACATTAAAAAAACGATGCTGCGTTTTGTCGGATTATGGATAGTGTCTCATATGAGTTTCCTGCATATGTACTATAAAAAAACAAAGACAACGGACGAGAGTTTCAGGGAAGCGGAAAAAAAGATCTTTAAAATAAGTTACCTGAAAAGATATAAGACCAAATATTACCTGAAGAAAAGATTCCCGGGTATTCATGACTTTCTTGTAAGGGTAAAAAGAAGTTTATCTTCAAAGTAAACAACAACTTGGCCAAATTCAGTATCATATTACCGGCGAGAAACGGGGGGGAGCACATAAAGCTTTGTGTAAAAAGTATATTGTCTCAAACCTATACCGACTTCAACCTGCTCATTCTCGATAATAAAAGCACAGACGGAACTACAGAATGGATAGCTACAATAAAAGATGAGCGAGTAAAGAGTTTTCTTTCATCTGAACCTCTTTCGATAGAAGATAACTGGCATCGTGTAACCACAGTTCCAAAGAACGAATTCATCACATTGATCGGGCACGACGATATCCTGCAGCCGGACTATTTAAAGGTCATGAATAACCTGATCGATAAGCACCCGGATGCAAGCCTGTACCTTACCCATTTTAGTTATATTGATGTGGATGGGAATAAGATCCGTGATTGTGTTCCCATGGATGAAAAAGAAATGCCTGGTGCCTTTCTTACCAAATACCTCGAGAATACAATCGACCTGATGGGAACAGGTTTCATCATGCGGGCAAAGGATTATGATGCGATCGGCGGCATTCCCATGTATCCTAATCTTCTATTTGCCGATTTTGAATTGTGGATCAATCTTGCCAAAAAGAATTACATGGCTGTGGCAAAGGAAAATTGTTTCGCCTTCCGGATCCATGCCAGCACAACAAAATCATCGGCGGATGAAAGATACCACAGGGCTTTTGACCGTTTCATCAAGTATCTTGTATCGCTAAAAGAGGAGCGAACTGAATTTGCTGAAAGAATACGCCAGGGTGGACCGGTATTCTTATTTTTCTATTGCCGGGGATTTTGCCATCGGTTACTGAGGACCCCGATAAAAAAAAGACAGGGACTTACCGTTAAAAAGACAATTGCCAATTTCAAAGCTTATGCTGAACGGCTTGGTATTGGATCAACATTTAAACCGGAGAGTGTATTTAGCATCCGCCTTGCAAAATGGATCGATAGTAATCCTGTGACAAGATTCTTTTTTCTTACTTTTAAAAAGATATACGCAAAGCCGGTCATCAGGAAATAAGAAAGCTTTCGATAACGCATGGTCTCCATTATCATCATTAATTATAACACTTTTACTCTAACCAGTAATTGTATCCGCTCCGTCAACAGGTATTCGGTCGGGGTGGAGTACGAGATCATTTTGGTGGACAATGCATCCACAGAATGTGATGCGGGTGAATTTCTAAAAGAGTTCCCGGGTATAAAACTGGTAAAGAGTAAGGAAAATGGCGGTTTTTCATACGGCAATAACTTGGGGATCGAAAATTCTGCAGGAGACCATATTCTTTTATTGAACAGCGATACCGAATTAAAAGAAGATTGTATAAGTAAAAGTGTACTGCAAATGCAACAACAGCCCGGTCTGGGTGTACTGGGTTGCCGCATGACCTATCCCAATGGAAATATTCAATACACAGCCCGCCGCTTCAGATCAATAAGCTGGGAATTGCTCGACCTGTTTCGTTTTATTCCATGGCTGATGCCGTATAAAAAAAGGGCAAAGCGAATGCTGGGTAAATATTTCCGCCACGATGAGACTATGGAATGTGATTGGGTGAATGGCGCTTTTTTTCTTTTTCCTAAAAAAATACTGGAACTATTTCCAGGGAAAAAACTGGATAGCCGTTTCTTTATGTATGGAGAAGATCAATTGTGGTGTGAGCAGGTAAAGAATTCAGGCTATAAAATATTTTTTTATGCAGATACGACGATCATTCATATCAACAGTGGCAGTACCGATCTGTCAAAACAATTGTCATTACGAAAAACAATGATGAAGCATGAACTGGAAATAATGAAACTAAGGCAAGGGAAAGGGATGTATTATTTTATTTTCAAAATGATCTATGTATTCAAGGAAGGTTCGAGAAATGTAATAAAAAAGATCTATTATAAGCTGACAGGAAAACTGATCAGGTGAGTGCTTAGGGTGAGTAGGGAGTAGCGAGTAGCGAGTAGGGAAACCTGTTATAAAATAGTTGTCATTAATCTATCAATGATATTCGTCCATCCATACTCTTTATAGTAAGCCGTCGGTGTGGGTTGCGATGGTTCTTTGGCGACTCTTAGTATTTCCTCAACAAAAGCTGACCAATCATTATCGTTTACTACAACGAGTTTGGGGCCGCTAATATTCCTGTCCATACCAGCAGCGCCTGCTTGTGTTGAAACTACTGTTGCGTTGAATGCGATAGCTTCCACCATTTTTGTTTTGATGCCACCACCGCTTTGAACAGGATTCAAAAAAACATCCGCTGCTTTAAAATAGGTTTCAATGTCATCAACAAAACCGGCATAGATGATATTTTTACCGGCATATTCTTTTAACTCACTCAATTCCTGGGGCAATCCTTTACCGCAGATAATGATCTTGAATTTTATATCTTGCCGCAGAAGACGGGGATTTATTTCTTTCAGTATGATATTGATCGCATCAAGATTCGGTTTGTAATTAAGCAAGCCGTTGAACAGAATTATCTTTTCATCATCCCCGATCCCATGCTTTTGGCAAATAGCATTCTTACTCTCCATTTTATCAGGGGGATAGTGGTCAATATCAACACCAAAGGGAACGATGATGGTGTTTTCTTTTTTGATATTCCATTTTGATACAGCAAAGTCCCTGTCCTCAGGTGTTATAAAAAGAATGCCATCGGCTCTTTGTAAACATTTTCTTTCGTAAGTCCTTAAGACGGGCCACCACCATTTTCCTACACTGCGAAAACGCTGGTATTCGATATTATGTGTGTGAATAATAGTTTTTATTCCCGTTCTTTTTTTTATTTTTTTAGCCAGCCATCCATAATAAGGATGCTCCCAAATGATCGCATCATATTTTTCTTTATTGATAAGCTCTGCGAGTTTAGCTGTTAGACTTAGGTCATAATACCTGGAAAAACCTGCTTTGAGTAATGGAATGATCTTGTAAGTGGCAAGCGCCGCATCATTATTGGCAACAGAAATAACGGTAAGGTCAACCTCACGACCGAGGTATTCATAAAATTTTGCAATGAATTTCTGTCCTCCTGAAAAATAAGGCAAATAGGAGTAAGGGGCTATTGCAAGAACTTTCTTCATGCCACATCATTTCCATAAGGACCGCCGGGTTGCTTTTTCCTAAGCTGCTGGTATTCTCTCCATGCCATGAACAAACCACCAACGAATAGGATGGCGATAAGTATAGATGCTATGAACATAATGGATCGGCCTTTCTTTACTGAGGCTGGCTCAAAAACAAATTTTATAGTATGTTTTCCTGCCGGAACAGAAAGCCCCCTCAGCAAATAATTCACTTTACAATAGCCGGTTCGTTTGCTGTCAATATAAGCGTTCCATCCTTTGGGATAATATACTTCACTGAACACAGCAAACTGCGGACTATTTGCATTCGATTCGTACTCTATGGCGTCATTATCAAATTTTGTCATAGTGATCGAAGCAGAAGAATCCGCACTTATCGGGCCCGCCTTACAGTCTTTATCAACTACCACTGTGTCTTTAAGGTTATTGCTGTTGAGAGCAAGGAATTCCTGCACAGGGTCAGCTGCAACCTTTACCGATTTAGCAAACCAGCAGTTACCATAAGCTTCGGGGTTTGGTATCACTGATTCAGCCCTGGTTTGCTGATCATATACAAGAAAATATTTTGTATTCAGCATATTTAATACAGACGGGTTGATATTTCCGCCTGATAAATACTTATCCAGCACATCCTGGTAGATTCTTAAACGGGCGGGATGATAACCACTGATACTTTTAAAGAAAGAAGATGTTCTTGCATCGAACACAGGGTTTGCACCGCTGTTAAACACCCTGAAATGCGGATCCTTGTCCTTGAGTATGATTTGTTCTGCTTGTGTTGGATTGAAATGCTGTGATTGCAGGTCATCAGCCGCTACATAATTTTCGTCAGGAAGATATTGTTTGCTTACAAGCAATAATTCTGCAGCGCCGATTACTAAAACAACAATAGCCACTACCAGTGCTTTGATCTTATCTTTCATATAGAAATAGAGAAGACCAATGAGTATAAGGGCAAACAAAAGGGCCCTTAATAATTGCCCGCCAAACATTGCCTGGCGATCCGCTTTTATTCCCGCAAGGGCAGCACGGCCCATATCTTCATTCTTGAACATTTGAGCTACGCCGGATGAAATATAACCATCTGTAGGAAGGTTATAGTCCATCATCATATACATGATACCCAGCACAGCGAACAAGCCCCCGGTAACGTACAATATCTTTTTAAAATTTGTCTTTAGTAATTCCTTGCTTTTTTCATTATACAATAAATGTTGTAATGCAAGTATAGCTACGATGGTAATGGTCAATTGCGGGATCACCTGTGCCATGGACGGTGCCCGGAATTTATTATATAATGGCAGGTTCTCGAAAAGAAAAGTATTAAAGCCGGCGAAATGTTTACCCCATGAAAGAATAACGCCAAGCAACGTAACAGCAAGAAGACCCCATCGCAACGGGGTTTTGACAATAACAAACCCAATTAAACCCAGGATAAAAATAAATACTCCAAGGTAGGCAGGCCCGGCTGTATATGGAAGGGCACCCCAGTATTTTGATATTTGTTGAGCTACACCTGACGCATCACCTTCATTAGCTCCACGACTTATTAATTTTTTTGCAAGCTTTGAATTCTCATCCAACCTGTTTTGATTACCTCCACCAAATGCATTGGGCATAAGCAAAGTGAAAGATTCTGCTTTGCCGAGACTATATTCAAATGCATAGGCAGTATCAAGCCCGGAAGTATTGGCTGCTGTAACGGTATCTTTTTGTGTGTCTATACTTTTTCCACCACGCATAGTATATTTTGTATATTCTGCCGTTGTCATCAACGTCATGGCGCTGCCGGCGAGTCCAACAATACCGGCAACTGCTGTAATGCCTCCTGCTATTATAATATGTTTCCATTCTTTTTTACGTATCCATATTACGAGATAAGCCAGTGTTACGGCTGCTGCTACCAGGAAAAAATAATAAGTGATCTGTATGTGGTTCGATGCTATTTGCAAATAAGCGGCGAGTGTAGTGACAGCAAGACCCAGCCAGTACTTTTTTTCGAATGTGAGTATGAGGCCTGCTAATAATAAGGGCATGAAAGCCGTAGCGAACATCTGTGTATCATGACCTGCACTGATCACTACAGCATTGTAAGTAGAAAAAGCATAAGCCAGTCCGCCTAACATGGCAATGACAGGCCTGGCCCGCAATGCAAGACAAAGAATATAAAAACCAATACAGGCAAGGAAAAAGAAATTAAGTGGTTTGGGCAGACCCAATGATAATATTTTCATCATGTTGGGCAATACACCCTTACCTTCCATAGCGATCTGGTAATTGGGCATGCCGCTGAAAAGATTAGGATTCCACAAAGGAAAGTGGCCGTTTTTTTCTTTGTAATCAAAAGAATTTTGTGCGATCCCCTTCCATTTAGTAATGTCATCCTGGTTCAGCACATTTCCTTCCAATGCCGGTTTGCAGAACAGTGCTGCAACAATGATAAATACGACAATGGCGATGATATGCGGGAGTAATTTTTTCAGCAGGGGATTTTGCATACAAATTCAATATTAGGCTGACAAAATAATGCTATTTTAGACTAAAATCCCGATGCGCTGGCTTTTATTTTTGTCAAGACTGTCCGTTGTTTTCGGCATACTTTTTTTGGTCTATGTCTTATTTCTTGCAATGGATTGGCTGGGCAATCCGGCTATTGATTCCGCCCTTACTACTTTCTATTTTATTTCTATGGCAGTCATACCAATTGTCAATCTATGCTATCTGGTAGTATTTATTTTTAAGCGTAAATTGAAGGCATTCGTGCCCTTGTGGCTGATACTTGCTAATATATTTTTCTTTCTATTTTTAATCTTCTTTATATTTTACCTGAATGATCCATACTATCATCAATCATAAACCAACAAGATTATTCATTATCCTCGCCGGTATTTTTCTTACTACTGCATTGATCGCTGAGTTTATCGGGGTTAAAATATTTTCGTTGGAATCTGCATTGGGATTAAAACCTGCACAAATTCATTTATTCGGTGGTGTTTATTCATTTAGTCTTACTTGTGGCGTTTTATTATGGCCTGTTGTATTTATCATGACCGATATCATCAATGAATATTATGGACCAAAAGGAGTAAGATTTTTAAGCTGGATGACGATCTGCCTGATCGGGCTTGGATTTATAGCCGTTTTTGGCGCTATACAAACTCCACCACCCGACTGGTGGATCACCAATAAAAAAGAAGCAGGCATCGATGATATGAATGTTGCTTTCAATGGCATCTATGGCCAGGGTCTTGGGATCATCGTTGCTTCCATGACGGCATTTCTGGTAGCGCAGCTCATCGATGTATTTGTGTTTCATAAAATAAAAAAAGCAACAGGAGAAAAAAAGATATGGCTAAGAGCCACCGGTTCTACTGTTATATCGCAATTGATAGACAGTTTTGTTGTATTGCTGATCGCATTTTATTTTTACCCAATGCTGGTAAAAGGACAAGGCAAGCCATGGCCATTTGACCAGGTGCTTGCAATTTGTATCGTCAACTATATCTATAAATTTGTTGTTGCATTATTACTTACACCGGTGATCTATCTTGTTCATAATCGTATTGAAAGGTACTTGGGGCATGAACAGGCTGCGGCTATGAAGAAGTCTGCGATGGGAGAGAATTAGAATGTTGACTTTATTATTTTGGCTACGATCTTGTCAATAGGGAGTGTTACACTTTCTTCTGAAAGATCATTCCAGTCAATAAAACGAAAGGTCTCTGTTTCATTTGTTTCTTTATAGACTTTCATCTGAGCTTCATCAAAATCAAATGCCTTAGTTCTCAACGGCGCTTTTATCTCTTCCAGCGCTTTGACGAAATAATAAATGGAAATGATCTGGTGAGCAGGGTTGAAAGCGGACATCTGAAAGTAATCGGTAGTATAAATATGTTCACCCACTTCCACTTCAAGATCCATTTCTTCTTTAAATTCTCTTTTCAAACAATCCCTTGTGCCTTCTCCAAATTCCAGGCCGCCTCCGGGAAATTTGCTGTAATAATTTCCTCTTATGTACTCATCACTGACCAGTATTTGTTTCTGTTCATTGATAAGTACACCATAAACCCTGATATTGAACATGCGGATCAGAATATTTTTTTGCGGAAGAAATACCAGCCGATGACCAGCGCTATGCCGAGCGATAAAAAAGCAACGATATAAAAAGCATAGGAAGAATTTTCAAAACCGCTGGGAACATTCATGCCAAACAAACTGGCGATCAAAACCGGAAAAGTGAGTACAATAGTAATGACTGCCAGTCTTTTCAATACCTGGTTCTGGTTATTGGCTATGATGCTGGCAAATGCATCCAGCGTACTGCTGAGGATATTGGTGTAGATATTCGACATCTCAAGGGCCTGTGAGATATCTACGATCATGTCATCTAAAAGCTCTTTTTCTTCTTCATTCAGCGTTAAAAAATTGGTCCGGGAAATTTTCATCAGCAGCATTTCGTTTGACTTTAATGCTGTAACGAAATACACCAGGCTTTTCTGAATTTTCATCAACTCTAATAATTCTTCATTGCGGCTGCTGGCATACAATTTCTGTTCCATCTGGTTGCGGCGCTGGTTGATCTCCTTCAGGTACAACATATAGGCCTGGGTGATCTTTTCAAATATTTTCAGCACCATCATATTCCTTTTATCAGGATGCCTGTTCTGAAAAGTATCGAGGAATTTCTTGATAGCCGGATTGTCGAATGAATTTACTGTGACGATCTGGTTATGCGTAAGAATGATGCAAATGGGAATGGTGATATAATAGGCATCGCTTTCATTGAATGAATTATTCTCTGTCGGTGTTTTAATGACGATGAGCTTTACATTATCATCTTCCTCGAACCGGCTCCTTTCATCTATATCCAGTGAATCGGTCAGGAAGTCAATAGGAATATCAAGGCCAGAGGATAATTCAGAAAACTCTTCCTGTTTTAATGGCGGCGATACATTGATCCAGCTACCAGCTTCTGGCTTGTCAATTTCAACAGTTCGCTGATTGATATTTTTAAAGTATTGGATCATGGTGGCAAAGTTAGGGAGAAGCGAGTAGGAAGTAGTTAGTAGGGAGTAGCTAGTAGCTAGTAGGGAGTAGCTAGTAGCTAGTAGGGAGTAGCAAGTAGCTAGTAGGGGATCACTATCGAATAATAAACATTACAGCTAATAAGGAGGGGTTTTTGCATATCACGCCATCCTACTCGCTACTTGCTATTCACTACTTGCTTTTGTATAGATTCCAAATGATGATAAGTATGATGAATAGTGAAGTATCCTAATTCCCTTGAAGTTATTTTACCGAGCAATGGGTGAGGAGCAAGGTATTGATCCAATTGCGGGTCTTTCCATTTTTTACGGATCGTACCCGATAATTTATCCATTGCGATTTTGAATTGGCCAAGCATTTTTTCTTTACCATAGTCCGCAGGAATTGGTTTTGGAATAAAAGCTTTGCTTGCCCTGCCGCCTTGTTCCAGTTTCAATTTGTATTTCGCTACCAATTCATCATAGGTGCGGGAAGGACGATTGGGTTTGCCCGCATACCAGCGCAAAATAAATTTTGGCAAAGAAAATGCAAGCTTTGTTTTATCCGCTGAAATAATGAGATGCCTCACCTGCTGTGCCGGCGACCATTTTTCACCCGGTTGATGAAAGAATTGTTCATCGGTTAGTGACAAACAATATTTATGAAATGTTTCTTCAGCAACACCCAATTGCTGTTCTATTTCTGCAAGGGTCAATTTATCGGTCATAATTATATTTCAACAGATCCTTCAAAAACTTTTTCTGCCGGTCCGCAAAGCCAGATATTTTCGTAGCGGTTATCATCTATGCGATCAAATTCAATGGACAGATCGCCACCCAATGTTTTCACTTCTACTTCATTAAAACCATTTTCATTGTGATAGCAGACAAGGGCGGCAGCCGTCACACCCGTTCCGCAGGAAAGTGTTTCATCTTCTACGCCTCTTTCGAATGTCCTGACGATTATTTTATCCGGTTCATCCGTTTGTTCTACAAAATTCACATTGATGCCTTCGTCTTCAAATTCTTTGCTGTGACGTATCTCGTATCCTTTTTTATAAATATCCATGTCCATCACATGGTTCACCATTTTAATATAGTGAGGAGAGCCTGTATCCAGGATATAATCATTATGAAATCTTTTGATCGTTCTTACATCTTTCATCTTTAATGATACAATGCCATCCGTATCGATCTCTGCTTCATGCACACCGTCGGCTGCTAAAAACTTATATATTTCTTTGTGAATACCGAGATGATAAACAAATTTTATCATGCAACGGGAGCCGTTGCCGCAAAGGCTGCCTTCTTTGCCATCGGCATTATAGTATTTCATTTCAAAATCATAACCGGTCCTTTCCTGCAGGAGCATGAGGCCATCGGCACCAATACCAAATCGCCTGTCGCAAAGACGATGAATTTGTTCCCTGCTAAGAACGGGGTACTCATTTTTCCGGTTGTTCACTAAAATAAAGTCGTTGCCCGTTCCCTGGTATTTATGGAAATTCAGTTTCATGATAGGCTAGTAGGAAGTAGTAAGAAGTTAATAGGGCATTTCATAAGTTGCTGATCATTTTGCTTAATATTCGGAATACGTCTTCAATATATTTCTCTAGTTCTTCGATCTGTCCATTTTTATAGTATTCAAGGATGATCGCTATTTCAAATTGAGTATCTATTTCCACGACCGAACTCCTTGCTACTTCATAAAATCTTTTCTTTTCCCTTTTTGATATCCTGGATGCACCCTCTGCAATATTACTACAAACAGAAATAGCTGCTCTCCGGACCTGGGAAATGAGAACGAACTGTTCTTCTTTCGGAAAACTTTTTGTAGCTGTATAAATTTCCTTTATTAAGCGTAAGGAAATTTAATATACGATTAAGTTCTATTGGGATAAATTGAGCATAAAATTGGTTTTTGCTCAATGTCCGCATTGAATAGTTCATATTCAAGGTGAAATCCCCGCTATAAAAGCTTTTTTCACCTTACTCGCTACCCACTACTTCCTACTCGCTTTAAATATTCTCCGAAAATATTTCAATGAACCTAAGGATCAGCTTTTCAACCGTAGTTTTTGCATCTTTTGAAAATTCTTTCTTCACCCTGTTGGCCACAATAGCATTGATGGCAAGGCAATGATGTCCCAGCAATTTTCCCAGGCCATAAATGGCCGATGTTTCCATTTCAAAATTAGTGATGCGGTGCTGGCCAAAACGAAAATCAGTAAGGCGGTTCACAAATTCAGGATTACGGATTCCGAGCCTTAATATTCTTCCCTGGGGGCCGTAGAAGCCGGGACAAGTAACGGTAATGCCCTGGTGAAAATCTTTTACAAAATGTTTGATCAGTGAGGCGGCACCACTGCTGATATAGGGATTACCAATCTGTCCGTGGATCTGTGTGTGTGTCACAAATGAATGAAGCAATTGTTTTTCTTCTTCATTCTGTTCATGGCGATAAAAATTAAGAAGATTGTCAACACCCAATCCATGTGTGGAAGCCACAAAATTATCAACAGGAATATCTCCTTGTAATGATCCGGAAGTGCCGATACGAACAATATTGATGGAGCCTAATTGTTTTTTAACTTCCCTTGTTTCAAAATCAATATTAACCAATGCATCAAGCTCATTCATGACGATATCAATATTATCAGGACCGATACCGGAGGACAGGACCGTCAATCTTTTTTTGCCGACATAGCCGGTATGCGTAATGAACTCACGGTGTTGTTTTTTTACTTCAACAGAATCAAAATGTTTGCTTACTTCTTTTACCCTGTCAGGGTCACCGACAGTGATCACTGTACCGGCGATCTCCTCAGGACGAAGATCAAGATGATAAACAGCGCCACGGGGATTAATGATCAATTCTGATTCTGCAATACGGCTCATACCGGATAAGTTTGGTTAAAACGATTAGCGAAAAGGCTTTATATTTGCCACTGTTTCAGGTTCAAATCTAAAATCTAAAATCTGCAATCTGAAATTAATATGGTCCTTTGGCCGAGTGGCTAGGCTCAGCTCTGCAAAAGCTGCTACGGCGGTTCGAATCCGCCAGGGACCTCTTAAGAAAGATGCAATGCAATGCGAAATCCTGCTAAGCGATGAATAGCAGGATTTTATTTTTTTTGAAGCACGCACTGCAACGCAAAAACGAGCAATTATAGGGTGTAGTTTTGTCGACATTTTTTTAAACACCCGTTCATTTTCACTCTGCAGGACTCTGCACGTCTTTGCGCTTTGAATTACTACGCCAGTCTGTGAATTTTATAACCTTTAAAAATTTACAGTCATGACAAAGCTTCTAAACATTCATTTCACATTTTCTTGCCGCACTTCACACAAGAATAAAGAGGGTCAATCTCCAATGATTTTGCGGGTCACTTTTCGGGGGGAAAGGCGGGAAGTCTTCACAGGCCTTTATTGCTTTAACGTTAATTGGAATGCCAAGGATCAACGTATTGAGAAAAAGGAAAATGGATTTCAATTGATGAACCAAAATCTACAGCTAATTCTTAGGAAAGCAATTGACGCATTTGATGAGCTTAAATTTTCAGGCAATGAATTTACTATTGGCGAACTAATTGATAAGATCAGGGGTAAGGAGGCTCGGCCGACTTTACTTATTGATTATTTAGAGGAAGGAAACCAGAGGATGAAGAAGCGAATAGGTTCTGAAATTCTCAAAGTCACGTATAATAAATACAAGAGAAGCCTGGAGTATATGAAGGACTTCTTGCAGGCTGAGTATAAAGTCAAGAATTTCGGCCTGCAAAAATTAAATGCTGAGTTCATTGAACGATACTTTCAGTATCTGAGGGCCGAAAAGGAGATAGCTCACAATACGGCATGCAAATATCTGGTTTGTGTTAAAACTGTGCTCTTGCCGGCTATAAGGACAGGAGTAATTTCAGACCCATTTTATGGTGTGCGGATCAATACGAAGCCAGTGTTCAAAGAGTTCTTAACCCAGGACGAGATCGATAAAATATCAAATTTAGAGTTGAATGATCCTGATCTGGACAGAAAAAGGGACATTTTTCTTTTTGCCTGTTACACAGGTTTAGCATACGTGGATCTTCAACAACTGGATAGCTCTCATTTGGTAAGAGAGTCCGACGATTCCTGGTATATTCGTAAGCCTCGACAGAAGACCGGACAGGATAGCATTATTCCTCTTTTGCCAGTAGCAATCAAAATTCTAAAGAAATACAGCCCATCAAAGAATATCATTGATTTTGACTGGTATGTTTCGACCAATCAAAAAATGAATTTTGGACTCAAATACATTGGTAAAAAGGCTGGAATTGGGAAAAAGCTTCATATGCATTTGGCCAGGCACACATTTGCAACAACAGTAACGCTTTCAAATGGTGTTCCAATAGAAACTGTAAGTAGGATGTTGGGACATGCGAGTATCAGGCAGACTCAGCATTATGCAAAAGTTGTTCCTTTGAAGATTAAGTTGGATATGGAGAAGATTCGGGATCTATATAAGTGAGTTCATTTCGTGAGTTATTGGCTCTTTGCTAATTAGGGTCAAATAGATGTGTGCGACGGAATTGTCAAATGAATTATATCGACTTGAAATTAAAATCCTTTAATTAACAGGTATTTACACATGAAGTTCAATAAAGTTGTCTAAAGAATTCTTCAGATTTTAATTGATATTCGGTAGATTGAGTGCCTTTCGAAACACGCCACAACCTTTTGCTATGAACAATAATCTGGACAACCTTAAGAGGTTTCTTGAGAGTATTAAGACAATTGGTTTTTTTGGTAGATTATTTGGTTGGAAAAAGATAAAAAATCAATTAATTGATGCTTCTACTGATCTTCAAAAAGTTATTACAAATTCAGAAAATTTACAGGAAACTGTTTCTAAACTTGAAGTAACAACGAATGGTCTTAACAAAGACCTGGAGAAGGCAAAAGAAGAATTAATCAGAAAAGATTCAGCAATAGGAAAGCTGAATTTAACTATACAGGATTCAGCTTCCAAAATATCATCATTTACTTCCGATCTTTCTGCCGCACAAACAACTATTAAGAGCCATGAAGGTCAGATAAATAGCCTTTCCTCTGATAATAGGATATTGTCGGAAAAAAATACTCAATTCACTTTAGATAACAAAAAGCTCGCTGAAAATGCGGCAACAAATACTCAAACAATTAGTGACTTGACCAAACGGAAAAATGAACTTGATATTGAATTGGCTAAAACTCAGAGAGATTTGAATAGTGTTCAAATTGAGTCAAGTGAGATTAAAAAGCAAAATACGCAGTTGCTGAAAGACGACGAATTCAGAAAAGAACAACACTCCAACTCGTTAGCTGCTTTGCAAAAGATACAGGATCAAATACAGAATGAGAGATCAAAAGAGATTGAGGAGAGAAATTTGGCTGGAATTGAAAGGATGCGAAAACTCAAGGAGACGTGGAGTAATCATCAGGAAGCAGTAAGCATCGCAATAAAATCACTCTGTCAGAAACATACTGTTGAGTATGTTATAAAGGTTCCATTCAAAGGAGATCCCGATAATACTCTGATGATTTGTAACGAACATGTAGTTTTTGATGCAAAGAGTCCGGGGAGTGATGATCTGACGAATTTTCCGAATTACTTAAAAGATCAGGCTGAAAAGGCAAAAAAATATGCAAAACAGGAAAATGTCAAAACAGATATCTTTTTTGTCATTCCATCAAATACTCTTGAATCTTTAGAGGTATTTGTGCATAGGTATAGTGATCATAATGTTTACGTTATTCCTGTACATGCATTGGAGCCAATCATTTTAAGCCTCAAAAAAATTGAGGAATATGAATTTGCAGAGCAATTAAGCCCAGAAGACAGAGAAAACATTTGCCGGGTATTAGGTCGTTTTGCTCATCTTTCCAAAAGGAGGATACAGGTTGATAGTTTCTTTGCGAAACAATTTATAGAGCTTGCGTATAAGTGCGAAGCTGATTTACCGAAAGATATATTGGAAAGTGTTATTGATTTTGAAAGGGCGGGTGTGCTCAATCCTCCATTGGAAAGGAGAGCTAAAGCAATTCCGCTTGCAGAACTCGAGAAGGAGAATAAAAAAAATAATCAAGATGCTACAGGAAGAGGAATACTAATTGCTGATGAAAATATTTCTAAAACCTTAAACGATTTACCATTATATAAATCTTCTAATGATTAATCCTTTCATACAACGAGATTCAAAAAACTATCGCCAAAAATAATTTTTGTACCGAATGTTATCATTATTGCCTTATCATCACCGCACAGCCCAATATTTTAAGAATCAAAGAACAGTTTGGGAATTCTTTGCTAATCATCAGCATAAAGAAGAGCAGCTTAAGGAATTTAAAACCGACCTGCTCAAGAACACTTACAAGTTTGATCAAACAACTCATGCGAGTCTTTATGGCAAGGTAAAAAGAGCAGCAGAAAAACTAGAATTATCAATACCTGTTTATTTGTATCAGGCACAAAATGCGGAGGAGATGAATGCCTCAATTATCTACCTGAACAGCGAGGCACATATAGTGTTCAGTGGAAGAATATTAGAACTCCTTAATGAAGATGAACAGCAAGCTATTATTGCTCATGAACTAAGCCATGTACAATTGTATACTCAATTGGAGGGTGAAGCCGAAGTTGCAGACAGGATAATCACGGCTATTGCTAACAATACAGGTAGCACGCCTGCTCATTATGAAACTGCTCGGCTTTTCAAGCTATATACCGAGATATTCTGCGACAGGGGGGCTTATCTGGTGACGGGGAATTATGGCCCGATCATTTCATCACTTGTGAAAATAGCTACCGGCCTACAAACAGTAAACTCTGACAGCTATATCAAACAAGCAGAGGAAATATTTTCAGTAGACTCGCAAACAAAGGCATCTGGTGTTTCGCACCCCGAGAATTTTATCCGTGCAAGGGCTATTTGGCTTTGGCACAGCCAGGGGATAGCAATAGAACCAGTGATACAACAAATGATAGAGGGACATACGAATTTTGAAGAGTTGGATCTTTTTAAACAACAACAAGTAAGCCAGATGACACACCAACTAATACAGTTGCTGTTACAACCCGATTGGATGAAGACTGCGCATACCATTTCGCTTTGTAAACAATATTTCGGAGACATGGAACTTATTGAAGTAATTGATAAAGCACAACTGACTATACAAACAGAAATGCTGCACAGTAATCTGCAAGACTACTTGGGTTATGTATTATATGATTTTGCTACTGCTGACAAAACATTAGAGGATGTACCGCTTGGATATTGTTTTTATCTGGCTGATGAATTAAAAATAGACAAAGCTTTTGCCAGTGCGGTTAAAAAGGAAAAAAAGCTGACTGATAAGAAAACCAATTTGCTAAAAAAACGATTACTGGCAGCTTTTCATGAACAAGATGTACCTGCTGTTTAAATATTATGTTCAATGATTATCAAATATGATAACTAATACCACTTTTCAACAGTATTTACAATCAGCTTACACAACTGGCCCTTGGGCAACAGATGAAGTCATAGAATTTGTATTGCCCCTTTTTGAAGAAGTGTTGAGTTTTCATGAAAATGGGCAGGTTGGTTCTTTTGAAAAACCAGACTCTGTTTTCCTGACTAATGGCAGATTGGATATAGATGAAAATTTTACTCATTCCCCCCTGACTAACTTGAATGATGTCCAGAAGTTGCTTGACTATCAGCAAATCCACGGCTACACTATTACGGAAAGGGTGATGGTGGATGAAGATATTTCACAAAATAAGGCTGAGATTATTAATCTGCAGATTAATAACACTCCTAATGTCGAGCTAACGCACCCTGTTTATTTACCCGGATACCAGTGCTATGAAATGAAAGTAAGGCATCATGACGCACAAACGGATATTTTTTGTTTGGGTCTAATACTGAGCAGTGCAGTAATGGGCCTTGACCTCTATGACCTTGAAGATTTAAACCAGTTTGCAATTTTTAGAAACCAACCCGCTGGGCTGAACCCAAGAATGCACCCAACCCTATGTGCCTTAGTGACTGAGATGACCGAGCTAAACAGAAACCAGCGGAGCCGTGACTTGGGGGAGATTATTCAACGTCTTAAATATTACCGAGATTATGATCCCCAACGAGAAACAGATTTGTCGAAACTGGCAGCATTTCAGATTAAGAAACCTGGAGATAGAAGGAGCTTTATCCTCTCCAAGCTGCGTAATCGACTTTTTGATACTAGCCGCCGTAACCGACTGCTTTATTATAAACCTAATGCACGGTTTGTAAACTTGACAGTGAGTAGTGTTCCAATGGTTTTGCATTATCAAAGTATTAACCCGCAATTATTGTTTACGTGGAATGAAGAAATATCCAGCCAGGTTATTGCTCAGAAAGATTTGCCTCTTAATAAGTATCTACGGTTCGAGGATCATCCCTATCTGAATTCACAACTGAATGGCATAAGGTTACATGCAGAAAATGATAAAAAGGAATATGGCTTTAGTCAATTAAAACTGGTAGTTGCATTTCTTCACTGGCATAACCTAAAAGATGATCTAAAAGAAAGGATACAAAGTCCATTGCTATTGTTGCCCGTAGAATTGGAAAGAAAGAAATCATTAAAAGAGGAACGGTTTAGCTTAAGGATTATTGATAATGCTGTCCTGATCAACCCGATTCTCGCCAATCATTTGAAAGACCTATATGGTATACAGCTTCCAGAAAGCATAGATTTTGATGATGTGAGTATGCAGGATTTTTTTGTCATGCTTGAAACAAAAATCAATGATGCCAAACAGGGAGTTAAACTAAACTATATTGACAAGCCTCGCATAAAGATTGTACATAACATTGCAAGGCAGACTATCAACAATTACAGAAAAAAATTAAAACTAAAAGGAAGCCCCACTTTTCAACAGATAGATTACAGTTACAGTGAAGAGAATTATAAACCACTTGGACTCGAATTATTCCGACAAAAAATAGAGCCACGTCAGAGTACATTAGAATTTTTATTGAGTGAAATACCCGCTGCTGGGAATACTGAAAATTTTTCGGATGGAACTAATGTAAAAAGTACTTTTCATCTAGCAGACGGAGAAAGTAATCCGTACAGTTGGGATTTTGATATCTGCAATATTGTATTAGGGAATTTTAATTATAAGAAGATGAGTCTTGTGAGCGACTATAATAAAATAGCTGATGAAGACATTGAGCATCCTGTTTTTTCTGAATTGTTTAGCAACGAACCGAAACAATTTCAGGAAACACTGACTGAAAATAATCCTGTAGAATGGTACCATGTTATCAGCGCTGATCCCACACAGGCGAAGGCCGTGAGGCACAGCCGAACTGGTAAAAGCTATATAATACAAGGTCCACCGGGTACAGGTAAAAGTCAAACCATCACCAATTTAATTGCCGATTTTTTGGCTCATGGAAAAACAATATTATTTATTTGCGAAAAGAGGGCGGCACTTGATGTAGTGTATCACCGGCTTCAACAAAATAAGCTGGCAGAGTTATGTTGCTATATACACGACAGTCAAGGGGATAAGAAAGAGTTTTATAAAGATTTACGAACGATCTATGAAGACTTTTTGAAAAATAAGATGGATAGTACTGTCATATCTGCTCAGAGGACTTTTGTGATTAATCAACTACTGGAAAGCATAAACATATTGAGAACCTATCATCAACAACAACGAAATATTAACCCGGAAGCTGGTATTACTACTCGAAAATTAGTTGAGACACTAGTAGGCTTAAAGAATGATTTGCTTACAATGGACAGAAAAGAGCAAGAATCTGTGCCTAATTATATAAACTGGCTGCAATATGGAGAAATTATACAACAGCTGGGCAAAGCTTTGGAAGAAACCGGAGCAGAGCCTGAATTGTTTAATCATCCATTCAACAATCTGGGACTGGCTATTGTAAAGGCGGAAAATCCTTTTACATTAATGGATAGCTTAATTAACCATTCATATGCTTCGATTCAGGAGTTAAGCGCAATCATTGCCCAACAGAATATTCCATCGCAACATGCAGCAGCATTAGTGCAAATTAAAGACTTGATACAAGATTCCCTGGTATTAGTTCCCTTGGCTGAGAGCAGGAATTTGCAGCTGGTAGATACCACCAATAAGGAAGCAAGAGAGTTTGAGCAGGTGTACAAGGAGTATAAAGAGGTACAAAACGCATATAAAAAAACTATTGAGACAAATAAAAGATGGCTTAATAAGTTTGAGAAGCAGGAGGTGGAACAGGCGATAGCAATGGCACAACGGCATGAGAAATCTTTTTTTAGTTTCTTGAATGGCAACTGGCGGCAATTAAAAAAACAATTGAAACAATCTTACGATTTTTCAGGGCATAAGATAAAACCTGCGTTCAGTTTAATATTGGAACAATTACGGGAAGAATATAAGCAGGAAGATTTTGTTCACGAACATAAGTGTGGGTTGGAGAAGAGATATCATGTAGATGATATTGATACCGTATATGCAGGTATTGAAGTATTGCGCAGAAAGCAAGGGAACCAGGAGGTGGATTTTTTGCTGCAACATCCAAAATCGAACGAACTGGTACTTCAACTTGCCCGGTTGAATAATATGATGCATCAACTGGAACTCCAGTTAAACCAATGTTTATACGGATATGAAGGGAAAACATTGCTGCAGATCAATGATGAATTAGTCACTATAAGAAGTAATGCCGATACTCTAAAAGATCTGTTGCCAAGTCTCCGGAGATTTGCTGAGGTTCCCAAATCCTTACAAGATTTTATCAGAAAACTTCCGGTCAGCCCAGTCCAAGTTGAAGCGGCCATGGCAAATAAAACCCTGCAGGCATTATTGGAAAATGATAAATCATTTTCGAATATTAACCAGCGAATGATAACAGAAACAGTACAGCGTATTGAAAAGTATTACAAGGAGCTACTTCAGTTAAACAGTGATTATATCAGAGCAATCCGACGACAGAAATTCTTACAGCGATTTGAGCTAAGTACCACTTCAGCTACGTTATTAGCACCTGAACAAAAGCAGTTAAAAAAAATGTATGCAGATGGCAGAAGAGTGCTGGAGCATGAAATGGGGAAAACCATGAGGTATAAAACCATCCGGGAGATTGCGTCGAATGAAAGCGGAATTGTATTGAGAGATATTAAACCAGTGTGGTTGATGAGCCCCTTAAGTGTAAGTGACAGTTTGCCTCTCGATACGCATTTTTTTGATGTTGTGATATTTGATGAAGCGAGCCAGATTACACTTGAGGAAGGAATACCTGCGTTGTTCCGAGCACCCCAAACTATTATAGTGGGGGATGACAAACAAATGCCCCCAAGTAATTTCTTTACAGCGAGAGCAGACGATCCGGAAGATTTGGAAACAGTCGAAGGTGAGAAAGAGGAGGAGATTTTAAGTTCAGATGCAGATAGCCTGTTGGTACAAGGCTCCCGAAAATTAAATAATACAATGCTGAGCTGGCATTACAGGAGCCGTTATGAAACACTGATTAGCTACTCTAATTATGCCTTTTATGAAGCAGGATTACTTACTATACCTGATAAAACAATTCATCATCAAGAAAAATCATTAATTGAAATACAGCAGCCGGAAGAAGGTTTTAATAGAGCCCAATCGATGATGACAGACAGCATGAGTTTTCACTACCTCCCTCAAAGTATTTACGAGGCTCGCAGTAATATTGGTGAGGCGAAATATATTGCCCAAATGGTCAAGCGATTACTACTGGATAATATACAAGAGACAATTGGAGTAGTTGCATTTAGTCAGGAACAACAAGGAATTATAGAGGAAGCAATTGACCAACTAGCTATTACGGATAAGGTATTTGAAGAATTGTTGGAAAAGTCATATAATCGAAAAGATGATGGACAGTTTACTGGACTTTTTGTCAAGAACCTGGAGAATGTGCAGGGAGATGAAAGAGATATAATAATCATGAGTGTTTGTTACGGGCATGATAGTAATAAGAAGATGCTGATGAACTTTGGTCCCATAAACCGGAAGGGTGGAGAGAAACGATTAAATGTTATATTCAGCAGAGCTAGGAAACATATGGCTGTGGTAAGCAGTATCCGCCACTTTCATATTACGAATGACTATAATGATGGGGCTAATTATTTTAAACGGTTCCTACAATATGCAGAAATGGTTAGTATCGGTAATATGGGCGTCGCCAGAACTATACTGGATAGCCTGATGACAGACAAACAAAAGAAACAAACTGGAAAACCTGAGCTATCAGAAACAAATAGACAAATTAAAAGTGGCCTAGAGAGTGCCGGTTATATTGTAGATGAGCGAATTGGGCAAAGTAGTTTTAAATGTACACTTGGTGTAAAAAAGAAATCTGAAGATACTTATTACAGTTTAGGCATATTGATTGACGATGATTTTCATTACCAGAATGAAGACTTGGTTGAACAATATTATCAACGGCCTTCCATATTAGGTGCTTTTGGCTGGCAAATTGCGACTGTGTTTGCAAAGGATTGGCTTGAAGACAGCCACCGTGTCTTAGCTTCTTTGATAAAATTATTGGAAGGGAAAGTTGAGCAAGGCGGGAATTTGCATCAACCTACATCAAATGGCACTACAGCCAATGAGGCGAAAAATGAAGATGAATTGTTGTATACTCGCTTACAAACTTCCGATGAAGCAAAGTTTTGGGAAATTGCTCTGAAAGATAATCAGCTTTTTATCCGGTTCGGAAAAACCGGAACAAAGGGACAGGTACAAGTGAAGACATTTAGTTCTGATAGTCAAGCAAAAATTATTAAGGAAGAGCTAATCAAGGAGCAAGGAAAGATGGGTTATGTGAATTAGAAAGTAAAACAAAAAAAGCTATTACTACACCGATCAAAAATAGCAAGGTTAAAAAGTGAAATCTATAAAGAAGGTAAGGTCTACACCTCAAGACATAAATACTGTTATACATTCTTTTGAACATTACGCCCTTGCTGATATAAGACACTCTAAACCCAAACCTATTGCAGCGTTTATACTTTCCATTTGCTTTATAGAACAACTATCAACTTTTTTGTACGAGTTTCAGGCAGACGATAGTAAGAAGCCAGAAAGGTTTTTCATAGATTATATGGAAGAATATAAAGACATTGATTTATACCATAAAGCCCGGCATACATTAGTGCATAATTATTCTTCTAGGGGTCAATTTGATATTGACAAAATAGGGTTTGAAAACATACCGTACTCTATAATTGATAACGTGATTCACATTAACACAAATGTGTTTATTCATTATTTGGAGATAGCTTTTGATAAGGCGAAAAAAGATTTGCTTAAAATTGATAGCCCGCAATATAAAAACGCATTAGAAAATTCTATGTATTACCCCGTCTTGGTTGATACGAGGAAATAATTCGTCCCCCTATTTCTGGAAAATATTCATCTGATTTAGGCCGGTCATTCCAGCATAGCTCCCACCATTCACCCCTATAAAAAGCTACCTGCCATTCCCTAATTTATATATTCTGTATTGTAGCAGTCTTAACCAAATAAAGTCCTATGGTTCGCCTTGGTTTCAAGTCGTTGGTTATCAATAATAATTACTAAAATGTCAATGAGTTATGAGTTAAAAAACTAAATAATTGCTATATATTTTAGACATCGTAACTTTATGAGCGATAGAGCCGCCCCGGATAACAGCGGAACATTTCATTTTTAATAACAATAAACGTTTTTAAAATGTCAACGCCCAAAAATCACGGCAAGCCCGTGACCAACGCAGATGTTAACAAAGTAAAAGACCTTGCAAATATCAATACACCTACTAGGGTTATTGGGATAAAAATTGGTAGGTCTGAAAGCTCTGTTTACAAAATCGCAAGCGATAACAACATATCGCTGAAACCAACCAACCAAAGCCCTTACAACAGAACTAAAAAGTAAGCGAATTATTTATGTGGTTTCTAAGTGCTTAACAGCCTTATTAAAGGCTGTTTTTATTTTGCTGTCCCACCTGTACCCCTTATCCGCCAACAGGCTTCCAATCTTTAAAGATCTTTTATTTCATCCGGCCTTTGTACCACTTTACTATTAGTGTTATTATTAGCCATACAATTAGATTACCTACCATTTAAAAAACTTGGAGTTTTTATCTGTCCCTAAAAATGAATAGTAACCTAATGCTACAACTAATTTTGCCCCTCTCTCTTGTCCCTATTAATAGGTTGTTTCCCTCTAACGGCAGGCTGTTTTTCAGATGACCTCTTTCAACTCCAGGTCATCCGCAATTCTCCGAAAGAATTCCAGTCCATTTCTTTGTGGTAATATATCCCCTAAGAAAAATGTAAAACTGGTGCCCGCTTTGAGAAACTGATTGGGATCCCTTTTCTTTCTGAAGCTTTGTATATTTGATTGATGCCTTTTCCAGTATTGTTCTATCCATGATTTAAGTAGTTTCGGATCATCTTTCAACAGATCATACTTATCGATCAAAATAGATTGATTGATCATAGTGAGGGGATAAATCTTTTTGAAGTATTTTTTGTATGGCTTTATTTCTTCCTCGAAAATATTATTCAGGTAACCGTTTATCCATGTGATATCAAATACATGATCCGTATAAATCAGAGTTGGGTATAGCGTGCATTTTTCCTTATTGTCGGGGCTTTTAAGTAAACTGTCGAGTTTGTTCGATTCAGCGAGCTGGCGAATGGATTCGATCAACTGATAGATTCCTTTATTACGCTCCTTCCCTTGTTTCTTTCCCGCGAACTGCACATCCAAAAAATCCTTTACACGAATCGCATCGCAATTCTCCAGCGCTTCAATGTTCAGTTCTGCACTTTTCACCTCCATTAATACCATATCAGCATCGTAGTGACAGATAGTAAAGTCTGGAAAAAACTCTTTTCTGTCATCGAAAACCTGGTATCCCTTAGATGCAAATACCTTTCTTATTATCTCTCCGGTAATAAAGTCTTCATAATATGACTTTCCGAGCATGCTCTTAAAGGAATTAAAGGTCTTGTATTTTTCAGATCCATTAAGGGAGGTAAAATTATAAAAATTATAAGTCAATGAAAATTCTACGATATAAGCGAGGTAATCATAATCCAGAACGACAGCATATTCATTCAGTAAATAATAGAAAGGATGGGTCATGATATTCTTATGGACATGGCCAGATTGTTTGCCCTCCAGAATTTCGGTTGGTCTCAGAGAAAAATGTTCCATCATTTTTTTCAGGCTCTCTGAAAAGACAACTGACCATTTTGGTTTTTTATCAATTTGGTAGTTATTCAGACTTTTTGAGACGAGCTCCATTGCAACCAGAGCGGGGCTAAAAAAACCATTACTTCCCATAGCGTCTGTAAATTCTTTTATTAGCTGTTGTCCTTCGGGAAAATGATGCCAGATAAATTTGTGGAAAAGCAGCACCTTGGTCTGACCAGTAAGGCTGATATAGTCAAAGCGCCGTATATAATACTGCTGCATCAGTCCAAGTTTCCATTGTATCTCGTAAGTATTTACGTCATCCTCACCCTTTACCTGGTTGTAGTAACGCTGATTGGCGATCAAAATAGAATCAAAGAGGTCTTGTTGAAATTGGTAAGTATTAACAACCTCATCGGTTGACACATAATAATAGTTGTCAAAACATAGCCCAATCAATTTTGAAATTGGTGGCGATGCGAACAGGTTAGGCAAAAACTCCAGTTTTTCACTTACACCCATTTCCCTGAACACATTTCTTCTTCTTTTTTCATCCAGCATTGGAAATACTTCACTTAAGATTTTAGCGAGTACTTCATTTTTGCTTCCCATTTCCTGGAACAGTATCGCATTTACCTTTGCTAGCTCCATAATAATTAAATCGGTAGGATAGGATCGTAGCAGCGAAAATTCATCCTCCGGTGGCGGCATTTTATAGAAATCCTTATATCCGGTGACAGCTTCGGTTATCAACATATAAGTTGCGATTGAATATTATCATGATGGAGATAAAAAAGGATATAAATCATAGCCAGATAGGTGCCGGCATGAGAAAAACTATGATTCTCTCCATGGACCATCGGATTCCGGGCTTCATATAAGCGGTCAGCAATCCTAGGCCGAACACCAGTTCTCTCCACTATACCCACCTCTTTTAACCTTCCAACACTTTGTTTATCGATCTGATTTATTGCCCTTCCCAGTTCAGTATCTATTTTCCTTAACCGATTAATCGCATCCCAGATTTGCATATCCCGATATAACTTATTAAAAGTCTCGTCATGAAAATTTGTTATAGAGGGTCTCCATCCCAGTAGGTATTTTGCATAGAACTCGACAACACCAAACATATAAGTGGCTCCAATGGCGTGTTTGACGAAATGCTCCTTATCAAGAATCATTTCTATAGACAGTTTGACGGATTCTGTGAGCCATGGGCGTATGGGATCCTCCTTATATTCCTTCAGAAATTCGCTAATGAACCATTTATGATCTGACATCACTTGGTATCCACCAGCGGGCGAGAAGTTTCGACAAAGAATGATTTTTGCAAGATGCCTTTTAACCTCAAGGTTACTGTTAGTATAATCCATAAAATGCCTAAGCTCTGTTTGCCCGGCATATATAATATAAGGATGTTCCTGAAATTTCTTTAATTCAGCCAGTTCTTTATATTCAGCAATATTCATAATATAAATTTGTTGGTGTTTAAACGCAAAGAGCAGGAACTAATCCTGCTCTTTGCCATTTCAAATTTGAAAAATCAAGATGATAATTTGAAACCGACAGGCTCACGTACCGGTGGCTCTTCAATCTGGAGCAAGGAACTAAATCGAGCCATCAGGCTCAATCGTTCATTTTCCAGTTTGGTCTTTTCACTAGCAACCACAGATTCGGCAAACTTTGCGCTTCTGTCATACAAATACCAAAACAATGCAATAATAAAAACAGCAATAATCAAAATTAAAAAGAAAGGAACTCTCACACTTTTCCCCATAAAATAAAAAATTTAGACATGTAATTTACTGATTAAAAACAGCCTTTCCTTAACTCGTTCTTGGAAGAAATCCACAGATTGTTAACTGGGCAGTAACGATTGATAGCTTGTCAGATTTTGGAGTGGACTAGCACGAAAGGAGTAGATAAAGACTATGAAGTGTGCTTTACATCTTAAAAAAAATGAAATCGGTAGGGCAGTTTTTATGATCTCTAATACATATCGTATGTGTCAAGCCAATTTTGCATCACGAGTGACATAAGAGGAATTCCGTAGTTACCACATTTAATGGCTCCTATTCGTTTTTCTTTCTTAAATTAGAAGTTACGAAAGCTTAGTATCCTTATAAACCACAGATAACAAGGGAACTATAATAAGCCAATACCAAAATTGATTAGCAGTGCCTTTAAGATTTACAGAAACATTTTGGAACGAGAACGGAAGAAATCTTCGTAAACCGGACTTAATATGCCTTCGGCAAGATCCAGCATTTTATAATATACTTTTATTTCAACCTCACGGCGACATCGATTATGAAAATACCGGCATTTGGTTTACAGACAATGAAGTGGCGAATACCAAATTCAATTTATTTTTTAATAAAGCGATAGAGCACAACGTTGACCTCGCTTTAACCCCTGAATACTCATGTCCGTTCTCTATCATTCATGGTCTCTTAGCCGAAAACAAAACTCCGTCTGAAGGTCGCATTTGGGCCATTGGTTGTCAGTCAATAAGTCCTCCAGCATTAACAACATTCATTCAAAATCACCCAGAAGTCGTATGGATATATGATCAAGCACTTCTAGCTGCCAGTCAAAACGTACCCGATCGTTTCTTTGATCCAGCTTGCTTAATATTCAAAACCAAAAACACAGAAAATCAACTTGTCACTGTAGTCATTGTTCAGTTTAAGACTATGTTCTTTGGTGGTGACGGCATGGAATGGGAACAAGAAAACCTTATACAAGGCGAAATTAATTATGTGGTGTCAAATCAATATGCGTCTACAAAACTTGTTGTTTTATTGTGCTCGGACACTTTGGAAGACCCAAACTTCAATTCCATTCAAGAAGGATACTTCCAGAATTCTCCATTGTTGTTAATTCATTTGCAATTAAACCAAAAGCCGTTTCAAAATAATTACAAGAACTACAGAAACCTGATCTTTTCAAAGGGAGAAAAGGATGCAAATAAGGAAGTCATATGTCTCAACTGGGCCCGTAATGTAACATGTCCGAAACTTGACCGACCCTGGAACAAATATGGCGGTTCTGCATTTTATATAAAATCTGAAACTATCAATACGGAAGACCTTCATCTAAACAACAACCACAAAAAAGGCTTGTACTATACCAATTGGTACGTAAAGCGAAGCCATATTTGTTTCCTGAATTATGATGAACATGTGTTTCTAATACGAAACACCAAGCCCTCGCAGATAAACGGAGATCCTACCCAAGCCAGAAGGGCCGGGCCAATAGTGACGGCTGTATTTGATTGGCATAATAATTCTTGGAGAGATCTTCAATCAGTTAGTGACGGCTTCTGCGATCTATGTACAACCATCGAGGGAGAATATGGAGATCTATCATGTATAAAGAACTTAGCGAATTATATTGAAGCTGAGAGATTGATTGAGCTGTCATTGGGAAAATTCGTCAACAACAAAAAGTGGTATGAGACAAGAAATCTCACCGGGTTGCTAGTCGATGACAATGAATTTAATGATCGCTTGAATTTTGATCATGATCCAGATAGACCCGCGAAAGAAAGAAGATCTCAAAAAATCGTTGACTATGCACATATAAAGCATAGTATTCTTCCAAAGCAAGATAAGTTACCTGTATTCCTCCGAGATGCCGTTTTAGGATACGACGAACATCTTGAGAGGCCATATAAGTTTCTTTTAAATCTCCACTCTACAACATCCCGGCACAAGGGCACTGGTGTCTTTATCGGAGTATCGACACCCCAGAAGGCTAAGATAGTACGAAGCAGGGTTGAAGGACTTTTTGAGGAGGATCAGCAAAGACAATTAGTCGTGGTCTGGTACTATCACACAAATGGATTGGAAATGGAAACTGATGAAGCAAGCAAGCCTAAAATCTCGCAAAATGTAGAACATCCACCAACGTCATACAAAGCAGGGAAGAAAAATGAAACTCATTGAAATAATATCGACGTTTTTTGAAAAAGAAAGCATCACGCAGATAGAAGGCTATGATGCAATCTACCGTTGCGTCAAGAAAAGCGCAGCAGGCACTCCTTACCAGATAATTTATTTTGATAGTACAAATAAATGGACTGATGAATCGTTTTTAAGCCATATAGAGACCATTGTTGCAAGTGAGTATTTTGAGCAGCCTGGCTACTTACAGTGGAACTACTATTATTATTTCATTTCCGCACCCGATATCATCAGTAAGTATAAAGCAAGAAAAAAGGATGTAATAAAAGACGAAGCTTATGCAAGAAAGGAAGTTCTTACCGAAACTCAGCTTGCCAGTTTTCTGAATGCACAGAATTCTGTTAGTGCTATATCAGCGCATGAGTTAACGACTGATCTATATTCAATCTGGGTCAATTTCCTGAGAGAAAAGAAACTGTTCTTTGTATATAACGAAGCAGATTATCCCAATTATAAAAGGGCTGTTGAGGATTACATCGAAGGCATCGAATTTAACGATGTTCCCGATAGTATCTCAACAGGACATAGCGATGAACCCATATTAAACAGGATTAATTCTCTTGAACTAACTACGTTTAGAAAGTACCCTGCTCATGATGGGCCATTTGTTTTTGGAGATGTAAACCTGATAAAAGGCCCAAATGCCTCGGGAAAAACTTCATTCTTTAACGCCCTTGAATTAATCATAACAGGTTCCTCAACATCCGGCCCTCCATCTCAAGATTATAACATTAAAATTATTGACGGTGGCGGGCATGAGTGGGCATACCCAATAGGAAATGTATATAAAGAAAGGGATACTCACTGGTACAAAAGTGCCATGACAAGGGGTCACAATTTATCTGGTAACTTTGCCAGGTTCAACTATTACACAAGCGACGCTGCTTTTGTACTGAAACAAAATAATGAAAGGAGTCAGAATAATCTGGAAGAAATCATTGCTGACATTGCATTAGGAAGAGAAGTTAACAGACTCGAGGAACGGATTCTTGAATTCGGGAAACGATTTGGAGATTGGAAAGATATTTTTATTGGAGAGGAGGAAAGGTTAAACAATGAAAGCGCTGAAAAGAACCACACCCTCGAGGAGATTCAAAAAGAAGTAAAAGATCCAACAACGTACCGCGATAACCTTATTACCGCGTTAAAAGACAATGTATGGAAATATGCGGAAAAACAATATATCCCAGAATTCTTAGCCTCTTTAGAGCAGTCAATAGAATCTGTAGAAAACAACCTCAATGCAATACAGAACAAAAGTATTTCAAGAGAGGAATTGACACTTCTTGGAGTAAGATCTCAGATAAAAGCCTTACAAGGTAAACAAACACAAATTTCCGGACTTCGTGAAAAATTGCTTGCAGACAGAAGGGAGATTGCAGACCAAAATAGAATCAAATTACAAGCGTCGGGCTTAATTGATCATACTAAAGAATTAAATTCATACTATACACACAAATTTTTTGATCGTATAAACGGCTTTGACGAAAAGCTCAAAACTGTCAGAATTAATTTAGAGAACGCTGATAATATCAAGAAACAGTCCGCCACCCTAACGAATGTCGACTTTCTTACCAAGGATCCGACAAAGTCGCGCAAGCTTAGCGAGATTGAAAGTGAGATTTCAGGAAAACAAAAGGATGCTAAAAATGAAATATCAAGGATCAAATTACAAATAGAGACATTAGAAAAAGGGGTGAATGCCCTAACAAGAATTACTGCCGAAATAAAAGCTTTAGGCAACGCATATCTTAAGGAAGATCAATCGGCGCTCGATTGTCCTCTTTGCAATAACACATTTACAAAACATGAAGACTTGGCCAAAGCAATTGAAAAAACTAAAGATACTTTTTCGAATTCTGAAATATTAATTACCCAAAGAGATACTTTAAAGGGAAAAGAAAAGGAATTAAATGAACTAAATCAGCAATTCGCAGTTCTTGAACAACTTAGGCCGGTTTGCTTACTGTTGGAAAATATTTCCTGGGACAAAAACAGCTATGAAGATTTAGCCAAGTTGTTGGCAGAAAATGAAGCCAAAGTAATTTCTCTTAATGAGGAATTGGGAGAACTGAACATTGTAAACTCCCAGTTTTCAACAGATAATATTTCTGAGAAGCGATTTAAAGAATTAAAAACCAAAATCGAATCTGAGCTGAAAGTCACCCTTTTGGATCTTTCAACCTTAACCAAAGCAGATGTATTGTTAACCGGGCGTGTTCACGTTGCAACAACTGCCCTTGACAGACTTGAAGGGGATATTGGCAAGTCAGAAAAAGATTATCAAGCGATTTTTGACAGTTCATTACCCAATGAAGAAGCGATCGCGTTGCGATTAACGATTTTGGAAGGAGTTGAAAATAGTATACAACAGGTTCTGCTGCATATTGATTTTCCAGATGATACCAATCTTTATACCATTGCTGATAGAACTAACCTTGTCAGGAGCGCCTTTTCTGTCTATAAAAGAGAATTTGAGTCTTCATCTAGTCAGTCACAGTCTATCGGCTTGCTGAAAGATGAACTGCAGCGATTATCCGAACAATTGATTGAGACTCAAAAAAAGAAAGATCGCACGCTTAGCGCCTACACTGAATTATCGAACCTTTCTACCGAACATAGCAAAGCGAGATTTCTCGGAGAATATATCGAAAAGAACAAAGGAGAAATAGTCAATATTTTTCTGCTGATCCACTCTCCGAAAGAATTTTCCGATATAAAGCTTGAAAACAATCAAATTAAGGTTATTGGGCTTGATGGCGAGCCCCGAACTCTGGATGAGATCAGTACGGGTCAACGAGCAGCCCTTGCTTTGAGTATATTCATAAGTTTGAATAAGAAACTCACTAACGGACCGAATGTCATATTTCTTGACGACCCTGTAGCTTATGTTGATGACCTGAATGTTCTTTCTTTCCTTGACTATCTAAGAGAATTAATCTTGAAAACAAATCGTCAATTATTCTTTGCGACTGCAAACGACGATCTAGCCTTCCTTTTTAAAAAGAAATTTGAATTTATCGGCCCTGAAAAATTCAAGACAATTCCTCTATCAAGAATTGATTAGTTTAGCAATGGATCACCATAAGCTCATAAATCAACTCGAATCTTTCGAGACAAGTCAACGAATATGACGAGGACAGTCGTAATAGAAAAGAGTTGTGGTCTTAAAAAAGGATGGTTTAAAAGACAAAATTAGGGAAGCCAGGTCAAGATTAAATCGCTAATATGGCCGAATACAAACATAACCATATCATCCCCAAATGTCTCATCCGGCAATGGTCAACCCAACACAACAATTTGAACGGTGTTCATGCTTACGAAGGAGATATTAGACGTGAATACTTCTCCAGTGATGGGGGGAAAAAAGCATTTTCTTTTGCTATTGAAAAATATTTCTACGTACCGAAGTTCAATGATCAGCGAATTTATCAATTGGAAAAATGGCTCTCCGATGTCGAAGGAACGTTCTCTTTTTTCATCAAAGCACTCCTTCAAGGCGTAACGGGTCCGATCCTTAAAACTCCCGAAGAATACCACAAACTTCTACTTGGCATTTTCTCCATGAATACCAGAACAAAGTATGACATTGATAGAATAAAACAGTTCATGCTGGAAAACCCAGCTATAAAAAGGATGGTTGAGATGGATGAAGAAAGTGACATTGAGGTTGCTGTTCTGGAGAACATGATGAATTCCACTATTGAATTAGCCAGAGAGTATAATCAATGTCGCATTATCGTTTGCAAGAATGAATCGGGTAATTTAATACTAGGCGACAGACCTTTTTTACACAAGGCTGTTGATGGATATAGCTTTCTTCCGTTACATCCTAACTTCTTTATCAGTATCATTAAAGCTCCTGGTCAAGATTATACATACCTTGGTAATACCGAAAGTAAAATGATTCATTTGCTGAATCAAAAGATTGCAGAAAACTCCCATAACTGGATAATTGCCAAAGACCCCACCCAGTTAAAAGAATATATTTCATTCTTCCATTTACCCAAAAATCATGTGACCCCTTATTTTCAGCCCGTAGAATACTTACAGCACGGATACAAGCTCATATAACACGATAAGAGGAGGTTTAGGAAGGGAAAGGTTTCCCTGGTGATACTCTACACAAAATGAAATAAGGGCAAAGAGAATTTACCTGAATGGCTTAAATTTATGGATACAATTCCCTTATGCTGTCTATGAGAGGAGAAGTACTCAAAATAATGTTTAGAGAGGATATGGCCTTTCTCACCAATGAGGTTGCGTTAAACTTTACACAGGTTGAAGTTGAAATCGCGGGCAAACCCGTCGAGAAATTCAAAGCTCCAGCTTTTTGGACCATTCGTGTTATTAATTTTATTCCCCAGGAAAAAAAAATTTTCGTAGAAGTGTTGAATTACCAAGTCGGAGAAACTGTGTTTCCGACCAGTCAAATGGCACTGACTGATACCCTAATCAAAATTGAAAAAGTAACGTTTAAAAGTATTGATACAGGCGGCTTACTCGGAACGGTAAACGGCACCTTGACGAGGATAAAATTACCAACACGCGCTGAACCGGTTTACCGTCCGGAAAGGCCCGTCTATCAGGAAACGAAAGTTACTAGAGAGCCGCTCAAACAAAATTACACGGAACCTTTCACCATTCCGATTAAAGATGTAAAATTCCTCGACGGTAAAGTGAGGTTCGAAAAAAAGATTCAACTCTTCAAAAAGCTGGTACAATTTGAAATTCAAAATGCACACATCATTCAGGCGTATGACGCTATCAAGAATTATTTTGCCAAGGTGCTGAAGACAAAAAATATACAGGTGGTTCCAGCGATCTATGCAGTCGATGGCGAAACCGTATCGATTGCTGCAACATCGATTGAAATTGATAAAATTGATGATACCCTGATCGAGGAGGTCAAATTTGAAATTGTCAATACGGCAAGAAAAAAAGAAATGATTGGCGAGCAACCGCTATTGACAATCAACGAATTCCTAGAAACTTTGACAAATGAAGGTGTTAAAGGGCAACAATTATTTAAGGATGAAGCTGACTTTTTTGACAACCTGCTTGAACGATCTGGAACAAAACATCACACACACCTGCGATTTTTATCTAGCAAACACCTGCATAATCTTACAAAACTTCGACTTGTTCCTAAACCACTATCATTCATTTTTCTATTAGCTGGGAAAAACCAGTATCATGTTATTTGGGAGACACTAGACACCACAGAAGCTACTTATATTTGGAACTTTGATAAGCACAAAGATTTAAAATGGATTTTGAAACATGTTCATAAAACCATCAAGCAAATATTAAATGAAGGAAAAAATGCATATTTAGATCGCAAGGAAGATAATTTTACCAGAGTTTTTCACGACTATACAGACCTTCAAAATGGATTCAGAAAGTGGAAGGAGGAGATTGAAGAAGTTATAAGTTAACATTGATCCTACAATCTTTCCAAAAAATTGAAATGAAGAATTTTCCGCATTAGGCATCCTCTTATAAGTACCCCATTGTTCCGGGATGTTTTAGTGACTCAAGCCTTTTATGCTTAGTTTGCTCAATCGTATTTACAAATTCATGGACTTTATCCTTTTTTACTCCAGTTAAGGATATTTTCATTTTCATACTTGGAGAAGAAATTATCAATTTTGCTTTCCTAATCAAAAGGAACAATAAGAAAAACAATCCTGATGGTACTGCAAAATGCAAAGTATATTCACCTGCATTGGTGCTGCTAACGCTAACTGCGGCTGCCGCACAAATAATAGCTAGTAACAATAATAAGACATAAAAAGCGCGTATGCTTTCACACGATGTGATGTGCTCTAGCATAATACTCTGGTGAGTGGTTTTTGAATACCCTCTCCGTTCATTCCATATCCTGTGTGTTGTAAGGGTAACATATTTTGTTGGTTGGGCTACAATAGTCTCGTCAGAGAAAAGAGTAAGCATGTATAAGGTGTTGTACCAGCCAGTTCCAGAGCTGATCGGTGGCAAATAAAAAAGCGTGGAACTTATTAACTACCTGAGAGGAAAGGCACTGGTATGCCTGCAACCCAGAATAGCAAAAGCCCACGCTGTCGCGTGAGCGTTTGACTTCAATCTGTGGTTGCGAAAAAATTACCAGTTTTATCCTCAACAGAAGATAGCTAAACGCTAAAAGTATTTCAGCTCAAATATACTTAAAGAGCCGATGAGTTTGTACAATAAAAGGCCTAAGAGCAATTAAGACAGGTGTAGTTTGAGCGACAAATTGAATAGAATGGTTTCTATATAATCGTATTTGGTTAGCTAGCAAATTTTTGCGGAACATTTCCAGCACCCGTTCGAATCGGGGACCGTCGGTATAGACTCGGTCGTCACCCAAGACCATTTAACTTTGGTGGTAGGGAGTAACACTCAGCATGAAATTCCTTTTTCATACGATCATCCACTTTAATAGTAATCCGGTGTATTATAATATATACTCCTGTGCAAATGGAGGTTATTTTGCAGAGATATTAGATAATCCTTCTAAAATAATTGAAGCTAAAAATTTTCGACTTGAACGGGTAAACCAAAATTGGTGCAGCTCTGAGAGAATTCCTGAAAGAATTTGCGATGAAGTGGGAGAGGAAATACTTTCCCACAGTTGTCATTCTTCAAAACTTTCCTGACATTTACACCAGCCAAACCTAAACCTTCCACCATGAAAAAGCTCTTTCACAAGCAGCAGCTATTGCTGCGCCTAAGCCTGTTTACCACAGCATTCTTATTCTCATTATTTCTCAACGCTCAAACTTATAACCATTACCGCGGTAATCTTCATGCTCATTCTGCTTATTCCGACGGGAACAAAGACAGCACGGCAAGTGGTGTAAATACACCGGCTGGCTGCTTTAACTATGCAAAAGGATCAAAGGCGTTTGATTATCTCGGTGTATCGGAGCACAATCATTATTACAAGGAAGAAAATCCCGGTATGCACCTGGAGGATTTTGCCAAAGGACTGCAACAGGCCGATGATGAAAATGACGATGGCAATTTTGTATGTATGTACGGAATGGAATATGGCACTGTTGCCGCAGGGCATGTGCTCATATACGGATATGATGAACTGATAGGATGGGAAGACGACAACCATGATGTCTTTAATAAGAAGCCCGATTACAAAACACTCTGGCAACTGATCGCCGATAAGTCCGGTGCTTTTGCCACGCTTTGTCATCCCAAGAATGCAGATTTTCAAAAGCTGCTGACAACCCCTTATAATTCTATTGCTGATGATGCCATTTGTGGCGTTGCCATTAAGAATGGTCCACATTCGAGCAAACTGAAGAACTATTCGGCCAATCCGCCCGGAACATTCTACAGTTATTATAAAGCGATGCTGGCCAAAGGTTATCACCTCGGACCCACCATAGATCATGATACGCATAACACTGTCTTTGGCAGGAGCCATCAATCCCGGACGGTGGTACTATCAGAAGAACTGAACCGGGAAGACATTATGGATGCATTCAGGGAAATGAGATTTTATGCATCGGAAGATTCTAATGCAACTGTTGAGTTTACTATCAATGGCTTCCCAATGGGATCCATCATCAGCGATCCTGTTACTACTATTGAAATAGATGTGGTGGTTACTGATAAGACAACTGATAAGGTACAAACGATAAAAGTATTGACGGGTAAACCCGGTTCTAATATAAAAGCCACTTTCCTCAGCGGGGCCAGTTCCATTACAAGTGAGTTGCATGTAACGAAAACAGTACCTCTTAACAAAGCGGCTTATTACTATGTTGAGGTAATACAAAAAGATGGGCAGAAGATATATACATCGCCGATATGGATCAATGAATAATATCCAAACGCTTTTATTAACCTATAAAACATAAGAATGGCAATAACAGGAATTGGCTGGGAGCTTCATATAATAAGGAAGACCGAGCAAAAACGGGCCAGCGACGGCAAACGCCGGACTGTTGGCACTTACCAGGTTTATCACAATGGGGTTAAACAAACGGGAGCTGGGCTCTCGGGAATGGTGGCAGAAACCCGCGGTCCCGCAGCTAATAAGCCAGCCCGTAATAATCGCCGGATAGAGGAGGGCCGCTACCCGCTGTTTACGCAAGCGGGCACCAACTATGTAACCATCGGCTATAAGGATTCGGAAAGTCCTTCAGCAAAACCTAAACCGGGCATTGAACTGATGGAAACGGGTAGTCGCTCGGAAATTCTTCTTCATCCTGGTGTGGGATTTCTTTCGAGCATCGGCTGTATCAACCCCTGCACCTCGCTGCCGGATGCAAGCGAGATGATCGATTATGTTCCGAGCCGCAAACGTGTCATTGCCATCATCAATGATCTGAAAGGATTTACAGGGGCTGCATTCCCCACGAAGAATGGTAAAAAGATAGTGAATGCTTTTATAGTGGTGGAAGGTGATCCGGAGTTTGTAGGTTAAGGGATCGCCTGATATTTTGATCCCGTTGTCCATTGATTTCCAGTAACTAATAAATTTAGCTATTATAAACTAATTTATTTAGTAGTCTTGCAATGAATGTACCTCAACTGCAAGACATATTTCAGCTTTAATTACGGCACTTTTTCAACAAAGGACCTTGTAGAAAGGGCAGTGGAAAATGGTGTTACCTCACTTGCAATTACCAATATCAATTCAACCTGCGGTGCATGGGAATTTGTAAAACTCTGCAGGGAGCATACGATCAAACCAATACTGGGAGTTGAAATAAGAAACGGAGATAAATTTCTCTACCTGCTTATTGCTGCGAATAATAAAGGCTTTGCATGGATCAACCGGTTCCTGTCAGAGCATTTGATGGCAAAGACAGATTTTCCTGAGCCTTCACCTGATCTCAGCTTTTTTGAAAATGGTTGGGATGGGTTTGTAATATATCCGCATGCTGCAAAAGCTTATAAGGACCTGCGCATAAATGAACGTATCGGCATCAGGCCCTCAGAGATCAATAAATTATTCGGCACCGAATGGCGAGAGTTCGAAGACAAATTTGTGATAAGGCAGCCTGTTACGGTACAGGATAAGATCCATCATAACCTGCACCGGCTTCTCCGGGCCATTGATATGAATATATTGTTGTCCCAACTCCCGAAAGAAGCTGAGTGCGGAAAGGATGAAGTTTTTATTGCACCGGCTGCACTGATGGAAAAGTTCCTGCTCTATCCATTCATGATCTCCAATACCTACCGGCTGATGGATGTTTGCAGGATCGAAATGGAATTTCATTCCGATAAAACAAAGAAAACTTATAGCGGATCACTGAGCGGAGATAAACTGCTGCTGAGAAAACTGGCCCTGGATGGATTGCCGAAGCGGTTTGACAAAAAAAATAATGAAGCTATCCAACGCCTGGAGAAAGAACTAAAGATCATTGATGATCTGCAATTCAATTCCTATTTTCTTATCAACTACGATATCATACGGCATGCTGAGTCAAGAGGATTTTATCATGTGGGGCGGGGGAGCGGCGCCAATTCCATCGTTGCCTATTGTATGGGCATCACTGATGTGGACCCTATCGAATTGAATTTATTCTTTGAACGTTTCCTCAATCCTGAACGTACATCTCCTCCTGATTTCGATCTTGATTTCTCGCATACTGACCGGGATGAAGTGATGGACTATATTTTCAAGCGATATGGAGATGGCTATGTTTGTTTACTTGGGTCCTACACGACCTACCGGAACGACTCGGTAATAAGGGAGCTTGGAAAAGTATTTGGACTGCCCGAGCGTGAAATAAAAGAACTGCAACGTTCGCATAGCCCGCAGGATAAAATACAAAAGACGATTATTGACTATGCCCGGCTATTACAGGACTTTCCCAATAATAATTCTGTTCATGCCTGCGGTATGCTGATCACCGAAGAACCGCTGTATAATTATTGCGCTTTGTTCATGCCGCCCAAGGGAATGCCGACCAGTCAAATAGATATGTATGCGGCCGAGGATATTGGTATCAATAAGTATGATATATTAAGTCAGCGGGGACTTGGCCATATCCGCAGTTCTCTTGAACTGATAAAAACTCATCATGGTATCGATATCGATATTCATGATACAAAAAAGTTCATGAAGGACCCGAAGGTGGCGGACCAGATACGCATGGCGGATACGATCGGCTGTTTTTATATTGAGTCACCAGCCATGCGGCATTTATTAATGAAGCTTCGCTGCGATGATTATCTCACCCTGGTAGCGGCTTCCTCCATTATCCGGCCGGGTGTATCTCAGTCGGGCATGATGCGGGAATATATTTACCGCTATCATAACCGGGATAAAGTGGTTTACCTGCATCCCTTATTTGAGGAACATTTATCCGAAACATTCGGGGTGATGGTATTCCAGGAAGATGTGATTAAGATCGCTCATTATTTTGCAAAGCTATCATTGGGTGAGGCAGATATATTGCGCCGGGCCATGAGTACCACCAAGTATAAGGCGAATAATAAGTTTGAGTATATCAGGGAAAAATTCTTTGCGAACTGTAAGACAATCGGCCACCCGGATGAACTGGTTACGGAAGTTTGGCGGCAGATGGAAAGTTTTGCAGGCTATAGTTTCAATAAAGCACATTCGGCAAGTTTTGCAGTAGAGAGTTATATGTCTCTCTACCTGAAAACTTATTATCCCAGGGAATTCATGGTAGCTGTTATCAATAATTTCGGCGGGTTTTACCGTACCGAACTATATTTTATAGAATTATTGAAAACAGGAACAGCCATTGAAGCGCCATGTATTAATTCAAGTGATGAGTTTACCAATATTTTGAATGATAAAGTGTATGTCGGGTTTACCCATATCAAAGGACTGAGAAAGGAATTGCTTGAGCAGGTATTAGAAGACAGGATGAATCATGGAAACTTTTTGAGCTTGCAGGATTTTGTAGAACGCATCCATGCAGGTATCAAACAATTGGAGTTATTGATACATGTCGGTGGATTTCGTTTTACCGGGAAGACAAAAAAACAATTGCTCTGGGAAGTACATGCACTTGTAAAGAATAAACAATTGCATTCGGGTGTTGCACTTACGATGTTTCATGAGCCGGTAAAAGAATTAGATCTTCCCGACCTCTCGGATCACCCGCTTGATGATATTTATGACCAGATAGAGAACCTGGGATTTCCCTTAGGAGATCCTTTTGCGCTGGCGGCTGCAGATCCTGCTCAATTTACAGCAGCGAAAGAACTACAGTTGCATGCCGGTAAAACCGTAACGGTCTTGATTTATTTTATTGCGCATAAGCAGGTGCCGACAAAGAACGGGGAGGAAATGTATTTCGGTACTTTTCTCGATGCGAATTTAGATTGGGTGGATACCGTGCATTTTCCTGATTCGGCGAGAGCCTATCCCATAGAGAAAGATGGATTTTATAAAGCAACAGGCAAAGTCACGATGGACTTTGGCGTAGTCAGTCTTGAAGTGAGTAAAATGGAAAGAGTGAGTTACCGGGCAAGACAGTATGCTGACCTATAACCGACATATCGCCAACCTTGACATGGACCAGTTCTTTGTATCCGTAGAACGGCTCCGTGATGCAAAGCTGAAGGGAAAACCCATTCTTATCGGTGCTAATGGAGACAGAAGTATTGTTGCGGCCTGCAGCCATGAAGCCACAAAGTTTGGCATCTATGCATCCATGCCGATGCGGGTGGCGTTGCGCTTATGCAAGTATGCAACGATAGTGAAAGCCGACTATGAAGAATACAGCAAGCAATCAAAGCTGATCTATGAAGTGATAAAAGATTCGGTACCGCTGGTGGAGAAAGCGGCGCTGGACGATTTTTATATTGACCTCAGTGGTATGGATAAATTTTTCGGTTGTTCGAAGTTCACGACAGAGCTAAAGAAAAAATTATATAAGGAAAGCGGCCTGGCTTCGAGTTATGGCCTGGCGAGTAATAAGATGGTGAGTAAGGTAGCAGCCGGGCAGGTAACTCCCAACGGGCAAATGGAGATACCATTTGGTAAGGAGAAAACATTTTTAGGTCCGCTTAGTGTAGTGAAGATCCCGGGTGTAGGAAAAGAAACGGCATTCAAGTTAATTAAGATGGGAGTAGAGACGATAAAGGTCTTGAGTGATATACCGCCCGAAAGGCTTTGCGATGTGGTAGGAGCATTTGGCAATGAACTCTGGCGAAGAGCGAACGGCATTGATAACTCACCGGTGATACCTTACCAGGAACAAAAGGCAATTTCCACCGAGCATAGTTTCCAGCCCGATACCATTGATATGAATGTCTTGGATGCGGAACTCGTGCGGATGACAGAAAGCATTGCATTTGAATTGAGAAAACAGGGACGTTTGACAGGATGTGTAGTTATCAAGCTTCGTTATACGGATGGAGAGACCTATACAGCGCAGCGGTCGATAGCGTTTTGTAATACGGATCATCAATTGATAGTGGTGGCACGGGAACTGTTTAGAAAATTATTTACGAGGCGGTTGCTGGTGAGGTTGATTGGGATTCGGTTTACGCATTTAATACCGGGGACTTACCAGATCAATTTGTTTGAGGATTCGCAGGAGACGATAAAACTTTATCAATCTATTGATT
>JABFRU010000066.1 GCA_013140985.1 Chitinophagaceae bacterium | reverse complement strand
ATGTATGGGCTGAAACAAAATCAAAATAATTTTTTTAATAATAAATATTATAATCATGATACGTTTTAATAAATTATCATTACCGATCATTGCAGCGTTGTCATTCTTTGCAACGAGTTGCGATAAAGATGATATGCCGACTGATACATTTGACACATCCGGCACTTATACACAGAATGACCAGATGGCAAGACCGGCGATCAATACTGTATTTGTGAATTCAGCCCGTAAGAATGAGTTCAATACTACAGCGCCTTCAGCGATGAATACAGCTTTCAATGCACAGTTTCAAAGTGTGCTGACAGGATTTGGCTATACACAAAATGCATTAGGTCACGACAAAGCAACCTTCGCAGGAATTCTTGTAACAGATGTACTGAATGTAAAGATAAATGGTGTTACTACTTTTTTTGATGGAACTAATGTTCTTACCGGAAGAGCTTTGGCTGATGATGTGATAGATACAGAATTGTTACTCATCTTCGGCGGGCCTACCGGTGCATCTAACCCAACGCTGACAAAGGACAATGTCAATAATAATGATAAACCATTTCTGGCTACATTTCCTTTTTTGGCAGCACCGCATATGTAATGAATTTAAACTCAAACTAACCGGGCGGTAAAAACTTTCCGGTTAGTTTTTTTACTAAAAAAATAATATGCCCAGATTTTTTTTCATAGCAACTTGTTTAAGCTTTCTGCTTTTCTCCTGTAAGCAAAAAAAAGTATCTGTCGTAAACGAAAGGGATTATGTTGCGTATCTCAAACCAGGATTGGTACAGGCAGAGAAAAAGAAAAATGCCGATGAAATCAGCTTCTGGCAACAAAGACTTTTGAACGACACGGGCAGCTATGTCAATAAACTTGAACTGGCAAAAAACTATCTTCATTGTTTCAAACTCACCGGCGGAATATCTTCTCTCGTTACCGGTGATTCATTGCTAAAAAGAAGTTCAGATAAGCTTGCAAATACCGAGGCAAATATTTTATTTGCGCTATCACAAAACAGTATCACACAGCATCAATTTAATAGTGCTGCTTTGTATAATGAGGCTGCATCGAAGGTAAATGGTGACCCTTATGTGATCAGGTTGCTGGAGTTTGATACAAAAATGGAGTTGGGGCAATATGCTGATGCACAAAAAGCATTGAATAGTTTAAAAGATAGGGAAGCATTTGACTATCTTATACGCAAAGCAAAATGGGAAGATCATACAGGCAACAGTGATGAATCAATCCGGCTAATGGAACTTGCTTTTGAAAAAATAAAGAATAAAAAGAAAAGTCTTTATTGCTGGACATTGTCCAACCTCGCCGATATGTATGGTCATGCAGGAAGGATCAAAGAATCCTATAATGCATACCTTGATGTGTTGAAAAAAGATCCGTCTAATTTATATTGCCTGAAAGGTATTGCCTGGATCGCTTACTCAAATGATGGAAACAACCAGGCAGCAAAGGAGATACTCCAATTCATATTATCTCAAACCAATATGCCTGACCTGAAATTGATATTGGCAGAGATCGCAGCTAAAGAAAATGATATCACGGAGAAGGACAGGTTGATAAAAGAATTTGTTAAGGAGGTGCAACAGCCGGGTTATGGGGCAATGTATAATAAATATCTTATCAATATCTATACTGACGAACTGAACCAGTATGATAAAGCAATAGCGATCGCTGAAAATGAATTGAAGAATCGCTTTACTCCTGAAACCTGCGATTGGCTGGCATGGTCATACTATAACAGCGGGGATAAAATAAAGGCACTGGAGTATGCAAAGTCTTATGTTTTTAAAAGAACATTTGAACCTGGTGCATTGATGCATACAGCTTTTATTTTCGCAGATAATGGCAAAAAGAAGGAAGCCAGAGCTATACTGAATGATTGCCTGGCAAGCAGTTTTGAATTGGGACCTGCTGCCACAGAAATGATAAAAGAAAAGCTGGAATCGCTTTAATTCATCATTAATACATTCACACTGCGCTGCAAAATGTTGAAGGCGATCTCTGCCATTAAATTCTCTTTATCAAGTGTGGGATTTACTTCAGTTATTTCAAAACAACAGACTTTTCTGTTTTGCATGAATTTACTGATAAGATCTTCAGCTTCTCTTTCTTTCAATCCATTGCTAACAGGCGTGCCTGTCCCTTTTGAAATAGATGAATCAAGGCTGTCCACATCAAATGATATATAGATATCGGTGCAATCTGCGAGATAACGAAGAACAGCTCTCACCACATTTTCAGCTCCTTTATTTCTTACTTCTTTGGTGGTGATCACCTTCATGGCATATTGTTCGATCAGGTATCGTTCTTCTTTTTCATAGTCTCTTAAAGAAATAAAGACAACATCTTCCGGCAATACTTTCGGTGCGATTTTGCCAATATTTTTCAAATGATTCCAGTGTTTGTTGGTTTCTTCATCTATTTCATGAACAGCACAGTCTTCATTGTCTTTATTAATAGTAATAGCCATGGGCATACCATGCACATTACCGCTTGGTGTTGTATAGGGAGTGTGAAGATCAGCATGGGCATCTATCCATATCACACCGAGTTTACTTTTTGGCTTTGCCATTTTAATACCAGCTATAGTAGCTCCGGCTGTGCTGTGATCGCCGCTTATAACTACCGGGAAGAAATTATTCTTGACAGAATCACTTACCGCTTTGCTTACCCTGTCGTACATCGTCACAATACCTTTGATACGCTTGGCATAAGGAGATTCGATCGGTTCGTATAACAGTTTATTTTCAACGGGTATTTTTTCAGATGGAAAATGAATAAAAAAATTACTCATAAAGTCCAGCGCAGCGATCTTGATAGCTTCCACGCCGAGACTGGCGCCCCGGGTACCGGCGCCAATTTCTGAGGGGACCTCTATCAACTTAATATTTTTCATACTTGTAATCGTTATTTGATAAAATCTGATCGGTGAGTTAATGGGCAATAAGTAAAGGGCGGGATACAGGTATGTATCAATCAGGGATATAAAAATTTGCGGGCAGGCATTGACCGGCAAATGTATTTAGACAAACTCTTTTGAATGAATAGGGGAGCATGGAAGCAAAGGTAGCTATTACTTTATGCCTTGTCAAGTACTATTTGAAAAACAATAATTTATTCATGAATGGCCAATACAGGGATATTACCCTGGTACGCTAACTTTTTAGTGTGGCTTTTTACAAAGAATTTTGAGAATAATGATTGTTCTTTATGAATTATAATTATAAAATCAATTTTTTTATCGGTAGCGAATTGATTAATAGCTTCAGTGACATTATTCATACCTAAAAAATAAAACTCAGGATAAAGATCTTTGAACATTTGTCTCAGTTTTTCTTTTTCGGCCTGGTATTCTTCGGTCAGCGAAACATAATGGCTGCTGTCTATATTGACAATATGCAAACGAGGTTGAAATGTTTTTAATACTTTGCGTATGGGTTCGGAAGGAATAGAAGCATAGGTATCTTTGAAATCGGATGCCAGCATTACATTTTTTACATCATGATAAACGGCATCACCCGGAATGATCAGTACGGGGCAGACCTTTGTATTTACCATTTTCAGTGTGTTACTACCAACAAGGCTTTGGCTCAGTGGAGATCTTCCTGTAATACCCATGATTACAAGATCAGCTTCACGATGGCGGGCCAGTTTTTCCAATTCTTCTATAAAATCTGAACCCGGCTCTGCCAGTACCTCCATTTTTACAATACCAACTTCACGGAGATCTTCTTTTAATTCCTCAAGTTTCCTGCTCATCTTATCAGCATCCTTAACATCATTATACACATGATGGAGTATCATATTTACTCCGTAATGCCCTGTCAGTAATTTTGTTGCATACCGTGCAGCATTCAGCGATGTTTCCGAAAAATCGACCGGGACTATAATATTTTTCATCTTGCTTGCTTTGTTTTTATGGCTGCAAAGGTACAAACAAAGGGCCTGAGGACGAAGAGAATATATGGTTATTATTCATGTGCAGCCAGGATAGGAATATGGCTGTGATAGGCAAGATGTTTGGTATGGCTACTCTTGAATAATGAAGTCGAATTGCTCTGATGTCGTGGAATAGTGATCAGCATATCTATTCTGTAATCCTTTACAAAATTATCCATGGCTTCATAAAAATCATTCATGGTAATAAAATAGAACTCCTTTTTCCGTTCGCTGAACATTTCTATGAATTTCTGTTTTTGCTGTTGTATTTCTTCTGTCAATGAAACATAATGATCTTTGTTGACATTTACAATGTGCAGCATTGGTTCGAACATTTCCAGCACTGAATTAATAAGAGCAGATGGAGTAGTGTCCTCTACATTTTTATAATCCGATGCAAAAGCCACATTATTGACCCCATTATACACAGCATCAGGAGGAATGATCAGTACGGGGTAGAGGTTTTTATCAACCAGTTTCAGCGTATTACTGCCGAACATGACTTGTTTGATAGCAGACTTGCCGGTAATACCCATTGCAATGAGTGTTGCCCGCATGGTATGGGCCATCCTCGAAATATTGTCAACAAGATCGCCCCCCATTTCGTATTCAAGTTGCACCGTTTCCACCCCACTATTAACGAACTCCTTTTTTAAACTTTCAAGGTAATTGGTAGCAATATCATGATCGTCATCCGATTCATAGTTATTATAAAGTATGGCAACAGCATCTTTTTTGCCAGAAAGCATTTTTGCTGTAAACCTTGCAGCATTCAATGATGTTTCTGAAAAATCAACGGGAATAATTACCCTGTGCATGACACATGTTTTGGTTTGGGTAATAAATTTACAGGATTTGAAACTACCATACCCCCGCAACAAAAAGGTAATAAGGCGATGTGAATAAGTTTTGCAGGGAATAAGATTCCTGTATCCACAACATCCTTATACCTTTTAATGCACTGTGATATCCATTAATAAATGAATCGTCAATAAATAGATTCAAAAGTTTTTTCCTGCTGAAGCCTGGAGAATGATGGAGTAGCACCACAGAGTGCTGTCAATTGTTCAATATATTCCCGGAAGGCAGCTGACCTGAAATGATGATTTGCCACTGATTCTTTCTTGAAACTTTTGATATGTACAAAGTTGCCATCCTTGTCATGGTCGGCATAACATTGACTTCGCATACCCCCGGGGCCATGCTGGTTCAAAGCATCAAAATAACGGGCAATAACTTTTTGGGCAGATTGTTCCCGGCCTTCCTGAACGGAAAAGGACATAATATACCTTACCATAATTGCATACAGTTTTGGTTACAGCCGGTATAAATAGGGCAGCTATTGCCCCCGAAATGCTGCACTTGTATGACGAGTATGGTCTATTCTTGGATAAGCGGTAAGAATTTTTATTTCTCCTGTGCTGTTGTCATATTATTCAACCTGGTAACAGGTGTGGAATATGAGGCAAACATTTTTTCCATCAATTCTTTATCATGCTGATAGACATCATCCCTGAAATTGAGTAGCCCGTCTGCATCTACCCAGGAAGTATAATAAATAATAAAAACGGGTATCGCTTCTTTAAGTTTTACAGAAGTTTCATGTGTCTGGTTCATGGCTGTTGCAATTTTTTCTTTTGGCCATGTTTGATCATTTCTTAATAACCATTCCGCCATTTTTTGTGGCTCAGCCAGGCGAACACATCCATGGCTAAATGCTCTTTTATCCTGGCTGAATAAGCTTTTGGAAGGGGTATCATGAAAATACATATTGAAACTATTGGGGAAAATGAATTTTACTTTTCCCAGCGCATTACCGGGACCGGGTTTTTGCCGGATACCATATGCTGTTCGTTCCATGTTTTTATTAGCAAGATAATTGGGGTTCCTTGCGATGGCAGGTTCTATCTCCCCTTTAATGATACTCTGCGGTACATTCCAGTAAGGACTGAAAATAATTTGATTCAGGTCACCATTAAACATCATAGTATTGTTACCCACTTTTCCTACTACCACTACCATATCAAACACTTTTTCTTTTCCATTCATCACATGCAAAATGAATTCAGGAAGATTAACAATGATCAAATGACCGGCAGGTTTTTGGGGCATCCACCGCATCCTGTCCATGTTCAGCAATATTTGTTTTAATCTTTCAATAGCCGGCACATTCATGTCCTTTACTAATTGTGCAGTAATTATTCCGTCTGCTTTATAACCATGCCGGGCCTGGAATTTTTTTACAGCCAGTTCCAGCGAATCATTGAATACAGCACTAGTGTCAGTATTTAAAAGGTCCAGTGTAAGTTGTAATCTTCTTTTAATAAACGGGATGGAGGGAAGAGAGTCATTTTTCTTTAATGAGCCTTTACCAGAAGGAATAGAAGACCAGCCACCTGCTTTTGCTATAGTATGATACAATTCAAGATTTTTCTTCAGTGCAGCATACATGTCATTTACATCTTCATAATATCTATCGTCCTTATGTTTTTTATTTAATAATGAATCAGCCATTGCAAGCGGATCCAATTTTTTGATAGGGATGAATTTTTCCTGTTCTTTTCGTTTTACATATCCTTTTTCATAAGTGCTGTTGATGTAGCGGATAAAATGTTCGGTCAACCCAAATTCTGTTTGCAGTATGTTATCATCATTCGTGGAAACCTTTACTTTTTCCTGGTTCATGTACTTGTTAGCATTCTTATAAAAATCAGAATTAACCAATGTGGTATCGTTCAGGTGATTGACGGCATAGTCATATTGGTTCCAGAAAAAACGTGCCTGTTCTGTAAGCCCTGTTGTGGAGAACCATGCATATTGATAATTACGGGCATTGTAAAAGCTGCGGATGCGGGTTGCAATTTTCTTATCCGCCAGTTCCCTGTCAGTGATATATTTTTCCATTGCCATGCTGTCGAGAAAAATATTATTGTAAGCGTTGGCGGCAGTAATGCTATAATCCCTGTCCGTTACTTTTTTGTCTTTGGCAGGTCGTTTATCTACTTCATCTACATTTTCTATTTCGGGCCGACCACTTTCAGCCTCTTTTTTCTTTTTGCTGTTGCAGGCTGCAAGGGAAATAATCAGGAGTGCAGTACAAATGGTTTTAAATTTCATATTATGATATTAAGACTTCAGTATTTTTTTGCAAAGTAAAATCTTATTGCCCGGACTTTTCTTTCTTTTTCTCCGCAAGCCATGCACTTAACTCTTTCTTAATGGCTTGCCCGATTATTTTCTGATTGGCCGGGTCTTCTAAAAAATCATGACTGGCAGCATTGTCCCCGATCTCCAATAGCACCCTGTATGGCGCTAAATTGATAGTTTCGTCAAGGCTGTAAAAACTTAGTTTCCCGGTAACGGGGCAGCGATAATCATTTCTTCCTGTCGTGCTGTCCAGTAAAACTCCGCGGTTCTCTAATGTAGTAACGCTGCTGATGGCTTTGATCAGTCTTGCAGCCAGTTCCCTGTTTGCGGCTTCATATTTATCACCATAATGAATATAGCCCCATATGGCATGTCGCTTAGTGCCTCCATTATTATGCAGCGCAATAAAAACATCAGGACGTTTCTTATTGGATCGTTTTAATTCATAGGCATAGCCGGATATCTTTCCATCAATGATGGCTGTAGTATGCAGTATTTTAGTGTTGCTTCCTGAATCAGCATGATGGTATTCCTTTTTTCCAAGACTCCATACTTTATATTCTTTAAATGATGGTTCAGTAGCTATGGCTGCTTCTGCAATGGCATTGCTTACGGCTGCTTCATTGAAGTCTTTGCCGGTATCAGTCTGGTGAGATGGTTGCCATACAATTCTTGTTTGATTGCAGGACTGTAAAAGCAGGGAAATAAAAAATAGTAATGCAAAAGGAATTTTTTTCATAACCTTTTTTTAAAGATCAGACAGCAAACAGTTTTTTCTTTAACACCCCGGCAGCTTTTGTGTAACCGCCGCCGCCGCCATCCACAAAATGTATATGATCTTCATTCATGTTTCGTACATAGCATGACATTACTGACTCACTGCTTACATGCAAGCCGTAGTGTATCTCGCCCTTCTGCTCCATTTCATCCAAAGCAGCCTGCAATTGCTCTCTTTGTTGCTTTGTTCCCGATATCACCGTATTGATCCTTCCATCCATTACTAATGTATCAGATAATTCAACCAACTGGTTCAGGTATTTTTTTCCAGTTTTGGTTTTAAAGTAAAGCGATCCCAGTATGGTAGCAAACCAGTTGCGTAACAAATAGCCAGTATTGCGCCTGCCCAGTTTTGCCTTCATTTCAGTGCCGATCTTGTTTAATGTTGTTTTGAGTTTTAATTTGGATACAGTGATGGGTTTTCTTTTACCATGTTCACCATATATCTCATCCAGCTTATCAATTACTTTTTTGAAAATGACCGGCTGGCCAGCCATATTTCTAACCGTTACCAGCAGGCTCACCACTTCGTCATAATTTTCAGGTGGTTTTATTTTATCCCAGCGGCATTGCATACCGGTCAGGTCAAGATCATCTTCGTTCATAAGATATGATCCGGTTTTATAATCATCACCTTTAATTATTCTTTCCGCATAAGAGAGACCATCGCCCAGCACAACAGGAATAGAAAATAGGTCAGATGCCTTTGCCTTGCTGATGTTCAGGAAATGTCCGCCGGCATAAATATCTTCAACGGGCACATGGCCAACCCGCAGCATGATCTTAAAATTCTGTTCTGTATTTTGCTGATGTTGCAGCAATGCTTTCATGGCCGGTTCTAAAATGGAAGATGGTATTATGAAGGTAGCGCCATCCCCTCCAAAGAAAAAAGGAACAGTAATGCCAGCTTTAGCGGCAATATTCAAAACGGCAACAATAGAACCAGTAGCCACCAGGTTCACCGTTTCATGCAAACCATCGGCAACAGCCTGGGTTGATTTTTTTACATCTGTGATCACCACATCCCAGTTTTCAGGTATTTTATAAAAAAGATGTTCTTCCATCAGAAGATCACCCAACCTGATCTGGTTGACCGGCAGGCGGGAATAGAACATATCGTTGGTACTGACAGACATACGATCATATTTTTCAGAATGGTAAGATAAGTTTTTTGTTCAATGAGATGGACCTTGCAGGCAATTTTTTACTCATTCCGGCGTTGTATCATCGTCCAATACCTTTTAAAAACCAATATCCGCCTGTATGAACCATCCATACTACAATGACCAGGCATATATTGCCGAGTCATTCCACTTAACCGAAGACTTTATTGCACAATCAGCCCGGCTGGCTTATTTTAAGATCAATTCTTACAAACTTTCAATTATTAAGTCATCTTTTGCCAATACCCGTGATGAATTGATGAATAATTTGAAAGAGAACCTTCTTAATTATACTTCTCCGGCCATCATCCTCGCTGACCTGGGTTTTTTTAAGTCAGAAACTGAGAACTGATCACAGATCATTTTTTTTCCTCATACTTATTAGTTTTTCTTTAGCAGGTAATGTATTGACTTTTTTATGCGTTCAACGCAACTTTAGTATCGCTACTCCGTCTGGTAATTATCTTTACTACCGGTATCGCCAAAACAATTATTTTTAGAAAAAAAATTACGAACCATGAAAAGATCAATTTTCCTTCTCGTTGTTGCTTTCTGCATTTCATTTACTTCAACAGCACAATCTGCCATTGGTCTTTACCAGGAAGGCATAACATTAAAGGACGAGAAGAAAATATCGGAAGCTGCCAATAAATTCAAAAAAGCGATACAGCTAAAACCTGGTTATGCAGATGCGTTGTACGAGCTTGGATGGTGCTACAATGATATGAAGGATTATACGGGAGCTATTTCTGCTTTGCGCCAGACAATGCCTGCAATGAAAACTTTCTATAAGGCTAACTTTGAACTTGGCTATGCGTTTGAAATGACTGCTAAATATGATTCAGCCACTTATTATTACAACAAATGTCTTTCGATCAATCCCGATAATTCCGGGGTGCACAAACGGGCAGGCTATGTAGAATACCAACTGGAGAACTATGCAAAGGCGCTCGAACATTTTGTGAACTTTGAAAAAACAGTAAAGACAGAGATCGCTGATTACCTGTATTGGTATCGCAAAGGGTTTATGCAAAATGCATTGAAGGATTTTTCTTCTGCAAAGATATCATTGAACAAATCCCTTGAGTTTAAAACAGATTACATGAACACTTACCTGGAGCTGGGCTTTGCCTGTTCAAGATTAAAGGAAAACAATGACGCTATCAATTGGTATAAAAAAGCTATTGAAATAGATCCTAAAAGTCATATTGGTTATAATGGTATTGGTGAAGTTTACCGGGATAATATAAAGAACAGGGATATGTCAATGAGCTGGTATCAAAAGACACTGGATATAAACCCCAATGAGAGAAAAGCAAATTTCGGAATGGGGTATTGCCTCAACAGCAAAGAAAGATACAGCGAGGCCGTCCCTTACCTGAAAAAAGCGATAGAAATGGAAGACACCTATACGGCTGCCTATGTTGAATTGGGGTATAGTTATTATAAAACCGGCAATCACACAGATGCGATTTACAATTTGAAGAAAGCTATTGAGTTGAGTCCCAAAAATGAGAACGGACGTTATTATCTTGGATTGGTATATATCAGCCAAAAAGATAAAGCCAATGCCCAGCGAATGGTGACAGAATTAAAATCGTTGAATTCAGCGAATGCAGCTTCATTGGAGAGCCTGGTGAATAAAATGTGATCGCTTATCCGGCAATACTTTTATAAAGAATCTTTCCTTTATCATCCAAACTAAACACTCCATCCACTTCAGTTATGGTAAGCATATTGTTGGCCCATTTGGCGGGTTCTCCCTCAGCAGAACTTTTGCGGATGATGATTGATTTTTTTTGTGCCGGTAAAAATATTTCCGCTCTTAAATTATTACATTATTAAAGTGAGTAATGCCAATGCTCTTTCCCGGGTATGATCACTGGTGGAAATAAGAGGTAGTATGTTTTATTACTTCCACTTGCTTTTTATTTCCCTGTTGACAGGTTGCAGGTTGATGTATTGAACGATCCTCGGCTTGTTGGTTGTATTGGGTCGGCTGCCATGTGGCAATGCCTGGTGCCAGATAATAAAATCACCGGCCTTGCCGGCAACAGGTTTCGAACCCAATGCATGCATATCTTCTGTTCTTGGATCAGCGCCGGCCGGTAAATTTTGTATCCAGCTATCAATGCGTTTATGAAAACCGGGTACCAATGTAAAGGCTCCTTGCTCCGGCTCAACATCTGCGAGGTATAATATTCCCTGTAATCCAAATGGTATGGGCAGGTCAAGACTTACATCCCAATGAAGACCGGGACCGGGAAATTTCCATTTGTCTGTTTCAGGAGGATTAAAACCAACACGGTCTGTATTGACCCAAAGGTCATTGGTGTTCCAAAATTGTTCATACGCTTTTCTTATTTTTTTCGATTCACGGTTGGCCTGCAACAATGGATGCTGAAACAATTGCACCATGATGCCCTGCTTGTCTTCATGCGGCCCGTACCAGGTGGAAGCATCATTTTTATCCATGCCAAGGTAATGCCATAT
>JABFRU010000033.1 GCA_013140985.1 Chitinophagaceae bacterium | reverse complement strand
TGTTACATCTGCAGTGGGTTTGCTCTATGTATTTAATGATCCTTTACAGCAAAAAAATAAGGACCCAGGAATGAGTCCTTAATCCGTACCCCAATGATCGGGTTTTAGCATTTGTGTTTTTCATCGCCGGAACAAAAGCGCCGGCAAGAATAGATTGGTTCCTAAAAACGGAGTTGGCTGAGGAAATAATTCAGCAAACACAATGCCAGCAGGTAATACTTCGGTTGATTCGGGTTAATTTCCCAAAGAAAAATCCCGTCTCGCTTAAAACGGGACGGGATCTCGTATTGCTCATTTTGAAATTTAGGCGCTTACTTTCCCTTTCACCTTCGCTATCACTTCTTCAGCGATATTGTTTGGTGTAGGTGCATAATGTGAGAACTCCATAGTAGATGAAGCCCGGCCAGACGACAATGAACGAAGTTGCGTTACATAACCAAACATTTCGCTCAATGGAACTTTGGCTTTGATCACTTCAGCACCGGCACGGGTATCCATACCTTCCAGCATACCACGACGACGGTTCAGGTCACCTGTAACATCACCCATGTACTGGGCAGGAGTAATAACTTCCACTTTCATGATGGGTTCCAGTAAAACTGGTTTTGCTTTTCTTGCTGCTTCGCGGAAACCTTGCTTGGCGCAAAGTTCAAATGACATCGCATCTGAGTCAACCGCATGGAAACCGCCATCAAATACACGGATCTTCATATTATCCATTGGATAGTTGGCCAATACACCATTGGTCATCGCCTGCTCAAATCCTTTTTGGATCGGGGTGATGAATTCACGGGGAATGGATCCACCTACGATATTATTAACGAACTGGAAATGCTTATCCGGGTTCTCTGCTTTCCAGTCTGCATCGACCGGCCCGATATCGAAAATGATATCAGCGAACTTACCACGACCACCGGTTTGTTTTTTCAATGTCTCACGGTGCTGAATTGTTGCACCGAACGCTTCTTTATAAGCTACCTGCGGTGCACCCTGGTTCACTTCTACTTTGAACTCACGGCGCATACGATCAATGATGATCTCCAGGTGCAGTTCACCCATTCCACGAAGAATGGTCTGCCCGGTTTCTTCATCAGTATTTACACGAAGTGTAGGATCTTCTTCCACCAATTTTGAAATAGCCATACCCATTTTATCTACGTCAGCCTGGGTTTTTGGCTCGATAGCTACTGCGATAACCGGTTCCGGGATGAACATATTCTCCAAAGTGATCGGGTGATTCTCATCACACAACGTATCACCGGTTTTTATTTCTTTGAAACCAACAGCTGCACCGATATCACCTGCTTCGATAAAATCAATAGGGTTCTGCTTGTTCGCAAACATCTTCATGATACGGCTGATCCTTTCTTTCTTACCACTTCTTACATTCAATACATAAGAACCAGCATCCAAATGACCGGAATAGCACCGGAAGAACGCAAGGCGACCTACGAACGGATCGGTCATGATCTTAAAGGCTAATGCTGCGAAAGGAGCTTTGGGATCTGCTTTTCTTGTTTCTTCTTCACCTGTATCAGGATTGGTACCTACTGTATCCGGAATATCAACCGGTGAGGGCAGGTAACGGCAAACCGCATCAAGCGCCGTTTGCACACCTTTATTCTTAAAGGAAGAACCGCACATCATCGGAACGATGCTGAGGTCAACCGTTGCTTTACGGATAGCTTCATGCATTTCATCTTCAGTGATACTGTTGGGATCTTCGAAGAATTTCTCCATGAGTTTATCATCATATTCAGCAACAGCCTCTACAAGACTTGCTCTCCATTCTTTTGCTTCTTCCAGCATATCGGCAGGAACTTCGATCTCATCAAACGTCATTCCCTCTGTTTCCATATGCCAGATGATGCCTTTCATTTTGATCAGGTCAACCACACCTTTGAAATCATCTTCAGCGCCGATCGGTAACTGTAGAGGAACGGCTTTTGAACCGAGCATATCTTTTACCTGCTTAACCACCATCAGGAAGTCAGCACCGGCACGGTCCATTTTATTTACGAACCCGATACGGGGCACACCATAACGATTGGCCTGGCGCCATACTGTTTCAGATTGTGGTTCTACACCATCAACCGCAGAGAACAATGCGATCAAACCATCCAACACCCTCATAGAACGTTCAACTTCTACTGTGAAGTCAACGTGGCCCGGAGTATCAATGATATTAAAAGAATATTTTTTTGTATCAGCATATTCCTTGCCTTTATTGGTAGGAAAATTCCACTGGCAGCTAACAGCCGCAGAGGTAATGGTAATACCTCTTTCTTTTTCCTGCTCCATCCAGTCGGTAGTAGCAGCGCCATCATGCACCTCACCGATACGGTGGATCATCCCTGTATAGCGAAGGATACGTTCCGTCGTAGTGGTCTTGCCTGCATCAATGTGAGCGGCAATACCGAAGTTTCTTTGAAATTTTAAGTCAGCCATGATAATTTTTCCTTTATAATTTGGAGGCGCAAAAGTAAGGGAATTTGGTGAAAATTGCAGAGCTTAATTCCTTCTTAATGACCAATGTGTACAAATAATAACAGGCGCATAATTAAATAAGGCAGAAAGCCTTAGTATAAAAATCCTTCTATCTTTAAACTCCGTATTTAGCCAGCATGGAAAGAAAGATCTACAACCCGATACAAAAAGACCAGGTGATATTTTTAAAAACCCATGCCGATACCAATGGCCAATACACACTTGTTGAAGTAGAATTAGCTGATGGCGGCGGCGTGGGATTGCATTATCATAAAACTTATTCAGAAAGTTTTTCCTGCATTGAAGGAGAAGTACAGGTGAAATTGGGAAAGACCATTCATACATTACAACCCGGTCAATCTGCGACTGCCGATCCTAATATCAATCATTTTTTCCGTAACAGAAGCGGTAAGTCTTGCAAATTCAGGGTGGAATTAAAACCAGCCAGCCGTGGTTTCGAACAATCATTACAGATCGGATATGGATTAGCCAATGATGGGCTTTGCAAACCCAATGGTTTTCCAAAAGACAAGCTGGCGCTGGCCTGGTTATTCGATATCAGCGAAAGCAATCTTCCCGGGTGGATGAGCCTGTTTGAATTCATTCTAAGAAGGCAGGCCAGAAAAGCAAGGAAGAAAGGAATAGATCAACAGCTCACAGAAAAATATGTAAGGTTTTAAGTAGCCTTAAAAAAAATGTCCTCTCGAATGAGAGGACATTTTGTATTTGTTCAATTTCAAATCTTATTGATAATAGCTCAATTTCATCTCAACCCTGCGGTTCTGCTGACGGCCAGCTGCGGTATTGTTTGTAGCTACAGGCATTGTCTCACCATGACCGGCAGAGGTAATACGACTTTCATCAATTCCTTTGCTGATCATATAAGCTCTTACAGAAGCGGCACGGTCATCACTTAGTTTTTGGTTGTACTCTTCAGTACCCACCCAATCAGTATGGCCGTCTATCTGCAGGCTCATGCCAGGATTGTCCTGCAGGATCTTTACCACATCATTCAATCCTTTAAACGATTTGCTTTGCAGTTTAGCACTTCCGGTAACAAACAGAATATTCTTAGCAGCAATATCTACTCTCTTCTTGATCTCTTCAGGGATAATAGGGCAACCGAAATTTTCTTTTGGACCAGGAATAGTTACACACCTGTCTTCTTCATCATTGGTACCATCACCATCTGTATCTGGTATCGGGCATCCCTGGTAACGGGCAACACCCGGAACAGTTGGACATTTGTCTTCTTCATCATTGATACCATCTTTATCTGAATCTGGTATCGGGCATCCCTGGTAACGGGCAAGACCGGGAACATCCGGACATTTATCTTCTTCATCGTTGATACCATCTTTATCACGGTCAGGTATTGGACAACCTTCGTAACGGGCAAGACCGGGGACATCGGGACATTTATCACTCTTGTCGATAATACCATCACCATCCCTGTCAGGACAACCCTGGAAAGCAGCAGGGCCCGGATCATCGGGACAAAGGTCCACATTATCAAGAACACCGTCCTTATCACGGTCAGCAGGAGGAATAACTTTAGGAGTTTTTTTCTTCAACGCACCTGCTATACCGATGGCATGTTGTAAATGATAATTTGCTGTTTCAGTAGTTACAGGAACCCTGTAAGTAGATGTAACGAAGAAATGGGCTTCATCCCAGAAATTTACTTTCAATCCAAGCCCGAGCGGCATAAAAGCTCCATAATAATTACGATACCTGTGAGCGCCAACTCCTGCAATGATATAGGGAGATACCCAGTATTTCTCGGTCATCATTTTTAGATTAGCCGTAGCACTGAACTCAAGAAGAAAACTTTCATTAGAAAAAGTTTTATTAGGCATTGGATACTGAACAAAGGAACCACCAAGGTTAACATTAATGTCAACATGATTAGTAACTCCCTGGAAATAGTTTAATGCCAGACCGGGTGACATTTGCCGCATACGGGCAAAATTCTTATTACTGATAACAGTACTCAGTGAACTCGTACGAATCCTATCCGGAGTTATAAAATCATTAAGAAAAAAGCTGACACCGAGAGCCTTGGGCCTTACCCAATCTTTGTTTTGACTATAACCAGTGGATACAAGCAGGTATAATACAAACAATAAAGAAAGTATCTTCTTCATAAAGAGATAGTTTGGTTTTAAATCTGAACAAAAATAACGGCTAAGTTCAATAATCTAAAATAAATTATTTACTTCATATTCACAGTTTTGGAGGTTGTTTTTCACAAAAAAGCCTGATTTTTCTGAAATCAGGTTACCAAAAAGCAACTCCTGACTACTTGGATGCAAAATATTTTTCTTTCAGCATTTTATCATCCCCGTATATATCATCATGAAAGATCACATTCCCATTTCTCCCTTCGCAGGTAATATATCGAATGAAAACCGGCATTTTATTTTTTAATGCCACACTCCTTTTTTGTTTATTCTTAAGCCATGTACGAACCGAATCTGCTCTCGAATAACCCCGGCCAGTACTGATGCTGTCATTGCGTAAAAGATAAAAGGTCAATTTATCCCAATCCTGTACTCTTACACAACCATGGCTCAATGACCGCATGACCTGGCCAAACAAATACCGCTGATTGGTATCGTGCAGGTAAACGGAGTATTTATTGCTGAATACAAATTTCATTATACCTAGTGCATTGGCATCACCGCTGCCCTGTACTACCCGGTAGGGAATGCCCTTGTTGTACTTTGACCAATCAACAGTATAAGGATCTATTTCTTCACCCTTCGAATCCCAAAGGCTGAATCCTTTTTTAGCAAGATAACCCGGGTTCTTTTTAACAGCAGGCAAAATTTCTTTCATCACAATACTGGGAGGTGGTACCCATTGCGGATAAGTGATCAATTCATTGATATTACTGGTAAGCACCGGTGTTCTTGTTTTAGATTTACCGATAATGATTTTCGAATTGATCTTTACAGAATCTCCATCTATCAATTGCATATAATAACTCGGTATATTGACCCATACATATTTGGAAGGCATTTTTTCAGGCAGCATTTTATACTTATCCATGCTGATGGCAATGCGTATAAACCGCTCCTTATCATTATCATTTAACATACGAATGGTTCCTTCTCCCACCCTGCCATCTATAGCAATGCCTTTTTTTTCCTGGAATTTTTTTACAGCCAGTGCTATTGTTGCTGAATCCGCAACTACACTGTCAGTAGCAAGAAAGCCTTCTTCATAAAGTCTTTGCTGCAGGGCTTTTTTAAAAGCAACAGGGTCTTTACCGGGTGAAGGCACTTTGGTGAATGAACGGTAATTGGCGCTGTCAAGAAATTTTGGAATGGCTTTTTTCAATAACCGGTAACCGGTATGGCCTGGTTCAAGCGATTGAAAAATTTGTGCAGGAGAAGTTTGTTGTTGCACTAATGCAAATTTGGCCATGTAAAATGAATCAGTGAGTACAGAATCCTTTCTGAGTGTAACACTATCATGTGGTAACCTGCCTAACTTTATATCTTTTACCATTTGAAAGAATGCATCTGTCAGCATCATATCTGCTTCCGCCCATAAGGAGGCATCTTTCTGATCTCCTTTTCGCAAACTATCGTTGAAAAATTTTTGCCTGATACCTGAGACCTCTTTTACATGATAATCTTCAGGAAATAGACCGAACAACTGAGCTTTTTCAATGAGGCGAAAAAGAGAATCACCGGCAGGCAACCAATCTTGCTCTTTGCACCAGAGCGGTGCATATTCATTCTTTTCGTACAAAAGTTTCGAAAGCCTTGATTGGGAAAGTTTGACTGAATCCGGAAGCACACCGCCTGTTGCAGCCGCATGTATTATAGATGACTTGATAATGTCTGCAGCTTTTTGCTGTAGCTGCCCGGGAGTGACAGCAATGCTGCCTCTCCGGTTACTATTTTTACAAGCCGTAAAAACAAACAGGCAGGCAACTATTCCAAAGAAATAAACCTTTGTCCTCATAAGCAGTGTGTGGTAGCCACCGCGTTGGGCGGGGCAGGCAAAAAACATATCCGGATTTTGTCTTAAATTGACAAGCGCCGGTTATGATTACTAAAATAACATTTCGTTTCTACTTTAAAGAGTTCCTGCTGTTTATTTTTTCAACATTGCTGTTGTTAAAGATAGCTGCGCAGGATAGTAGTTATACTAGGCCACCGGTTACCAGCAACTGGGATGATTACAAAAAACAGGTTAAGAAAGATTCGTTGAAAAAAATGGTGGAGTTGAAAAGTGTGATACCGGGAATTGTTTACGATCTGCGCTATGCTACCACCAATAACTTTATGAAACGTTTGATGTATCCCGCAGGAACTAATCAAACCTATATGCGCTTGCCGGCAGCTAATGCATTAAAAAAAGTGCAGGAGGAATTGAATGCGATGGGTTATGGGATAAAAGTATTCGATGCTTATCGCCCTTTTTCTGTAACCGTAAAATTCTGGGAGCTGGTCAAAGACGAAAGATATGTAGCCAATCCATCCAAAGGCAGCGGTCACAACAGGGGGCTTGCCATTGATCTGACCATTATTAACGTGAAAACAGGAAAGGAATTGAATATGGGAACCGGCTTTGATAATTTCTCCGACACAGCTCATCATAGTTTTACCAAACTGCCGGAAGAAGTTTTACAAAATCGCCAGCTATTAAAATCAACCATGGAGAAACATGGTTTCAAATTATTTGAATCAGAATGGTGGCATTATTTTTTACCGGGCAGTGATAAATATGAGATACTGGATATTGATTTTAAAAAGTTGAGCAAACCTTTGAATTAATTGATCGGCAAAACATCTATGACCGCATCAATATTGATAGGCCCATAAATGTGCGGATAAGTGTCAGCTGTGGATTGCGACCAGTCGAAAATAAATTTACTGGTCAGCTTATCTGTATCGATCACCAGTTTCACTAAATTCTTCTCTCCCTGGAAATACCTTTCCAATACACCCGCCACCTGGTTGTCCAATGAGCAATGAATAAAACCTTCGCTTTTTAAAGTAGGATGTTCATAAGAACCTTTTTGTTTGGCTTCCGCCCAGGCATTGGCAAAAGCAATATGATAAATGACCGGCATTATAAAACTCTTTTTATTTTTTGTTCCAATAATAAAAGATCGGCAAGCACAATAGCTGTTACTGCTTCCAAAATTACAGGTACTCTTAATGCAATACAAAGATCATGACGGCCTTTTACAGAAACGGTTTCCACTTTTTCTGTTTCCCAGTTCAGTGTTGTTTGTTCTTTGGGTGTGGAAGAAGCAGGTTTGACAGCGATACGGAATACCAATTCGTTTCCATTCGTTAATCCACCAACAATTCCGCCGGCATGATTGGTTCTTGTTTTGCCCTCCATATTCTCAATAGCATCATTATGTTTGCTGCCGAACATTTTTGCTGCAATAAAACCAGTTCCGAATTCAATACCACGAACAGCTGGAATAGCAAATACAATATGACTGAGCAATGATTCTGCTGAATCAAAGAAAGGTTCTCCCAGACCAGCTGGTAATCCATTTACCCGGCATTCAATGATACCACCGATAGAATCTTTTGCATCAATTGCTTTTTGCAGGCCTTTATCCAAATCACTTTCGCCACCAATCTCTAAAATCTTAGCCTCAACCTTAACCTCCTTCAATAACTTCTTCGCAATAACTCCCGCCGCCACCAATGCCACTGTCAATCTTCCGCTAAAATGTCCGCTGCCCCGAAAATCTTCGAACCCGCCAAATTTTTTTCTTGCTACAAAATCAGCATGGCCTGGCCTTGGTATGGCTTTCTGCTTTTCATAATCACTGCTTCTTACATTTTTATTCTCAAATAAAATAGTGATCGGTGCACCGGTTGTTTTGTCATTGAACAAACCACTTTTAAAAATGGGAATATCTTCTTCCTGTCTCGGTGTGGTCCCTTTTTGTATGCCACCTTTTCTTTTTTCCAGGTCAGGTAAAAAATCATTTACTGTTACTGATAAACCCGCAGGACATCCGTCAATGACGATCCCTGCTGATTCGCCATGCGATTCACCAAAAATGGAAATGCGGAATATGCGGCCGAATGAGTTCATATTGTTTTTAGGTTTGAGCTACTTGGAAACGGCGAGTAGGGAATAGCTAGCAGGAAGGCTCCCCTACTCGCTGCTTACTACTGGCTACTAGCTTCTGCTAAGATACATCAGCACCGAGGCTTTTCAAATCATTATAAAAACCAGGATAAGATTTTTTGATCGCTCCCGCTTCTTCAATAGTGGTTGTTCCTTCTGCTTTTAATGCCGCCACGGCACAAGCCATAGCAATACGATGATCATAACTGGAATGAACAGTAGCTCCTTTCACTCCCTTACCACCATGGATGATCATTATATCATCATTCAATTCGATCTTCACTCCCATTTTTCCAAATTCCTTCTGTAATGCAATGGCCCTGTTGCTTTCTTTATGTGCTAAACGATTTACACCTTTAATATGTGATCGGCCGTCACAATATGCAGCCAACACAACCAGCGGAGGAAAAAGATCAGGACAATTTGTTGCATCAAAATCAAAAGCTTTCATCGGTGATGGATGAATTTTTATCCCTTTTGCTTCGATAGCAATACCGGCATTCACTGATATTAATACATCAATGATCGCTTTATCCGCCTGCACAGAATTCAGGTCCAGACCTCTTATTGTTATCGGGCCTGCTATTGCCCCGGCTACTAACAAGAAGGCCGCACTGCTCCAATCATTTTCTACAGTGTACTCAAGCACTCCTGGTACAGGTTGTTTGCTTTGTATCACCAATCGTTCGTATCTAAAAGTATTAGAAACTGAAGCAAGACCAAACTGCTCAAGTACTTTTATTGTAATATCAATATAATTAGCGCTGACAAGATTCTTTACTGATATCACTACCGGCTCCGGTGATTTACTCAATGCAAACAATAAGCCTGTGAGAAACTGAGAACTTAACGATCCATCAATGATCATTTTAGCACCCGGGCCAGACTTCACCAATCTGCTATCAACAACCGCTTTCTTTGCATTAAATTTCCCGCGGATCGTTATTGGTAATTTACCATTTTCTGTCTTAACCCTTATTCCAAATTCCGGCAGCACTTCTTCAAAAAAAGACATGGGTCTTTTTAAAAGACTTCCCTCCCCATTCAGAACAACTTTTTGTCCTGACAATGAAATAATGGGTGTAAACATCCTTGCTCCCAGGCCACTTTCTCCGAAATTTATTTCGGCATCACCTTCTATTCTTACATCACCATTACTGACGATCTTAATTCCATCGTCCTGCTCAGAAATTTTTGCCCCGAGCTGCCGGATGATATGTAAAGCAGCAAGATCATCATTACTTTTTCCTGCATTATAAATGATCGTTTCGCCTTTCCTCAATAAAGCAGCTGCCAATGCCCGTTGTGTATAGCTTTTGGATGGCGGGACCTGCACATTTCCTTTTAATTGTGATGGATGTATGGTTACTTTCACTAATTATAGATATTGAATGAACTTCTCCAATTGTTTAAGCGGAATTTTTTTCACCACTCCCTTTCCTATTCTTTCCAGCAACACATAATTCATTTCTTTTCTTTCCCGCTTCTTATCCATCTTCAATACATCAAAAACTTTTTGCTTATCAAAAGAAGCATAAGTGGGAAGATTGTATCTTTCTAAAAGACCAACTACTCTTTCTGTTTGCTTGAATCCTGTCAATTGCTCTGAAATATGACAGGCATAGGTTATACCAATAGCAATAGCTTGTCCGTGCAACAACTCATATTGTGTTTCCAATGCATGACCTACTGTGTGACCGAAATTCAACAACCGCCTTTCTCCTTTCTCAAATTCATCTTTCTGCACCACTTTGGTTTTGAGAATAGCATTCTTCTGAACTAATTCACAAATTGATTTTTGTTTTGACTGGTATGTCTTCAAAGAATTTGTCTCCAGTTCGTTGAACATCGCCGAATCTTTTATACAGGCATGTTTGATCACTTCTGCAAAACCATTTTCCCATTCTTCCTGTGGCAGTGAATTCAGGAAGATCATATCATGTAAAATGAATGCAGGTTGCCGGATAACTCCTACCATATTTTTATATACACCTGCATCAATTCCATTTTTACCACCAATAGAAGCATCTACTAAACCCAATACTGAAGTAGGTAAAAAACCAAATCGTATTCCCCGCATATAAACAGAAGCCACATAACCGGTAATGTCAGTGATCACACCACCGCCAATGCCAACTAATGTTGTTTCCCGGTCGGCTTCCATTTCAATGAGCTTTTCAATTACTGCATCAACAGTCGCCTGCACTTTGAATTCTTCTCCCGGTTTTAAAATGATCGTATCCCAGTCTTTGAATCTTTTTGCATGGGCATTATAAACATTCCGGTCTGTTATCAATATAGTGGAAGAAGGATCAGTTATTTTTTTCAAATGACTGATGCCATAAGCCAGGTAGATATCTGTTGACGAATTGGAAAATTTATACGTTAGTTTCTTCATTAGTATTTATTGGAACCGCCATCAGGGTCTGCGACCGCTCACGGGGTTTTAGCTATCCATTATCTTCTTCTGGTGATTGATACTTTCCATGTGCACAGCATCAAAATATTTAGTGATGAATTCCTTACTCAGCCCGATCTTATCACCTTTTTGCGTAGCCCTTTCAATGATCTCGTTCCAGCGGTTGGTTTGCAGGATCGTAATATTATTTTCCTTCTTATACTTACCGATTTGTTCAGCGATCCTCATCCGCTGACCGAGTATCTGCATAAGTTCATCATCCAGTTGATTGATCTGCTGGCGTAATTTCTCCAATGCCGCATGAAATTCGTCTGAATTGATATCTTCTTTTCTCCAGATGATCGTATCCAGCATTTCTTTTAAAACTTCCGGTGTTACTTGTTGATTTGCATCACTCCATGCATTATCCGGGTCGATATGACTTTCAATCATCAGTCCGTCATAATCAAGATCAATGGCTTTCTGCATTGTATCGAGCAAAATATCCCTGCGTCCGCAGATATGCGATGGATCATTAATAAAAAGCATACCGGGATATTTCAATTTCATTTCAATAGCCAGGTGCCACATAGGCGCATTGCGGTATTCAGTATTTCCATAAGAAGAAAATCCCCGGTGGATCAAACCAATTTGTTTTACACCTGCCCTCGCCACTCTTTCCACAGCGCCACCCCACAATTCAAGATCAGGATTGATCGGGTTTTTGATGAGCACCGGCACATTCACTCCCCGCAATGCATCGGCAACTTCCTGCACACTAAAAGGGTTCACTGTTGTTCTTGCACCGATCCATAAAATGTCAACATCAAAGGTCAATGCATCCTGCACTTGTTTGGCCGTTGCTACTTCCACTGTTGTCGGCAGACCGGTTATTTTTTTTGCCTGTTGCAGCCAGGGCAATCCTTTTGCACCTACGCCTTCAAACATACCGGGCTTGGTTCTCGGTTTCCAGATACCGGCTCTTAATACATCAACTTTATTAATAGCAGCTAAACGTTGTGCTGTTGCCAGCATCTGCTCTTCTGTTTCTGCGCTGCAGGGTCCGCTAATTATCAATGGTCGCTTATTCCATGCAACTTGCGTCACTTCATTTATTTCTTGCTCTGTTGATTGCATCATGCAAATTACGAAATACGAATTACGATTTACGATTTCTGCATACAATACCGTACTTAAACAAATCGTAAATCCAAAATCATCATTCGTAAATAATTTAGATCCACTCTCCGGATATCATCACTTTGTCAATACAATTCGATCCAAAAGCATAAGGCAGGTAAGCCAGTGAAGGAATTTGTTTGGTTACTATAAGATTGGCTTTTTTACCAACGGTAATACTTCCTACTTCATCCTGGAGTTCCATTGCATAAGCGCCATTGAGGGTCGCCGCATTGATCGCTTCTTCCGGAAGCATTTTCATTTGAATACAACTCATGGCAACAACCAGGTTCATATTACCTGACGGGGATGAACCGGGGTTAAAATCGCTGGCCAATGCAATGGCACAGCCGGCATCGATCAATTGCCTTGCTGGTTGAAAAGGCATTCGTAAAAAGAAAGCAGCTGTGGGTAATAACGTTCCAATGGTATTTGAACCAGCCAGCGTTTGAATAGCTGCATCATTCATCGTTTCCAAATGATCAACGGATAAAGCCCCGAGTTGAACGCCTGTTTCCACGCCTCCGGATAAATTCAATTGGTTCGCATGTATCTTTGGTTTCAATCCATAACTCATTCCTGCCTTGCAGATCGTTTCTGTTTCGTCCGACGAAAAAAATCCTGTTTCACAAAACACATCAATATAATCGGCTAATTTTTCTTTGGCGATCACCGGCATCATTTCATTAATAATACAATCAATATATCCCTGATGGTTCTCTTTATATTCAACCGGATAAGTGTGTGCACCAAGAAATGTTGCTTTAATTGGAATAGGTGACAGTTCTTTTAATTTTTTGATGACCCGAAGCATTTTCAATTCTCCTTCCACTGAAAGTCCATAGCCACTTTTTATTTCTATAGCGCCGGTTCCTGAACGCATCACTTCATTCAAACGGATCATAGCGATTCGCAATAATTCTGCTTCCGACGTTTCATTTAGTTTTTTAGCAGAATTAAGTATGCCTCCGCCTTTTGCTGCTATCTCTGCATAACTCAATCCCTTTATCTTATCAACAAATTCTTCTTCACGGTAAGCTGCAAAAACCAAATGTGTATGCGAATCGCACCAGCAGGGAAGTATGTATTGACCGGAAGCATCAATACTGTTGGTATCTGTCTTCTTCAATGCAGCCATCGGGCCGTACTCAGCAATGATACCGTCTTCAACAATGATATAAGCATTTTCAATGCAGGGAAGATGGGCCAATTCTTTTCTTCTAAGCAGTTTGCTTTCTTCTCTTGTATTTACAAGCAGTTTGATGTTTTCAATAATAACAGAAGACATGCCGCTAATTTACTTGTAAATATCCAAGTGCCATAAAAAACAAACCGTCTCGCCTAAGGCGAGACGGTTCACTATACATAAAATGTAAATCGCTTTAATTTTTAATAAGGTATCAATGTTGAATAGGTAGTTCCATTAGGACGGGTCCACTCTGCTTTCAGGTAATAAGGATTCGCACCGGGACATCCTGTTGGATTACCTGTTGCATCCAAACCGAAAGTTGCAGAAGCTGTGAATGCAGGCGTGGTATGTGTAACTTTCCCACTGCCAACCCTGAAGCTGCAATCCTGGCGTCTTACAACCGGCTGCGTAATAGCAGTTGTGAAATTGCGGCCAAAACGGTTAGTACCCCATTCAGCAATACCGGTAATTCCGCCTTGTGAATGCATGCCGGTAACGGTAACTACCACGCCATTATTATAAGTGAACACTCTTCTTCTTGCTACACTCCATGTACGCTGGCTGCCATTATCAAATGTAATGGACATGTTATTGCTGGTGATAGTATGAGTGATCGTATTTAATGTCGGCAGGTTGATAAGTAAACCACCACTTACATTGGTATAGGCCTGGGTACCGTTAAAAGTGATACTCTTATTATCCCTGGTTCTTGTGATCCTGAAGTTCTGGAACGTTACATTAATAACGGCACCGGCATCTCTCCAGCGGATGTTCTGTGCCATTGATACAACGATAACACCTGTACGGGTACGACCGGGTAAACAAGGAGTACCATTAAAAGTAATAGTGATAGTGCGGGGATTGCTCAATGTATCAACAACCACAGTAGCATCGCAAATAGTTTGCACTTGTCCGCCGCGGCCACTGAAACCAATATTGAATTCCAACTGGCCGAGAACATCATCAGAGGCTGCATCTGACTCATCGGCAAAACGGGAATCATCATCGGAATGCGTAGCTGTTTCAGCTGAATAATCGGTTTGATCATCGCTGGCATCTTTTTGACAGGATACGATCAAAAAACTTAAAGAGAAAATGAGTGCGGTTAATGAGAGAATCCGGGCTTTCATAAAAGGGGTTTTATTGAAGAATTGGTTACTGACGGACAATAGACGATAAACGAGCTAAATAGTTTAATGTCCTGTCATTTTTTCAAAAAAATTGTTTGAATGAATATGACCTAAACGTATTACAGAAAGTTTTAGTACCTGTCTTGCAGGAAAATATACAAAGCTGGTGGGAGCTTTACGACAGTTGAAGGGCAGTAGTTATTCTATTCGTCATCCGTCCACTCGATCTTTACTTTGCGACGTATCAACTCCTTCAAAGGCCGGCCGGTATCATCATAATCAGCAACGGCAATGAAAAAAACATACAGAGGCTTATCTATGTCGCGGATCTTAATGTTGAAGTTGTCAGCTACATCATAGAATTCTTTGATGATCTTGGAACAGATATAAGTATTAGTGTCAATATTTGTTACTTTCCTGGCAAATGAATGTGTTTCTGCAGTTGGAGTATAATACCAATAAGACCACCCTGTTTCGCTGATATTCAGTTCCTTGAGACGATTGAATTCATCGTCTTTTAATTTCAAAAGAGGCAGGTAGATAAAATCCTGGATAGGTCCGTTTTCGGTAAACCGGTAAACTGAATCTCTGATACTGGCAAAAACATAAACACCTTCCACATTCTTCAGCATTACCTGGAATTTAAAAGACTTCTTTTTGAGCTTGATCGTCGATTCAAATTCGGTCAGTGTAACGGCATCATCCTGCGAAACACGGATGGCCATCTTTTGTTCCTGTGCAGAAGAAATACCTGCAGCAACGATAAGGAACAACAAACAACTAAGAAGCTTTCTCGAATGGGTCATAGTAAATTGGTCACAAATTACAATTCTTTTTTCATCAACCAGTCAGTTTGAGGATCATCACCCAGCATAAAAACATGGGTACTGAATTTTTCAAATCCCCAGCGGGTATAAAAATCAATGGCCCTTTTATTTTTTTCCCAAACACCCAGCCAGATCACCTCTTTATTTCTTTCCAATGCCACCTCAATACATTTTTGCATTAATACACTGCCTACTCCTTTTCCTATTGAATCCATAACAGCATAGATGCGGGCAATCTCAATAGTTCTCCTATTTCCTAATTCCGGCAGCTTATCACCTTCCCGCATTCTTACATAACCAACGGGTTTTTCATCATCATAAGCAAGGAAAAAAATATCGCCCCCCGCTCCCACTTCTTTTACCAGTACTTCACGGCTAAACTGTGTCTGCATGAACTTATCCATGTTCTCAGCCGAATTCTCTGACGCAAAAGTTTCATAAAAGGTTTGCCGGCTCATATCGGCTACCAGGGCTGCATCCTCAGTGGTACAGAAGCGGATATTGATCATAAAGGCTTAAAGAAGTAAATATACTTTTATTTTACAGGAACAATTACTTGTTAAAATACCAGTTGGCAGAAAAATCTTCGATTTCATTGACCGGGTTTACTCTGTTTTGTAGTTTTCGGGTTGCTTTTTTTCGAAGAAACCAAAATATCCAATATGAAATTCCATCTCCTGCTGGCAATACAATTGCTCAGCGTCATTCATCTGGCTGCTCAATCCGAAGGTAATCGTTACCCGGCCACATTTCTTAATACAGATCTGCCTGGTTCCAATAAGAAATGGAATAATGTCAATAATGTTTCGGCCAGCGATAACAACTATGCCAGCTTTGACGACCTGGCGGGTGCGGGGAGCTATACAGATTATCTTGTGGCAACAAATTTCGGTTTCAATATTCCCGCCGGTACTATCATCACAGGTATAAGAGTGGAGATAGAATGCTCCGATCCTAACAACCGCACAAGAGATTATAGTGTTCGTATTGTGCAAAATGGGGTTATTGTTGGCACCGATAATGCAAGAAACGAGCCTTTTACTCCTGCTGACAGTTACATCTTGTATGGCGGACCAGCTGATTCCTGGGGCGTTGCATGGACCAATGCATTGATCAATGATCCGGGATTTGGTGTAGCGATATCTGTGAAACGAGCTGTTGCTGACGGTACACCTACAGCCGGCCAGGTCAACAGTATCCGGATCACCGTAAACTTTAATTATCTCACCCTTCCTGTATTGCTTACCAGTTTTACTGCTACAAAACAAACAAGCTCCGTACAACTAAACTGGAAGACAAGCTCAGAAGCTAATATGGATCATTATGAAGTAGAACGTTCCTCAAATGGAGTTAGTTTCTCATCTATTGCAAATGTTGCCTCCATGAATACTCCGGTTGCCAATTACAATTATATTGATACCCGTCCATCGCCCGGCATTTCTTATTATCGTTTAAACATGAAAGAAATTACCGGTGAGCAAAAATATTCACCTGTTGCTGCTGTTTCGTTTGCAAGAAATAGTAATACAACATTCCTTTATCCAAGTCCCTGGGAAAAAGGAGCAACGCTTAATATCAGCAATATGAACAGTGAAAAGCTGACCATTTATTTTATGAATGCTGCAGGACAAGTTTTATCAACGGTTGTTACAGAATCAGGATCAGTATCAACAGAAACGCTGATGAACCGGAGAGGAGTGATCTATTATAAAATTTTTGACCAGGCGAAGAATCAACTTGGTGCCGGAAGTTTATTGATCTTATAAATACTCCCGGGTCATTTATTGGTTGATGCATTTGCTTCTACCTTCCACTCTCCTTTTTGCTTGCGGTAGATGGATACCCATGCGTAATCTGTAGTATCGGTAATTATATGCTGCAAACTATCGGGGTAAGAAAGAATGACCTGCTTTTGTACAATGGCATAAGCCAGCGATCCATCGCCGGAGAAACGAATGATAGGTTCGGCCACATCATCCCATTTAATGAATTGCACTCTCCCGAAATAACTGGCTATACGTTTTTTGTTTTCTTCAATTGAAGTTTGCGTCAGTTTCCCTTTATTAATACTGATCATGCTGTCGGCAAACTCCGACACAAATAATTCTGCATTCCTGTCGAAATGAGCTTTTCTTTCCTGTTGCAGCAGGTCTCTTATGGCTTTTTCTTCTTTGGCAAGATCAGGCTTGTTATTACAGGAGTAGAACAAAATCACTAATACAATAAAAAATACTTTCATAGAACTGAAAGTATAAAAAACAAAGAAGGGAAATTCTTTTTTTTAATGAACGGTTGAATACTGATTTAAATAAAACCCCAAACCCCTAAAGGGGCTTACAAAGACGCTATGCTTATGTAATGTATTTATAAAGTTGAAGACGCTGCGAAGTCTCCCTTTAGGGAGATTTAGAGGGCTTCGATAACCATTGCTGATGCGCCGCCTCCTCCATTACAGATTCCCGCTGCACCATACTTCGCATTATTTGCTTTCAATACATTTAATAAGGTGACAATGATCCTTGCGCCACTGGCGCCCAATGGATGACCCATAGAAACAGCGCCGCCATGCACATTCACTTTAGATGGATCGAGTTTCATCCTTCTTGTATTCTCGATACCGACAACAGCAAATGCTTCATTCAATTCCCAGTAAGAGATGTCTTCCATTTTCAAACCGGCTTTGCTGACTGCTTTTGGAACAGCGACTGATGGTGTAGTGGTAAACCATTCCGGCGCTTGCTCAGCATCGGCATACGAAACTATTTTACCGATCGGTTTTAATCCCAATTCTTTTGCTTTCTCTGCACTCATCAATACTAATGCCGCAGCGCCATCATTCATTGTTGAGGCATTGGCTGCTGTTACTGTTCCGTCTTTTTGAAAAGCAGGATTGAGTGAAGGTATCTTATCAAACTTTACATTATAAGGCTCTTCATCTTTTGAAATGATGACAGGATCGCCTTTGCGCTGAGGAATTTCAACCGGCACCACTTCATGAGCAAACAAACCTTTTTCCCATGCTGCCTGTGAACGCTTATAACTTTCTATGGCAAATCTGTCCTGCTCTTCACGGCTGATGCCGCATTCCTTTGCGCATAATTCTGCTGCATTACCCATTGCTTTGCCATCATACACATCGGTAAGGCCATCTTTGGCCAAACCATCTATCATTGTTGTATCGCCGTATTTATTACCCCAGCGGAGCATGGGCGAATAAAAAGGAACATTGCTCATACTTTCCATACCACCGGCGACAACGATATCTGCATCACCGAGCAGGATACTTTGCGCTGCCTGTGCAATGGCTTTCATACCGCTGGCACAAACTTTATTGATGGTTGTACAATTCACTTCGTTGGGTAAGCCCGCAAACTTGGCTGCCTGTCTTGCGGGTGCTTGTCCCAGGTTGGCCTGCAATACACAGCCCATTAAAACATCCTGCACCTGTTTTGCATCAATACCTGCTTTGGATACAGCGCCTTTGATAGCGACAGCACCGAGTTGTGTAGCGGATAAATTCTTTAATGATCCTCCGAAACTTCCCATCGGGGTTCTTACAGCCGAAACGATTACGACTTCTTTCATATAGCTTTTGAATTGTGGCGCAAAGGTAAGGATTATGCGCCGGGCGGCAGTCTTAAGATGCCTCGTTCCTCGCATGACAAGACTCCGAAAGATCAACAATCACTAGCGCCTTGTTCCACCAAATAAAAAAGCCGGCAACGGCCGGCTTTTCAATCATTCAAAAAATATAAACCGCCGTCAGGGTTTTCAGCCGCTGACGGGGTTTAACTACGATCTATCTCATCACCATTACTTTCACCGTCTTCACCACTCCATCCACCGTTACCTGTACAGCCAGCATATTGCCATTGGCACCAACAATATCTTTTACCGATGTTTCAAAACGATGTATGCCGGCAGCTAAAACAGTTTCGGTACGTACCACCTGTTTCATTCCTGTTTGTGCAGATACGATCACTATGCTAACCTTTGATGATTTAGCAGTGTTGAGCAGAACAGTTAACCGGTCCACAACAGGGTTGGGTGAAACGCTAACTGTCACATCAGTGCTGATGGGTTCGGGAACGATCTCTTCTTTCAATCCTTTCAGTATTTTTTCTATATACAGCACACCATTATCATGATCACCATGAATACGGTAACGTCCTTCTTTATCATATAAGTTTGCCAATCTCTCCGTTTTTACTTCATCCAGCAGTTTACCATATTTTTCTTTTGTCAATGTCAGCAGCAGGTCGCCGATAAAATGATCGCCTTTAATGAACTTATCAAAGACCAGCAGCATTACAGGATAATGATTGGCGAGTGCAAATGCTTCCATCGCTTTGAATTCTTTATTCTGGCAATACATTGACGGATCGCTTAAGCTGCTGTTGGCCGCTTTGGTGGCATCCCATGCCGCATAGAGTTCATTGAATTTTTGTTCTGTTGAAAAACTATTCTTCCGTAAGAGCGTTGATAATTTTTCGCTGGCTTCTTTTGTAAGAACGGCAACATCAAAGATGGCTACACCGGCTTTTACTGCATCTGCATCGGTCGCAAAATTCATTTCTGCGCTATTTCTTGCATAGGTGCCGGTAGCTTTATAATAGTTGCTTACCGAACCATACCAGTTGGCATTGGTGAGGGCATAACGGGGGTGTAAAGTCCGCCAAAGGCCACCGGGTTTACTTTCCCAGTCATATCCGTGCGGATGATTGTTGCCCGGCTCCCTTACAGATGCATGCTGATAAGCAGATGCGGTTTTCCAGAGGTCAACTACTGAATTGGCTTCGGTGGCACCAGTGCGGGTATAGTTCCAGGCGCCAGGGTAACGAACAGGGTTGTTGCTATAAAAATTATCAAAGCACTGCAGATAATTTGCGCTGGTGCAATTGTAAGTGGAAAGCGAACTCGGCGGCCATATCCAGGTGCTTGTTATGCCTCCGCTCCATGATATACAGTTGTAGTAGCCCGTGGTGCCGGTCCTGATAGCATCATCGACAGTAAATAAGGGAAAGTTTTGGGGCTCCAGTATGGGTACATTCCCGTTTCCGCATCCCATATAAATATCACAGATGCCGGTACTGTATGGGCTGTAAGCGCAAACAAAAGTGTATTGAACTGAATCGCTACCAGTGAAATTTTTCTTTATGCGGGAGGCAAGTCCCCAGTTCCAGTTACCGAGTGTACTATAATCATCATTATAACCTCTTACACTGCTGGATGAAAATTTTGAAACAAATATCCTTGTATCGCCGGTGATCTTGCAGGTAAAGAAGTTCATATCGCCGCCCCTTACCTGTGGCATTGAATAGGTTTTACCTCCGATCACTACATTACTCACAAGCGGGTCGCCATTATAAGTAATATTCGTTGTTCCTGTCTGGCCATTTGTTACAGGTCTCAGCATAACGGCATAGTATGTACCAGTCGCCGTACTGATGTTCAAATAGGATTCCCCGTTAATACCGCCATTTACATTTGACCATGATTCAGTAAAATTAGCAGGATTAAATATGGTAAGCGATCTGCTGATAGTAGAACCCGTTGTTTTAAAAATATGGCTACCGGGGCTAAGGTATATCCATGAAAAATGAGAATACGCAAATGCAGTATCTATGGCATGTGAATACTCACCTTCAGGATTGGGAAGAACTTTTCCGGCAAGATCATTTATTTGATTGGCAGCCATTGAAAGAACGGGTTGCTGTTTCAGCGCATCTGTTTTATCTAAAAAAGACTTTGCAGCTTCCGGCAACAGGTTTCTTGACATTGATGTTCTCGTTACCAATAATTCATCCACCATTGGAACCATTATGTTACCGGACTCAAACCGGAGAGTATATTTTCCTTTTGTAAGCTTCACAGGATCCTGGTTTGCAACAGTAGAAAACTGCCAGCCATTACTGGTACCCATCATTGTGCTGAAAGCTGTATTATCAATATATACATTCACATTCTGCCTGTACGAAAGATTGGCAATAGCATTTATATAGTAATAGTTGGTTTCCAAAACCTCTATAACATATACCCGTGAAAGGTTGTTACCGATACGTTCACCATAAGAAGTGAGGAGATAAACATCTCCTGCCCTTACTGTACCAGGTACATACTTTTTGATTTCTGTACGCTGTGCCTGCAGCATATAAGTGAAGGATAACAATAACCCTACGGCAAGAAAAAATTTTCTCATAGCAATGGTTTTACTGATAAATAAAGATGCAGCTGCAAAGCTTACTTTTTTTCATCAGACAGCCTATACCTCATTTAGGGTATTTTTAAAGGCATCCTGCTTTGGCAGGAAGCAGTAACTGAAAGGCCGCAAAAGGCTTAAATCCAGCTTAAAGAAATGATACCGGATACTTTTTTACAGGCAGCTTCGTTAGTTTCGTTTTCAAACACTTCCGGATGAAGTTGCTATTGTTATTTCCTTTTATAGCTGCCTATTTCTTCAGCAATGCCCAGTCGTCATCGCAACCTGTGATCCGGCTGACGGATTCTGTACAATGCACCAATGTAAAAGATCAAAGCCAGAGCCCAACCTGCTGGGCATTTGGCACCAACTCCCTGTTTGAAAGTGATATTCTAAAAATTACAGGCAAGCGGCTCAATCTTTCAGAGATGTTCATTGCCCGCTACGCTTATATTGATAAGATCAATATGTTTCTCGCCACCAGGGGCAAAACCTATTGCGAAGGCGGCGGCCAGTTTCATGATGTGCTAAGGGTGATAGACAGATATGGTATAGTGCCGGAAGATGCTTATCCCGGTCGCCCTAACGGTGAAAGCAGCCACAACCATGCAGAACTGGATACGACGATGAAAGAATTTATGTATGATCTGCTGGAGCAGGGAAAAACAGAATTGAGTGGTGATGACCTTCGCAGAGTAAACAAAATACTTGATCAATACCTTGGCAAAGTACCGCAAACATTCTGGTATGACCTGAAAGATCATACGCCAAAAACTTTTGCAAAAGAAATAATGCCATCAACAAGTGATTATGTTGAGTTAATGTCATTCCCGGATCTTCCTTATTATAAGAAATGTTTGCTGGTGGACAGGTTCAACTGGGCGAATGACAGTATCTGCAATATTCCACTAACAGATTTTCAGATGTTAATTGATACTGCATTAGCAAAGGGCTGGTCAGTTGGCTGGGAAGGTGATGTGACCAATGAAGGGTTCAATTCATTTGGCGGTCTTGCATCAACAAATACTACTTATCAAACCTATGATGCGATAAGACCAAAGAACTATGCTGACCTGACAACAGAAAGAGATCACATGCTTCATATTGTTGGCATCGGTAAAGATGAGAACAACAAGAAATGGTATTACCTGAAAAATTCATGGGGTACCTGGTTAAGCAAATACAAAGGATACCTTTATATGGATGAAAATTATTTCCGGTTGAATACAGTAATAGTGATGACGAATAAAGCAGGGCTTCCTGAAGCATTGAAAAGAAAACTGGGATTATAGACCTGCCAGCCGGCAACTGCTGAATTCTTATCCATGTGTTTTGTTCATTTTTATTTAATACCCATATTCTAAAAACAATCTAACTTTAGAGTCTTCCCCACCCACTGGATGCTGCTTTTATTTTTTCATTCAAATACCACCGCAATGAAAAATTTATTTCTCAAGAGCAGGATACCTATTTTTTTATCCATAGCCTGCCTGCTGTCATCAACATTTGTCAGGGCACAAATCGGGGCGATGACCATCACCGCTACCGGCACCGGCAAAACAACCGGGGATATTGTTGCAATGACCATTTATAATCCTTCGGACAGGGAAGTGAAAGTTTCATTAGGTCCTTACTTTATACCATCAGGCGGCCAGTACCAGCCGTATATAACTTTAAAACAACCGGTAACGGTTCCGGCGGGCCAAACCATTAAAATAAACCTGCAGGGTTTTTGCGCCGACATCACTAAGCCACCTGTTGATGAAAAAACTAATTTCAAACCGATCACTGAATGGATCAAAATAGATGAAAATACCGGCGGGCAACCTCCGCCGTTTCAGCTAAGGCTTGATCCCGATACAAAACCGGCCGAGATGGCGCCTTATCTGCTGCAGGCATTGAATGGGATAAGCGATCGGTATGATAAATTAAAAACCGAGGGAAAGATCACTACCCCCTTTTCAGGATCACCGGAAAAAGAAAGAGAAGCTGTGATACAACAAACATTCTGGATATATACTTCTGAATTAAGAAAGAAACCTTATACCAAAGAACAATTTATTACACGAACCTATGAGCAGTTTGAAGAAAAGAATAACATAAAACCCATCACTCTTCCCAAGGAACAAAAAGAAAAAATTGATAAAGGCATCGATGATTTCTGGAATACTTTCCAGGCAGTAGGAACAGAGGCCAAAGTATTGAATGTCCCTTCAAAACCTGAGGACAAACCATTTACACCAACCGTTAGCGGCCCTGATGTAAAACCCTGCGACTGCACCAAATGTGAAGTAGTGACGCCTATGCGTATCATAGATAAAGAAACAGGAAAAGAAATTACAAAAGACTCGGTCCCCTGGATGGCCAATATGCTGACATTTGAACCGCCGGTCATCAGGTGTAACTGCCCGGATGAATGCAAGCCTAATACGTTTGTGAAAATAAGATATACTCCACATTATAAATATTACTCTCATTCCGGCTCGCTATGGTGGCAACGGCCGCTGGAGGTCAATATGCGGGATCCTGGTTACATGGAATTTGAAGCAGAATATGAATGTGAATGTGCAAATAAACCCTGCGGCAAAGGTGTTGAAAAAAGGATCATTCATTTCACTGAAAAAAATAATTGCTGCGACAGTATCCGGAGAAAAAACAATGGGCTATTGAGGTTTGGTTTTAAAGATGGCTATGCACAGATCAGTGATAACACTTTTTGGTTTGAATCCAAAGATTGTGGTTACCAATCATTCGATTTTGGTTTTAATCTCGAAGTCATTTTCTGCAACCTCAGTGATGACCAGGTTTTCTCTGAACTCATCACTATGGCACAGTCTGGTTTAAGCAAAGGAAACCTTTCAGAATTCCACAGCACCCGGAGCATCGGCATGGGCGGTGTTTCTACTGACCCCAATATGTCAAGATATTATGGTTTCAGCTTTTCCAAACAGGTGAATGGTAAAGAAATGTCCGTATTCATCAGTATTGATAAAGAAAAATGTGTATTCGATGTAAGCATGTTTTGTGATGGCAAGATGCATGAATTCTCTGCACCACCTTATTTGTCGCCGGGGCAATTAACAGCAATGGCAAATGGACTTCCTGCTGCTACCAATGGACAGGGCTGGGTAAATGCCATGCTCATATTATCGCACCTGGCAAGGGCAGATGAACATAACCAGGGCCCCGCTTACCAGCAGGCGTTGCGTAACTACCTGGCTAAAATATTAAACCAGGTTGCTGTACTTATGAACAATCCAAAGAATGCGCCTTTGATGGCACAGTTGGAAGCTTTGCAGAAAGCCGCCGGGGAATGTGCAGCAAAAGGCGATTTCAAACTTCTTGATAATGTGATGGAGAAAATGATACCGGTAGTTAATGCAATGAACTAATGAGAATGACCGTAAAAATATTTGTAGTTGTTTTTCTGCTCCCGCTTAGCAGGATGCAGGCACAGTCGCTATGGGATAATATCAATTTGGCAAGTGTTGAAGCCAAAGTATTGGGAAATATAAATACAGAAAAACAAAACGACCGGCTCATCATTCAAACTTTTGATACCAAAGAAGGAAAGATCACTGTCTATTTGCCTCCGCTTTCACCAGGAGCTGTTGTATCAGGCACTGTATATTTGGAACCCGGCGGCAGGTTATCAAAAGACAGCAGCAGAAATTTAACTGTATTGCAATCCTATCACCTAAGCCTTGGGGAGTTGAATATTCCCCTGCAAAGAGGTTCTTTTCAATTACAATTACCCGCAACTTCCGGCAACGGCACAACAGTATTGCAACTAAAGAACAGTACGGGGGAAACAGTAAAAACCGGTCAGCTTAGCATAACAAATGCTTACATAGTCAAAAATAGTTTTACTATTCCACCATATGCTGTATCCGGCGATGCGGCTACGATAACAGGAAGTTTTGACGGGAATATCAGCAATACTTCTGTAATGATCAACGGAGAAAAAACCGAATTGCTTGCTGAATCAACTTCTCAATTGTTTTTTAAATCACCGGAGAAATTCACCGGTAAGGTAACAATAGAATGTAAAGAGAAGGGAACCACACAAACATCACCAGTCAATATATTAAAACTGGATCTGACAGCTGATAAAACCAACCTTCGTCGTGGCGAAAAAACCCTGGTTCATATCAAAATAAGTGGACTGGAAGGGCTGGAAGAAAAAATTCCTGTTACCATTACCAATACAAGTCCTTCTGTCATCACTCTTGAAGGTGGCAATACACATCAAATAACTATTGTTCCCAAAACAGATGCGCCTTCAGGTATATTTGAGATCACCCGGAATATCCAATCACTGAAAAATGGAAGTTTTTCTGTTAGTGTAACAATCAATCCATATTCAGCGGCAGTGAATAGTAAATAAGAAAACCGTTTCGCCGCAACGAAACGGTTTTACAGGAATATCTTTTGATTATTTTGACCGTTCAAATTTGATCAATGAACCTGAAGCACTGAAAGTAGCTTCATATTTTATACTGCCCCTCATTATATGAGCTCTCCATGTGCCGTCGTTTCTTAATTTCCATTCATAAACACTGTCTGTGGGAAAATTAGAACGGAATGCATCCAGCACTACCTGTGGTACAGGCGCTTCCAGGCAAATGATAGAATGAGATGATTGATGGCCACTGTCATCAAAACCGGCATGGTGACGTTGACTGTTCTGGTTGAAGTCACTGCCAACACTGTTGTTGCTGCCATTGCGCTGCCATTCCACCTGGCTGGCTCCGGGAAAGTTGTTGTTAAAAGTGGTCATAATAGTTGCAGGTACTGCAGAAGCCGGGATAACCGTTATATTACCACTGCTACTGGCATCATCATCAGATTTGCTGCAGGAAAGTAGTGATAATGCAAAGAAGCCGACAAGGATGATTTTGTTTTTCATGTATATTTTTTTTGTGTATAAAACATATTACAGAAATAGGTCAACGCAACGAATCAGCTTGTAATCAAAAAGACAGTATATTTTTTAGACAGGTCATCTTCTGTTGCCGGATTTTGTATTCTTCCACCAAGCCACAGGCTTCTGCATTTGTTTTTATAAAATCCCCAATTCTTCTTACCTTCTCAAACAAAAAGTCATGGCCCGTTCACATCACCGCAAAAAACATAAGCAACATCTCAGGCAATTCAAAAGCTCTCATGATTCCCATGTTGCAGCTTCTGCAGCAAGAAACAAGGTCAGCGGCAGGTGGATGTTTGCCATTGCCGGTTTTGTAGTAGGTTTTGCAATAGGTTTTTTTGCTTCAGGCTCGGCAGTATGGATAGCTGTTGGAACAATAGTCGGAACAGCTACCGGCTATTTTATCGGAAAAAGAGTTGATGAGGGAAAGACCGGCTGATCATTCCTGGTAAAAAATGGAACAGCTATAAGGCCATACCTGGAACTTTCCTGAAACCGGCACATTGGTAAATGCCTGATTGTTTAGCACAGCAGTCTTCCATTCTTTCGGACCTAACTCTACCATTTGCTGTTCCGCAGTTCCATTCAAACAAATTTTTATTTTCTTCCATTTATCATTTACTACAGCACCATTGATAGTATAAGTGACAACACCCGGAACAGTTTGTGCATCAAAAACAATATTGGCAGCGACTTGCCTTGCATCCATCATTCTGAATGCAGGATGTTGTTTACGTATGCTGATCAATGCTTTTACATAATCAAATACATCTTTATTGGCAGATTTCAGGTCCCAATCAATAGCATTGATACTATCGGGTGATTCAAAACTATTCTCCACTCCTTTTTTGTTTCGCATGAATTCTGTACCTGCATGAAGAAAACTTATTCCCTGGGATGTAAGCACAATGGATAATGCCAGTTTATACATTTTTCTTTTATCTGCTTCGCTGGCATCTTTTGCAGAAAGATCAATGCGGTCTTTGAGACAATGATTATCGTGGCACTCACAATAAGTAACGGTATGATAAGGCTGGGCAGCATACGGCGCTTTGGAATAATTTACTTTGCTGTAATCCACCTGCGGATGTTTGACAGAAGCAACAATACCAAACTTTATGCTTTCTTCCGTTCCGGTTTGCCCGGTAGCAAAACCTTTTGCATCATGGGTGAACACATGACCTTTTATTCCATCTCTTATATCATCACTGAAGACAGCGATACGATCGAGTTTATAAGCATTCGCCTTTAATGCTCTTACTGAATCGGGCAATGGCGATGCCCCGGCTGTCCATCCTTCACCATATAATAATATATCGGGTTTTATTTTGTGCAGCTCCCGGGAAATGAGGTTCATCGTTTCAATATCATGCACGCCCATCAGGTCAACACGGAACCCATCAATATGATATTCCTTTACCCAATACATCATTGACTCGAGCATGAATTTTCTGAACATCGGTCTTTCACTCGCTGTTTCATTACCGCAGGCAGTGGCATTGGAAAATTTTCCATCTTTTGTTTGCCGGTAATAATAACCGGGAACGAGTTGATTAAAATTGGAATTTTCTGTCAGCGCCGTATGATTATACACCACATCCATCACCACTCTCAATCCGTTCTGATGAAATGTTTGAATGAGCTGTTTGAATTCTTTGATCCTTGTTACCCCATCATATGCATTGGTGGAATAAGAGCCTTCGGGCACATTATAGTTCAGCGGATCATAGCCCCAGTTATATTTTGCATCCGGTTTGGTTTCATCCACTGAATTATAATCATAAGATGGCAGTAAATGAATATGTGTAACTCCCAATTCTTTTAAATGATCAAGTCCCGTTGATAAGCCAGTCGTATTCTTGGTTCCTTTCTCAGCCAGTCCAATAAACTTCCCTTTGTTCTTTATTCCTGAATTAGCAGCTATGCTTGCATCTCTTACATGCAATTCATATATGATCGCATCGGTTGGGTTTTTGAAAGCAGGGCTTTTATCGGTTGACCATCCCGGAGGATTTGTTTCTTTCAAATCGATCACCATTGCCCTTTTGCCATTGATGCCGACGGCTTTTGCATAAGGATCAGGAACATTATCCAACCATTTCCCGTTGATCTTTACACTAAAAGTATACATGCTTTCTTTGTAATCTCCCATAATTGTTGCGATCCATGTCCCATTATTACTTTTTTGCATGATTTCCTTTCGTCCCATACTTTCTGAATTTTCCGGATATATTTTCAACTCAACTTCTTCAGCAGTAGGTGCCCAGATCTTAAAGACAGATCTGGTTTTTGAATAGGTCAACCCGAGGTCATTACCGGTATAAACAGGATACTTACTATAATCCGTCTTCTGTGCTTTGCCTGCAAACAACTGTAGTATAAAACTCAGCAGCATAAATCCTTTCTTCATGGATGAAATAGTTGAAGGTCTAAAGATAAATACAATCACACAGAGTACACAGAGAGCACAGGGAACTCAAATATCTCCGTGTACTCCGTGCCCCCTGTGTGCAGAAATATTAATAAGAAACCCACCCATTAAAAAAAATCCCGGTAAATTGTTGCATCAATCCTAAAACTGCTGTATGGGAGATGTACAAATAAAAAAGAATCCAAAGAAATATGATGCGGTGATCGTTGGCTCGGGTGCCGGTGGCGGTATGGCTGCCTATATATTGGCCAAAGCTGGCCTGAAAGTTTGCATCATTGAGGCGGGATATATGTACGACCCGCAAAAAAATATCACCCAATTAAAAAATCCATGGGAATCTCCCCGAAGAGGCGCCAGTACCAAACTTCGTCCCTTCGGAGATTTTGATGCTTGTTATGGTGGCTGGAGTCTTGAAGGAGAGCCATTCACCAAAGAAAAAGGAACCGATTGGGCATGGTGGAGAGCAAGGATGCTCGGTGGCCGTACGAATCATTGGGGAAGAATTTCATTGCGCTTTGGTCCTAAAGATTTTAAAAGAAGAAGTATTGATGGCCTTGGCGATGACTGGCCGATCAGCTATGACGATATCAAACCTTATTATGACAGGGTAGATAAAATGATCGGCATATTCGGTACCAATGAAGGTTTGGAAAATGACCCCGATGGCTTTTTTCTGAAACCACCCAAACCGAGACTGCATGAACTCTTTATCAAAAATGCGGCAACGCAGGCCGGGGTAAAAGTTATTCCTTCCCGACTTTCTATTTTGACAGAAAAAATAGAGAATGATGCAGAAAGAGGAGTTTGTTTTTTCTGCGGACAATGTAACCGCAATTGCAGCATGGCAAAAGCCGATTTCTCCTCTCCCAATGTTTTAATTTATCCTGCTATCGCAACAGGCAATGTGGATGTGCTATCGAATGCCATGGCAAGAGAAGTGTTGACGAATAATGAAGGACTGGCAACCGGTGTTTCTTATATCAGCAAAGATGATATGATGGAATACCAGGTGGAAGGTAAAGTAGTGATCCTTGCTGCAAGTGCCTGCGAAAGTGCAAGGTTGCTATTGAATTCAAGATCGCAGCGTCATCCCAATGGCCTGGCAAACAGCAGTGATGTAGTAGGAAAATATTTACATGATTCTACCGGCGCAGCATTGGGTGGGATCTTGCCGCAACTCTTTGACAGAAAAAAGTATAACGAAGATGGCGTAGGTGGTGCACATATTTATTCTCCCTGGTGGCTGGATAATAAAAAACTGGATTTCCCGAGAGGTTATCATATCGAATACTGGGGCGGCATGAGTCAGCCATCGTATGGATTTAGCTGGGGTATTGAAAATCTCAATGGAAAATATGTAGTGAAAGGAAAACAAAAAGAACCGGGTGGCTATGGCGCTTCACTCAAAGAAGATTATCGTCATTTTTTTGGTTGTGGTGTGGGTATGGCTGGTCGTGGTGAGGCGATACCATTGGAAAGCAATTATTGTGAGATAGATCCGAATATGGTTGACAAATTCGGCATACCTGTTTTAAAATTCAATGTAAAATGGAGTGAGCATGAGGTAAAACAGGCCAAACACATGAAAGAAACTTTCAAAGAAGTGATGCATAACATGGGTGCTATCATTACCTGGGGCGGCGATGATGATGAAAAGAATCAATGGGGCCTGGCCAAGCCCGGCGAGATCATCCATGAGGCCGGAACAGTAAGAATGGGTAATGATGCAAAAAGCTCAGCCCTGAATAAATGGAGCCAGGCGCATGATTGCAAAAATGTTTTTTGTGTGGATGGCGGACAATTTGTTTCGCAAGCCGATAAAAATATCACCTGGACGATATTGGCGCTAAGTATGCGGGCATCAGAATATATTGTTGATGAGATGAAGAAACAGAACTTATAGAAACCAGTTTGAGGTTCGGGGTTTGATGTTCGAGGTTAACATCAAACGTCAAACATCAAACATCAAACTTTTTTATGGATCGTCGAAAATCTTTAAAATTGATCGCCGCCGGCGCTATCGCCACACCGATCGCCATTGCCAGTTGTAAAACACAGGATAAAAAAACACCACAGGGGAATCCGGCAACATTTACTATTGACCGCAACCCGGATGAGTTGAAATATGAGAATGAATTGCTGGCCAAAGAAAAGTTTTTTACGGAACATGAAATGGCAACGATCACTATTTTGGCTGATATCATTATCCCAAAAGATGATGTTAGTGGCAGCGCATCCGATGCCAAAGTGCCGGACTTCATTGAATTCATTGTAAAAGACATGCCTTCGCATCAAACTCCCATGCGGGGGGGATTGCGCTGGTTAGATATGCAATGCCTGAAACGTCATGAAAAATCATTTAAAGATTGCACACATGAGCAACAGATCGCACTGGTGGATGAGATCGCTTATCCCGAAATAAGCTATAAAGATGAGAGTGGAAAAGAAATAAAAAAAGGCAAGATAAAACCGGGTATGCAGCAGGGAGTTTCTTTCTTTAGTTTGATGCGGAATTTAACGGCTACAGGTTTCTATACGTCTGAGATCGGTGTTAAGGACATTGGCTATGCCGGCAATGTTCCTGCCCAATGGAATGGGGTACCGGAAGATATATTAACGCAATACGATCTTGCTTATACGGAGAAAGAATTAAAGGAATGTGTGACTTTTGACAGCAAGTAAGAAAACTTTCATAACTTTCTGCTGCTGCATAACCATAAACACAGACCTATGTACAAAATTTTACTACTGCCGGTATTCTTTATCGCTACCGCTGTTTCTGCACAGAATTATGTTACACTTTATGAGGATTGCAATTATAGTGGCCCGAGTTATTCGCTTGAACCAGGCAATTACCGCCTTTACCAGATGAAAATTGGCAACGACAGGCTTTCCTCCATTCAAATACCATACGGGTTCAAAATAACATTATACATGGACGATAATTTCGTCGGTGGTTCAAAAACATATACAACCAGCATAACTTGCCTTCCTGCTGAATGGAACGATAATACTTCTTCCATTGTTGTAGAAAATACACTTGGCGGCAATTATTCACAAAATGATTATGTGACTTTTTATAACAACAGCAGTTATGGCGGTTATTCTCAAAGTTTGCGGCCCGGAAGTTATACCGGGGCCCAACTGGGAACGCTACGCTATAATATTTCTTCATTCAAAATAAACGGGAACCTGCAGGTAAAAGTTTATTTGAATAATGAAAATCTTTCGGGATACAACAGTATTTACACAGAAAGCCAGAGCTACCTGTCAAGTAATGTAAATGACAAAATAGGTTCATTGATCATTGAAGCTAAAACAACGCAGCCGGCTAATAACGGTAATAATAGCAGTAGTTATGCCACCTTCTATTCAGAATGTAATTATGATGGCAATGCCCTCCGGCTGATGCCGGGGTATTATTCTGGTGAAAAGCTTGGTGTTTTAAAATATGCTATTGGTTCGATACAAATTCCTTCTACGTTGCGGGTAAAAGCATTTATTAATAATGACAATTTATACGGGCAATCCACTGAATTAACAGGCAATAACAGTTGTCTTGATTATAACTTAAAAAACAGGATCGGCTCACTGGTAGTAGAAGACAGAGGTTACGGAAATAACAATAATAACAACAACAGCAATGAGGTTGTTATTATTTACACAGATGAAGATTATAAGGGGCAATCGGCCTCACTGTTGCCCGGCAGCTACAGTACCATGTCGCAGGCAGGCTTTACAGATAATTCACTCAGTTCACTCACTGTACCCGATGGTTATCGTGTTGTGATCTATGAGTTTGAGAATTTTGGGGGAAAATCTTATACGATCACTGCTTCCAAAACAAAATTCTATTTATCTAACTGGAACGATAAGACATCTTCCATAGTTGTTTACAGGGATCGGTAAAACATTGCACACTATTTGTAACTCATCGGGTACTTTGAAAAAACTCCTCATACTTTTTTTTATTCTCCCGGTAGTAATTGTCAATGCACAAACTCCGGCAGATACGCTTCGATATAAAACCATCGCCGCTAATCCATCATTACAACAAAGAACAGGAAGTTGGCAAAAAGCATGGGGAACTAACCGCCGTGTAGAATGGGGAACACCGGTAACTGTCCCTGTATTATGGCTGGACACAGTCTATGGCGGATTAAAACCCTACCAGGCAGGTGGAGGAGGCAATGAAACAAAATCATTCCGGCTTAAAACAAAAGAGGGAAAAGAATATTCTTTGCGTTCTGTAAATAAATCGAGGGAAGAAGTGATCGAAGACCGTTTCCGGGGAAGTTTCGTTGAAGATATTATTAATGATCAATTGTCAAGCTCCTACCCTTATGGCGCTTTTCCCATAAGCATCATGATGGACAAAGCAGGTATCTATCACCCAACTCCTGTACTTGTTTATTTACCCAAACAACCTGCATTAGATACATTCAATAGTAAATATGGCGATGACTTGTATATGCTGGAACAAAGACCCGATGGCGACTGGAGCGATGCAGACAACCTCGGCAATTTTAAAAAATTCAGCAGTACAGAAAAAGTAATAGCCGAATTACTGGAAGACAATGATGCCGATGCCGACCAGTACGCATTCATCAAAGCAAGATTATTTGATATGCTGATAGGCGATTGGGACAGGCATGAAGATAATTTTCGCTGGGGTAAACGCACTGTGAATGACAAGACCTTATACACCCCTGTTCCCCGTGACCGGGACCAGGCTTTCTATACACACAATGGGAAATTGATCGATAAAATGCTACCGCTTGCAGGTTTCTCTTACATGCAGCATTTCGATCATCAAATGGGCAATGTAAAAAGCTTTAATAACCCCGAAAGGTATTTCGATAGATTTTTTTCCAATGAAATGGATATGGACAATTGGGTGAATGCTGCAACAGATCTGCAACGTTCATTGACAGATGATGTAATAACCCGGTCTGTGCAACAGCTACCTCCTGAAATATTTGCTGTAAGCGGAAATGAGCTGATCGAAAAATTGATCTCCCGCCGTGGTCAATTAGACAGTATAGCCAAAAGCTATTATTTATTGATCGCAAAAGAAGTTGATATTGCAGGAACAGAAAAGAGAGAGCATTTTCACATTAAAAGAGATGGGTCCGGTGAAACAGTAGTATCTGTGTATAAGATCAGCAAGAAAGGGAAAAAAGACGAGCAGCCTTTTTATCACCGCAAATTCAAGCCTGAACACACTACTGAGGTAAGGATACATGGTATCGGTGGTGAAGATGTGTATGATATTACGGGCAACTCTCCTATTACCATTCGTATTATTGGCGGGCCGGGAAAAGATTCCATGGTACAATCAGGCAGCAGGGTATATGTTTATGATAACGGTGATAATATCTTTCAAACAAGTTCAGCCCGAAAACATCTTTCAAATGATAGTGCGATACATGCTTATAAGTACAAGAACTTTGAATATGATTCAAAAGGCTTCTCTCCGGCTGTTGGCTATGAACATGAAGACCGCATTTATGTTGGCCTGAACTGGTCGGGTAAAAAATACAAATGGCGGCGGGAACCCTTTGCATCACGCCACAACTTTGATATCAAGTATTCCATTGTTCAGCATAACATAAACACATCGTATGGTTTTGTATATCCCCGCATCATTGGTAAATGGGATATTTTCTTCAAAGCGAAATATGATGGCGCTGTCTGGAGAAATTTTCCCGGCCCGGGTAATGAAACAATATGGAATGAATTATTTGATAATTATTACCAGGTAAGAAGCCATGAATTGACAGCAGCAACCGGCATACGTCGTCAGCTTGGAAAGAACGAAATTGAATTATCTGTTCTTTATCACCTGCAGGAAAATAAATCTGATGGAGGAAGATATGCAACTACGGTGTTCAGCCCATCTGATCTGAAATTATTTGATAAAAATAATTATGGTGGCCTGAGATGGAAATACAATTTTGTTACGGTGAACGATGATGTTGTTCCGACAAAAGGTTTCAGCCTTGCCGCCAGTGGGTCTTATCTTAAAAATTTCTCAAGAGACCAGTTCTTTCAAAACTACTCTGCAAAATTGCAAACATGGTTGCCGCTTAGTAAGAAATTCTCTTTATGTATCCGGGCAGGCGGTGAAACTATCGTTGGTCCTGCTGATGTATTGAACAACGCATTGTTCATCCAACATGCAGTGATCGGCGGACCTGAAAATTTTCGTGGATACAGAAGAGAAAGATTCTGGGGCAAGACTTCTTTTTATAATAATAATGAGCTTCACTTTATTACCAATATGAGAACGCATTTGCTGAATGCAAAGATCGGGTTGATAGCTTTTGTAGATGACGGAAGAGTGTGGATGCCGGGTGAAAGTTCCGATACATGGCATTCATCTTATGGCGGTGGATTGTTGTTAGCTCCTTTTCATTTTACCTGCTTTACGCTGACGTATGGGATCTCCAATGAGATGAAAATTTTTCAGTTTAAAATGAATACGCTGTTTTAAGCTGGATTGAAAATCAAAAACCGCCCTGTAAGACAAAGCGGTTTTTATTAGTGTGCAGTTGGTATAGGTTGTTAAGCGTATTCTTCTTTTGCTGTTTTGCTGTAATCATCGATCAATTTCCGTTGCAATTCAAATGGTACCGCTTCATAAGCCTGGAAACTCATTTTGAATTTGGCCCTGCCCTGTGTAATAGAACGAAGTGACGATGAATAACCATCCATTTCTGCCAGCGGAACTTTTGCAATGATCTTTTGAAAATGTCCTTCACTGTCTATTCCTTCTACAATTGCACGGCGGCTTTGCAGATCACCCATCACAGAACCGGTAAGATCATCGGGACAAAGAACTTCCACATGATAGATCGGTTCCAATATTTGCGGATCGGCTTGCTGGAATGCCTGGCGAAATGCCTGCAACCCAGCTATCTTAAATGAAATATCATTGCTGTCAACCGGGTGCATCTTTCCATCATATACACATACACGGATATCCCTGGCATAAGAACCTGTGAGCGGACCGTTGTGCATTTTTTCCATCACTCCTTTTAATACAGAAGGAAGAAATCTTGTTTCGATAGCGCCGCCTACAATGCAATTATAGAAGACCAATTTGCCGCCCCATTCAAGGTCATGTGTATCTCTTCCTCTTACATTCAAATCGGCAGGCTCGGGCATTCCTTCATACCAGGGTTCTATCCGCAGATAGACTTCGCCGAACTGGCCCGATCCACCACTTTGCTTTTTGTGACGATAGTTGGCATCGGCCATTTTGCGGATCGTTTCCCGGTAAGCAATTTTTGGTTTTACAAATTTTACCTCCAGTTTATGCTGGTGGTCTATTTTCCATTTGGCTACAGCAAGGTGCATATCGCCCTGGCAATGGATCAATGTTTGTTTCAATTCAGGAGAAACTTCAACCAATAGTGTCGGGTCTTCTTCCCTTAACTGGTGTAATGCCTGTGATAATTTTTCTTCTTCTCCTTTTTTCACCAACTCAATAGCCACTGTCATGTTGTGAGAAGGGTATTCTATGGAAGGCAACTCATAGTTCTTGCCTTTTGCATGCAATGTATTATTGACATGAGTATTTTTCAGTTTCAATGTAGCGCCAATATCACCGGCTACCAGTTCATGTGTGGCAGTACGTTTATTACCTTCCACCAGGAAAAGCTGGTTTAGCTTTTCAGTAACGTTGGTACTTTCATTTTCCAGTTCCATCCCCAATTTCACCGTACCGGAATAAACTTTAAAGAATGAAAGTTCGCCCACATGCGGCTCGGAAATAGTTTTATAAATAAAAATACAGGCCGGGCCATTAGCATCACAGGTTAGTTTATCACCACTTCTTGTAACCTGTGGTGGCATTTCATTGGCGCTGGGACAAACATTATCAATAAAACCCATGAGGCGGCCGCTGCCCATATTGCGGTCTGCTGATAAGCAGAATAATGGAAAGAGGTCATGATTGATCATGGCTTTCTTCATTCCCATTTTCATTTCATCTTCCATCAATTCTCCTTTATCAAAATATGTTTCCATCAGTGTTTCATCGTTGCTGGCAATGGCTTCGATGAGTTCCTTGTGTAATTCATCAGCTCTTGCTTTTTCATCATCGGGTATCGGCAGCTTTTCAGGCTTGCCTCCGCCTTCTTTGAATTTATACATTGTCATCCGCAGCACATCAATGATCTCATGAAAACCCACTCCTACCTGGCGAGGATATTGCACCACCACCACTTTACTTCCAAAATGTGCTTTGGCTTCTTTTACTGTTTTATCAAAATCTGCATTGTCATCATCCAGCTTATTCACGGCAAAGATCATCGGGGTCTTGAATTTCTCTGTATAATCCCAAATGATATCAGTGCCGACTTCCACTCCCATCACAGCATTTAAAAGCATGACGCCGGTATCGGCAACCCGCAATGCTGAAATAACTTCGCCAACAAAGTCATCATAGCCGGGAGTATCAATGATATTTATCTTATAGCCCCGCCATTTAGTATGAAGAAGTTTACTGAAAATGGAATTACCCCTTTCCTGTTCCAGTTCGTGGTAATCGCCGGTTGTATTTCTTTCGGCAATGCTGCCGCGGCGTGTAATAATGCCGGCTTCATAGAGCATGCATTCCGCTAAGGTTGTCTTACCTGAACCGGCATGGCCCAGCAAGACAATATTTTTTACATGTGAGGTATCAAATTCAGGCATGGAATTTCAGTTTTAGCAATAAACAATCAGTTTGTCTTTTGAATTTAATGGGGAGGGAAAGACAAATAACAAATCAACTCCAATAACCAGTTACATTCGTGGAATCATGCTTGGAGGGCCTCAGCATGACATCTCCTTATTATGATGCTCCTTTTAAAAACTTACTGAACTCATCACGAAGATCAACCAATGTTTGTTCTAGTTGCTGATACTCGTCGTGAAGTGACTCATGATGAGCCAGGCTGTCTTCATTGGCCATGCCATTGAAAGCCGTTTTTTCAAAATTAATTTTCCTGTCGTGTGTTTTGATCGCCTGCTTGAGGTCGTGAATGTTGATGAGCTGGATGTGAAACTGGTTGTGGAGATGTTCTACGTCCTGTAATTGTTCTTTAGAGAGTGGTTGCCCTGCAACCTGCCTGAGTCTTGCTTCATTGTTTTGGAATTCTTCACGATAATTACGAAGCGTCTCTCTCCAGGCATTGCACTCTGTGGAGAGCTGTGAGATGTCTACCTGAACCATGGGATTAAATTTTAAAGATTAAAAATTAAGAGCTTGGACATTTTCGGAGGTGTGGATCAGACAGGTGAGTTAACCGGTAGAAGTAAGTTAAGGCCAAATCTGGAAAAATCAAATATTTCAGCCTTGTTTTTATTAAAAGAAAATGCACAGCAGAGAAGCTGTGCATTTTATATCAGTGAAATATTATATTTATCAGTGCTTTCTTACTTTTACTTTAGTTGCCTTTCCGCCTTTTGGCCCCGTAACAGTTGTTTTTTTGACAGTAGTTGTTTTTCCTTTTGGCCCGGTAACCGAGGTTTTTGTCCTCGTCACCCTGTAATTACCGAGAGATGCAGAATGCCGGGTTCTAACGGTAACTGATGTGGTACGATAAGGGGTATATATTTTATGTGCCCTGCCAACCCGGTGTGTAGTTACAACTACAAAACTTCTGTGATAAACCACACGTCTTGGATGCCATACATGCCAACGATAAGGTTTCCATGGCTTCCACCAGCCTGGGTAATAATTCCAGCGCCAGGGAGAAATCCAGGGTACATAATTAACACCAAATACAAAACGAACAGAAGGCCAGAGCCAAACATTGATAACAATTCTGTTTGTACCGGAATATTCATCAGTTGCACTATTGGGACCACTCAGGATATTGTTATTGCTCCAATCAATATAAGATGAGCCATCTTCAACCTCATCAGGCTCCACGATCAATTCTTCTCCATAAATATCTTCATCGCCAATAATCTGTAGCACAGCTATTTCATTCCCGGTCTTTTCCAGTTCAATAACGGCTATATCCTGGTTTTCAGAAGCAGAAACTGCTACTTGTATTATAAAAGCATGAACATCCTTATCCATTTTAGAAATAACTCTTACATAGTCAATATCGCCATCTTCGTTGAGGTCGAGGTTATTTACACTATTATCTTCTTTATTCAAAAAAGTTTCAAATTCCTCTATGGAAGTTGCTTTTTGAAACATTTGTAATGCACCCTGCAAACTGAAATTATCTCCGGGGAGACCTGTAGAATCAATGCCGCTGTTTTGTGCTCCTGCACTAAATGCGGAAAAAAGGGCCAGGGCTGCAAGCAGGAACGGGTTAATGTGTTTTTTCATGTGCTTTAATTTAGTTTGAGACAACTAATAACATTGTTAGTTTAAAAAACAACCAGCTTCAATTCAGAAAAAATAGTTGGATGGTCTATCCCTGCTGATCTTTTGGGCAAAGTTTCTTCCTGTCGCTGAAAGAATTAATAGATCAATAGCATCCTGGCCATGCCTTACACGGATCTGAATTAAAAAGGCGGATGGGTAATATATTTATTAACAAGGGAGGTCTTCAGTTTTTACTTTTCTCCAATTGCTCAATACGCCTGGTAAGCTGTTCAATTATCTGCTGTTGTTTATTAACCAATTCCGAAAGATTATTTTTATCCGATGCTTCCACCTGTTTTTTAAGTTCATCAATTATTTTTTGCTGCTCCTGTATCGCTTTAATGGCAAGTACCCCGAAGCCACTGTAATCCATGGTAAGCACAGGTTTGTCAATTTCCCTGTCATACCGCTGATACACCAGTTCAGGAAAATAAGGTTGCACATCCTGCGCCATTAGTCCTATCATTCGCCTGTCATCATTTTTACTGTCGAGATAATGATAACTGTAAACAGGTAATTGAAGGACGGTTTCAAGCACTTGCTTCAATGGAATAATATTCTTTTTGGCATTGCGGTCGGATAAGGCTGTATAGACGCCTGTAACCCGGTCGATATTCGAGCGGAGCGACCCATTGGAATAAAAATTAAGTGAGCTGTCTATAGAGCTTACATATAATCCCCATTTCAGATTAATACTGGACGGATGGCGAAGAGATAATTGATCGCCATTACTGAATCCCGTAATCTGGAGGCGGCCTTCGGTTACATTTTTTATATCTGTTGCATAGGCACCAATACCTACATTATGATAAAACAATGAAACACTGGGTGTATCGGCTGATGCAGTGTTGGTCGGAACGGAAAATGTATAAAAGGCCAGCCCGTTAAACCTCTTATCAGATGGATTCGTAGTAGTCGGGTTTTCGGAATAAGCCGATATAGCCGCCACCTGTTCTATAGTACCTGAAGAACTGCCGGTAGAATAATATCCATTTTCAAAAATGATTGAGTTTTTCTGTCTTAGCTCCCAGCCTGCGGCAACTTTCCTGTTAACACCCGTCAGTACCAGGGAGTTGATATTATTTTTTGAATTCAATAATGCTGAATCCCGCAGGCGCAGGATTTTGACTTTAGGGCTGTGGTTAATTACTGACCCGGTATAGTTGTCAAGCATTTCTACCCCATCTGTTGTATCTCTTAATAGCACACCCAGCAAGCCGCCGGGTTTCCAAACATTATCATTTGCATTGTCTGAAAGCCTGACCCATGTGGAGAGTGAAGTGCTGTAGTAGTAATATCCCCGGGCCATATCATTCCGTACTCCTGGCTGGGTAGTATTATAAACAACGAGGCCATTCAACGGGCTTGAAATGCTGGTTACGTCTTTTAAACTGTCCAAACTAACCTGCGGAAATAACACTCCTTTATTTGTGCTATTCATATGCAAAAGGGTTGAAGCATCGGGGGTAGTGGTACCGATACCTACAC
>JABFRU010000040.1 GCA_013140985.1 Chitinophagaceae bacterium | reverse complement strand
CACCGTTAATGTCTGTGATCTTTTTTTCAAGCGGCGGAAAAACAATCTCTCCTACCAATCCTGCAGGATTTACTTTGCGGGTGTCATATATAAAGGCGGTCCGTTCCTTATTTCCCTGGCTTCCTTCCGTTACATCGGAGAACATATAATCCCAATGGTCACCTAATACTTTCATCAGGTCATCCAGTGCTGACAGATCTTCTCTTATTTCCTGCACAGCAACAAGATCAAATGCCGAAATGATCTCAGCTATATAATACAGCGCTTCGGTCATCCGCTTACCATAAGCAGGCGAATCAAACTCCCGGATATTCCAGGTAGCAAGCAACAGCGTTTCATTCAATGTCTTTCCGGGAACCTCTGCTTTGATCTTTTTGCGTAATGCCAATATTCTTTCGATCGTTCTTTTACCCGCAGGTGTGGTGGCGTCGAGGGGTTGGTAGGAAGGCATGGTAGAGGTTAGCTTTAAAAATATTTTTAATATTCTGAATTACTTGGGATCATCGTTATTGCTGTTCTTAAACTTAGCCGCAATATTTGTAAAACTTACCCCAAACATAAAATAAGCTGCGGACTTTTTCTCTGTTCCTCTTATGCTATGCAAATTTATTCCTGACCCAAAGAAAAAAACATTCTTAAACAGGCCTAATTGTAATCCTGCTCCTATTTCAATGTCTTTGTTATTGTAAAAATCAAGGTATGAGATATTAAACCCCAATGAAGGCTGTAATCTATTCAATAATCGGCCTCCAAATGTTCTTTCATAATTTTCATTATAATAAAAAGTTCTCATTATAGAAGCCCCATAAGCTCCCTTAAAATTCGATTTGGAAAGATTGGGATCAGCAGACGGCTCATTAAACCTTTCAACTAAATAAAACGACTCTGCTATTTCCGTTTTCCAACCTGTTTCCCTGATATAGTATTTTCCTATTGGCAACAATGAAGAGTTTTTGTTTGTAGAATCCCTTTCTCCATCAATATTTTTCCAAACAACGTTAAGGAAAAGAATATCTCCCGGTTGTGCACCACTTTTTCCCAAATCAATAGTGGCAAATACTAGTTTTTTATAAAGGATCCTTGCCGCTTCTACTGATAGTTTTTGTTTAAATCCTTCAAAATATTTCGACTTTGCCAACCAATCCATTTGTGCATAACTCTCTGAATAATTTTCAAATTGCTTTGAATCGTATGGACTTAGATAGTTTTTAAGAGCAACATCAATTCCATATAGATCTTTTAATTCAAGTAACGATCCTTCGATATCAACTTGAGTCCGACGATCATCTCTCAGAATACTATCGATGTTTCTACTCATTAGATCAAACATTTGACTTCCTTCAATAGAAGAAAACTCGTTTACCACTTGCCTGGCTTGCTTTACCTGATCTATATAATCAGGAGTCAATAATCTTCGGATTTCTTCAACACTTGATCCGGTAATTTCCGCAAGTCTTTTTTTGATACCAGAAGAGAGAAAAGCAATATTTGATTTTAAAAAATTAAAATTTATTTTGTCTTTTGACGCTAAGGTCAAGAAAGCATTAACTGCATCTGGTCCTGCATTTTCAAAGGATGCTAAGTATAGATTGATTAGATCTAGTTTAGTAGAGAATATCTTAATTACAGGATATATTTTTCCCATTCGAAAATCCTCATCTTGCCTAATTCGTTCTCTAATGCCAGCAAGTGTAGAATTAATCGCATCCCTCACAACACGATAAGAATTCCATTCATTTTTTCTTACTATGTTATATAACTCAAGATAAAATGCATAGCTCAAAGACGAATCATTTCCAATATAATTGCGATAATAATTTTTTTCGATAATTTGCGATAACGTGATAAAAACCGGATCTGTTTTGAATAGTGTGTCAACTGAAGGTTCGGTCCTAATCCGTGAGAAAGTTCTGCTCAAAACAAGACTATCCTCAAGTAATAAATAAGAAGAAGATAAGCTTGCATTGGCTAAATCCTTAGACAAAACAACTGCTCTCTTCATCTCCAGAATGGTGTTAAATAAGAGTTGTGCTGCAGTAGTGGGTGCGAATGATTCAATTCCTATCTCTTTTCTTTCTACACCTACCAAAGAGTAAGGTCCAACTTCGATCTTTCTTTCGCCTTCTTTACCTTTCAAGTATGCTTCTAATGAAACATTACCTCTAAAGTTATAATTTCTTGATAATGCTTCCTTATCAAAAAAAATATTTAATAACCCATTATTATCTATGTATTTAAATTTTTGAAAATACCCGGTATCATTCCAATTCCAAACTATCCTTTGTACCTCCATCCTGTTTACTTCTTTATAATTTGGATTTTTTTTGTATAATACTTTAACATATTGTCTTGGATCAATCTCATCCTTAAAAATTCCTGAAATTACTGTTGTATCATCCCAATAATTGGAATGTTTTATTTGTCCATGAGCTGAACTATAAAGAACAATAAGTCCAATCAAAATAAAAATTTTGGTCATAAAACATTTTTTCGCCTACTTTAAATCCCTTTTCGGCTTCCGGGGTTTTTTATCAATAATGATCGAACCAGTTCTCAAAAATGAAGAATAGAAATTATCCTTTCAACCGTTCTTTCACCCCTTTCCTAAACCAAACTGGTGCGTATCTATCCAGTCGGCTTTGGTCATGCTCCACCAGTCATCCGCTACACCCTGCAACACATATTCATACGGCAACCAACCATACCCTTTATCACCCCATCCAACGCCCCATGAATTCCTTATTTTGATAGCGCCGGTCGTTGTTTTATTATTATTAGGATTGGTGATCTTCATCGAATCATCAAAACCTACGGCCATCACGGCATGACCTCCATCTACTTCCTCATTTTTATCAGGAAATGGTATTTTACCATCATCGGCCTGGTCGAGTGATGTAAAACAGGTGAACCCAAATATCATCGGGAGGGCTTTGCGTAAATTATCTTTGATCACATCCAGCAGTTTCTGCCCTTTTATACCATTTCCATCGAGCCGGTAATACAGTAATGCTTTAAAATTTTTGGCATATGAATACATAAAAGCGGAAGGCTCTTCATTGAATGTGTCTTCATCGTAAGCCCAATATTTTTCAGGTGGTACCCCAAACAAAGCCATGGCTGCCATCGTTGTGCGCAGGTAAGCCCCGTCATCTCCTTTCCATTTTAAAAGATTACGGGTAACCTTGTACAGAAATAAACGGGATGCATCAATATGCTTTCCAAAAGCTTTTCTTTCATAATACTCATACAGGCCTACACCTGCATGTGCAGTACAGGAACCTATTTCACCCTGGTCCTCGATAGGCGAGCACCACTGGCTCAGGTCAATTTTTGTGGATACGGAAGCTTTTTTTGCCGCAGTTTTGGCGGCAGCTGATCTCACAGGAGTATTGACCCTGCTTAATATATCACCAACCGGTTCCTTTACACCTCTTGACTCCTGTTTTGCAGAAATTGTTTTTGTAGCAGGTGTATTATCCCTGAAATCAGGATAGTCTTTCATCCATCCGGTTCCTTTGATCTTTGCGAAGCCCATTGTATAAAATTTTATTCGCCTACTCTTGATCCCGTTTTCGGCAACTCCGGGTTTTGCTACTAAAATTTCTATGAAAAGCGTTGTGACCCTGGAAGATTTAAACAGGGAGGATAAAACTGATCTTGAAAACCTGCCGCCAGCAAAGAACTTGTTGGCGACAGGTGAGATACAGAAAGGCCTGAAATCTGCGGTTTAATGGTTTATGGTTTATGACCAGCCCCCGATTATAAAGTTGACTTAATTAGATAATACGAGACAAGGTGATTTTAACGGTAATTTGCTACCGTTTTTAAACGGTACACATAACCGTTTTTCAGCTTTTTTAAATACCGTTGTTGCAACGAGTGTTTTACTGCCTTATATTGTAGCATACAAATCACCTAAAAACAAATACTATGGCAAATCAACCAATTCCAGTAAACAAAGCCACCCTTATGATGCAAGACTACGTTTCTTACATGACAGGGCTGGGTGTAAACATGAACCAACAAACTCAAACAATTTCTTTTAACGCTGATGACCTGCGGCAATGGATTGACGGTGTAATGCCTTTCACTGATGAATTCAGGCTATGCCTGGGAGTTTACCCGCCTGCTGATGCCAATGCAGGAAGAATTACAGTAGCAATATGGCCGTATAAAAACGGGCAGCCTGCTACAGATACTGCCGGCCGTGGTACAGAGATAGAGCCTTTTAATGAGGGGCAAGGGCATCCATAATGAGCCTGTATCTTTTAATTTTATATTTAGCAAGCATCTTTTTTAGTGCCATAGTCGCTTTTGTTTACAGAGATAATCTTAAAAAAAGGGGCCTATTTATTCTTTTGCCCTATTTATCATTTGTATTCCTCCAGGAATTGGGTGTTTTCTTTTACCTGAGATACTCAACTTCACCCTCAACAGGAATAATATATAATTTTTACCGGCCTATTACGGTGTTTGTTTTTTCCTATATATATTATCAGATACCCTTCAAACACCAGCTAAAAAAAATATTGCTGATACTGCTTTTAATTTATTTGGCATTTACCATTATAACTTTTGCTTTTTTTCAGTCTATATTCTCATTTGGCAATTATGCAGGGACCGTGGCCGGACTTTTATTAACAACTTATGGGATCTTTTTTCTCTTCTTCTATTTTGGTCTCGATAATAAAAATGAAGAGCAAAATTGGAAGCCAATGTTCCTGATTTCGCTGGCGGTAGTGGTTTTTTATCCTGTAATTAATATCTCCAATGCTTTTCACAAGCATTTGCTGGCTTATAAAGCCACCGTTTCAGATATTCCGTTATATAAACTAGTTCCCCAGCTAATGAGTATATTCATGTATTCTTGTTTTGCTAGGGCTTTTTATTTATGCAAAAGGAAAAAATAGACCTTATCGTTTCTATCGTATCTGCCAGTTTATTTGTATTGCTGCTGGTGGTTTCTATTTTTATGCTCTTCCGAATTTATGTAAAAAGAAAAAATAAACTCCTACTGGAAAAAGAAATACTTAGCATCCAGTTTGAACAGACCCTCTTGCAATCCAAACTCGAGATACAGGAAGAAACATTTACCTACATCAGCCGGGAGATACATGATAATATCGGGCAGACATTAAGCATGGCACGGCTGAATCTGAATTCAATGGAAATGCCGGGGCAACAGGAAAAAATGGAGCTGATAGATAATTTGATGGAAAAATCTATTGCTGATCTCAGGAACCTTAGTCACTCACTCGACACAGACCGTATCCGCAAATATGGATGGCTGGGCGAAGTGCTTACCATGCTTGAGATGCTTAAAAAATCAGGCAAATACGAAGTGCATATTGAAACCGACAATCAATTACCCGTATTAGGAAAAGACAAACCTATCATCCTTTTCAGGATGATACAGGAGATTATTAATAACATCATCAAACATGCCGGCGCTACCAAAATAAATTTTAAAGCTTCTCATAAAAACGCTACTATTATCCTTGAAATTAGAGACAACGGTAAAGGCTTTGACAAAAACACAATGACAGCGGGATCGGGCCTTAATAATTTATTGTCCCGGTCGGCCATGATAAATGCTACCATTGATATCAACAGCCAGCCCGGCCTGGGAACCCAACTAATCATTTCTGTTCATGATGAAGTCTATGGATAACACAATTACTAATATCGCATTGGTTGATGATCATTCATTGCTGCGTGGCACACTGGCCTCGCTGATCAACTCTTTTGATGGCTATACCGTTCTTTTTGAAGCAGACAACGGCCTGGAATTTATTGAGAAGCTAAAAAACCATCCAAGGCCTCATGTTGTTTTATTAGATATTACTATGCCTGAAATGGATGGATATGAAACCGCAACCTGGATCAAAAAAAATATTCCGTCTGTCAAAATATTGGTGCTGAGCATGAGCGACCAGGAAAGTGACATTATCCGCATGCTAAGGGAAGGCGCCAGGGGATATTTGCTTAAAGACAGCAAGCCAGCTGTGCTGCGAAAAGCATTAGAAGAAGTGCGGGTCAAGGGATTCTATATGAATGAGCTTGTTAGCAATAAAATGCTGAATTTTGTAACCGGCAATGGACCACATAGCAGCGCTGATATTCCCCTGTTAACAGAAAAAGAAGCAATATTCCTCGAAATGGCCTGCACAGAAATGACCTACAAAGAAATTGCCGATAAAATGAAAATGAGCCAACGCACTGTAGAAGGTTACCGGGATGATCTTTTTAAAAAATTAAATGTTGTCTCCCGTGTGGGCCTGGTGGTGTTTGCCATCCGTCATGGCTTATGCAAAGTATGATCTGCACTTTCCCTATTGTTACACCTTAACAATTCATTGCCTGTAAAAGGTTCTTTTCCAGTTACAGTTTTTTTATTTTAGCCTTTGCGTTTATTAAAATAAAAATCGCTATTATGAAAAAAATAATTCTTATTATTTTTTTGTTGGCAACAATAAACAGTTTTGCCCAGGACACTTCCAAAGTAGAACAGTATTGCCGCTTAGTTGCTTTCAATAAGCTTTTGTCCGCCAAAGTGAATATTGATGTCGATTTCGGACAGGAAAGAAAATTTTTTAGTGATAACAGGGTGAGGGACGAAGAAACGGGTAAACTAAAAAAGTTCAACACCGTTACTGATGCCCTTAATTATATGGGCTCCCAGGGATGGACACTGGTGAATGCTTTTCCGGTGCTGGAGGGGTCTATCTATAGCTATCACTATTATTTCAAAAAAATGTTCAGCAAGGAAGATGTGAAATAGGAAGAAGGGAATAGCAAGTGAGGTGAATGTCATTATAGTGAAAACAATTCCCTTTTTTACGCCAACCTGCTAGCTACTCCCTACTTCCTACTAGCTTTCTACAGTTTCTGTTTAAACCGGGGGGTCATTTCATTTTTCCAACTACTAAAATTATTCTGCTGTATTTGCTTTCTTGCCTCATCCACCAACCAGCAATAAAATGCAAGATTATGAATGCTGGCAATCGTATAACCTAAAAACTCTTTTGCCTTCATCAGGTGCCGGAGATAGGCTTTGCTGTAATAGTTGCTGACCCCGCAATTAAAACCATCATCGATGGGGGAAAAATCTTTTTCCCATTTCTTATTATCAATATTAATGACACCTTTAGTAGTAAAGAGCATAGCATTTCTTCCATTACGGGTTGGCATCACACAATCAAACATATCCACTCCCATACCGATACATTCCAAAATATTCCAGGGAGTGCCCACTCCCATCAGGTATCTTGGTTTTTGTGCTGGTAAATGATCACAACACCAGTCGCATATTTCATACATTGTTTCTTCCGGTTCTCCTACGCTTAGTCCGCCAATAGCATTACCCGCTGCCTCTTTGGAAGAAATGTATTCACATGATTGCTTTCTCAGATCTGTATGAATACCGCCCTGCACAATCGGAAAAAGATTTTGTACATATCCATACTTAGGAATAGTTGAATTAAACCTTTCAAAGCACCTGTCAAGCCAGCGATGCGTCATCTCCATGGATGTCTTTGCATAATTATATTCACTGGCACCAGGCGGACATTCATCAAAGGCCATAATGATATCACCACCAATGATGCGCTGTATGTCCATCACATTTTCGGGAGTAAATAAATGACTGCTGCCATCAATATGTGATTGAAAGGTTACTCCCTCTTCTTTTATTTTTCTTGTGCCGGCTAACGAGAATACCTGGTAACCACCGCTGTCAGTCAAAACAGGCTTGTTCCATCCCATGAGTTTATGAAGCCCTCCTGCTGCTTCCAACACTTCTAATCCCGGTCTTAAATATAAATGATAGGTATTGCCCAAAATGATCTGTGCTTTCACATCGCTCAGTAATTGTTGTTGTGTTACTGCCTTTACACTGCCCGCTGTTCCTACAGGCATAAAAACAGGTGTCAATATTTCGCCATGATCAGTGGTTATCCTTCCGGCCCTTGCTTTGGAACTATTATCAGTATGTTGCAATTCAAATGTCAATGCTGCCATGGCTGCAAGATAGAATAAGGAATAAGAAATTAAAAAGTATGTATCAACACTTTTTAATTTCTAATTCTTAATTCCTTATTTCTTATTTACTTTGCCGCTATGCCACCGATCAACTGGGGAAAGATCATCTTTTATTCTTTCGCCGCCATTACAGCTGTCCAGGTTTTTTATTATGGCTGGTTCTTCAGCCGCATTGCATTTTACAGGTCAAAAAAGAAAACCCAATCACAACAGCATCCTGTTTCAGTAATTGTTTGTGCCCGGGATGAAGATGAGAATTTGGCCCGCAACTTGCCGGGAGTGCTGGTGCAATCTTATCCGAGCACTTATGAAGTGGTAGTGATAAATGATAATTCAGTGGATGATTCCAAGTACATTCTCCAGGAATTGAAAAAAACATTTAAGTCATTACATGTTGTTGAACTGACACAGGAAGCTAAATTGATCGCTGGTAAAAAGTATCCGTTGTCCATCGGCATCCGGGAAGCCAAGCATGAAGTGCTGCTGCTTATTGATGCCGATTGCGTTCCTTCAAGCGAACATTGGGTAGAAAAAATGCAAAATGGATATAGTGAAAATACAGAGATCGTATTGGGATACGGTGCTTATCATAAAAAATCCGGCCTGCTGAACAAACTGATCCGCTTCGAAACTTTTCATACGGCTTTGCAATATCTCTCTTATGCACTTGCCGGGCTACCTTATATGGGTGTGGGAAGAAATTTATCATATAAAAAATCTTTGTTCTTCCGGCATAAAGGTTTTTCATCCATCAACCATATTCCCAGCGGTGATGATGACCTGTTCATCAACAAGACAGCAACAAAAAAGAATACAGCTGTTGTTATTGACCCTGATGCCATCACCCGTTCTATTCCTAAAACCACCTGGGGAAGTTGGCTCCGTCAAAAATCAAGACATTATACAACAGCCAAATATTATAAACCCAGGCACAAATTTCTATTAGGTCTTTATTTTGCCACGCAATTTATTTTTTATCCATTGCTGGCAGCCGCACTGATTTTTTATGACTGGAAATATGTGCTGGCTGTATTTGGTTTTCGCTTACTTCTTCAGGCATTCATTTTATTTAAAGCCATGAAAAAAATGGGGGAAAAAGATCTTTGGCCCTGGTTTATCTTTTTGGATATGTGGATGTTCTTTTATTATATCATCTTTGCCCCGGCGCTTTGGAGAAGACCCCGCCAACACTGGAATTAATGAAGATCATTCAGAAATATTTTTCAGATTTTACTGATGAACAAACCGGGCAGTTCAGGTTATTAGAAGGATTATATAAAGACTGGAACGAAAAGATCAATGTCATTTCACGGAAGGATATTGATAGTCTTTATGAAAAACATGTGCTGCATTCACTCAGCATCGCTGCTGCTTTTGAATTTGCAGATGATTCAGAAATAATGGACCTGGGAACCGGCGGCGGATTTCCGGGCATTCCGCTTGCCATTTTTTTTCCGCAGGTAAAGTTTCATTTGGTTGACAGCATCGCTAAAAAACTAAAAGTAGTTGAAGCGGTTGCTGAAGGTTTGAATTTGAAAAATATCACCGTCCGGCATACAAGAGCTGAAGAAATAAAGAACAGGAAGTTCGATTTTGTAGTATCAAGAGCTGTGGCTCCTTTAAAAGAACTATGGAAGTGGAGCAGGCCTTTGATAAGAAACAAGACACAAGGTTCAAGTGAGCAAATTCCGGGATTGATCTGTCTGAAAGGAGGTGATTTGGCTGTAGAAATACAAGAAAGTGGAACCAAACCACGAATAATAGAAATTGCAGATATATTCGCCGAAGAGTTTTTTAAGGGTAAGTTCTTACTGTATATTCAAAAATAAAAATACCACTTTGTGGTATTGTTTCGCTTTTGTTGAAACCTGACTTTTGTAAAGAAATGAAATTAATATCTGTTTGTATTGTTGATGATAATAAAGATCTCCGGAATGCACTTGAAGAAATTGTGAGCATGTCGCCGGAATATAAATGCATAGCCACAATCGGTACGGCCAGTGATGCGATCAATCATATCCCTGCTCTTAAACCCGATGTAGTCCTGATGGATATTAACCTTGGAGGTCCTGAAAGCGGTATTGATGTTGTGAAAACATTGAAACCCCGGATGTCCGGTACTAATTTCATGATGTGTACAGTTTACGAAGAAGATGAAAAAATTTTTGAAGCTCTCAGCGCCGGTGCCAGCGGTTATATTTTAAAAAAGACTGACCCAACCCGCCTGCTGGAAGCCATCCGGGAATTATATGAAGGCGGAGCGCCAATGAGCAGTCAAATTGCCCGGAAGGTAGTGGCTGCTTTTCAAAAAAATCAACCGGTCAATACAGAATCAGGAGAGTTGAATGTGTTGTCGAACCGTGAAAAAGAGATCCTTGAATTTTTATCAAAAGGCCTGATGTATAAAGAGATCGCCGCCCAGCTTTTTTTGAGCCCCGAAACTGTCCGCAAGCATGTTTACAACATTTATGAAAAACTCCATGTAAACAACAGGGTAGCTGCTGTCAATAAGTTCTACGGAAGGTAATTGACCGGATCTCTCCTCCTTAGGTCATAAAAAATACCACTTTCGTGGTATTGTCTCACATAGAGCACTACGCTATTTTTGACTCATTGCTTATACGCATATTATTGTTAACCTTACCCGCAAGCATAAAGAGGGTCTTGATCTAATACCGTCAAAAAAAGTCCCGACTGTAAACGTCGGGATTTTTTTCATTACTAGTTTATTCCACTCAGCTGCATCTTATTATCTTCCCGTTTCACATCAGCCATTCTCTGTGATGGATCGATCTCTATAATTTTAATATCGAACATCTTTTTGGATGTTTCAATAACGTAAGTGCTATGCGTCCATTTCCAGGGTTCATATATTTTGCGGACAGTAATATCTTCAACAGGCTTAGCCCCATACATAAGATTCATCGGAACATAATGCATTTCCCGGCTGCCATCTTTAGATGTTATTTGCAGGTCTATCGGCATCGGCATCAACCCATTCCTTCTTAATCTTATTTTTGTTGTTCCTCCTTCTTCCCACAAACTGTCGATCGCATAATCGATGGTCTTGGTAGAATTCACCCAGTATTCTTTATACCAATCCAGTTTCATGTCGCTCAATTTTTCTGCAATACGGAGAAAGTCATTTGCATTGGGATGTTTGAATTTCCATTGCCTGTAATACTCTAACAATATCTTATCTCTTACCGGTGCGCCAACAATATAACCCAGTTGCTCAACAAACACCGCTCCCTTAGAATAGGAAGCAATACCAAAAGCAAAATTGGTATTGAAATGATCGGCATGAGTTGTCAAAGGTTCTTCCTTGCCGCTTTTTGCCAGGTTAAAATACCCGGCATATTCATCTCTATTCGCAAAAGAAGTATCGTTGTTCAGAAAAGCAGTAACCCTGTTCTCTGCATATTGAGTAAATCCCTCGTCCATCCAGGAATACAATGACTCATTGGTGCCGAGCACTCCATAATACCAGCTGTGCATCCATTCATGCAACCATGCTCCTGGAGTGACGCAAAGTGTGGACATCGGGTATTCCATTCCACCATCGCCGCCATGTAAAAAAGAAAATTGTTTATAAGGATAAACGCCAAATGTTTTTTCAATAAATGGCAATGCCCTTTCTGCATCAGCCAAAACTTTTTCCCAACTGGCGGCGCTTGCATTGGTTGGTTTATATAAAAGATGAAGCGTCAGGCTATCCCTTACTTTTTTTGACTTATGAATAAATTCAGGATCGGCCACCCATGCAAAATCATGCACATTCGGTGCAAGGAAGCGCCAGGTTAATTTATCACCAGCCGGGCGGTTTACTTTTGAGCCGCTATTTTCATACCCGTATCCAATCTGGTTGGGGTTTTGCAAATAACCTGTTCCACCCAAAATATATTTTTTATCAATGGATATGCTTACATCAAAATCTCCCCACACGCCATAAAACTCCCGGCCAACATAGGGTGTAGGATGCCAGCCTTCATAATCGTATTCACACATTTTTGGGTACCATTGCGTCATTGAATAGCGAACCTTTGATGAAGGATGATCTCTGCCACTCCGGCGCACCTGCAATGGAACCTGTGCTTCAAACTCCATATCGAATGTGACTTTTGATCTTGGTAAAATGGGCTTGCTAAGTTTTACTTCCAATACTGTTTCATCCACTTTAAAATTCTGAGCAACACCATTCATTTTTAGTGATAATATCTTTTGATAACCGATCTCTTCAGGTTTAAGGTTTATAATACGATCTCTTACTCTTCCGTCCCAATCCTGTCCCCTTCCCACCTGGATAGTCCCTTGCCGGCGGCTTCTTGTATCCATCATGCTGCCCGGCTGGAAAGCATTAAAATAAAGATGATAAAAAACACGGGTGAGGGTATCTGGAGAATTGTTGGTGTATTCCAGTTTTTGTTTACCTGTAAAGCGATTGGTTTGCACATTCATGTCAATGTTCATAACATATTTTACCCGCTGCTGCCAGCGATCGGGTTGAGCAAATGCAAAAGATGATACTAACAGAACGATAACCAGTAAAAAAGAATGTCTCTTCATTAAAAAAAAATTTGGGTAGGTAAATTTCGGTAAAGCATAGTTATGATAAAAACAAAGTTGACTAACGGCTAGCTATCACTGATTTATTCCTAAAAGATGGCCATAAATGTCTTTTTACGGAGAAATTTTACTCTTTTAACCTCTTTACAGAGGTATTTTCCCTGCTTTTTTCTGCACAAGTGCTGAAATTATGTGGATTACCCGAAAGTGGTATTGCAGAATATTGACTTGTTTTATTTCTTTGCACCGGAAAACAAATCAAAAAGCTTAAACAAACTAAACTCTGTTTTTTATGAAAAAATTATTGGTTATGGTCCTTTGCCTGGCTTCCTTTGCAGCAATGGGACAAACAAAAAAAGGGGACAAAATGGTAGGTGTTGGTATTGGTAGCATCAGCTATACTAATAGCGACAGCAAAACTTCCTATTCAAACACTCCAACAGTTTATAACAGTGATGGAAATTCCTTCAGTATCAGTGTGAACCCTAACGTTGCATGGTTCGTACAGGATAATCTTGCAATTGGCGGTGGTGTTAGCATTTCTTTCTACTCTTCAAAAAGCAATAGTAGCAACACTTCTTCTACAACTACCAGCGAAAGCAAATCAACACAGCCTTCATTCTACATTGGCCCATTGGCCCGTTATTATTTCGGTGGAAGTTCCAAAGGCCAGCCATTTGGACAAATAAACCTTCAGTATGGTATCTATGGTGGTAAAAGCGAAAGTAAAACCAGCACAGGCGCCAGCAGTGAAACAACAACAAAACCTAAAGGCGACTGGAATGCAGGCATCAGCTTCGGGTATGAACATTTCATAACTCCGAATGTAGGTTTTTACGGCTCCATTGGATTTAATTATGGAAGCAGCAAAACAGAGTATCAATACAGGCCCTCAACCGGCACAGGTTATGATTATACCAGTGAATACTCAAGATTCTATATTCCTGTAAATGTTGGTTTACAGGTGCATATTCTTAATAAGAAGGGTAAGAAGTAATAGTTTTCATACACTACATGATAAAAGGTCCTGTTTCGGCAGGACTTTTTTATTCTTTGCCCGCAAGTATGATAACGATCTCGCCTTTCACAGTTTTACTGCCAAAGTATTCATGAACTTCTTTTAAAGTTCCTCTTTTTGTTTCTTCAAACATTTTAGTAAGCTCCCGGCTTACAGAACATTGCCTTTCTTCTCCAAAATAAGTAATGAATTCTTCCAATGTTTTTACCAATCGCATAGGTGATTCATAAAAGATCATTGCCCTTTCTTCTCCGGTCAGTTTTTTCAGCATTGTTTGTCGTCCTTTTTTTATCGGAAGAAATCCTTCAAAGCAAAAGCGATTGGTTGGAATACCACTGTTGACCAATGCCGGTACAAATGCAGTAGCGCCGGGGAGACATTCAACTTTTACATCCACTTTTATACATTCCCTTACCAATAAAAAAGCCGGATCAGAAATGCCAGGAGTGCCTGCATCGGTAACAAGTGCTATTTTTTTCCCTCCCAATAATTGATTGACCAAATGCTGCAGCACTTTATGTTCATTATGCTGATGATAAGGTGACAGTTGTTTATTGATCTGGTAATGATCAAGCAAATGGGATGTAGTCCGGGTATCTTCTGCTAAAATAAAATCAACTTCTTTGAGTACTTCGATAGCCCGAAGCGTAATATCTTTCAGATTACCGATTGGTGTGGGAACGAGGTAGAGCATATAATGTGGAAATATGGAAATGTGAGAATGTGCAAATTGTTGTTTCCCTGATTTTCACATTTTCACATCTGCACATTTTCTAATTAATCGATACTTCAAAATATTCCATTACAGGGTTGGCCAATAATTTTTTACTGGCTTCTTCAGCAATTTGTTTGGCTTTGTCCGGCGAATCAGCATTTACCTGCAAAGTGATATTTTTTCCGATACGAACATCTTCCACGCCATTGAGTCCAAGGTTTTCCAATCCGCCCATTACTGCTTTTCCCTGCGGATCAAGCAATTCTTTCAATAGCATTACTTTTATCTGCACTGTATATGTCATGCTGCTTTTGTTTTGAAGATCAAAGATAACAGAACGTAGGAAAGGACTATCACCGGCACTGCCAGCCATTTCAAAATAACCAGGGCCGCAACAGCGATCAATACCAATAAAAATTTGGGCAAATTATTTTTTATACTGAAATCCTTGAATTTAAGCGCCATCAATGGCATCTTTGATACCATAACATAAGACAATACAAGTATCATCCCGTACAAGAACCATTTATTCAGTAAAAGATCCACTATCCATTGTTCATTTACGTTCCAGTAGATCAATGGAAGCGAGGCAACAAATATTCCTGCCGCAGGCACCGGCATTCCTTTAAAAGAGAATGACTGGCTTTTATCTAAATTAAATCTTGCCAGTCTCCATGCTGCTGCACAGGGAAGTAATACACAAGGTAAAAGCCAAATAACGGATGTATCCAAACCACCTGATCCTTGTGCATAGCTTGAACGAAGAAACTGATACATAATCATTCCCGGCGCTACACCGAAACTTACAAGGTCAGCCAGCGAATCCAATTGTTTTCCCATTTCTGAAGTGGCATTAAAGAATCGGGCCACAAAACCATCCAAAAAATCAACAACAGCTGCCAAACCAATAAATAAAGATGCCAGCCATATTTTTTCCGGAGTGTTTAACAACTGCCGGGGCAGATCGATTATGTTTCCATCACTATCCAGCGGAATTAATATCACCTCCTGCTGCAAAATAAAAATGATTGCCATGCAGCCAAAGACGAGGTTGAGCAGTGTAAATAAATTGGGGATATTCTTCATAATGTGAAAATATGGAAATGTGGAAGTGTGAAAATAAGCATCTCGTATCATTTACACATTTTCATATTTCCACATTCTCACATTTCTACTTCTTCATCAATGCCTCTATCTCTTCTACTGTGATCGGGATATTCTTCATCAGGTCTTTATGTCCATTCTTAGTGATCCATAAATTATTCTCGATACGAATACCCATTTTTTCTTCTTCAATATAAATACCTGGTTCGACAGTAAAGACCATACCCGCTTTAATTGGCGCTGTTCTTGTTCCGAGGTCATGCACATCTATTCCGAGATGATGTGAAATACCATGATATAAATATTTGCGATATGCCCTGTTCTCCGGATCTTCATTCTTTACATCTGTTTTTTTCAGCAACCCGATCTTCAGGAATTGCTGCGTCGCTTCCTCTCCTACTTTGTCTGTATAATCAACGATCGTAATGCCCGGCTTCAGCAAACTTTTTGCATAATCATGTAAATGAAGACAGGCATTATAAACTGTTTTTTGTCTTCTTGTAAATTTCCCATTCACCGGAATTGTTCTTGTAAGATCGGCACAATAACCGCCGTACTCAGCGCCAAAATCCATTAATATCAACTCCCCGTCCTTACACTCTGCATTATTTCTTACATAGTGAAGTATCCGGGCATTATCGCCGCTGGCTAATATACTTCCATAAGCAGCCCCTGTGGCTCTTTGGCTTAAGAAAGAATGGAATATTTCCGCTTCTATTTCATATTCCATCACCCCAGGCCTGATAAATTTTAATAAACGGCGAAATGTATTATCGGTAATATCAATGGCTTGTTGCAATACTTCTATTTCCAATGCCGTTTTAACGCTACGCAACTCCTTCATGATCTTTGCTGCCCTCAAATAATTATGCAGCGGGTAGCGGCTCTTCATTTCATCAATGAAACGATAATCTCTTGTCCTTACCAAACTTGCTTTGCGATCATTCTCATTGCTGTCGAGATAAATATTATCAGCCAAATGGATCCAGGGCTGCAATAAACCATCAATGCTGTCCAGCCATACAATGGTTTTGATACCACTCATGGCCTGTGCTTCATTTATTCTTAATCTTTTTCCATCCCATTTTTCTTTCAATTCATTAGGCCTTACCAATACAAGTACTTCCCGGTATTTTGGATCGGGGTTGTCGGGAAATAAGATCACCATGCTGTCTTCCTGCGTTACTCCACTTAGCCAGAACACATCACTATTTTGCTTAAAATGATACAAGGAATCACCATTGCTTGGCACTTCATCATTGCTTACAAAAATGGCAATGGAATTTTTTTGCATTTGATCGATAAATCGTTCCCTGTTCCTGATAAAGATCCCGGCATTGAGCGGTAAGTATTTCATAAAAATGTTTGAGGGCTAAAGATAAGTATGAATTAGTTCGGCAGGCCTTGCCTTATTGAAAATTGGAAGACTGGTAAATCCAAAAAATATCACCTGAACAAATACACATTTTTAGCAGGATGTTAATGTGTCGCCCGAACACTTGCTTGTATTAAATTAACTTTGTCCCTTACCTTTGTTGCTTCATCAACGATTGCTTAATATGTCAGTTCCTACTATGGTCATTCCCAGGAAAAACCTGGTGAATTTAGGATTAAAAAACACCGAAAACATTCATTATCAATTATCGCCGGAAGAATTAACACAGGACTCCATTCGCATTGGAGAAGGGGTCTTGAATGATACCGGAGCCCTTGTTATCCGTACCGGAGAATTCACAGGACGTTCCCCAAAAGATAAACTCACCGTAAAAGATGAGACCACTGCGGACTCTGTTCACTGGAATGATTTCAATATTCCCATCGAACCAAAATACTTTGATATCATTTATAAAAAAGTGATGGATTACCTCGATCAGTTGCCTGAATTGTGGGTAAGAGATTGTTATGCCTGCGCCGACCCCCGTTATCGTTTAAATATCCGGGTCATCAATGAAAAACCCTGGAGCAATCTTTTTGCGTACAATATGTTTTTACGCCCCAGGGAACAAGAACTTGAAAATTTCGAAGCAGACTGGCATGTGATCTCAGTTCCGGGTTTGAAATTAGATTCAAAAGAATGTGGCACCCGTCAGCATAATGTATCACTGGTTTCTTTCAAACATAAAATGATTTTGGTGGCCGGCAGTGGTTACACCGGTGAGATGAAGAAAGGGATCTTTACTATTCTCAATTATATTTTACCCCATGAAAAAAATGTATTGAGCATGCATTGCAGTGCCAATATGGGGGATGCTGGTGATACAGCTATCTTTTTTGGATTGAGTGGTACGGGTAAAACAACACTTAGTGCCGACCCTAACCGCAAACTGATCGGTGATGACGAACATGCATGGACATCTGATAACATCTTCAACTTTGAAGGTGGTTGTTATGCAAAAACAATTAACCTGACAGAAGAAAAAGAACCGGAGATATTCAATGCCATCCGCCCCGGTGCATTAGTAGAGAATGTTACATTCTTCCCCGGCACTAACAAGATAAATTTTGATGATGCCGCTATCACTGAAAATACAAGGGTTTCTTATCCTCTGAATTTTATCAGCAATGCATTGGAACCTTCGATCGGCGGTTTGCCAAAAAATATTTTCTTCCTGACCTGCGATGCATTTGGTGTATTGCCTCCTGTTTCTAAGCTGACACCGGGACAGGCGATGTATCAATTCATTTCAGGTTACACAGCAAAAGTGGCCGGAACAGAATTAGGTGTAACAGAGCCCAAACCTACTTTTAGCGCATGCTTTGGCGCACCATTCCTGCCATTGCATCCGGGTAAATATGCTGAGATGCTTGGCAAAAAAATGCAGGAGCATAAAGTGAATGTATGGATGATCAATACAGGTTGGACTGGTGGCCCTTACGGAGTCGGCAGTCGTATGAAACTGAAATACACCAGGGCAATGATCACTGCAGCATTAGAAGGAAGCCTGAATCATGTTCAGTTTGAAAATGATCCGATCTTTGGTGTTGCTATTCCAAAAGAATGTCCCAATGTTCCGGCAGAAGTGCTGAACCCGGTAAATACATGGGCCGACAAAGCCGCTTTTGCTGAAAAAGCAAAATATCTTGCTGGTCTTTTTGTAAAGAATTTTGAAAAATACGCTTCGGGTGTGTCTGCTGAAATATTAGCTGCAGCGCCCAAGGCTTAAGGTATCAACTACAGGGCGGTTGTAAAAGCTCTCCCACTTTGGGGGAGCTTTTGATTTTTTTTAACGGCGTGGTATGCTGCCTCTAAAATTTTTAGAGCAACTTTACGTTGATAATATGCCATGAAAAAAGTCATCTATTTCCTTTTCTTCCAGTTCTCATTGATCTCTGTTGCACAAGCGCAGGATAAAACTGATGATGTCCTTACGTGGAGCGACTCCCGCAAATTGGCATGGAGTGATTATAAAGCAAGCCCTAATCCTGAAAGTGATGCGGCGGCTTCGACTACTACCCAACTTACTATTTCATACAAGATATCCAGTAGCGGCTTTACTTACACTATTAAATCCCATTTCTCGAAAACAAAATCATGGGGACGGCATAAAAGCGATTATATCCTGAGCCACGAACAGGGACATTTTGATATTGCCGAAATATTTGCCCGCAAGCTGCATAAAAAAATGAGTGAATACAAGTTTGACAGAAAGAGCTATCAAAAAGATCTCAATAAAATATACCAGGAAGTGGTGGATGAAAAAGAAAAGATGCAAAATGACTATGATGAGGAAACCAATCACAGCATCAACAAAGAAAAACAAGCGGAGTGGTTAAAGAAAATTGCAAAAAAGCTGGAAGAATATGCTGACTACTTCGATTACTAAAGTTCAAATGTTAGCCAGACAATTGAGTTGACACAATACCCTTTCTGCACAGAAGGGAACCATTTACCCGACAATTTCAACACTCTTACTATCTCCTGGAATTTTTGCGCCGGTGACCTGCTCATTAATTCATAACCGGAAAGATCACCATTCTTATCTACCTTGAACCGAAGTTCTACTTTGTCTTTTCCTTTGAATCCTTTATCAAGATTCTTCCTGACAAATTTTTTCCATTCATCTTCGCCACCAGGATAATGAGCTTTTTTTTCATCCAGGTCAAATATCCCTTTGTCATCTTCACTGTTCAGGTTGTATTTGCAACTGCATGTAAATTCCCTGACAGAAAAAATTGTGTCCTTATATGTTTGTGAGAAAGTGTGTAAACTGGAAAGCAGCAATAGCAGCAGGATCAATCTCCGCATAACCTTTATTTAAAACAAACCATACAACTCCGCATCTACTTTTCGGATGATCTCGCCGAAGTCTTCGTCTTTTTCCGGAAAACGGTTCTTATCTGCATCAATAATTAATAGTTTCCCTTCTTTGTACTCGCTGATCCATTTGGTGTAATACTCGTTAAGCTTTTTCAAATAATCAAGACGGATATTTTCCTCATACTCCCTCCCTCTTTTTTGAATATTACCAACTAATGTAGGCACTGATGCACTAAGATAGATCAGCAGGTCGGGTGGTTGCACCAATGTTTTTAGCGTCTGGAAGAAATGAAAATAGTTATCAAAATCCCTTTTGCTCATCAGTCCCATATCATGCAGGTTGGGCGCAAAGATGTTGGCATCTTCATAAATGGTTCTGTCCTGTATCACTGTTTCAGTTCCTTTTTGAATATCGACTAATTGACGAAGACGGCTGTTCAAAAAATAGATCTGCAGGTTAAAACTCCAGCGGGGCATATCCTCATAAAAATCCATCAGGTAGGGATTGTGATCCACATCTTCAAAATTGGGTATCCACTTATAATGCTTGCTCAGCATTTCTGTCAATGTGGTTTTTCCTGCGCCGATATTGCCGGCCACTGCGATATGCTTGGGTTTTATTTTTGCTTTTGCCATGCCTGGATAAATTCCAAATCCCAAATGGGGAGGAGATTCAAAGTAAAGTTCTTTTTTGGAATTTGGGATTTGTATTTTGGGATTTTTAAAAATAATTCAGGCCGATGGCTTCCCGTACCAGCTCCATAGTCGCTTTAGCACTTCTTCGGGCCTTTTCAGCGCCTTTCTCCATTACTTCCTGTAAATATTTTTCATCATTCAGGATGTTTTCGGCTTTTTGCCGGATAGGTGTGATGAATTTCACCATATCCTCCCCCAACTGCTTTTTCATATCGCCGTAGCGGATAGAACAATTATTATAATCGGTTTCAAACTTCTGAAGAGTTTCGTCATTACTCACCAATTTCATTAGCAGGAAAATATTATCGATATAATCAGGCTTCGCAGCGTTTGTTTCGGTTGGACCCGCATCTGTTTTCGCTTTCATTACTTTTTTACGAATCAGTTCATCATCATCCGATAAATAGATAGTAGCATACTGATTCTCACTTTTGCTCATTTTTCCCTTTCCATCCAGGCTCGGAACTTTTACCAATTCACTTCCATAATTAACAGCTTTGGGTTCTGGAAAAACTTCACCATAGCGATGATTGAAACGGTTCACAAAATTTCTTGCCATTTCCAAATGCTGTTCCTGGTCTTTTCCCACCGGCACCAATGATGCCCTGTGTAAAATGATATCAGCTGTTTGCAAAACGGGATATGTCAATAATCCTGCATTGATATTATCCGGTTGTGATCTTGCTTTTTCTTTAAAGGTTGTTGTCTTTTCCAATTCACCTTTATAGGCCAGCATATTCAGGTAGAGATAGAGCTCGCCTGTTTCCTGTACATGACTTTGACAATAAAAAGCCGCTTTATCCGGATCTACACCGCAGGCAATATTCTCAGCCAAAACCCGGTGAACATTTGCTTTCAACTCTTTTGTATCAGGATGAGTTGTCAATGAATGCAGGTCAGCCACCATGAAAAAACATTCATATTCCTCCTGCATCTTTACATAATTCCGGACAGCGCCAAAATAACTGCCCAGGTGCAAAAGACCAGTCGGCCGGATGCCGCTCATTACTATTTCCTTATTTTTTTGCATTGCGGCGAAGATAAAAAGAAGTTTGTGGTTTATGGTTTGTAGTTTATATCCTTACAAACTAAAGACTACAAACTATAAACTATCTTCGTAAGATGGAAGTCAACGACGCATTGGTAGATAAACTGGCCCATCTTTCCCGGTTAAATTTTGAGGATACTGAAAAAGCGGAGATCAAAAAAGACCTGCAAAACATGATCGGTTTTGTCGAAAAATTAAATGAGCTGGACCTGGAAAATGTAGAACCTTTGTTGCATGTCAGTGAAGAAATAAATGTTCTGAGAGATGATGAAATAAAAGGTTCTATCAGCAGGGAAGCAGCATTGAAGAATGCCCCGTTGCATGATGAAAAATTTTTTAAAGTACCGAAGGTTATTAAAAACCCAAAAAAATAAAATTCCAGATCCCAACCAGTTTGCCGACTGGAATTTGGGATCTGCTGTTTGGAATTTATGAGCAGCATTATTCACTTAGAAAGCATCCGCAAGAGCTACTTCATGGGCAAGAATGAACTGGAAGTACTGAAAGGAATATCACTTGATATTTTTAAAAGTGAATATGTGGCGCTGATGGGCCCATCCGGTTCGGGCAAAAGCACATTGATGAATATCATTGGTTGTTTGGATTCTCCCAGCGGCGGCAATTATATTCTCAACGGACAGGATGTAAGCAAGATGGAAGATAATGCGCTGGCCGAAGTAAGAAATAAAGAGATCGGCTTTGTTTTTCAGCAATTTAATTTATTGCCCCGTCTTACAGCAAAGGAAAATGTGGCGCTGCCATTGGTGTATGCAGGCATGAGCAGAAGGGCAAGAAATGAAAAAGCGCTGCATGTACTGGACATGGTAAATCTTACTGACCGCAGTCATCACAAGCCGAATGAGCTATCAGGAGGACAATGCCAGCGAGTGGCGATCGCAAGAGCATTGGTGAATGATCCTTCGATCATCCTTGCTGATGAACCAACCGGAAACCTGGATACCAAAACATCTTATGAGATCATGGAGATCTTTGACAAAATTCATTCTGATAAGAATACAATTGTACTCGTTACCCATGAAACAGATATTGCCAATCATGCCCGGAGAGTGGTTAGATTACGAGATGGCATTATTGAAAGTGATATGAAGAATGAAAGTAAAAATGTTACTGTTTAATTATGTCTCAAAAAATTTACACCAAGACCGGCGACAAAGGCACCACCTCACTCATTGGTGGCACCAAGGTTTCCAAAGCGCATATCCGTATTGAAACCTACGGAACGGTGGATGAACTGAATTCATGGATCGGGCTAGTCAGTGACCAGCTTTCTCATAAACATTCCAGAAAAATATTGAAAGAGATACAGGACCGTTTATTCACCATCGGTTCATCACTGGCCTGCGACCCGGATAAAGAAACAAAAATGAAGATCCCCGACCTTCATGAAACAGATATAGAGTTGCTGGAAAAAGAAATTGACAAGATGAATGAAAAAATGCCGGAAATGAAATCATTTATCCTGCCCGGCGGACATATGGCTGTATCATCAGCTCATGTAGCAAGATGTGTATGCAGGAGAGCTGAGCGGCTTTGTGTAACCCTTACAGAACAAAACCAATTCGTCGGGCCTCTTGTTATAAAATATTTGAACAGGCTCAGCGATTATTTATTTGTATTGGCCCGTTACATTGGCCATCGGCTGAAAACAAAAGAAATTCCGTGGAAACCGAGAATATAATGTGAGAATGAGATAATGTGGAAATTAAACCCATTCCTCTATTTTCACATTCTCACATCTGCACATTTCCACATTAAACAATCTTCCCATCTTTCATATGCAACACCCTGTCGCTTAGTAATGAAAGCTCTTCATTGTGTGTTACGATCAAAAAAGTTTGGTTGAATTGTTTACGCAGGTCAAAAAACAATTGATGCAGTTCCTTTGCATTGACTGAATCTAAATTACCCGTAGGCTCATCAGCAAAAATTATATCCGGGTTATTGATCAAAGCCCTGGCTACTGCCACCCGTTGCTGTTCACCACCACTCATTTCATTCGGTTTGTTTCCCATACGGTGAGAGAGGCCAAGCATTTTTAAAAGTTCTTCAGCCTTTTGTTTTACTTCATTCTTTTTTCTTTTAGCCAGCCAGCCGGGTATGCAAACATTTTCCAGTGCGGTGAACTCCGGCAGCAAATGATGGAACTGGAAAACAAACCCTATATGCTTGTTTCGAAAAGAAGCCAATACATTCCCTTTCAGCGAATGAGTGGCAACATTATTGATGGTGATCGCACCCATATCGGCTTTATCAAGCGTACCAAGGATATGCAGCAAAGTACTCTTTCCCGAGCCTGATGGACCGACAATAGAAACCACCTCTCCTTTCTGTATTTGCAGGTCAACTCCATTCAATACCCCCACTGTCCCGTATCGTTTGTAAATGTTTTTGCCGGTTATCATGCCCTTAATTCGATTTGAAAAATCAAATATCCGCAAATAGAACCCGACTGCAAAACGACAATATTTGAAGAAGAGCAATTTTTTAAGAATTCCTTCAAAAACCGGTTTACAACTAAGGATTTGGAAAATTCGTTAATAAAGCTACTTTTGCCGAAAATTAAGAGGGTGCCTCCGGCCCAAAAAGACCTTATCTAAACTTAAAACCGAGAAGATGTTCTGGACCTTAGAATTGGCCTCATACCTTGAAGATGCTCCCTGGCCTGCCACCAAAGATGAGTTGATAGATTATTCTATCCGTAGCGGCGCTCCTATTGAAGTAGTGGAAAACCTGCAGGAACTGGAAGATGAAGGAGATGTCTATGAAACTATCGAAGACATTTGGCCTGATTATCCTACTCAGGATGATTTTCTGTTTAATGAAGATGAATACTAGAAAGCTGCTAGCTTTTAGCTACTGACCACAAGACCTATAAAATTGAGAACCTCCGATAATGGGGGTTTTTTTATTTTTTACCCGGCTACAGTGCTACTATCATCGTCTCTTGCGTCGCATGCTGACGCTTTGGTCAGCATCCCGACAAGCTTCGCTTCGTCGGGACTCTTCATCGTCCGGTTCTTTACTCAGCTTTTGTTGCGCCCCTACGGGGCGCCAAATACATTTAGAGATCTTTCACCTACCAACCTTCAGCTCCTATGGAGCCACCCCACTATCCACTCGCCATTCTCCACTTGCTGTTTTTAGCTTCCCATTTTCTCAATCACCCCCTGCGTCACTCCCGTAAATGAGAATCCTCCATCATGGAAAAGATTCTGCATCGTAACATATTTTGTCAGATCGCTGAACATGACAACGCAATAGTTCGCACAATCTTCTCCTGTTGCATTGCCCAACGGGCTCATGGCTTCCGCATAATTGATGAATCCATCAAAACCTTTTACACCACTGCCGGCCGTTGTTCTTGTTGGTGACTGGGAAATCGTATTTACTCTTACCTTCTTTTTTTCGCCATAATAATAACCAAACATTCTTGTCACACTTTCCAGCAATGCTTTGGCATCTGCCATTTCGTTATAATCAGGAAAAACTCTTTGCGCAGCGATATACGTTAATGCTACCACACTGCCCCATTCATTCAACGCATCAAGGTCCCAGGCTGTCCGTAATACTTTATGCAGACTGGTAGCCGAGATATCCATTGTCTTTTGATTCCAGTCATAATTCATTTCTGTATAATGTTTTCCTTTTCTCACATTCAGGCTCATCCCCACAGAATGCAATACAAAATCAAGCTTGCCGCCGAGATGTTCCATTGATTTTTCAAAAAGATTCTTCAGGTCATCCATATTGGTCACATCAGCTCCAATAACAGGAGCATTGCCGCAGAGTGCTGAGAGTTTATTGATCTCTCCCATCCGCAGGGCAACAGGTGCATTGGTCAAAGTGATCTGTGCCCCTTCTTCATAGCAACGCAACGCTGTTTTCCAGGCAATAGATTTTTCATCGAGGGCTCCGAAGATGATCCCTTTTTTCCCTTTCAATAAATTATTCGGCATACAATTGATTTTGGCCGGTAAAAATAAGGAAAGTCGTGAATGGTCAATCGTGAATCGTGAATTAAAGACCCAGGCTTACGCAAGTCGTCTTTCTGTTTGAAACATTGTGCTGCGGAACAGCCATTGACGATTCACGATTGACGACTCACGTTCACGCCCCGGGAAATGCAAGCTTTACCAGGAACACCAGCAAAAAAGTGTACGCAAATATCAAAGCAAAAGAAGCCAGCAGCCACAGCAGGAATCTCCGCATGGATTCTTTAGGCCTCATTTTTTTCTGTATATACTTATACAAAAGATACACTGGAAAAAGTGAAACAATGATGATTAACAATATAACCAATGCCTTCCATTTCATTTTTTAGGATTTTTCTCCTTCTTCAAACATTTGTTAGCGGCTTTGAGTCTTACCTTTGAAACAACTGCCCATTACTTTTAATTCCTAAAAGTACAAGATGAGTTTGAGAACCGTAATAACCGGCACCGGGTGTTATATTCCGGATAATATTAAAACAAACCAGGGTTTTAATAAACAGGCTTTCTATGCTGAAAATGCGGAACTGATCACTATCCCATCACAGGAGATCGTTGATAAATTCATGGATATTACCGGTATTGAAGAAAGACGCTATGTGAATGATGACATGAATTCTTCTGATATGGGCACTATAGCTGCAAAGCTGGCTATTGAAGAAAGTGGTATTGATCCCGAAACATTGGACCAGGTAATAGTAGCCCACAATTTCGGAGATGTAATAAAAAATACTATCCAGACTGATATACTTCCCGCTTTGGCATCGAGAGTAAAACATAATCTCGGTATAAAAAACCCGGCTTGTGTTGCCTATGATATTTTATTCGGTTGCCCGGGCTGGGTGCAGGGAGTGATACAGGCCGACACTTATTTTAAGGCTGGTATTGCTAAAAAGATCCTTGTGATCGGGACAGAGACATTGAGCCGGGTAATCGATATGTACGACCGTGACAGTATGATCTTTTCTGACGGAGCCGGCGCTGCTGTTTTAGAAATAAAAGATGAGAAAGAAACAAAAAGCGGAATTCTTTCATGGTCTGTTCAGAGTCATTGTTTGGATGAAGCTTATTATTTATACCTGGGCAAAAGCAATTTCCCCAATGCTGATTGCCGGGTAAGATATATAAAAATGAGAGGGAGAAAAGTGTATGAATATGCCATGCAGCATGTTCCTGCAGCCATGAAAGATTGTTTGGATAAAGCCGGTATTCAGATCCAGGAAGTAAAAAAAGTATTCCTCCACCAGGCCAATGAAAAAATGGACGAAGGTATAATCCGGCGCTTATTCAAATTGTATGGATTGAAAGATGCCCCGGAACATATCATGCCGATGAATATCCAGAAATTCGGCAACAGTTCGGTCGCTACCATTCCCACTTTGTTTGATATGGTAAAAAAAGGCAAGCTTGACGATCACCAACTGACCACCGGTGATATTGTTTTATTCGCTTCTGTTGGCGCCGGCATGAACATCAACGCTGTTTGCTACTGCATGTGAAGAAAAATCACAAGAAACAAAAATCAAAGTCCAAATAAAGATCAAAATCCAACCCGGGTTTTAAACATTGTTTATTTTAATTTATTTGGTTCTTGTTATTTTCCTTTTGGTTCTTTTTTGCTCAGTATCTTCGCAGCCATAAACGACTGTACAAAAAAATGACGATCTCATACAAATGGCTGAATGAATATTTACCTGAAACAGTTGAACCGGAAAGGCTGGGCCGCATCCTTACTTCCATTGGGCTTGAAGTAGAAAAAATGGAAATGTATGAGGAAGTAAAAGGCGGGCTGGAAGGATTGGTGATCGGTGAGGTACTAAGTGCCGAAAAACATCCCAATGCAGATAAATTGACCGTGACCAAAGTGAATATTGGTAATGGTGAACCCCTGCAAATAGTTTGCGGAGCTCCTAATGTTGAAGCCGGACAAAAAGTAGTGGTGGCAACGGTGGGTACAACTATTTACCCCGGCACGGGTGAGCCTTTGACAATGAAAATAGCAAAGATCCGCAGTGTAGAAAGCCATGGAATGATCTGTGCCGAAGATGAAATAGGCCTGGGAACATCACATGCTGGCATTATGGTTTTACCGGGTGATACGAAAGTGGGTCAATCGGCTTCATCCTATTTTGAACCTTATTGGGATTTTGTTTATGAAATAGGTCTTACTCCCAATCGCATGGATGCGATGAGTCACTGGGGTGTAGCAAGAGATGTTTGTGCCTATCTGAATCACCATGATAAAAAAGGCACCAGGCCAAAACTGCCAAATGGTAATGGTTTTAAAGTTGACAACACTTCTTTACCCATCGATATAAAAGTGGAGAACGCAAAAGCTTGTCCCCGTTATTCCGGTGTCAGCATTGCGAATGTCGCTATCAAAGAATCTCCCAAGTGGCTACAGCAAAAATTAAAAAGCATTGGCCTTCGGCCGATCAATAATATTGTTGATATCACTAATTTCATCCAGCATGAAACTGGTCAGCCGCTTCATGCATTTGATGCTGACAAGATCGCCGGTAAGAAGATCATTGTAAAAAATCTTGCTGAAGGAACTACTTTCATTACACTGGATGAGAAAGAAAGAAAATTGTCTGCTGAAGACCTGATGATCTGTGATGCCAAAGAAGGCATTTGCATTGCCGGAGTATTTGGAGGTTTGCACAGCGGTGTTAGTGACCAAACAAAAAATATTTTCCTTGAAAGCGCCTTCTTTGATGCGGTGATAACAAGAAAAACTTCTTTCCGTCATGGCCTAAGGACAGATGCCGCTTCAAGATTTGAAAAAGGAACTGATATTTCTGCAACAGTCAATGTGCTGAAAAGAGCAGCGAACCTTATCAAAGAAATTGCAGGCGGAGAAATTGCATCCGAGATCGTTGATGTATATCCCGGCGCCAAACCGAAGACAGAAGTTGCGGCCAAATGGCATTATATCAAAAAACTCAGTGGCAAAAATTATCATCCCGATTCGGTAAAAGATATTTTGACCAGTTTGGGCTTTGAGATGATCAAAGAAGGTATTGATGAACTGAGGGTCGCAGTTCCTTACCATAAGACAGATGTAAGTCTTGCTGCTGATATAGTGGAAGAAATAGTAAGGATTGATGGTCTCGACAATATTGAGATACCCGAAGCTATTACCATCACTCCGTCTGTCGAGGAGAATTATGCAAAAGAAGTTTATCGGGAAAAAGTCGCCAATTATCTTGTCGGGCTTGGCTTTAATGAAATGATGAACAATTCTATTACCAATTCTGCTTATTTCTCTGAAGGGGAACAACAGAGCATGGTAAAGATGATCAACAGCCTGAGTGCCGAGTTGAATATCTTACGTAATTCTCTTTTTGAAACATCATTGGAAGTGGTGGCACATAACCTGAACCATAAGAACAACTCATTGCGGCTCTTTGAATTCGGAAAAGCATATAGCACACCAGGAGTTGGAAAATATACTGAAGCTGAAAAGCTTTGTATCGTCATTACAGGAAATAAAAATGAAGATGGCTGGAAGCAAAAAAACAGTTTGTCTGATTTCTATTTTTTAAAAGGAACAGTGGATGCGGTTCTCAAAATGCTGGGCATTGTTCCGGATTCTATAGAGACATCAGAAGTGCTGAAGTTCGACAATCATATTGTTTATAAGATCAAGGGCGACATCATTGCCGGTGCTGGTGAGGTCAAGAAAAAAATATTGGAAAGATTTGGCATCAAACAACCGGTATATTTTGCAGGATTGAATTGGGATGTTCTGTCCAAATTGGCATCCCGTCAATCAGTAGCCATAAAAGAGTTGCCCAAATACCCTTCCGTGCAAAGAGATATTGCGATGGTGGTGGCAAAAGAGTTGACCTGGGATAAAGTAAAACAGGCTGTACAAAATGTAAAACTGAATAAACTACAGGACATAAAATTGTTTGATATATTCGAAAGCGAAAAATTAGGAACGCATAAAAAATCCATAGCAGTCAATTTTACTTTTTTAGATGAAGAAAAAACATTGACCGATAAAGAAATTGATGGCTGGATGAGTAAGATCATGACAGCATTAGAAAAAGACCTTCAGGCAGAAATCAGGAAATAATCACAATGTCACCCTGAGTTTGTCGAAGGGTAATTAAACATACGGGAATTGAACACAGAACAACATTTGAAAAGAATACAAGATAAGCTTCAGCAATTACTGAAGCAATATGCAATTATGCAAAAAGAAAATGTTCGCCTGAAAGATGAACTCGATTCCGCACAACAAAAAATGTCGGCCCAGCAAAAAAATGCAGAGGAATTAAAACAACAGGTAAGTGTGCTGAAATTAGGTACCGGTGAAATGAATGAGGCTGATAAAAAAGAATTCGAAAAAAAGATCAATACCTATTTGAAAGAGATCGACAAGTGTATTGCAATGCTGGGAGAGTGAGGTTTAAAGGTTTAATGGTTCAAAAGTTTAAAAGTTATCATGCTATTCGCGGAGGCTTTATTTTTTCGGAGATACAACCTTAAACCATTAAACTTTTGAACTTTTAAACTCTCTTCACCAGATTCATCTTCATCTCATCTTCTCCCTGTGTCAATTCAAGTGTATATTTTCCGTAAGGCAGATCATTAAGACCATTCCAGGTAAGTTGGGTGCGGTCCGGCGAAATATCTTTTTCAATAGTGCGGCAAACGATCCCGGTATCATCTTTTAAGATACCACGGATACACTGACCATTGGGAGAAGTAACTTCCAGTTGCAGTGCATCAATAAACACCGAAGACTTAACTTTGGCAAACATGAGGTAAACGTTTTTGTTCGTTTCCTTTAGGTAGCTTAACCATGGTTTTTAAAAAGATAATGGCTCCCCAGTAGTAAGGGGCACCGAATATAATAAATAGATATTTAAAAATCCAAATACATGAATGAATTAATTGCTGTTTCTGCCCTTATTGGCGACCGGAGTTACCGGATCAAAATTCATCCGGATGATGAAGAAGTAGTAAGAAAGACCATCAAAACCATCAACGACAAGATCATTGAATTCAAAACCCAGTTTGCCGGCAAGGATATGCAGGACTATATAGCCATGGTGCTGATCTGGTATGCTACTGAACAACATTCCGCTACTGCCGCCAATGTGGAAAAGGAAAACCTGTCAGAACAGCTTGCTGTTATTGAGAAATTACTGGATGGTCATTTGAGCTAAAAGCCAGTCTTTTAGGCTGCGGACTTATTTCCTGGCCCCCTACCGCTTTTAACCCCCGTTTTGTATCTTCGCTGATAACGGATACTTCTTATATGAAGTTTGTATTAAATCAACGTATTGTGCAACAATTAAACAACGACATTCATGGATCCAAATATATTAGCTGCTATAATAGGCGCTGCTGCCCTTATTATCGGTCTTATAGCGGGTAAACTGCTTTTCTCAAAGAATACCCGTAAAAAAGTAGAAGAAGCCGAACTGCAATCACAAACCATATTAAAAGAAGCTGAACTCAGAGCCGAAACCATCCGGAAAGAAAAAGAACTGGAGGCTAAAGAGAAATTTGTGCAAATGAGAGCGGCTCATGAAAAGGAAGTGAATGAGCGCAACCGTAAGATCAACGATACAGAGAGCCGCATCCGTCAAAAAGAACAATCTATCAATCAAAAAGAAAGCAATCTTGATAAGCAGATCAAAGACAATGATGTTATCAAAGACAACCTGAACCGCCAGATAGAGTTGGTTAATATCAAAAGAACTGAGCTGGAAAAACACCAGGAAGAACATATCCGCCGATTAGAAAAGATCGCCGGACTTTCTGCAGAAGAAGCCAAGGCCCAACTGATAGAAAGCCTGAAAAATGAGGCACAATCCAAAGCATTGGCACTTCAGCAGGAAATAATAGAAGAGGCCAAACAAAAAGCCGGAAAAGAAGCCCGCAAGATTGTAATTCAAACCATACAGCGTACCGCTGCTGAACAGGCTATCGAAAATTCTATCACGGTTTTCAATTTGGAAAGTGATGAGATCAAAGGGCAGATAATCGGCCGTGAAGGAAGAAATATCAGGGCTATTGAAGCTGCCACCGGTGTTGATCTGATCGTTGATGATACCCCGGAGGCTATTCTACTTTCTTCATTTGATCCGCTTCGCCGGGAAATTGCCCGTTTGAGTTTGCAAAGATTAGTGGCCGATGGCCGTATTCACCCGGCAAGAATTGAAGAAGTGGTTGAAAAAACCAAGAAGCAAATTGAAGAACAGGTAATGGAGATCGGGGAAAGAACTGTTATTGAATTAGGCATTCATGGTTTACATAAAGAACTCGTAAGAATGGTGGGCAGAATGAGATTCCGCTCTTCCTACGGTCAAAACCTGCTTATGCATAGCCGGGAAACAGCTAATCTCTGCGCTACAATGGCTGCAGAACTGGGCCTGGCTCCGAATATGGTTAAGCTTGCAAAAAGGGCTGGCCTCTTACATGACATTGGTAAAGTGCCTGATGAGGAAAGTGAATTGAGTCATGCTTTATTGGGAGCCAAGCTTGCTGAAAAATTTGGTGAGAATCCGGCAGTAGTTAATGCCATCGGTGCTCACCATGATGAAATGGAAATGCAATTTGTAATCTCTCCTATCACCCAGGCATGCGATGCGATAAGCGGCGCAAGACCCGGTCCCGCAGAGAGATCATGCAGCAATATATCCAGCGGATCAAAGACCTTGAAAATCTGGCCATGGCTTACACCGGGGTTGAGAAGGCCTATGCCATCCAGGCCGGAAGAGAATTAAGGGTAATCGTTGAGGCGGATAAAGTGAGCGACCAGGATTCAGAGAAACTATCATTTGAAATAGCTCAGAAGATACAGACTGAAATGACCTTCCCCGGCCAGATAAAAGTGACGGTGATCAGGGAAAAAAGAGCTGTGAATGTGGCGAGATAAAGGTTTGAGGGTTTAAAAGTTTAACGTTTAATGGTTTAGCATAAAGCAGGAATAGTGTTATAAGCTTTGAATCATCTGAAAGACGAAACTTTTAAACCATTAAACCATTAAACTTTAAACTGTTTCCATTACCTTTGCCCTCCCTAAAAATAAGGATTATGAACGCTGTAGCATATGTACATGAGCAACTGACTGGTAAGAAGAGTTTCCCCGCTTTTAAGCCCGGAGATAATATTACCGTAAACTATAAGATCATTGAAGGAAACAAAGAAAGGATCCAGTCTTTTAAAGGCGATGTAGTTAAAAAACAGGGCACTGGTCATACAGCCAGCTTTACTGTTCGTAAAATATCTGACGGTATCGGTGTGGAAAGGGTGTTTCCTTATTATTCTCCCAATATTGATTCTATTGAGGTGAATAAGACCGGTCATGTTCGCAGGGCTAAACTGTTCTACCAGCGCAAACGCAGTGGTAAGAGTGCCCGTATCCGTGAAAAGCGCATGGCTACTGAAGCAGCACAGTAATTTTTCTTACTATAATTTGAAAAGCCCCTTATTGATAGGGGCTTTTTTGTTGTTTACCGGTTAATTAAAACTAATAATTCCATTATTTTCGGGTAGTTAGTATCTTTACTTCTTAATTTTTTGATTATGATACAACCTGTTTTACTGGGTATGTTGGGAACAAATGAGATCATCATTATCCTGGTTATTGTGCTGCTCCTGTTTGGTGGCAAAAAAATCCCTGAGCTGATGCGTGGCCTTGGCAAAGGTGTCCGTGAATTCAACGATGCGAAAAGCAATGTAAAAAAAGAGATAGAGGACAGTGCCAACGATATCAAGAATTCACCAAGCGCTAAATAACCTTTCGCCCTTCTGCTATTAAGTAACCCGAAAAGCTGCTGCTTTTGTTTGTATTCTCTTCTATTGAGCACTATCATGCCCAATTACTGGAAGAAAAAATAACCTGTTGCCAGGCCGTTGAACATTTTCTTCAACGCATCAGGGAAACTGCACATTTGAATGCATTTATTGAGGTGTACGCAGACGAAGCATTACAAACTGCAAGTGTATTAGATAAAAAAAGAAAAGCCGGAAAAACGATTGGAAAATTACACGGCGTTGTCATTGCCCTGAAAGATGTTATTTGTCACAAAGATCATCCCGTTTCTGCCTCATCAAACATTCTGAAAAATTTTAGTTCTGTTTATTCTGCTACAGCTGTCCAAAAATTTTTGGACGAAGATGCCATCATTATTGGTCGTTGCAATTGCGATGAATTTGCAATGGGTTCCACCAATGAAAATTCTGCATACGGAAAAGTATTGAATGCACTGGATGAAACAAGAGTGCCCGGTGGTTCATCAGGAGGTTCAGCAGTGGCTGTGCAGGCTGGCTTATGTATGATCTCATTAGGTAGTGATACAGGTGGCTCTGTTCGTCAGCCCGCAGATTTTTGCGGCATCATTGGATTAAAACCAACTTATGGAAGAATTTCCCGCTATGGTTTGATCGCCTATGCTTCTTCTTTTGACCAGGTTGGGATCTTTGGAAATACAATTACTGATGTTGCCAAAGTATTGGAAATAATTTCCGGGCCGGATGAATTTGACAGTACAGTTTCGCAAAAAGAAACACCGGCTTATTCATCTCAATTAACCGGTGACAAAAAATTCAGGTTTGCTTATTTTGATGAAGCCCTGAATCATCCCTCTATTGATCCTGAAATTTCATCCGGGATAAATGGATTGATCGAACAATTGAAAAAGGATGGTCATAGTGCAGAACCGGTAAAATTTGACCTGCTGGATTTTATCGTTCCTGCTTATTATGTATTGACAACCGCTGAAGCCTCTTCTAATCTTTCCAGATACGATGGAGTAAAGTATGGATACAGAACCGGCAAATCAATTACAGATTTGGTTGAATTTTACAAACAAACAAGATCAGAAGGTTTTGGAAAAGAAGTGAAGCGAAGGATCATGTTAGGCACATTTGTGTTAAGCGCTGGTTATTACGATGCTTATTTTACAAGGGCACAAAAAGTAAGAAGGCTCTTATGCGACCATGTAAAAAAGATTTTTAACAATTTTGACCTTATGCTGCTGCCCACATCTCCTGTTACCGCTTTCAAGGTCGGAGAAAAAATTAACGACCCTATTGCCATGTACCTCGCTGATATTTATACAGTAATGGCTAACCTCGTTGGAATTCCCGCCATCTCATTGCCCCTTTTTAAGCATAGTAATAACATGCCCTTCAGTGTGCAGGTTATGGCAAACCATTTTGATGAGCTAACTTTGCTGCAAGTTTCGAGTCTGATGATGGGGCAATATCGCCAAGATCAAAAGTGAGTAAAGAAATGCGGCAATTATCCTTTTTTATTGCAATAATTGTTTTCGTCCTGCAAGCCAGTGCCAGGGAACAACAGCCTTCTGCCGGTGGCCCCCTGGCTATAGCTGATACTACCATCAAAAAAGATTCCTCGTTACAGAAACTCGATCCTAAATCTGAATTCAAAGACCTCTTTAGAACAGCAGTATTAGGAGATGGCGTAAGCGGTGCAAAACTGAATCCCCTGGCGATCACCTTTGTTCAGAATTATATTGCAAAGAACACCAAAGGGTTCAACAGCATGAAAGAATGGGGCCGCCCCTATTTTGATATGATGGATGCCATTCTCTCACAACATGGCTTACCAAAAGAATTGAAATACCTCGCCGTTATTGAATCGGGCTTAAAGTATAATGCAATTTCCTGGACAGGTGCAGTTGGACCATGGGCATTCATGCCGGCTGCCGCAAAACAATACGGTCTTAAAATTTCCAAACATAATGATGAAAGACTTGATTATTATAAAAGCACCCATGCAGCAGCCGCTTTACTTACTGATCTTTTTGCAAGATACGGCGACTGGTTGCTGGTGATCGCTGCCTATAATGGCGGCCCCGGCAATGTTGACAAAGCCATTCGTAAAAGTGGTGGCAGCAAAGATTTCTGGACGCTGCAATACAATCTTCCCAACGAATCGATGAACCATGTAAAGAAATTCATTGGAACTCATTATATTTTTGAAGGCGAAGGCGGCGTTACCACTGTTACAAAAGATGAAATGAAGGAACTGGTATTGAATAACAATCTTACACTTACGAAAGATGAAGTAAACAATTCGAGGATGATGCCGATCACCGGGCGCTATAATTCAGGAGTTATCATCAAACATATAACGATGGATATGGCTACTTTCAATCGTTATAATCCCGGGTTTGACACACAAGTGGCCACCAACGGAACGTATGATCTTCGCCTGCCTGTTGACAAGATGGAAATTTTTATAGCCAAAAAAAATGATATCCTGGGTGAATCATTACAGGTGATACTCGGCAATTAAAAATTATTCTTCTCCGATGGAGTCCGTTTCGGACAGCACTTTTTTTATTGCTTCTGCTTTCAGCAAACATTCTTCCCACTCTTTTTCGGGATCACTGTAATAAATAATACCCGAGCCCGCCTGGAAAGAAAGATATTTTGTAACGGCATTGTACATGATACTCCGGATAACAACATTAAAATCAAAATTATTTCCCGGTGAAATATACCCGACGGCACCAGAGAAAATAGCCCGCTTTGTTTTTTCATATTGTTCGATCAGCTCCATCACTCTTTTCTTTGGAGCGCCGGTCATGGAGCCCATTGGGAAAGTGGCCCTGATGATATCAGTAAAAGAAATATCATTCCTCAATTCACCGCTTACTGTTGATATCATTTGATGTACTTGCGGAAAAGAATAGATGCCATACAACTCATCCACTTTTACCGTTCCGTCTTTACAAACTTTGGAAAGATCATTCCTTACCAGGTCCACCACCATCACATTTTCTGACCGGTCTTTGGAGCTAACGAATAACTCTTCCCTGTTCTGTTCATCTTTTTGTTTATCATTTATTATACGCTGCGATGTTCCTTTGATCGGTTGTGACAATATCGTATTGCCCTCTTTTTTTAAAAACCGTTCAGGGCTGGCACAGATCAGCCACCTGTCGTTTATCTTATATAGCGCAGAAAATGGATTGGGTGAAACAGTACTGAGTTTTTTATAAACTGCTACCGGGTTAATAGAAGTATTCTCTGCAAAAAATTCCTGGCAAAAATTAATTTCATAACAATCTCCCCGCAAAATATGTTGCCTGAGCTGAGTGATAATATCAATGTATTCTTCTTTTGAAAGACGGCTTTGAATGTTTGGCAAATGATAAGAATCCTCTGCCCTGTTTCTTTCATTGAGTATCTCATTAAAAATCTTTTCTGCATCATTACTTTCAATGATCATTTCCTTTTCATTCAGCCGAATCAGTATTTCAGGCTCAAAGAAATACATGTCGGGGAAGCCTACTCCGTCAAAATGATCAGATGAGAGATCTTCTATTTCATTTTTCAGATCATAACCCAGGTGACCAAAAAGCCAGTTGGCCTGACGGTCCCCGTCTGACCGGTAATGAATAAAATCCTGTAATTGCTTTAATGCACTTCCTGCATTGGCACTTAATTCTCTTTTCACTCCTGCTGCCAGCAGGCATTCTTCTGAATGTGGCCTGATCTGGTATTGATGATTATCCAAAAAACAAAAAGTGTTGAACCGTTTTGCCCAGTTCAACACTTTTTGCTTCACACTCCCAAGATCACTGATAGAAAATGTGCAGTTAGTTTTGGTTGTATTCAAAATAGATTGCGGGAGATCTTCAATTAATAATCGTCCTCTTCGTCATCATCGTATCCACCTTTATCATTAAAGAGGTCTTTGAATTCATCGTCCTCGAATTTGAAATCTTCTTCTTCCTCACCTTTTTTGCCGCCTGCAACGCCGCCTGCTTTTTTCCCTTTTGATTTGGGAATATCAAATTCCTCGAAGTCAGGATCCCACTCCTCTTCTTCTTCAGGTTTTTCCCAATCATCTGGTCCATCATCTACATCATCATCGTCATCTTCATCTTTCTTTGAGGATGCCGCTGCCTTACTGCCTTTCTTAGCTGCAGGGGTTTCCATTTCATCATCATCCGGATCGTCATCATCTGCTTCTTCCGTTTGCTTTTTCGGCTTAGGACTATCTTTCCCGGCCGAAGCATTGGATGATGATGCACCAGTTTTCCCGGGAGACTTTTTATCAGGTTTGGATGCCATAGTCTAAAAGGATTATTGCTGTAAAATTTCAGCGAAGTTTTTAATCCTCCAAATTTTTAAATTAGTTTTTTTCTCTTTAGCAGTCACTGGTCACAAATCTATTTAAACAAGGATGATCTGATCCCTGCCCGGGCCGTTTGAAATGTACTTTATGCTGACCCCCAGGTACTCATTAATAAAATTAACGTAAACTTTCATTGTTTCAGGCAATACTTCATACGAATTCGCTGCACTGCTTGGTGTATTCCACCCTGCAAATGACTTATAAACCGGTTCCGGGATTTTTCTCTCCATCTGGAAGGGAACTTCCCGGCTTTCTTTTCCGTCCAGTTTGTAAGCAGTACATACCTGTAATTCTTTAAAAGCGTCCAGCACATCAGCCTTTGTCATCACAATTTTTGTTACCCCATTGATCATGCAGGCAAAATGCAATGCCACAAGGTCGATCCATCCGCACCTGCGGGGGCGACCGGTAGTTGCGCCAAATTCATTCCCGATCTTTCTTAACTCCTCTCCTGTTTCATTATCCAGTTCTGTAGGAAAAGGTCCGCCACCCACCCTGGTACAATAAGCTTTTGTTACACCGATCACATCTCTTATTTTTTGCGGAGCAATACCAAGCCCACTGCACACTCCTGCTGAGATCGTATTGGATGATGTGACATAGGGGAAGGTTCCAAAATCAATATCCAGCATACTCCCCTGTGCGCCTTCTGCCAGTATCCTCTTTCCCGCATTTATTTTATCATTGATAAAATACTCTCCATTCACAATGTTCAGCTCTTTCAGAAATTCAAGTGCCTCAAAAAATTCCTGTTCCCATGCAGTAATGTCTTCCTGGAAATTATAATTATCCAGCAAGCGCTGATGCTTTAACCGCAGTTTGATATAGGATGTGGTAAAATTTTTATCCAGCAGATCACCTACCCTTAAACCATTCCTCCCGGTCTTATCCATGTAGGTAGGCCCGATACCTTTTAAAGTGGAACCGATCTTCTGATTGCCTTTTGATAATTCAGCTGCCTTATCCAACGCCCGGTGCGTAGGTAAAATGAGATGGGCTCTTTCTGCAATGAAAAGATTTTTTTTAAGATCAATGCCAAAAGAGGCCACCGTATCACATTCTCTTTTCAATGTAACCGGGTCAAGCACAACTCCATTACCGATCAGGTTTGTTATCCCTTTATGAAATACCCCGGAAGGTATTTGATGCAAGACCACTTTTTTATCATTCACATACAATGTATGTCCTGCATTAGGCCCCCCCTGGAAACGGGCTACTACATCATAGTCTTTGGCAAAAAAATCAACGATCTTTCCTTTTCCTTCATCGCCCCATTGGAGGCCGAGTATTACATCTACCATATTTTTTGTGATTTTTTCCCACCAAGACACAAAGTTCACAAAACAAAAAACACCCTTTTCTTTGTGGTTTTAGTGGCTTTGTGGGAAACATTTCTAAGCCAACCCCTTGTTTAAGCAGAGCAAAATTAAGGGTTCAGTAAAAGGGCTACGAATGAAATCATCCTGTTTTAGCAGATTTTATTCAGACAGAATGAAGAGTTATCAACGTATAAGGGTAATTGTACCTTTTTTGCTTATTACCCGGTTATCAAAAGCAGTTCCTTCGACGGACCATACATATACACCGGCTGGTTGTTCTTTTCCGGCGATAGTACCATCCCAGCCATCTTCCATCCGGGTCGTTGAGAAGATCACCTGTCCCCAGCGATTGAATACTTTGAAATATTTATAGTTTTTAATTCCCACCGGTCTTGGTGTGAATTTATCATTCTTGCCATCGCCATTTGGAGTAAATCCTGTTGGTACATAAATATCAGGGCCTTTTGCTACCCGGATGGTCACATATCCCTCTCCTTTACATCCTTCAGCCGTTGTCCCCGTAACCCGGTACATAATATCATCTCCGATATTTCCGACGGTTGCAATTGGATTTTGTATAAATGCATTATTCAGCCGTATTGCCGGCGACCATGTATAAGAGATACCTGCTGAGGTTGCATATAATTGTATTTGCTGGCCGGGATAACCCACCGTATCAAAGGGATACATATTGATCCGCATAGGTTGAGATACTTTGACTTTTACCTGGTCTGTTACCAATGAATGACAACCAATCGCATCTATGACAGATAAAGTATAAGTAGTCGTTATTGTGGGTGTCGCAACAGGATTCGCCCCCATTGTTGTGTTCAGGTAGATGGCCGGCGTCCAATTGTATTGAGCCCCGCCCGATCCCAGCAATGTATAAGATTTACCATAACAAATATCACCATCGGGGCCAGCATCTGGTATTGGTGCCGGATTCACCTTTACAATGAGAGAATCTTTCAATTCGCAACGACCAAGCACCACGGTCACAAAATATTTTGTTGTTGCAGCGGGGTTAGCAACCGGGTTTCGTATAGTTGTATCACTTAATCCTGCTGAAGGTGTCCATGTAAATATATTGCCGTTCGTATTCAACTGCAGTTGAGTGGAGGTACCATCGCAAATGCTTACATCATTCAGTTTTGAAAGAAAGAGATTGAATGTTAATCCTACAGTAGTAGTAAATGATGTATCACAACCCAATGCATCTCTTACCATAATAGTATAACTGCCCGGCGCTACATTAAAAATATTCGATACCTGGAAAGGAGATCCGTCAATAGAATACCGGTAAGCATTATTGCCGCCATTGGCCGTCACTACAATTCTTCCATCATTTCCTCCATCACAAGTAGCATTCGAATTATTTGAAGTAGCAGTCAATATAGCCGGCTCGGTCACATCAACTGTTCTTGTGGTCATACAGTTATTAGCATCCCTGATAGTAATGATATACTGACCTGCCGGGACAGTAAAACTATTGGTGCTTTGCCAGCTTGTTCCTCCATTGATAGAATACAAATAGGGTGCTGTGCCTCCTGAAGGATTTATGGTGATACGGCCATTGCTTTCTCCATTACAAATAACGGGCACCATTGGTGTGGCAGCAGTCAATACGGCCGGTTCTGTAATAGTAACCTGTTGTGATCCTACACAACCATTAGACGACCGGTAAGAAATAGTGTAAGTGTTAGCAGCAAGCCCTGTAAACATATTGCTGCTTTGCCAGGGCGAGCCGTTCAATGAATATTCAAAAGGTGCTGTGCCCAACGAAGGCTGATTAATACTAATAGAACCTGTCGAACCACCATTACACAAAACATTAGTTTTACTATAGCTTGTTGTGATCGTTGGGCCCGGCTGCACACTTAGAATAACAGTATTGCTGATACAGCCCGGGTTATCTCTTACAATAACAGTATGCGCATTGGCTGTAAGATTGGTGAATGTGTAAGGTGATGTTCCCACTACATAAGGCAAACCATCAAGCGAAAACGAATAAGGCGGAGTTCCTCCCAAAACATTTACAGTAATAGTTCCATTGGCAGCTCCATTACAAGAGGTGGCAGATGATATTGCGTTCGCTACCGGTCCTGCACCTGCATTTACCGTGGGGTTGAGTACTCTTGTGCATCCTACATTATCCCGGATGGTTATGAAATGCTGCCCGGCTGAAACGCCGGTAAATGTATATGGACTCGTTCCGTTTTGAAAAGGCCCTCCGTCTAATTGAAATGTAAAAGGTGCTACACCGGCTGTTGCATTCACAGTAATAGTTCCGTTATTAATTCCCTGGCAGGATGCCGGAGTGGTGCTTGTATTTCCATCTACTCCCGGCCCTGCTATTACATCAACGGATATATCCCTGAAGCAACCGGCATTATCTGTGATCCTTACTGTATGAGGACCTGCTAATACATTGCTGAACACATGCGGGCTTGGACCTGTTTGCGGAACCCCGCCATCTAATTGCCAGGTGAATGGTGCAATGCCTCCGTTGGCATTAACAGTGATAGTAGCATTGGCAACCGCAGCACAGGAAGAAACTGTGCTTGTTGTATTTCCACTTACACCGGGATTTGCAGGAACAAATATTGTCATTTCATTTGTCTGGCATCCGGTAGCATCCATTACTGTCACCAAATGACTTCCTCCATACACATTGGTAAATGTATGCGGCACCAGTCCCGGTATAAATGGGAAACCATCCAGTTTATACATATAAGGCCCGGTTCCATTGGTGGGTGTTAGTGTAATAGTGCCTGTACTCACCGCAGCACAGGCCGTAGCTGTTGTTGTATGATTGGCCAGCAGGTCGTTATTCTTTATCACTGTTGGGCTAAGTGTGCTGGTGCAGGTCAGCGATGCATCGCCGACAAGTAATGTATGCGGGCCGGCTGATACATTGGTAAGAGTATAAGGACTATTACCAAAAACAGGAGCACCTCCATCCAGTATAAATGTGTAGGGCGGCGTGGCAGTTCCCGGAGGCACTGTAACAGTAATAGTTCCCGATGGAGTAAAGCAACCTGTATTGGTAGTTGTATAAGTTGCATTCAAATTGGTGGAAGCACTCTTTGTTATTCTTACCGTATCGGTACCAAATATTTCTACAGCAGGATCATTGAATTTTTGATACACAGACCTGATGATATAAGTGGTAGTGGCGCCGATAACAGGACAAATATTGGGGAACGATGCTTCAAGTCTTCCATTGCCGAGATTGGTGGTGGTACCGGTTGCCAGCAATGTTCCGCTGATATTATATAGTTCCACTCTTTTAAAAAGCGTTGCCCCGCCTGCAGGAACAAAACGATACGCTTCATTGCTTACATTCCAGGAAGGATCAGATGCTCTTCTTCCATTTACCATTAATGCCTGTGTTCTTGACCCATCCTGTATGCCGATCATGGCCCTTCCACTATTCCATGTCGGACATACCTGCTTGTTGAAGACAAGTACTTCTATGATACCGGTTGATTCATATAAAACGATCTGGTGGGTGTTCTCAATATAACCACTGCAACCGCCGGCAATAGAATACAAAGGCATTTTATAAAAACTCAATACCCACCTGCGGTGCGGCGCTGTTCCAATTGTTTTTCGTTGAACGATCCTTGTGGGTGAAGTTGGATAAGCAGGATTCAGATCATGGTAAGGTCCCATGATCAATGCAGGGTCATATAAACTGCTTGGCAAATTTTCCGGTAAACCCGATGTTGCACTCAGCATATTGGATGCATCCCGCAACATTCCGTAATGTGCAAACTGCCCGCTTTTTGAAACATCAAATGATACAACACCATTGGAACTGGCGATAAGATTATTATATACTGTGCCATAAAAAGGAAAAGGAAAACCGATACTGACAACAGCGCTGTAAATATCATCCAGTGTAAGTGTAGTTGTGTCGCCGGTGGGATCATTCGGCTGCACATAAAAAGGAAAACAGGATGTTGGTGTCACCCCTATAGGGTTGACCGTATAAGAACCTGATGATGCATGAATATCCGGGATGATGCCCTTTAGTGTAAAACAGGTTGGTGTTTCGCAGCGGCCGATGGTACTGTCTCTTGTGCAACTGAATGTAAAGCTTTGTGCATACAGCCCCCCTGCTGAAATAAGCATGAAAAAATAGAAGATAAAGGTTCTCAGCAGCTTCATATACAGGGTATAAATGGCTAAGGTTTCAGGGGTCTAAAATAGCTTGACAAGGTACACAAATTAGTGGCGAAAGTAAATACCCTGAACAGGGGGAATGACTCAATTTCAATTTGGTTCCCACAAAGCCACAAATAGCACAGTGAAGTCTTGATTGAGTATAAATGCTTTGTGACCCCCGTGTCTTTGTGGGAAATATTTACTTTTTTCAAACCAGATCACTGCTGAACAGGGTAATAAAAAAGCCACTGCTCAAATGCAATGGCTTCCAATGTCTTTACTATTCTTTGTTCCTTACCGGATCAGCGTCACCGTTCCCCGCTTGGTGATCACTTTGTTATCCTTGGTGATACCTTCCACCATCCAGACATAAACAGCATTAGGTTGTTCCATACCTCCCAATTTTCCATCCCAACCATCATGTAATTTATTGCTGGAGAAAACAAGCTGGCCCCAACGGTTGAATACACGGAAATATGTTATGGAATTGATACCAACCGGGAATGGTGTGAACTTATCGTTCTTGCCATCATTGTTGGGTGTAAAGCCGGTAGGCATATAAATATCGGGACCGGTATATACTTTTATTCTTACATAGCCTTCGCCTTTGCAACCTGCAATCGTGGAAGCAGTGACCTGGTACAGTACATCACTACCGATCGGGCCGACCGTTACAACAGGGTTGGCAATATTCGGATTGCTTAATCCAACAGCCGGCGACCATGTATAAATATTAGCAATGGATGTTGCATTGAGCTGGAACTGGTCACCTGCATAAGCAACCGTATCAAACGGGAAGGTGGTCACTTTTATCGGCGGTGTTACATCTACTGTTACCACATCTGTTGTCAGCGACTTGCAACCGATAGCATCTGTCACTTCTGATAATGTATAAGTGATCGTTCTTGCAGGATTAGAAACAGGGTTGGCAATAGTGGCATCATTCAAATAAGTGGACGGCGTCCATGTATATTGTGAACCGCCAGATCCCTGCAATGTATAGGTTTGACCATAACAGATAAATCCATCGGGCCCTGCATTGGGTATCGGCGCCGGATTTACATTGACGATCACATCATCGGTTGCTGTACAAAGGCCTCTTGTTATCGTAATAGTATAAGTAGTGGTGGTTGTCGGGTTGGCAACAGGATTGGCGATCGTTGCATTACTTAAACCTCCTGCCGGTGTCCATGCATATTGCAATCCATTGGATACACTATTCAATTGAACAGATGTTCCTTCACAAATGGTTTCATCCAGCATTGGAGTAAATGTAAGATCGTTGGTCAACCCAACTGTTGCCGGGATAGTTGTAATACAACCTTTGCTATCCCTGACCGTAACAGTATATGAGCCTGCAATAACATTAAATATATTGGATGGTTGAAAATTCACACCGTCCAGCGAATATTGATACCCTGCATTTCCACCGGTAGCTGTTATGGTGATCGTACCATCGGAGCCGCCATTACAAGTTGCATTAACAGGAATATAACTTGCTGCCAATGCAGCGGGCTGTGTTACCGTTGCAGATTGTGTGGTGGTACAATTATTCGCATCACGGATAAGAATATTAGGATAGTTGTTAGCCGCCACGGTAAATACATTACTTGCCTGCCAGGTGGCCCCGCCATCAATTGAATACTGGTAAGGCGGCACGCCACCATTTGCTGTGATGGTAATGGTGCCATCGCTGAGACCATTACAACTTACAGGATTAGTGGTATGAGATGCAGAAACGGATGCAGGCGCTGAAACAACTATACCCGGTGTGGAACCAGAACAGCCATTGGATGATTGATAATATACAGTATAAGTATTTGCCACAAGCCCGTTGAATATATTACTGGCTTGCCATATCACATTATCCAATGAATATTGATATGGTCCAACACCCATCGTTGGTGCAGTTACTGTAATACTACCTGTCGCACTTCCATTACATAAAGCAGGAGATGCACTTGCTGTAGTAGTAAGTACAGGGCCTGCAGTTATTGTTGCATCAATTGGAGCCGATTGACATCCCGCCGCATCAGTGATGACGACATTATGAGGACCCGCTGCTAAACCTGTGAACACAAAAGGAACGGATCCGGATTGCGGCGCTCCTCCATCCAATGAGAATGTATAAGGACCGGCACCACCAACAGGTGTAACAGTAACCGTTCCATCAGCAGCGCCGCTGCAACTTGTAGTGGCCATTACATTATTTCCTGTTAGCACAGGGCCGGGATTCACTGTTACCGGCGGAAGCGATATGTTGCAACCATTATTATCTGTTACGGTAATATTATGCGCCCCTGCTGCTACTCCATTGAAAGTATAAGGACTGCCGCCTGAAACCGGCGCACCGGCATCCAATACATAAGTATAAGGCGCTGCACCAGTAGTTATAGTAACAGTAATGCTTCCGTTTGCAGCAGAAGGACAGGAAGTGGATAATGATGAAGTGTTACCTGTTACACCGATCCCTGCACTTACGTTTATCGGCGGAAGCGGGTTAGTACATCCATTAGCATCTGTAACAGTAATATTGTGCAAACCTGTTGCTACTCCATTAAAAGTATAAGGACTACCACCTGTAAACGGCGCCCCGCCATCCAACACATAAGTATATGGAGCTGTGCCTGCGGTAATATTTACAGTAATACTTCCATCTGATATGGCAGCACATGAAGTGCTTAAAGCAGAAGTAGTACCTGTTACACCCGGTCCGGCGGCCACATTTTCAAAAAGGCCCGCAGTGGAACAACCACTGGCAAGATCTGTAATGATAACAAAATGCAATCCCGGAGAAACATTGGTGAATGTGTAGGGACTGGCGCCGGGTACTGCAGGTGCGCCATCAAGTGACCATGTATAAGGACCTGTACCGCTTGTTGCAGTAGCAGTGAATGTACCATTATTTACACCCACACATGAAGCGGCAGTGTGAGATGAAGTTCCTGTTATACCTCCGGCTGCAGATACAAATACAGCCTGCAAACCCGTATTACAACCTGTTCCAAGATCATATACCTGGATGCTATAACCAGCAGGTAAAAGATTATTGAAAGTAAATGGAAGTGTTCCTGGTACGGCGGGTGCCCCGTTCAATGAAAAAGTATAAGGTCCTGTACCACCTGCTGCACTGATAGTGATAGACCCTGTAGCTGATCCGGCACAAATAGCAGGCGTAGTGGAATGTGTTTCTGAAATTGTTCCTGTTACCGTTACAACTATAGAAGGAAGTGTTGTTGAACAAACAGCGCCGTTATCCCTGATATAAACAGTGTAAGTACCGGCAGCTAATCCTGTAAAGACATTACTGCTTTGCCAGGTTATTCCATCCAATGAGTATTCATAAGCCGGAGTTCCACCGGATACACCGCTAACAGTTATAGTTCCATCGCTGGCTCCGCAACTTGCAGGCGTAGGCGCAGCACTACCCGTCAAAGGATTGGCCCGGTTCACTCTTACAGTATCGTATCCGAAAATCTCAACAGTTGGATCGTCAAATTTTTCATAAACAGATTTGATAAGATATGAAGTGATAGCCCCTGCCGGTGCACAAATATTGGGAAAGGATGCTTCGAGGCATCCGGTAATAACAGGTGCGGTTGTTCCGGTTGCTATTAATGTTGTTCCGGTAATATCATATAATTCAACCCTTTTAAAAAGTGACGGGCCGCTGTTAGGAGCAAAGCGCCATGTTTCATTCATCCCAATGGAACCCCAAGCCGGGTCGGTCATTCTTCTCAACGGAGCTGTCATTCCCAGTGTCCGTGTAAAATCCTGTATCCCCACCATCGCTTTACCACCGATCCATGTTGTACAAATCTCCTTATCAAAAATCTTCACTTCAAATATTCCTGTCGATTCATATAAAATGATCTGGTGGGTATTTTCGATCAGGTTGGTACACTGAAACAAAGGAACCTTGTAAAAACTAAGTATCCATCTTCTGTGCGGCGCTGTTCCAAACAATTGGTATTGGATCAGCTGTGTCGGAGAAGTAGGTTGCCCGGGAAAAAGATCATGATAGGGCCCCATAATCAGCGCCCTGTCGTATAGTGTATTGGGCAGATCGCCCCGGTTTTGCCAATGAGAAGAACCTCCCGCAAGAGATATATCAAAGCTTACATATCCATTGGTGCTTACGACGAGGTCATTATAAACAGTGCCATAAAATGGAAAGGGAAAACCAATATTAACAACGCTGCTGTAAGTGTCATCAACACTAAGCGTTGTTGGACTTCCAGCCGGATCATTTGGTGCTACATACACCGGAAAACAATTTGATACAAAACTTCCGGGATTAAGTGAATAGGTGGTTGACTGCCCATAAATGTCAGGTATGATCCCTTTTACTGTTATACATAAGTTTGCCGGGCATCCCGGTACCAATGTATCTCTTGAACAGTTAAAAGAAAAGTTCTGCGATGTCGCAGTGCCGGACAGAATAAATAAACAACCTGAAAGTACCAGCAGCCTCAGCGGTTTCAATCTCATAAATAGTATCTATTATAGCAGTTAATGACAGGGTGCAGGAAAGGTGCGCCAAGTTACTGAAAATATCGGCTAATTGAGGCGATCGGATGCCTTGATTGTGGACAAAAAATGGGATTGATTATCAAGAGGGAATGTCCTCCATATCATACCGTTCAACGGATTCTATACCCGGCAGGTTCAACAGGCTTTGCACCAGGTTATCCAACTCCTCTTTATCATGCACATATAATTTGATATTGCCTTCGAACAAACCTTCCCTGGCTTCAATGGTGAGAGCCGCAATATTTATTTTGAGTTCACCGGAGATAAGCATGGTGATCTTATTTACTACGCCCACATCATCCATTCCGACAATTTTAATACCGGTAAGGAAGGATATCTCCTTGTTCTTGGCCCATTTTGTTTTTACTACTCTATGCCCGTAGCTGGCTAATAGTTTAGCTGCATTAGGACAATTGGTCCGATGAATGGTCAATCCTTTCCCGGTTGTTACAAATCCAAATACGTCATCGCCGGGGATGGGTTTGCAGCAATTGGCGAGATTATAGACGATCTTATCGCTGCTTTCACCAAAGATGATAAGTTCGGCATCTTTCTTTGCTATCGCCTGGTGATGCGGGATGATCTCAATTTTTTCCTGCGGCAGCCGGACAGGCTTTGGCGCTTCTAAGCGGTCGCCCATCACCTTAAAATCTTTCAGGTCCTTGAGATCGATATTCTTTACCGATACCTGGTAAAACAGGTCAAGGTTGGAAGGAAGTTTATACCAATGCACCAGTTCATCAATATTGTGCTGCGACATGCTCACACCCATTCCTTCTAATTTCCGCTGCACGGTATATTTGCCTTCATCGGCCACTTTTCTTTTTTCTTCTTTCAGCGCATCCCTTATTCTTCCTTTTGCTTTGGATGTAACAACGAATGTCAACCAGTCTTCGGATGGCTTTTGTTTATTACTGGTAATGATCTCCACCTGGTCACCGCTGCGGAGCTTATGACTGATAGGGACCAGCTTGTGATTTACTTTGGCACCGATCGTTTTTATCCCGATGGCACTGTGAATAGAAAAAGCAAAATCCAGTGCGGTGGAACCAACAGGCAACATCTTTACATCACCTTTTGGTGTATAGACATAAATTTCTTCGGCGAGAAAGCTTGTTTTGAAATCCTGTAAGAAGTCAATGCTGTCTGTTTCCTGGTTGCCGATCACCTCTCTTATTTGCTGGAACCATTTATCAAAACGGCTCTCATCATCTTTTCCTTCTTTGTATTTCCAGTGTGCAGCCAACCCCTTTTCAGCTATCTCATTCATCCGCTTTGTACGAATCTGCACTTCCACCCATTTTCCCTGTGGCCCCATCACTGTTGTATGTAAGGCCTCGTAGCCATTTGATTTGGGATTACTCAGCCAATCTCTCAACCGCTGTGGCGATGGCTGGTACTCATCAGCAATAAATGAATATACTTTCCAGCAATCTTCTTTTTCTTTATCGGGAGGAGAATTTAAAATGATGCGGATAGCAAAAAGATCATACACCTCTTCAAACTCCACTCCTTTCTTTTTCATTTTATTCGAAATGGAGTGAATGCTTTTCGGTCTTCCATATATCTCAGCATCCAAATTCGCTTTCTCCAATTTGTCTTTGATAGGTTTGATGAACTCATTAATATATTTCGTTCTTTCCTTTTTTGTCTCGGCTAATTTTCTTGCAATGTCTTTATAGACATCCGGCTCCATGTATTTCATCGCCAGGTCTTCCATCTCTGTTTTCACATTATATAATCCCATACGATGAGCAAGCGGTGCATACACATATACCGTTTCTGAAGAAATTTTCAATTGCGTTTCCCGCTTCATGCTGTCCAATGTCCGCATATTGTGTAAACGATCGGCAAGCTTGATAAGGATCACACGGGGATCATCCGTCAGTGTCAGCAATATCTTTTTAAAATTCTCTGCCTGTTGCGAAGCATTTATATCAACGACATTGGAAATTTTTGTGAGCCCATCGACAATGCGGGCAATCTCCTGACCAAATTCTCTTTCTACATCTTCCAGCGAAACATCGGTGTCCTCTACCGTATCATGCATTAAGGCGCAAATGGTGGAACGGATGCCCAGCCCAATTTCTTCCACACAAATTTTCGCTACCGCAATGGGATGAAGGATATAAGGCTCGCCGCTTTTGCGCCGCATGGTCTTATGAGCATCGGCCGCCATTTGAAAAGCTGTCCGGATCATATCCTTATCGCCCGGTTTCAATTTGGTCTTTAATACCCGCAAGAGGGAACGGTATTCCCTGAGGATGAGTTTTTTTTCCTCCTCCTCGTTCAGATTATACTTTGGTATCTGCGCAACAGTATCCATGAACGACGAATTTACGAAAAAGACCCTGCTTTTTAGGTATGAATGGCCTACATTTGCAACCCCAAAACAAGCTATTAGCTAATAGCCATAAGCTGTTAGCTTTCCCGGATGTGGTGAAATTGGTAGACACGTCAGACTTAGGATCTGATGCCGTAAGGTGTGGGGGTTCGAGTCCCTCCATCCGGACAAACTTCCTGTTTGAGGTTTGAAGTTTGAGGTTCAACGTTAACCTTAAACTTCAAACTTCGAACATCAAACAAACAACATGGCTACAGTAACTAAAGAAAACATCGGCCTGCTGCATGAAAAGCTGACAGTGAAACTGGAAAAGACCGATTATCTCCCTTCGTTTGAAAAAACTTTGAAAGAATACAGCAAAAAAGCAAACATTCCAGGATTCAGGAAAGGGATGGTTCCTTCAGGTCTTATTAAAAAAATGTATGGCCCTTCTTTATTCACTGATGAAGTATTGAAATCAGTTGACAGGGAACTCATTAGTTACTTACAAAATGACAAGGTTGACATTTTTGCACAGCCTTTACCGCTTGAGACGGATGTTCGCCAACTGGATGTAAACAATCCTGCTGATTATATTTTTCATTTCGAGATCGGGATGAAACCGGAATTTCAATTGCCTGATCTTTCCAAAGCAACAATCACCCGTCATGTTGTTACCGTTACCGATGAAATGATCAGCGGTGAGATTACCCGCCTGCAAAACAGGTATGGTAATATGAAAGACCAGGATACGGTGAATACAGAAGATAATGTATTGAATGTGATCTTTACGGAAGTAGATGGCGAGAATGCCAATGCGATCGAAGGTGGTGCTACGAAAGACAATTCTCTACTGGTAAAATATTTCAAAGAAGATTTTCGCAGCAACCTGATGGGAAAAGCGCTGAATGATTTTGTAGTAGTTCAGCTTGACAAGGTTTTTGATGAAAAGGAACTCGACTTCATTATGCAGGATCTTGGATTAGATAAAGAAGATGCAGCTGCCAAACAAAAGCACTTCAAGATTCAGATCACTAAAATTGGTTTGATGGAAAAAAGAGAGCTGAATGAAGAGTTCTTCAATCAACTTTATCCCAACGGCGAGGTAAAGACAGAAGCCGATTTCAGGAATAAAGTAAAAGAAGAGATACAGGTTTATTGGAACAACCAGGCAAAAAATCAAATTCATGACCAGGTATTTCACCAGTTGATTGATCATACCAGCATTGAATTTCCACAGGAGTTTTTGAAGAAATGGATGAAATCGCAGGGAGATGTGGTAAAAACAGATGAGCAGGTTGAAAAAGAATTCCCTTCTTTCCTCAGCTCCTTAAAATGGACCCTGATCACCGATAAGATCGTACAGGAAAATAATATCCATGTGGCTCCTGAAGAAATAAAAGCATTTGCAAAGCAACAACTGTTCAGCTATATGGGTGGCCCAGCCGCTGGCGGGGATGATCAACCCTGGGTAACGGATTATGTAGAAAAAATGATGAAGGACAGAAAATATGTGGAGGATGCATATAACCGTATCCAGACATCTAAGATATTTGAGTGGACAGATACTCAATTAAAGCCCACCGATGCAGCCATCAGTGCCGAAGACTTTACGAAGATGGTGGAAGAGCATCAGCATCATCATCATTAGTCGAAAGTCAGTAAGACCGGAAGTCCGAAAGACAATTCACCATATTCGAATTGTCTTTCGGACTTTCTGACTTGTGGCCTTTCCGACTTCTTGTCACAATTTTGCCGTTCAGCCATTTGGACGGATATTTGAGGTTAAGGACACTGGTTGAAAAGTTTACAGGTTGACAGGTGATTATCATTACAAGCTATCTGTACTTATCAACTCATCAACTTGTTAACTTATTAACTTACCAACATGTCGTTTAATTCAGAATTCGAAAAATATGCGGTCAAGCACCGTGGTATTTCCAGCAATACATTACATAGCTATGCTTCTCACCTGGTGACTGGTATGACGCCCAACATCATTGAAGAACGTTCATTGAATGTGGCGGTGATGGATGTATATAGCCGCCTGATGATGGACCGTATCATTTTTCTTGGTTATCCTATCAATGATGAAATAGCCAACATTGTAACAGCACAATTGCTTTTCCTTGATTCCACCGACCGGTCAAGGGATATCAATATGTACATCAACAGTCCCGGCGGTTCTGTGTATTCCGGTTTGGGTGTATATGATACGATGCAATATGTAAGTCCGGATATAGCTACTATCTGCATTGGTGTAGCCGCTTCAATGGCTTGCGTATTATTAGGTGCCGGCACAAAAGGGAAAAGGGCGGCCTTGAAACATGCAAGGATAATGATGCACCAGCCCAGCGGCGCTATTGGCGGGCAGGCCAGTGATATCGAGATCACCGTGAATGAGATCAAAAAACTGAAAAGAGAATTGTATGAAGTAGTGAACATTCATACCGGCAAACCGATCGAGCAGATCGAAAAAGATTTTGACCGGGATAAATGGATGACAGCTGCCGAAGCAAAAGAATATGGACTGGTAGATGAAGTGCTGGTGACCAACCCAAGGAAGGAGAATAAAAAATAGTGAATGGTGAATCGTGAATCGTCAATGAGTACGATATTCATGATTGACCATTGACGATTCACAAATACAAAAAAGAAATAACAATATGAACCCCAAGCATTATTTATACAATGGATGGAGAATGGATGATGAAGAAGAACAGGAAAGAGAAGATAAAAGAGATGACCTTGTAATGCTGAATAAGCGATTGGAGAAATATTTCTACGAAAAAAGAAGTGTTTATCTCTGGGGAGTAGTGGATGATAAATCTGCAAGAGAAACTGTATCCAAATTTTTATTATTAGAAGCCGACAAACCGGGTGAAGAAATAAAATTTTATATCAACAGCCCGGGTGGCGTGGTAACAAGTGGCATGGTGATGTATGACACGATGAAAATGATGAAGAGTCCCGTCAGCACTATTTGCATGGGTCTGGCCGCTTCTATGGGCAGTATTTTATTAAGCGGTGGTGTAAAAGGAAAACGTTTTATTTATCCGCATGGCGAAGTAATGATCCACCAGCCTTCATTAGGCGGAATGATCCGTGGTGTAAGCGCCGACCTGGAGATACAGGCCGAACAAACTAAAAGAGTAAAAGAGATCGGTGCAAAGATCCTTGCGGAGAACTGCGGTAAAACAGTAGAACAGATCATGAAAGATTTTGACAGGGATTACTGGATGGATGCCAGCGAAGCCATTAAATATGGCATTGTTGACAAGCTGATAGACAAACTCTAACTTCTTCGGATCTAAGCTTTTAGCTTTTAAATAGAAATAAAGCCGTTCATTCCCGGAACGGTTTTATACTTTTGTGAGTTACATAATCGTTTGTACCCCGTTATACCTGCGTAAAAATGGCAAAAAACCCCCTTCATTGTTCGTTCTGCGGCCGTAGCCGTGATGAGGTTAAGATCCTTATCGCCGGCCAGGAAGGACATATTTGTGAGAACTGTGTCGAGCATGCCCGTGAGATCATTGACCAGGAGCTCACTATCAAAGATGACAAGAGTTCTTCTTCTTTTAAATTGACCGTTAAAAAGCCTGTTGAGATAAAAAAATTCCTTGACGAATATGTGATCGGCCAGGATGAAGCCAAAAAAGTGCTGGCGGTTGCGGTTTACAATCATTATAAAAGATTACAGCAAAAGAATACGGAAACATCAGCGGCCAATGATGTTGAGATAGAAAAGAGCAATATCGTCATGGTAGGTGAAACAGGAACCGGTAAAACGCTGCTGGCAAAAAGTATTGCCCGCATGCTGAATGTTCCTTTCACTATTGTTGATGCCACTGTATTTACTGAAGCTGGTTATGTGGGTGAGGATGTTGAAAGTATCCTGACAAGATTATTACAAGTTTGCAATTACGATGTAGCGGCTGCTGAAAGAGGCATTGTATATATTGATGAGATAGATAAGATAGCCCGCAAAGGAGATAATCCTTCCATTACCCGTGATGTAAGTGGTGAAGGTGTGCAGCAGGGAATGTTGAAATTATTGGAAGGCACCGATGTATTGGTTCCGCCGCAGGGAGGAAGAAAACATCCGGAACAAAAACTCATTAAGATCAATACACAAAATATTCTTTTCGTTTGCGGCGGCGCTTTTGATGGCATTGATAAGATCATAGCCCGCAGGGTACAGACCAATACCATTGGTTTTAATGTGGACAAGGACCTGCAGGAAAGCATGAAGAAGAACCTCCTTCGTTATGTTAATGCGACCGATCTGAAAGCATTTGGATTGATACCTGAATTGTTGGGTCGCCTGCCCGTGGTTACACATCTTGATCCTTTGGATGCCGAAACCTTGAGAGCTATTCTGACAGAACCTAAGAATGCGTTGATGAAACAATACAAAAAGTTATTTGAACTGGAAGGCATCGGGATCACTGTTGATGAAGAAGTGCTCAACTTTATGGTAGAAAAAGCCGTGGAATATAAACTCGGGGCAAGAGGTTTACGCAGCATTTGCGAAAGCATTCTTACGGATGCTATGTTCGAACTGCCCTCTTCCAAAGAAACACAATTCACTCTCGATATCGAATATGCCAAACGTAAGTTTGACAAGAGTAAGCTGAGCCTGCTTAAGGTAGCTTAGAACTAAGATTTTCCCGATTAAAAAGATTATGAGGATATTTGGTCAGACAATAAAGTCTGACCTTTTCTTTTTAAATAAATAATACTATGCAAGAGTTAATTGATAAATTAAAAACCGAAGCTGGTCTTACAGATGAACAAGCCAAACAGGCCATCGCTACCATCAAAAGTTTTGTAGTAGAAAAATTCCCCATGCTCGAAGGAGCTGTGAGTAGCATATTTGGTGCTGATGAATGACGATCCCCGTATTCGTATTACTTGATAGCCGCACATTTTCTTGACTTCCTTGAACTATTGCCGGCTTCATATGGAGTCATACTTCTTGCACAGCTTTCAAGGATAATGATTGCGATCAGGAGGATGGCCAGGATTCTTGTTTTCATAGTTAGCAGATTAAGTGGTGAAAATAGACGCAAATACCCGGCCATTCAATAGAACTAAAAGACTAATTCAGCCCTTCTTCGTTGTATTCCTATTGATTACTCGTAAAATATCTGAAAAGAATAAATAAAAGCTCTTAGTGTTGTTCTTAAAGCAAACATCCCGGCACTATGACCGGGATGAACTTAATGGGTACTTTCTTTATTTGGTTTTTCAGTCCAAACATTTTTCTCCCTCTCCGTTAGGAGAGGGCCGGGGTGAGGCTAGCTGCAACCACCCTGGTTGCCACAATTCAGGCATTTATAACAAGTGCCGCTTCGCATCATAATGTGCCCGCAAACGTTACAGGCGGGTGCATCACTTTGCATACTTTTCGTAGCAGCGCTTAATGCATCCAAACCACTGTCAGCTTTTACTGTTTGTGCGGCTCTTTGATTTTTTACCGGCTGCGGTGCGATCGTTCCCGATGATGGAGTGATGCGAACACTGGATAATTCTGGTTCTACATATTCCAGCGGATTGGAAGGAACTTCCTCCCAATCATCAGCGCCGGTATTCATCACTTCAGGTTTATCCAATACATGTACAAGATCTGTTCTTCCTAAATATTCATAACCAAGAACCCTGAAGATAAAATCAACAATAGAAGTAGTTGACTTGATATTCGGGTGCTCTACAAATCCTGAAGGATCGAATTTGGTGAAAGCAAATTTATCAACGAACTCTTCCAGCGGAACACCATACTGCATACCAATAGAAACAGAAATGGCAAAACAGTTCATCATGCTGCGCATCGTAGCGCCTTCTTTCGCCATGTCAATGAATATTTCTCCCAATGTACCATCGGCATATTCACCCGTTCTCAGGAATACGGCCTGTCCGTTGATCTTTGCTTTTTGTGTAAAGCCACGACGCTTGGCCGGCAATGAACGGCGTTCAACAATGCTGGCCAGCTTTCTTTTCAGTTTGGTGTCAGGAGATGCCTGTACTCTTTTCTGAACCTCCTCTAAAAGTTCCTCTACAGTCAATTTGCCGAGATCAACAATGTTTGATTCCGCAGGTTGATCATTGATCGCAACTTCTTCAGACTTCTGACTTCCGTCTTCTGACTTCTTCTTTTTGTCAGATTTATTACTAAGTGGCTGGCTCAGCTTAGAACCATCCCGGTACAATGCATTTGCTTTTAATCCTAGTTTCCAACTAAGTAAATAGGCATCTGCAATTTCTTCCACTTTTGCTTCATGCGGAAGATTGATCGTTTTGGAAATAGCGCCGCTGATAAAAGGCTGTGTGGCTCCCATCATGCGGATATGTCCATGGGCATGGATATAACGCTGGCCTTTCTGGCCACATTTATTGGCACAGTCAAAAACGGGCAAATGTTCATCTTTCAATAACGGAGCTCCTTCCAGCATCATCGTTCCGCATACATAATCATTGGCGGCTTCAATTTGTTCATCGGTAAAACCAAGCGCTTCGAGTAAACTCCATTCGAAATCGTTGTATTGTTCAGGAGTGAATCCAAGTCTTTGCAGGCATTCTTCCCCTAAAGTATATTTATTGAAAATAAATCCAATTTCAAATGCAGTTCCGGCTGCTGCATCCAGTCTTTTTATTTCATCGGCAATAAATCCTTTTTCACTTAATGACTGGTGGTTTATAAAAGGAGCACCGGCAAAAGAAGCAGAACCTGTTGCATATTTAATGATCGCTTCTGATTCTTTTTCAGAATAACCCAGGTTTTTCAATGCAGCCGGCACCGACTGGTTGATGATCTTGAAATAACCGCCACCGGATAATTTTTTGAATTTCACCAATGCAAAATCTGGTTCTACGCCAGTAGTATCACAATCCATCACTAAGCCGATCGTTCCTGTGGGTGCAATAACAGTTGCCTGTGCATTGCGGTAGCCATACTTCTCCCCCATTTCCACTGCATCATCCCATGCTTTGCAGGCAGCTTTTAATAAATAATCAGGGCAGTGTTGTGCTTTGATACCCTGTGGTTTCAGGCTCAGGTTCTCATATTCATCTGCATCATAAGCAGCGAGGCGATGATTTCTCATCACTCTCATCATATGAGCTTTGTTCTCTTGATATCTTGGAAAAGTCCCGAGAGCCTTCGCCATTTCTGCAGATGTTTTATAAGAAATACCGGTCATGATAGCAGTGATGGCTCCGGCAATTCCTCTTGCTTCTTCACTGTCATAAGGAATACCGCTAACCATCAGCATAGTACCGAGATTAGCATAACCTAGTCCTAATGTCCTGTATTCATAACTCAGTTGCGCCACTTCTTTTGATGGGAACTGCGCCATCAATACAGAGACTTCCAGTACAACGGTCCATAAACGACAGTTGTATTCATAACCTTCTACATCAAATATATTTTTCTCTGCATCATAAAATTTCATCAGGTTGGCTGATGCCAGATTACAAGCAGTATTATCAAGGAACATATATTCCGAGCAGGGATTGGAGGCTCTTATCTCACCACCTTCGGGACAAGTATGCCATTCGTTGATGGTAGTGTTATATTGTGTACCCGGATCAGCGCAACGCCATGCAGCATAAGAAATTTGATTCCATAATTCACGGGCAGGAACTTTTTTCATCACTCGTCCATCCATTCTTCCTTTCAATTCCCAATCGCCATCTTCTTCCAATACCTGGAAGAATGAATTAGGGATACGAATAGAGTTATTGGAATTTTGACCGCTTACTGTTCTGTATGCTTCGTCTTCATAACCGGAAGGATAACCCGCAGCGATCAATGCCCCTACTTTCTTTTCTTCTTCTACTTTCCAGTTGATGAAATCAACGATCTCAGGATGATCGAGATCCAGACAAACCATTTTAGCAGCTCTTCTTGTTGTACCGCCTGATTTAATAGCACCGGCAGCCCTGTCACCTATTTTTAAGAAGCTCATCAAACCAGATGATGTACCGCCACCACTTAATTTTTCACCGGCGCCACGAAGATTAGAATAGTTAGTGCCTACGCCGGAACCATATTTAAATATCCTTGCTTCTCTGACCCAGAGATCCATGATGCCACCTTCATTCACCAGGTCATCATTTACACTCAGGATAAAACAAGCATGGGGTTGCGGACGTTCATATGCATTCTGGGATTTCTTTAATTGCCCGTCCGCCTGATCAACATAATAATGACCCTGGGGCTTTCCGGCAATACCATAGCTTTCATATAAGCCTGTATTAAACCACTGCGGGCTATTCGGCACACACATTTGATTCAATATAGAATACACTAACTCTTCGTAAAAGATTTGTGCATCATTTTCTGATGCGAAGTAACCATAGCGTTCACCCCATACTCTCCAGCAATTGGCAAGACGATGAGCTACTTGTTTGGCAGAGGTTTCTCTTCCCAAACTTCCATCTGGTTGAGGCACGCCGGCTTTACGAAAATATTTTTGTGCGAGAATATCTGTAGCGATCTGACTCCATTGTTTGGGCACTTCCACATTGTTCATTTCGAACACCACTTCGCCTGTAGGATTGCGAATAACGGAAGTGCGGTAGTCGTACTCAAATTGATCAAATACATTCACGTCCGGCCGGGTAAAGCGACGTGAAAACTGCAAGCCGCTCTTGGCGGATGCCCGGGTTTTGGTAGCCATAACTAAGAAAGAATTTGTCGGGTTAAGTAACTGTTAACGTCCGTAACGAAAGTATTTTTAAGTATCTGTAATTCATAGTCAGAGATATTCACATTTGTGGATAAGGGTTGTTTAAAATCGGGTAATGCAAGCCTGTAGTGCATCAGGGGATTTTTGCACAACAAGTATGTCTTTAATTGATAAATTTTTTTTGGAAAATTAATTTCGCTGCACTAAAAAAATAAGGCCTCTCAAACACTTGCCTGAAAGGCAAAGCAGGCAAGGATTTTATGGCACTCCACCCATGATCGTACAGGGATATGGTAATGGCCATCTGCTGTAATGCTTGACAGTAAAGACTTCCAACGGATCAATCGGGGTAACAATCAGGCAATGATAACAGACCCATCCCATTTTCGTTTATTAGTAACGTAAGAAAAATATTGTTATTCCTCATTACCCATGCTTGCAGGTTTGTCATTACCACAACCCGTGTATTTTTTTTGGTTCACCGTCAATAATACTTCGTAAGCATGCACCCGTTCACTCATTCCATCACTGCAATCTTTTTTCATAATCTTCAGAGCAATGCTATTGCCATTACCTGAAGAGTTATACTCCCTGGTCCAGGTATCAAGTGATAGGAAAGCATTTACCCAGGGTACTTCCACATCGGCTCCTTCTGCAGGATGAAAAACAATTTTTCTGCCTTTGATCACATAAACGGACCAGAAGGGTTCGGTACCTGATCCATAAAAAATAGTATCTGGTGAGGCCGGTTGTTGAGGCATCTGTATCGCCTTTTCAGCCGTATCTTTTATATCCTCCTTTGTTTTGGAAGAGTTATTACAGGAGAAAATGATCAGTGAAGCAATAAAGGAGAATATGATTCGCATATAATTGGCTTTAATAGGAAGTTACAAATGATTTGTAAAAAAGACTGTTTAGTTTTCAAGTGGGCAATACCGGAAGTTTTTCGCATTTTTGCATATACCATTAACCAGTAACGGATGAAGTCAGTAATTTATAATGGATTGGCACAGAAGAAAAAGCAAGGGAAGAAATCCTTTGCTGTATTGATTGACCCTGATAAGGTGAATACGGCTGTGCTGGATGAGTTGGTTGAGCTTTCTGTCTCAGCTAAGGTTGACTATTTACTGGTCGGCGGTAGCCTTGTCATCTCCAATCACCTTGACGAATGTGTGCAGCATATCAAGCAGGGTTGCGATATCCCCGTTATTCTTTTTCCCGGTAGCCCGTCACAAGTAAGCAAGTATGCTGATGCATTACTATATCTTTCTTTGATATCCGGTCGTAATCCTGAATTATTGATCGGGCAGCATGTCGTATCTGCCCCATTTGTTAGACAAAGCGGTCTTGAAATAATGCCCACGGGTTATATAGTAATTGACGGCGGCGCTCCTACCACTGTTTCTTATATCAGCAATGCAGCTCCGGTACCTGCTGATAAAAATGAAATAGCGATGTGTACAGCGATGGCCGGTGAAATGCTGGGTATGAAATTAATTTATATGGATGCAGGCAGCGGCGCAAAACGGCCTATCACAGAAAGTATGATCAAAGCAGTGGCCGATCATATTGAAGCCCCGTTGATCATCGGCGGCGGTATTATTCTACCTGAAAAAGCCTATCTCAATTGCAAAGCCGGCGCCGATGTGATCGTTGTAGGTAATGCTATTGAAAAAGATGCATCATTGATCAAGGAAATGAGTGATGCGGTGCATAGTGTTCCTGTCAAAGCATAATTATCTTCTATTTTTTTGTTTTTTGATTGGAACCCTAAGATCATAGGGCTAACCATATACGGCAGACCCTTACACCCGGGAGAAATCTAAAATCAAAATTCCAAAATCTTATATTTAAATATGCAATACAGGAAAGCATTGTTGCTGAATGTATATTTATTGGTATGCGCCGTAGTAGCTGCGCAGCAATATCCTTTTGTTCATTATACTCCCAAAGATGGTTTGATCAACAGTCGTGTTCGCAAAGCTTACCAGGATAGTAAAGGAAGAATGTATTTTACCACCTATGGGGGATTGAGCGTATATGATGGCGCCCGGTTTAAAAACTATACTACACAGAATGGGTTGTTGGCCGACCTTGTAAATGATGTATTAGAAGTAGGAGAAGATTCATTACTTGTAGCTGCTAATACCTGTGGTTTAAATGTATTAGTACACGGCCAGATGAAAGAACTGGCAATTGCAAAAGGTCTGTGCCCGGTCATCAACCAGTTTTTAAAAAGCAACGACGGAAATGTATATGCTACAACAGATGACGGTTTATATAAAGTAAGCAGTACTGCTATCACAAAACTCAATGCGATCATACCGGGACAAAACATTCCCGCCGTCTATCTCGGAAATATTATTGAACACAAGGACTTTCTCATTTTCACGACAAATGATCTGAGAAAACATAACGGCCTTTTTCTTTATGATAAAAAAAGGGGGGGTATCACAGATGCACTCCCTGACATCTATATTTACTCCCTGAGAACTGATCATAATAGCCGCATCTGGTTGAGTACCGATAAAACCATAGCGCTATTGGATTCAGTGGCCCTGCAAAAAGGAAAATTGGTGTTTGCAAAGCCCAACCTGCCTTCAAAAACCGGCACATCATTACCTGGCGGTGTTATAAATTTTAACAGCCAGAATGAATTCCTACTTTCCTTATCAAACAGCCAGATCCTTCATTATCGCAAAGATGGAACAGTACAACATATTTCTTCGCCCGAACTACCAGCAAACCAGGTACTGAATTTTTTTATTGATAGAGAAGATGTGCTTTGGGTATGTCATGATGGTAACGGTGTGTATAAACTACCCGGTACAAAATTTCAAACGTTATCCTCTCCTTTCAGCAATAATCGTTCAGGGATAAGATCGGTCAGTGGTATCACACCGGTTTCATGGTGGTTGTTAATGTGGAACGGACAAATGATCTTTCAGACTGATTCCGGCAGCAGAACTTATACTGTTTCTCCCTCCTTTGAAGCATATTTTCTTCATCCCGGTAAAAAAAATTTTTACGCTTCAGATCCTCATAACCTTTACATAGCCGCAACACCAAAAGAGAATGAATCTATTCTGCGTTTCAGAAAAATAGCCAGTCTTCCTGATACAGCTGCGTTTGGCGGGCTTTCCGTAACTGATAAATACGGCAATATTATCCTGTTTGAGACCAGGCATCTTTATGTAATGCATGACGACCAGCTACTGTTTAAATACCCACTGATTCGTAATGATCTTGTAGAAGGAATACATATTGATAAAAACGATCGTTTATGGGTGATCAGTCGTTATGATGGATTAATGATGTTCACCCCGCACCCCGAAACAGCCAACAACTATCTTAAAAAAGAAGCTGTCTTCATTAATGAATTTGAAGGAGGATCCCCCCGATCAATGGTATTTGATCATAACGGGATCATTTGGGTAGGCACCCGTTATAAAGGGCTTATGGGATTCAAATACAAGAACAATCAACTAAAGAAGGTCTGGCATTTTCAAACACAGGATGGATTAACGGACAATTTTGTTACATCGCTTGCGTGTGACAGGAATAACAATATCATTATCGGCACCCAGACCGGTTTGGACAGGCTGATCAAAACAAAAGAAAATTACCAATTGGAAAACATCACTAAAAGCAACAATACTTTTACCTATATAAATTATGTTTGGACGGATGGCCTTAACAATGCATTTGCCTGGACCACTAATGGTGATATTTTACAGGCAGAACCTGTGACCGAAATAGAAAATATACCGGCACCACAATTATTACTTGAAGAAATAAAAATAAACGGGAGATCTATTGCACTCACTCCATCGGTACTGCGATTGAATTACCGCCAGCGAAATATTACTTTCAGCGTTGCGGCGCCATCTTTTATTGATGAAAAACAAATAAAATACAGCTATCTCTTATCCGGAAGCGGCCATAAAGAATGGAGTGATACAACAACGCTTGCAGATATCAGTCTCCTGAACCTTTCTCCCGGTAATTACACCCTGCAGGTAAAAGCATTTTTTCCTTCTACTGCTTATTCATCTAAAGAAATTGAATTTTCATTTTCCATTCTTCCTCCCTGGTGGCAGACATGGTGGTTCCGTACCGGTATTGGTATTTTAGGAATTGGTTTATTGATCACAGCTATTCGTTTTTATTATCGCAGAAAATTGGAAAAGCAAAAGACCTTGCTGGAAAAACAACAGGCCATTGAAAAAGAAAGAACAAGGATCGCATCAGATATGCATGACGATCTCGGCGCCGGCTTATCCACGATTCGCTTCCTCAGTGAAAAAGTGAAACGCAATAGCTTTAGCGATGTAACAAAAGATGATTCTGAAAAAATTGTTACCAACTCCAATGAACTGATGCAAAAGATGAACGAGATCATCTGGGCCATGAATGAAAAGAATGATACGCTGGAAGATCTTATTTTTTATACCCGTTCCTATGCCATGGAATATTGCCACGAAAACCAGTTAGCCTGCGAAACACATCTTCCCGGAACTATTCCTTCACTGTTTGTGAGCGGCGAGATCAGGCGGAATATTTTTCTTACTATAAAAGAAAGCCTGCATAATATCATCAAACATGCCGGTGCCAAAAAAGTAACGATCGATTTTGTTATCAATGATTCCTTGGCAGTTACGATCAAAGATGACGGCAAAGGTTTTGCAAGAGAAAAAAATAATGGAAATGGTTTGCGTAATATGAAGAAACGCATTGAGTCTGTGAACGGCAGCCTTGATATAATGAACAACAATGGGGTAATTGTAAAAATGAAGATCCCCTTACCCCTATAACTTTTGTTATATTGTAAGAAGAGCAAAGCAACCTACATTTATCACATGAAAGGTATTAAGGTTTGTATAGTAGAAGACCTGAAAGAAGTAAGAGACGGCATGACCAGCCTGCTTACATTGGATGAACGTTTTGAAGTGCTGGCTGCTTTTACCGATGCAGAAAAAGCAACGGAAGAATTGCCGGCATGGCAACCGGATATCGTTATCATGGATATCAATCTGCCGGGCATGAATGGAATTGAATGTATCAAAAAAGTAAAATCATTATGCCCGCAAAGCCAGTTCATCATGTTCACTATTTATGAGGATGATGAAAAGGTATTTGAAGCATTGAATGCCGGCGCAAGTGGTTATCTCCTGAAGAAAACCCCATTGGGCAAGATCACTGAATCATTACTGGAATTACATGAAGGCGGATCTCCTATGAGTACACAGATCGCCAGAAAAGTGATCAACCATTTACGGACAAATAAAGCAACCGGTGTTATAGATGTCCTTTCTCCCCGGGAGAATGAGATACTGCATTACCTCGCTACCGGTTTGTTGTACAAAGAGATCGCTGAAAAGATCGGTACTACCACCGGCACGGTTCGCCAGCATATACATCGAATCTATGAAAAGCTGCATGTACAGAACCGCACCGAAGCATTGAACAAAGCTTTTGGAAAGAATTGATGAACCTGCTCCGGTGCTAACTTTCGTTATATTGTTCTGCTTTCCCGATTACGATAGGTTTGAGAAAAGGTTGGCCATGAAAAAACTGCTGCTTTCTCATTCCTTATTTCTTATTTCCATCCTGAGCTTGCCGGAGGATCTATTCTCTCAGAATGTAGGTATCGGCACCACTACTCCTGCTGCCCGTCTTCATGTAAATGATAGCAGTGTTTTATTTTCTGCAACGGGTGATGTGCCAGTTACTCCCGGAAATACAGCAATATCCGGTGCAGGCAGAAGAATGATGTGGTATCCGGACAAAGCTGCTTTCAGAGCTGGCTATGTAGATGGTGCCTTGTGGGACCAGGCTAATATCGGACGCTATTCTTTTGCTGCGGGTGTCAATACAAAAGCTTCTGGCAATAGCTCTGCTGCTTTAGGTTTCTATAGCAACGCATCCGGCGATTATTCTTTTGCTGCCGGTAGCAGTGAAGCACTTGGTATCAATTCAGTTTCGATAGGCTCATGTCTTGCAAGCTCTGATGGTTCCACTGCAATTGGGAGTCAGAATTGGGCAGAGGGCTATTATACTACAGCGCTTGGTTTTAACTCTATTGCTGCTAATGATTATGCAATGTCATTTGGCTATAGCACTAGCTCTTTAGGCGCTTATTCAACTTCTTTAGGCGTTTTGACCATAGCTTCCGGAAATTCTTCGTTCGCTGCAGGAATTTTAAGTAAAGCTTCCGGTAGTGCTTCCGTTGCGATAGGGAATGTTGTTTATTCAAAAGCGCTGGGAGCCGTAGCGTTGGGTTTATATAATGATACTTTAGACAATCCTGACCCATCGCTTGTAAATGCATCAGATAGAATTTTCCAGTTGGGAAACGGAACCAGTCCGGTGAGAAAAAATGCAATAACGGTTCTGCGAAATGGAAGGGCGGGCATCGGAGCCCTGCTGCCACTTGCCCGATTGCATGTTGCAGATAGTTCGGTTTTATTTTCTGCAACAGGAGATATTCCGGGTGCTCCGGGAAATATTTCAATAAGTGGTGATGGTCGCAGGATGATGTGGTATCCGGATAAAGCGGCATTCAGAGCAGGTTATGTGGATGGCACGCAATGGGACCAATCCAATATTGGGTCTTATTCTTTTGCCGGTGGATATGGAACAACTGCATCCGGTCTCAACACTATTGCTCTGGGACGTTATAGTGCCGCTTCGGGAAACTTTTCAGTTGCCATCGGATATAGCAATACTGCTACAGGATTGTATGCGACTTCATTGGGGGCATCCAGTATTGCTTCGGGTAATATATCAGTTGCTTTAGGATTGAATGTATTTTCCAAAGCAGCGGGTTCAGTTGCATTGGGTTTATACAATGATGATACCGATAATCCTGATCAATCATTGACAACTCCTTTGGACCGGATATTCCAAATTGGAAATGGAATAAATAATAACAGAAAAAATGCAATGACCATTTTGAGAAACGGGAATGCAGGTATCGGTACTGTTATTCCACTGGCAAGACTGCATGTTACAGATAGCAGTGTCTTATTTTCTGCAACAGGTTTAGCATCAACAACACCCGGCAACCCACCCATCAGCGGACCAGGAAGAAGAATGATGTGGTATCCCGACAAAGCTGCATTCAGAGTAGGATATGTAGATGGAACGAATTGGGACCGGGACAGTATCGGGAATTATTCAGTTGCTCTTGGAAATAATAATAGAGTGAAGGGTCACTCTTCGTTTGCCGTCGGAACAGGTAATATTGCCAGCGGCACCAACTCAACTTCAATAGGTATGAGTAATAGTGCAACTGGTCCCGGATCCACTGCAATAGGTAACGGTGCAATCGCCTCTGGCCAGAGTTCAATGGCAATGGGTAACAGTGCAATCGCTTCCGGATTTATGTCAACTGCGTTTGGAGGCTTTACAACTGCTTCCGGAGGAACATCAACGGCGATGGGTGCCAGTACTACCGCATCTGGAGAGGCCTCATCAGCTATGGGGTATCTTACTTTTGCAAAAGCCTTTGCATCCACTACTATCGGCACCTTTAATGATGATACCGATACTCCCGATCCAAATGCCGTGGAAGGAACCAACCGCATTTTCCAGATCGGTAATGGTATAAATTTTCCATCAAATGCATTAACTGTTTTAATGAATGGCAATATAGGTATCGGCACTGTTAATCCCCATGCACCTCTTCAATTTGCTAACAGCGTTGCAAACCGGAAAATTGTTCTCTGGGAAGGAACAGATAATGACCACCAGTTTTATGGTTTTGGAATCAATGGCTCCACTCTTCGTTATCAAACACCCTCAGCAGGCGATGCTCATGTTTTTTATTCAGGAGCCAGTACAACTGCTTCAACTGAATTATTCAGAATAAATGGCACTGGTAATGTTGGGGTTGGTGTAAACGATCCTGCTTTCCGGCTTGATGTAGGTGAGCGTATGAGGATCCGTTCTACCGTTGGACTCAGTGCAGGGTTATGGTTGAATAATGATATCAACACTACTTCTCCTGCTTTTATCGGAATGAAAGCAAATGATGAGGTTGGTTTTTATGGACAAACAGGAACTGCAGGCTGGCGCTTCTATATTAATACCACAACCGGCAACGGATGGATGCAGGGAAATCTTACACAAGCTTCAGATGCCCGTTTGAAAAAGGATATTGCTCCTTTGCAACATTCATTACAAAAATTAATACAGTTAAACGGTTATAATTATAACTGGAAAAACGAAGCAGCCGATCAAAGACTACAAACAGGTGTGCTTGCACAGGAAGTACAAAAACTATTTCCCGAACTGGTTACAGAAAATAAAGATGGAATATTAGCAGTAAACTATTCGGGATTGATACCTGTATTGATCGAAAGTATCAAAGAACAACAAAAGCAAATTGATGAATTAAAAAAATTAGTTCACCAGTTATTGAACAAATAATATGGAGCTTAATAAAATTATCTTAACATGAAACACCTGCTATTTATTATTGCAATAACGCTGCTGGCAATTACAGCGCCGGCGCAAAATGTAGGTATTGGCACTACAACTCCTGTTGCTCGTTTGCATGTGTCAGATAGTAGTGTTTTATTTTCTGCACCTGGTGCTATATCCGGCCTGCAAGGTTTACCTCCAATACAGGGAAGCGGCAGAAGAATGATGTGGTATCCTTATAAGGCCGCTTTTAGAGTGGGCTATGTTGATGGAGTGCAATGGGATAAAGACAGCATCGGCAACTATTCATTTGCCAGTGGATATAATGCTAAAGCAAAAGGACTGAATTCAACTGCTATGGGAACAAATACAACAGCAAGCGGAGATTATTCCATCGCAACCGGCTATTCTACAAGTGCCACCGGATTTTTTTCTACGGCAATAGGCAATGAAACTGTTGCAAGCGGGTCAGGTTCCACTGCAATGGGCATAATTACAAGCGCCTCCGGAGATTTTTCAACTGCAATGGGCTTCGGTACTGCTGCCAGATCATATAACGAAACAGCAATAGGTTCTTTTAATACTGATTACACTCCAGCCAGTACAGGTAACTGGAATACAGGCGACCGCCTTTTTGTAATAGGCAACGGAACACAATCGTCTGCCAGATCGGATGCCATGATAATTTTAAAAAACGGGAATGTTGGGATTGGTACGCCAACCCCAAATACATCTGCACTGTTAGATGTAAGCAGCACGACCAGAGGTTTTTTACCTCCGCGAATGACACAAGCCCAAAGGGCCGACATTACAAACCCGGTCCCGGGCTTAATGATATGGTGTACTAATTGTGTGGCCCCTGCCGGTGTATTACAGGTTTTCGATGGCATAAGTTGGACTAACATAAATGGTGGCACAACCCCTTCCGGAACAGTTACTATCTGCAGCCAAGTATGGGCTGTCAAAAACCTTGATGTAGACAGATATAGAAACGGAGACCCAATACCAAAGGTAACCGATCCTACAGCCTGGGAAGCACTAACTACCGGCGCATATTGTTATTATAATAATGATTCTACTACTTATGCAGCTACGTATGGAAAATTATATAACTGGTATGCTGTTAACGATTCAAGAGGCCTGGCTCCTGCAGGATGGCATTTGTCCAGCGATACAGAAGAATGGGTAACAATAGGGAGTTGTTTGGGAGGCTCATCAGTTGCAGGAGGAGCGATGAAAGAAACCGGTACCACTCATTGGACATCTCCTAATACAGGAGCTACAAATAGTAGCGGTTTCACAGGCCTGCCGGGCGGCCTCCGTGACAAATTTGGAAACTTCATCGATGTGGGCAATTACGGCTATTGGTGGAGTGCGACGGAGAACGGTGCATTAGCTGCCTGGTACAGGCGCCTGCACTATAACAATGGCTCTATCAACAGGTTCGACCACGATAAGCGAATCGGTTGTTCTGTTCGTTGCCTCAGGGATTGACTCCCGATAGCTATCGGGATTGGCTATTACTTATCTGCTTAGCAATACTGTAAAAGAACAGTATCAGAAAATTGATGAAGTAAAAAAGATCGTTAAAGAAAACTGAAATGAAATACACCATGAGAAAAATACATAAGTGCTTTTTAGTAATCACTTGTATCATCATTACCTTCTGCAGTCATGCACAGCAGGAATATACCCTGACGACGACCGCTGCCAATATCATCTCTGCCAAAGCATTGATTGATTTGCCGGGACTTTCAGGAAATGCCAATGCTATTGTTATTGCCACACCAGTGGGCAATACAATGAACCCTCATCCTACCGGGGCATGGTATTACTCCGGCAAGTGGAACATTTTTAATTGTGATTTTGCGCCGATGGCTTCTGGACTCACATATAAGGTGCAATACTTTCTTAACCCCGGAGCCAATCAGTTTCTTCATTTAGTAACGCAACAGAATCTCGGAGCAGAAGGTTCTTATATTGATAACCCTGCCCTCAACAATAAACCCAATGCCCAGTTTACTATTTTCCCCAATCACTCTCCTGAAGTCCGTACCGGTTCATGGTTGAATCCGAATGAAGCGAAGGCATCTTACAATGCTTCTAACGGCAAATGGTATATCACCAATATCAACGGGCAATTGATGCAGAAAGGCTGTGCTTATAATATTGTGCTGTCGTCCGCAGCAAGTTCTACAAGTACTGACCCGGGTACTGATCCTCCTGCAGGTACTTGTAATTGTCCAGCCTCATTGCCACCAAACGGACAGGCAACAGGTGACCTGGCTGGAATGTATCCAAATCCAATGGTGACTAAAATTTTAAACAGGCCTCTATCGAATACTCCACCGGCGATCGGGCAAATATTAAAATGGAACGGAACTGAATGGGCGCCTTCCGAAGATCTTGCAAGCAATAATATCAATACAGGCAGCGGCAATGTTTATACGCCGGGATTAGGAATTGATATTACCAATAACGAGATCAGCGCTGCCGCTGCTACACCAATGTGGAATGCTTATCAACTATTAGGCAGAGATATTTTAACCACTCCTCCAAAAGTTGGACAGGTTTTGAAATGGGGTGGCTCTTCCTGGTATCCTGCGGATGATAATGTTGGCAACACAGTTGTTTCCAATTCTCTTTTTGATAATACGTATGAATTTGGATTAAACACAGCTATCACTACGAGTGGTGATCATGTTATTTACAATTTACCAGGTTTAAACCAGAATATCACGTTAGCAAAAACATCAAAGGTCATTGTATCGATACAAGCGTCTGGCCTGAATGAGGGTTGTATCACCTGTGTGAATGCCACGATAAATTTCTTGCTCTTTATTGATGAGACACATCCACTTGATAAGTATAATAGTTCTTATTTCTTAGAACTTTCTGCAAAAGTTCCGAATGGGGCTTCCTTTTCTGCCGACTCAGGCATGCGAATGTTTACACTACCACCCGGAGCACACAATTTTACCCTGGTTGCATTGCACCGCCCCGGCGCTCCTATAAGCGTTCATAGTGCAAATCCGAAATATGGCACACGAATGATGATCATTGTGATACCGCAATAAAAAATTTAAATATGAAAAGAATTTTTCTTCTCCAGCTATTGGTCTTATCATTTACACAGCTGATACCTGCCCAAACTCCCAAACTCACCGGCGCCTTCGCTGCCTCCTTTGGCATTGTTGCCGACAGTAAAGGCAATCTTTTTGTAACAGGTCTGAATGGAAAAATAATAAAGATCACCCCGGAAGGTAAAGCAGAACTATTCGCCGGCGGTGCCCGTATGGGCAAAGATGGCACAGGAAAAGAAGCAGGCTTTACCGATACAGAAGGTATTGCGATTGATGCCGACGATAATTTGTATGTAGCCGATGGACAGCGTATCCGTAAAATAAGTCCTGCTGCAGTTGTTACTACTATTGCCGGAACAAAGGTGGCAGGACTAAGAGACGGAGACAGAACGACCGCCGCTTTTTGGAACATAGAGAATATTGCGATAGATAATTCGGGGACGATCTATGTTACCGATTATGCACAAGCCGGTGCAAGCACAGGAGAATATTGCATCCGCAAGATCACTGCAGATGGTTATGTCACTACAATAAAGAACGGCGACAGTATGCTGGTATTAAAATACCCGAGAGGTCTGGGTTGTGATGCTGAAGGAAATCTTTATGTAAACGCCAGCGTAAGTCATTGCATCAAAAAAATTTCTCCATCAGGTGTTATTACTACCATAGCCGGCCAATGTGATAAAACAAAATTCAATTCTGTTTATAAAGAAGGGGACATTAAAACTGCTGTGCTTACATGTCCCAGTGGTATGGCTATTGCAGAGAACGGTGATATATATATTACTGATTCAAGGCTACAGCGGATCATTAAGATCGCCAATAATAAAGTAACCACAGTCGCAGGCACAGGCAAATTTAATTTTTCCGGCAACCCGGCCGGCGCTGCCGAACCGGGTTATGCAGACGGAAAAGCATTGACGGCCCGTTTTGATTCCCCGAATGGTATTGCATTTGACAGTAACGGGAATCTATACATCATTGACCGCAGCAATTCGAATAACAGTTATATCCGGAAACTTTCCCCGGATGGAATGGTAACAACTTTTTGTAAACATGAATGGAACCCTAAAACAAGTCAGTATGAAGAAGTGGAATAAGCATTGTATAAAGATCTTCCTGTTTTTGTTTTTATCAATACAGGCAATGGGACAAACAGAAACATTTGATATAATAACTTATGCGGCGCCTAAGGATTGGAAAAAAGATGCCAAACCCGGGGTTGTAAATTTCACCAACGTTAATACCGGTACCGGCGGCTTCTGTGTGTTAGCGCTGTTTGCAAGCAAGACCAGCACCGGTGATGCAAAAAAAGATTTTGAAAGAGAATGGAATGAACTGGCCGTGAATCCTTATAAGGCTGAACCTGCTCCAAAAACAGAAACACAAAACACCGGTGAAGGCTGGACCATTGTAGCAGGTTCGGCTCCCGTCAAAGTGGATGGTGTTGATATATACATCATGCTGACCACCCTTAGTGGTTTTGGAAAAACTGTAAGTATAAGAGCAAGCCTGAATGATGAAGCTTATCTCCCACCCATGGCAACGTTTCTCGAATCACTGAAACTGGATAAAACAAAAAAGCCCAGCCTGAACAATACTGCTCCCACAGTTTTAACGACCAACACGACAAAATTTGGGCAAATGATCTATCAACCGCCTGCAGGATGGAGTCACCAGGTTTTTGGTGACGGTGTTGTATTTAAACCATTGGACTTACCAACGGATGAACACCTGGCCATGCAAATAATGCAGCCGCTGAACAGTGGTATCTCATTAGAGCAGGCTCTCCAGCAAAGTTTTGATGAAGCCGCTGCCATGTATAATGGATCGAAGATGAATTATGCCGGCACTGGAGCTAATTATCAAAAGACAGAAGTAAAAAGATCGTTCAATGGCTGGGAATATATAAAAGCAAATGGAGGAATACGGGTAGAAACAGGAACAGTTTACCCGGTGGAGTTCGGTCTTGATGTATTTGTAATAAAGATCAATAACCGTTTTGAAAGAGTTGCTGTTTTAAAATCAAGGAAAATAAACAGGAGTTGCAGCATGTCTCCATTTTATACTGATGACAGGATGCAATACAGTAATGCTATTAATAATTTTTTATTTATGCTTCAGTTTACTGATGGGCCGGATCCATTGCTTGCACAATCAAAAAGTATAGAGGGTGGTGGCATTAAAGGCGTATGGCAGGGTATCTCGATGTCTGTCGGTACGCCGACCACCAGTCAGCCGCTGGGAGTTGGTTACAAAATTTTCTCTCCCATTTTCTTTTCCAATGGCCAGGCTTATTTTGGTCCTAAGTTTCCTTCAGAAGGATTGAATGAACTGGACAGTCGTGTACCGGCAGAATTACACCGGAGAGATTGGGGTTTTTATACGTTTAGTAACGGAAGAGGTGTTTTAAAAATGCCGTATGGTGATATTCCCATGCGTATCCAAGGCACTTCGCTTATCATTACACCAAACAGTACGGATCACAAATTTTACCAGTTGTCTTCTGTTGACGGAGCCCGTTTCAATGGTACATATGCCATGGCTGAAGCCTTTGGGAAAATACCAACTATCAGTTTTACTGCTGCGGGAAGATTTACTGATAACGGCGCAGTAAGAGTTTTATATCATGAATACAATGATTGTATCAACCCGGCTCTTTTACCGGGCTCAGGTACTTATGAAGTAAAAGACTTTACCATCATATTCAACTATACTGATGGAAGAAAGATAAAGATCGCTTTTTTGGGAACTGAGTATAATATCCGGGATCAAAGTCCAAAGGTATTGCTAATGAGTTCGAATGAAGATCCGATGACAAGACAATGATCAATTGGCAAAAACAACAGTCATTACCTGTTGCAAATTGCGTATTGACTACAAACTCATCATCTCTTTAAACTTCACCGTCTGCCGGCGACTTACTTCTATTTTCTCCGGGGGATTAGACCCTTTTAATTCCAATAATAATCCGCCATTGAAATAAGGTTCGATCTTATCTATCATACGAAGGTTGACGATATGCTTTCTGTTGGCACGGAAAAAAGTTTTAGCATCCAGCCTTTCTTCCAGTGCATTCAGCGATTTTAATATGAGCGGTTTATTGGGACCAAAGAAAACCTTGGCATAGTTACCAACGCTTTCAAACAATCTTATCTCACTCAGCTTTACAAACCAGCAGCGTTCGCCGTCTTTTACAAATACCTGGTCATTCTCTGTCAGCAAACTGTTATTGATGTATTCACCCTCTGTCCTTATTTCTTTATGCTCTGTGGTCTGCAATTTCTGGATCGCATCAGCCAGCCTTTTGGGTTCTACTGGTTTCAATAAATAATCCAACGCATTTACTTCAAATGCTTTTAATGCAAATTCATCATATGCCGTTGTGAAGATCACCTGCGGTGTCCTTTCCAGTTGCGATAACATATCGAATCCTGTTTTACCGGGCATCTGTATATCCAAAAAAATAAGATCAGGATGCTGAGCTTCGATCTTGCTGATACCTTCTTCAGCATTGGCTGCTTCATCAATGACCTCTACTTCGGGAAAATCCTGTAATAATTTCTTTAATTCGGTTCTCGCCAGTCTTTCGTCGTCAATGATAATTGCTTTCATGAAAAAGTTTTAGAGTTAAGATCCATTTGCAGGTATCAGCACTTTGGCTTCTACCAGGGACGGAGTCATTTGTTTTATTTCGAATTTTGCTTTATCGCCATATAATAAACTCAGGCGATTCGTGGTACTCGAAAGGCCGAATCCTGCCGACCCGTTTTTATATCCATTCAAATACCCGGTGTTCTGGACAGACAATTCATGATAATTGTTCCTGAAATCAGAAGTTACTTTTACTACACCGCCATTAATTTGTTTGCTGATGCCATGCTTGATCGCATTTTCCACCAATGTTTGCAACATCATTGGCGGCACCGGTTGATCCAAGGTGTCTTCATCAATATCATACTCGATTTTCAAACGATCCTCGAACCGCATATTTTCCAATGCCAGATAATCTTTTACAATGCTCAATTCTTTTTCAAGTGGCACCGTTTCTGCTTTATCCGCCTGCATACTGCTGCGAAGGATATTACTTAGTTCAGTAACAGCAGCCCTTGCCCTTTGGGGGTTTTCATCTACCAATGCCCGGATACTGTTGAGCGAATTAAATATAAAATGAGGATTGATATGTGCTTTGATCGTCTGCAGTTCCAATTCTTTTACCAATGATTCAAGCCGCAATGTATCCAGTTGTTGTTTCCGGCTCTTTGTCACATAGTGATACATGAAATAGATAAGGTTCCAGATAAAGTAAAGGAGGAAATAAGAAAAAGCGCTGTTAAGTATCAACAGGAGCTTGCTCACAAAAAAGTTTACATTGGGTCTTTCCAGGATCGAAATTTCGTCGGGAAGCAGGAGATTGAACCTGTGCAATATTTCCACCCGAACCGCCGATGCGGAAATCGCCATAAAAAAAGTAAGAGCAAGAAAAAGAATAACCTGGCGGTTCAAATGTTTCTGTAATATATCAAGGCGTTTAATGATCTCCCGCATAAGATGCGTGGTCAGCACTCCAAGTACCAGCATAATACCCAGCCTTTCGATCATGAAGCTATTAAGCTTATCAAACGAAAAATAGAAAAAAAGAGTGATCAGTATAAAGCTTCCCCAACCAACCGCCTGGAATATCCAATATTGCCGCCATTTTTTCTGCATAACAACCAAAGCTAATTAATCCCTGTAAAGAGGGCTTCCGTAAATATACCAGTGGCTGAGAACTTCTACAAATGGGTTTATATAGTATTCTATGCGATGCTGAATCATTGGAATACAGAACATTTGCCCCAGGTTATTGTTACACAATCTTTAGCAAAAAGGGCTGAACGGAAAATTGTACTTTTACACCGCTAAACATCATCAATGGAAATAACTCCGGGACCGCTGTTACAAACTATCAACTCTCCGGCCGAGCTTAAAAAATTGCCCAGGGAACAACTGCACCAGGTCTGTGATGAATTGCGCCAGTATATCATTGATGTGGTAAGTGTGCATGGCGGACATTTCGGAGCAAGTCTCGGTGTAGTAGAATTAACAACAGCTCTTCACTACGTTTATAATACTCCATACGACCAGTTGGTGTGGGATGTAGGCCACCAGGCATATGGACATAAAATATTAACCGGCCGCAGGGATAATTTTATTACCAACCGCAAATACAAAGGCCTCAGTGGTTTTCCTAAAAGAAGCGAAAGTGAGTATGACACATTCGGAGTAGGTCATTCTTCTACTTCGATTTCCGCTGCATTGGGTATGGCCATGGCAGCAAAATATAAAGGTGAAAAAGACAGGAAGGTTGTTGCGGTGATCGGCGATGGCGCCATGACTGCCGGACTTGCATTTGAAGGAATGAATCATGCCGGTGTGGCTGATACCGACATGCTGATCATCTTGAATGATAATTGTATGGGCATTGATCCGAATGTAGGTGCACTGAAAGAATATCTTACCGACATTACCACTTCACCCACCTATAATAAAGTAAAAGACGATGTATGGAGGTTGCTGGGCAAATTACCTGTCGGTAAAAGATTCAGCCGTGCCATGGGCCATAAACTGGCAGAAGGATTAAAAGGCATGGTAAGCAGCAGCGCTAATTTATTTGAGGCATTAAAGCTTCGCTATTTTGGCCCGATAGACGGACATAATATTGCAAAGTTGGTGGATACATTAAAAGACCTGAGAAATATTCCCGGTCCCAAAATATTGCACATCATTACTACAAAAGGCAAGGGATATGCATTGGCAGAAAAAGATCAGACCAAATGGCATGCACCGGGTTTGTTTGATAAAATAACCGGTGAGATACAAAAAAAGAAATTCGATCTGCCCCAGCCACCCAAATACCAGGATGTATTTGGTCACACCATTATTGAGTTGGCAGAAAAGAATGATAAGATATTCGGTATCACTCCAGCTATGCCTTCCGGTTCATCATTGAAATATATGATGGAGAAAATGCCTGACCGGGCTTTTGATGTGGGCATTGCGGAGCAACATGCAGTAACATTGAGTGCGGGAATGGCCACACAGGGCATGAAGGTGTTCTGTAATATTTATTCTTCTTTCATGCAAAGAGCTTATGACCAGGTGGTGCATGATGTAGCGATACAAAAACTGCCGGTGATATTCTGTTTGGACAGGGCAGGTTTGGTTGGTGATGATGGCCCAACCCACCATGGTTGTTATGATATTCCGTATTTCCGTTGTATCCCTAATATGATCATCAGTGCCCCGATGAATGAAAGTGAATTGAGGAACCTGATGTACACGGCACAATTGGAATCAACCAAACTTCCTTTTGTGATCCGTTATCCAAGAGGAGAAGGTGTGACGCCGGAATGGAAAACGGCAATGAAAGAAATAAAGACCGGCACCGGCAGAAAGCTGAAAGAGGGAAATGATATTGCTATTCTTTCATTAGGGCATCCGGGAAATTTCGCTGCATCAGCCATAAGAGATCTGAAACAAGATGGTTTGAATCCGGCGCATTATGACCTTCGTTTTGTAAAACCAATTGACGAAGCATTGCTACATGAAGTATTCGGCAAGTTTGAAAAAATAATTACCGTAGAAGATGGAACAGTAGTGGGTGGCTTTGGTTCTGCTGTGCTTGAATTCATGAATAGTAACAATTACAAAGCTGAAGTAAGAATATTAGGAATACCTGACAGATTGGTTGAACATGGCACACCAAGAGAACTTCATCATGAATGTGGTTATGATGCAGAAGCTATCAAAGAAGCGGTACTGGAAATGATGAAAGGAAAAGTATCTGTGTCTTCGCCTGTTTTAGGATAACTTATTTTCTGATTGTATTTAAGTATGAAAAAATTATTAACCGTATTTTTTCTTTTGCCTTTTTTATGTTCTGCACAGATCGGTATCGGTTTTAAAGCCGGCCTCAATTTCGCCAATGTAACTGATCCCGGAGGCATCAATGCCAACAGCCGTTCCGGTTATATGATCGGCGCCTATATCGCTCCTAAAGCAAAAAAATTGTTTGGCTTTCGTTCAGAGATCATGTTATCAAGACAGGGTTATGATTTTAAAACAAACAGCAATACCGGCATTGTGGATCTTGATTATTTGCTTTTACCCCAATTGATCACTGTGAACATCACCAAAAGGTTCGAGATACATGCAGGCGGACAAATCGCTTTTCTGCTAAATGCAAAAGCAGATAGCTCTAATAACAATGGCAATAGTGGAAGTATTTTTAATTATTTCAACCGCTTCGATTATGGCATCGTTGGCGGCGTACAGGTATCCCCTTTCAGCGGATTGTTCATTGGCGCCCGTATCAATATTAATTTAAAAAATATCAATGAAGAACAGGCATTAGGTGCTGGTCCTCCCCCGAATTTTTTTCCAAGAGAATTTGTAAAGAACAACGTAGTTCAGTTATACGCCGGCTGGCGGTTCTGATCCTTTTAGAAAATTTTAACGCTCATTCTAAAATCATTTTATGGATTTGCGGTTTCTTAGTGTCTCTGCCATCTAAACCGCTGTTACATGCTACTACGCCGCCTGATCGTCTTTTCTGTCATCATTTTTATTGCCGTTTCCTGGCTTTCCCAATCTTCTTCTGATAAAACCGGAAAAAACCCTTTGCTCAAAAGCAAGATTGTATTTGTTGATGAATTGCTGGCCGAAAAGAAACTTCAGGAGAAAGTTATTTCAGCCAAAGCATTTGTTCAGCGAAAAGATTTCAATGCAAAGAATGCTTTCTTTATTGACATGAGCCTTCCCTCCGGCAAGCCCCGCTTTTATATTTATGATCTTGAAAAAGATTCATTGATCAATACCGGTTTGGTAGCACATGGCAATTGTTTTGAGTATTGGCTCGAAGGAAGGAGATATAGCAATGTAGTGGGCAGTGGTTGCACTTCATTGGGAAAATACAAGATCGGTAATTCTTATGTGGGCAAATGGGGTTATTCTTACAAACTGCATGGCCTCGACAGCAGCAACAATAATGCTTATGAAAGAACGGTGGTATTACATTCACATAGTTGCATACCCGAAAGCGAAACAGAAGATGATATCTGTCAAAGCAATGGATGCCCTACTGTAGCTCCCAATTTTTTTGAACAACTGAAGAAGATCATCAATGCTTCAAGAAAGCCGATACTGCTTTGGATCTACGAGTAAGGTCTGTTTAAAAATCCCTTTTCCCCGGATAAAATAAATTAACTTCATAACAGCTGCCAAGATTGTTAATCCCACCCCATGGATGAATATTCATTTATTAAATATTCAGTCATGCGTCAACTGTTTCTCTATGCAATTATTCCTTTGCTGTTGTTTTCCCCGAACAATGACAAGTATAACCCGGTTCAGCCAGATCGGCCAGGAGGCACCAGCAAGTGGACCGGCACATTAGTATTGGATCAAAAATATGAAGGGATCACAGGCACCAGCGAAAGACATGTAAAAGTAAGTTTTGTCAATGCCCTGCCGACACTTCATCGTGACGATGACATAGTAGATCTCAACTTTACAGATGACAAGGGTACAGGCAATGTAACTTATCATGCAGAGGCTTATATCGGAGGAAAAAAAATTGGTTACACAGATTGTTCCGGTGGTGGAAAATCAGAATTACATGAAGTAGTTGTTGATGAAGAAGATAATAATTACCGCATTCATGCGATGGGTCCCGGCTGCATAGGCACGACTGTTTATGAAGGAAAGGCCGAAGAATATGGCCCCGAGATCACGGACATCATCGTTTCCGATGAACCCCTTGGCAATAAAAATATGCTGGCAGGTACAAGAACAACCGTAGTTGATCTTGGAGGCGATCTTGGTACAGTAACAACTACTATCACCTGGAGTTTATCAAGAGAAACAACCGATGCTGAGTTGATAGTAACACCGGAAAATTATCATGATTGGATGCCTGAACCCGGCATTAATGAAATGATAAAGGGTAATACGATCAGGATAGACCTGAAAGTTCATGGACCGAATGGACAACCGCTCAGATCGAGGGTAAGGTCGTTTGAATTAAGACTTTCAAATACTTCAAAAGAACCGGGCATTGTATTGAATGCGCCGGTCACTCCTCTTACCACATTTCCCGATCTCCGTTTTCTTCCTCAATCGAATGCAGCGGTTTCTGATGAGTTTCAAAAAGCTGATATCGGGTGCCTGGATGGCTCAAGCGGAAGTATTCTTATTGGTTCTTTTGATGGCGGTGGTTATACAACATTAACTGCTGTGGCCATCCTCCAGGATAACAGCCGGCTGGAAGGTCATTTGTTGATATCAGGTGGTAATACAGAGATACCAATACCGAAAAGAGCAGCGAATTCCAATATCGCATTAAAATGGTGGAACGCAAATAATAATCCTGCTGACGACTATGATGATGAAACATCAGCAGGAAATAAAAATAATGGTGATGGATTGACAGCTTATGAAGAATACCGTGGAGTGATCTCTAGGGGAAAGCACAAACGACTTGATCCTGCTGAGAAAGAAGTAGGCGTTTGGATGAAACCCGGTGAAGTTTTTTTATATAGAGAGGGAATTCGCTGGCTCGAAAATTCAACAGGTATGAAAGTGATCCAATTCAGCGACAATGAAATTGGTCCCGACCGAAGATTGAATAAAAATTTTCAAACTGCTCATACTTATGATCAATACGCCTTAAAACTCACAAGGAGAAATCTCAGAAGTGGTGTGTTGGGCAGGGTTTCCCCGACTCCGGGTATTCCCCAGACAGTACAGAATGTGTTTATTGATCTTACTCAGATTAGTCAACGATATGACCAGGAAGAACTTGAGGCCCGGTCTTTGAATGTAGCCGTTCTCTTTACACACGAAGAGCTCATAGCAAAGACCATTTCCCATGAACTGGGACACGCAATGAATATCCAGCATCACGGGAATCATATAATCGGCTCAGCCAACGTATGGGTTCAGCAGGGTGTACCTGTCCGTATCTTTCATCCTTATGGAACACCGGAAGAGAATACAAGGCCCTATCATTTACTTGGTTCTTACTCGGATAAAGGTGGGCAAGCAAGCGGTGACATCTTTTGTATCATGAACTATAACCCGCTCTGCAACTATTCATACAAAAGACTCCCCGACACCGAAGTCTTTATTATGGTACCGAGGATCCCTTTAGGACAGATTATGTGTAACGACAAAACAGGTACGCAGATCAATGCAACTGTCTATTACTTCGGTGATGCCGAAAATGGAAATTGCCTGAGCCAGATTAAATTGAAATGAATCACTATTATGAAAAAGATCATTATTTTTTTAGGATTGCTACAGTTGTTTGCTCTAAAAGCTTTTTGCCAGCTGGAAGGTGATGTGCTTGATCAAACCAATAAAGCGATAACCAATGCGATCGTTATCGCTACCGATTCAACCGGCAAAGTAGTTGACACTGTTAAAACAGATCAAAGAGGTTTCTATTTTTTTAAAAAACTAAAACAAGGAAAATACAAGATCGAAGGAAAAGCACCCGGCTTTCAACCAGCCATTTATACTATTCGCATTGAAGAGACTCCGAAGGATGCAAACGATGGCGACGATACTTATTATGCAGAAACACTGGATATCATACTCAAACGGCCCAAAACAACAAAGCAATAAAAAAGCCACCCGTTGTAGCGAATGGCATTTATAATCTTATCACGATAATTAGTTACATCAACGATGCATCCATCGTAATATTTGTATTCAGCAATTTGCTGATGGGGCAGCCTTCTTTTGCTTCAGCCGCACATTCGGCAAACTTATCCGCTTTCATTCTCGGCACTTTCGCCTTTACATCCAAATGACTTTCAGTGATAGCTCCATTTTCCAATGTGATGGTGCAGGTTGTTTCAATTTTACGGGGCGTATAACCAGCCGCTCCCAATACAAAACTCAGCTTCATTGAAAAACAACCGGCATGTGCAGCCGCTACTAATTCCTCCGGATTAGTATAGGTACCATCATCAAAGCGGCTCCTGAAATCATACTTTTTATTTTTTACTACTCCTGACTGTGTAGTCAGCTTTCCTGTTCCTTCTTTACCGGTTCCTTTCCATTGTGCAGTTGCAGATCGTTTCATGTGTTTTGTTTTTATTGATTTTTTGGTCACATGTTATTCGTCATAAAAATTATTATCGCAGTAAATTTAAGTTGCTCAATAATTTTTATGGCTCATTTCATAATAAATAAATTTTTTTTATTGTGGTTGGTTGATTTCTTCTAATTCAGCAAGCCTGTTCTCCGGTTCATTGTATTCAATAATGAAATTATTCTTCCCTTCCCCGATAATGATCTTTAAAAATCGTTGCTGCACCAATTCAAGCAATGACAGGAAGAGAAAAATGGCATGCACCCTGTTCTCACAAACATCAAATATCTTTTCAAAGGAAACCGTTTTTTGTTCTCTTGCCATGGTAAGCATCTGGTCCCGGCTGCTTTCCATTGTATAGTTATACTGAACAACGGTATGAACCGGTTTATTGATACGATCACTGTATTTGCGCATGGCCCTTTCAAAGGCCCGCATCAATTTGAACAAAGTGATATTCTCAATTTCAGTCCCTTCACTGGCTTCCTCTCCTATTTGGATCAATTCATTTTGAACATTCCCTCTTTTCACCATCAGCATCCGGGTAGCTTCCATTTCTGCCATTTGTGCTGAAGCTTCTTTGAATCTTTTATATTCCAGTATCTTATTAACGAGTTCCTGTCTTGGATCTATTTCATTACCCTGTGCATCCAGTTCTTTTCTTGGCAGCAGCATTTTGGCTTTGATACGCATCAGCGTAGAAATAAACAGGATGAACTCACTGCTTAATTCAATATTCAATTCCCCGCTTTGATGGGTATAATCCAAAAAATCGTTGATGATCCGGGTAATGGGAATATTATAAATATCCAGTTCGTCTCTTTCAATAAAAAAAAGCAACAAGTCAAACGGCCCTTCAAACTGGGGAAGCTTTATCTGGTAGGATGTATTGTTCAATCGTTGAAATTTATCTTGTAAAACAAAGTTCCTGTTCCGGCATTTTTACCCGGAACAGAACTTCAAAAATAGGACAATTCAGGCTATGCCTATTTTTTCAATGCATCCCTGATCTCCCGGAGCAAAACAATATCTTCTGGTGTAGCAGCAGGAGCCGCAGGCGCTGCTTCTTCTTTTTTCTTCATTGCATTCATGGCTTTAATGATAAGGAACAACACAAAAGCAATGAGTATGAAATTAATAACAGCCTGCAGAAACACTCCTATTGGGAAAACAGTATTATTAACCGTAAAAGAAAGGTCGCTGACACCCCCTTTTCCAAGTATCATACTTATAATTGGCATGATCAGCGAATCTGTCAGTGCAGCAACAACGCTGCCAAATGCCCCGCCGATAACTACTGCAACGGCAAGATCAACAATATTGCCTTTCATGGCAAACTCTTTGAATTCTTTAAGCATTCCCATACTATTTGGTTTTGATGATGAATATAAATTTAGACAAATTATTTCTTTAATCCGGGATACTGCATATCAAGCCCCATTAATAACTGATGCAGTGCAGAAGCAATGATATATTCTTTATACCAGTTCTGGTCGGCCGGCACGATCGTCCAGGGAACGGTATTGCAATTTTCAAAAGCCTCTTCATACACCTGCATATAAATATTCCAGAGCTTCGCTTCTTCCAGGTCTTTTTCATTATACTTCCACATCTTGGTCGGGTCATGCAATCTTTCTGTTAGCCGCTGATGTTGTTCCTCCGGTGAGATATGAAGATAGAATTTCAGAATGTGCGTGCTATTATGCACCTGTATCAATTGTTCAAAATCATTGATCGCTTTCATTTTCCTTCTTGCCGATTCATCATCACACCATTTATGTACCCTTGTCACCAGTATCTCTTCGTAATGGCTGCGGTTGAAAAGTTGTATCATTCCCTTTGCCGGCGCATGTTGGTGTACCCTCCATAAAAAATCATGTGCATATTCTTCGGCAGTAGGTACTTTAAATGATTTTACGGTGACCCCCTGCGGATTCAATTCGCCAAAAACATTCCTGATCACACCATCCTTACCGCTGCCATCCATTCCCTGTATCACTACAAGAACCGAATGTTTTCCTTCGGCATACAAAAGATTTTGGAGTTCGTCCAGCTCAGTAAGTATGGCTTCCGTTTTCTCCTTTGTTTCTTTTTTATCCAGATCTTTTGGAGCTCTTGTGCTGATATCGGCTAACCTGATTTTTTCCATGCATAATTATTTGTACGGCACAATATACTATATCCGGAAATTCTATTACCGGCAATAAAAATAATATGGATGTTCTGCCTTGTTTGCTGACCTTTGCCACCGTTTATGAAAAGAAGTAAGGCATTGACCAAATGGGGATTGTTCATCATACTTTCATTCATTTGGGGAAGCAGTTTTGAATTGATGAAAATAGGTTTGTTCGAAAACCATGACCTCTCAAAACCTATCCTTACTTCATGGCAGGTAGCCGCTCTCAGGCTTGTTTCTGCCGGACTTGTGGTATTACCTTTTATTGCTTTTGCAAGAAGAAAGGTCCCGCCAAAAGATATGGGTTATGTAGCCCTATCGGGTGTGCTGGGCAGTTTCTTTCCTGCTTTTTTATTTACGATCGCTGAAACAAAGATCGACGGCGCTTTTGCAGGAGCCCTGAATAGTTTAACTCCTGTATTTGTTATCCTGATCGCTTTTCTTTTTTTCAGAAAAAAAATTGCACCAAAAGCTTATCTCGGTATTGGCATTGCATTCATTGGAAGTGCTTTGCTATTTTATTTTACCTGGAAGGGTCACGGAGCTTCATCACTAGGGGATATTAGCTTTGCCTGGTATTGTGTTTTAGCTACCGCCTTTTATGGGTTGAATGTAAATATGGTTAACAAAGTTCTTAGTGGCACACACCCTGTCGCTATTGGAGTTATAGCATTTGCTACACTACTTATACCTGCTGCTGTTGTACTATATTTTACAGGTTATTTTAATTTGCCGCTGGGTGAATCAAAATATATTATTGCTACAGTGGCTTCAGTGGTACTTGGTATATTCGGTACTACTCTCGCATCTGTCCTGTTTTATTACCTGATCCAAAAAGCAGGTTATTTATTTGCCAGCATGGTAACCTATGGCATCCCTTTTATCGCACAATTTTGGGGATGGGTGAATGGGGAACATGTAGATATCTACCGTATCCTCGGATTGCTGATAATTTTGGGAGGTATTTACCTGGCTACGCAGGTGAAAAAAGAAGAACAGCAATAGTTATACAGACATTATTTCCTTTTCCTTTGCGGCCAAATGTTTTTCTACTGCAGCAATAAATTTATCTGTTGTTTGTTGTACATCTGCTTCAGCGTCTTTGGCGGCATCTTCACTCAAACCGTTTTTCTGCAAGCGTTTGATATGTTCAATAGCATCTCTGCGGATATTGCGTATCGCCACCCTGGAATGTTCAGCTTCTCCATGACATCTTTTAGCCAGTTCTTTTCTTCTTTCTTCCGTTAATGGCGGAAGAAAAAGACGAATAAGATTGCCATCGTTTTGCGGGTTAATGCCAATATTGGCAGCAATGATGGCTCTTTCTATTGGCTGTAACATATTTTTTTCCCAGGGCTGAATGCTTAATGTACGGGCATCCATCACACTTATATTGGCCACCTGGTTGATGGGCATTGGCGAACCATAATAATCCACTACAATGCCATCGATCATTTGTGGATTGGCCTTACCGGCCCTTATCTTGATCAATTCAGCTTCGAGGTGACTGATCGCTTTTTGCATATGATCTTCTGCCTGTGCAATAATGGAAGCAATATCTTCTGTCATAATATTAATTAATTATTATCTCCTTTAAGGGAAAGCAAAGCTAACAAAAGAGTGTAAATCAAAAAAAATGGTTGGTAAGAGGCGTTGAAATTAGTTTTGATCAGCAGCAGAAGTTTCTTTTGTGAGTGTTACTACCCTGGAAGCCGTTTTAAGCTCCATGGTTCCATCTTTGCTCTTCGCAATAACCATTTTCCGGCGTGACTTGCGGTAATACAATAAGCCCAGTCCGGAAAATGACAAAACAAGCATGATCAGCATTAGATAGTTAGGGCCCAACGGCTGACCCAGCCATGCCAAAGCTATAAACCCAATGTTTATAGCAACACAAGAGAAGGTAACGCCAGGATGACTCAGGCCATTATCCAATAATAAATGATGCACATGGTTGCGGTCCGGTGTAAAAGGCGATTTACCATTGAATATCCGGATGCTGAAGACTCTTAATGTATCCAACAAAGGCACGATGAGAATAGAAAAAGCGACAGCCACAACAGAATCAACTTTAATAGCAGTGGCCGGATCATCCGACACATTGATGAACTTTATAACAAGTATGGCATTGATCAGCCCGATCATCAATGAACCGGAGTCTCCCATAAATATTTTGGCCGGGTGATGATTGAATATCATAAAGGCCACAAGGCTACCCGCCATGGCAAATGCAAGCAATGCATAAGCCTGCTGATTGATAGCAAAGAAAAAAATACCAAACACAGACATGGTCAGGATACCAAGGCTGGAGGCAAGGCCATCCACTCCATCTATAAGATTGAAAGAATTAATGACAACGATGATAGTAAGATAAGACAGGGCAAGACCAAAGCCTTCAGACACTTCTTCAAAACCAAACAGCCCGTGCATACTATCGAGACGGATGCCTCCCAAGTGAATAAGGATGGATGCCGCTATGATCTGGCCAATGAATTTTTTACTGGCAGACAGGATCATCAGGTCATCTTTTAAACCAAGGAAGAAAATAACCATGGCCGCCGCAAAAAAAGCAAAGAAAGACTGGAGGCCCTCATTGGCAACACCCTGGATAGAAAGTAAAGAGGCTAATATGAATCCTGCAAATATTCCTACACCGCCTAAAGAAGCTACTGGCCGGGTATGCAATTTCCTTTCGTCAGGGATGTCATACAAATTCTTCTTTTCAGCTATTTGTAAAACAATGGGTATGGCTAAAAAAGTGACAATGAAAGAAACAGAAGCAGTCAACAATATATCAAGATCAAGCATCCCGGTCAGTTTTAAGTATATGGTACAAAATTAAGTTTTACGCTCAGGCCTGGTGTTACGTTTTAATTATTTCGTCCTTGCATTAACGCCATTTATTAAATAAGGTACTGGATATGCTGAATTTATTATCAGGTTGATTTAACCCGGGTGGATTTTTTATCGAAAAAGATTGCACTTTTGCAGCGCATCTCAGCTTTGAGCCAACAAGATAATAAAAGTTTAACAAGAATCTATTTTTATGCCAGAACTTACTTCCATTGCTTCCCAAATAAGACGGGATATAGTTAGAATGGTGCATGGTGCAAGCAGCGGCCACCCGGGCGGCTCATTAGGTTGTGCCGATTTTTTTACAGCCTTGTATTTCAAAGTAATGAAGCACAATCCTGCTTTTACTATGGATGCTACGAATGAAGACGTATTTGTACTATCTAATGGTCATATCTCGCCGGTATTTTATTCTACACTTGCCCGTTCCGGGTATTTTGATACAAAAGAACTGGCCACTTTTCGTAAAATAAATTCAAGATTGCAGGGACATCCGGCAACACATGAACATTTACCGGGTGTTCGTATCGCATCAGGATCATTAGGCCAGGGTATGAGTGTGGCGATCGGTGCTGCACTAACAAAAAAACTGAATGGAGAAAGTAATATTGTTTATTCATTGCATGGCGATGGAGAGTTGGATGAAGGCCAGGTTTGGGAAGCAATAATGTTTGCAGCTCATCATAAAGTAGATAATCTTATATCAACAGTTGATTGGAACGGCCAGCAAATAGATGGCCCTACGGATAAAGTGATGGGATTGGGAAATATCCGTCAAAAATTTGATGTGTTTGGCTGGACCACTCTTGAAATGAATGGCAATGATATGAACGAAGTGACCGGTACATTAGAAAAAGCAAAGACATTGACCGGACAAGGAAAACCTATCGCTATCATGATGCATACTGCCATGGGAAAAGGTGTTGATTTTATGGAAGGCACACATGAATGGCATGGCATTGCTCCTAATGATGAACAATTGGCTAAAGCATTGGCACAATTGCCGGAAACATTAGGAGACTATTGATGTCCGAATGACGGGAAGTCCGGAAGACCGGAAGAACTTTCCATTATGAAGAGCATCTTTCCGACTTTCGGTCTTCCGGACCTATTCACTTCTTAACGAAAACTCCTGGACTGCTGCCTTCCTCGCCGGTATCCATGAAGCGATCAGTGCAATGACAAAGACAGTAGCTCCTACCAGCATAAAATCCATCAATCGTAATTTGACGGGGAAATAATCGATCAGGAATGATCCGCCGGTAAGCGGTATGATATGATATTTCAATTGCAACCATGCAACCAGCAAAGCAAGCAGCATGCCGATACCACCGCCGATCAACGCCAATAAAAGGCCTTCACTTAAAAATATTCTTTGAATAAATCCTTTATTGCCGCCCAGCGCATACAACACATTCATGTCCTTTTGTTTTTCCAGCACCAGCATGGTCAATGCGCCGATCATGTTAAAAGCTGCTACAACAAGAATAAGACAAAGCACACCATAGATCACCCACCGTTCAAGGTTCATTACAGAATAAAGACTGCGGTTCTGCTCATATTTGTTTAATACAAGGTACCCTTCCCCAAAAATTTTTCGGATACTCTTTTTTAATTCATTAGCCCTGCCGGCATTATGCAATGCGATCTCCACCCCGCTATAATCATTTGGCCCGAGTTTCATGGCTCTTTTTACAAAATCAATATTGGTAATGGCGTATTTGTTATCAAAATCCTGCTGAATTTTAAATGCAGCTGAAGACCGGATCGTATCATTGCTGATATCTTCAGCCATATTGATCTGCGCAGAATTGCTTTTGCGGGGTAAATAGATCTTTAGCAAGAAAAGATTGTTATCGGCCTGGATATCCAATGCCCCCTCTACCCCGATGCCCAATATGAGTTTAGGCGCCTCCCCATTTCCAATATCATATTCAGCATTATCCTGCAGGTTATTGGCAACGCCGCTTACATACCGGTAATTCTCATCCACTCCCTTTAAATAAATGATCGGCTGATTCTCCCCATTTTGCAGCATGGCCTTTTCTTCTACCACTAAAGAAAAGTTTTTAATGCCCTTAATTCCTCTTAGCTGCTGTAACTGTTCGGGAGTAATAGTAATGGTCTTTCCACTAACAGGCGATATTTTCAGATCTGTATAAAAATTAGAATAAAGGGATTTTACCAACCCTTCAAACCCATTGAACACACTTAATACCAGTATCAGTGCAGCGGTGCCAATGATGATAGCCACAATGCTTATCCATGCGATCACATTGATCGCATTGGTAGATTTTTTTGCTTTAAAATACCGCCAGGCAAAAAGAAAGTTCAAGAGGTTTAAGAAGTTTAAAATGTTTAAGATACGGGCTAACAGCTATTAGCTGTCAGCTTTTATCTTTCTTTTCGTCTTCTATCTTTTTAAATATCTCTTCCATTTTAAACGCATGATCCAGCGTATCATCCTGGAAGAATTTCAGCACCGGTATGCTCCGCAACTGGTGCCTCACATTGGCGGCCAGTTCTTTTTTTATTTCATGATGCCGGTCTTCTATTTTATTCAATGCAGCTTTTACATCTTTTACCTGGAAAAAACTCAGGTAAAATCTTGCTTCGAGCAGGTCAGGTGTTACTTTAACTCCTGAGATCGAAACCATTCCTCCACCGATCATATTCAACCCCAATCGCTGAAAGATCACATTCATTTCTTCATTCAGAAGTCCTGCTATTTGCTTCTGTCTTTTACCTTCTTCCATTATATTAAAAATAGGCTGATAAAAATTGTTTAACTGTTAATCAGAACCTAAGCCCCTCTCCTTCAGGAGAGGGGTTTGGGGTGAGGTTGTAAAATTAGTTACTTTGCGGCTTCGCACCATGAAGCAATATTCCAGGATCTTTCAATACCTCAAAGGCTATAAAGGAAAAATCTCACTATACTTCCTTTTTACGCTATTGAGCATTGTGTTTTCAATTGTGTCAATTGGCATGCTGATGCCTTTTTTGCAATTGATATTTACCGGTAAACCTACGGTGGAGAACAGCTCAAGCTCAGTTATCGAGGGCATTAACGATTTTATAAATGGCTTTGTGGGTGATGATAAAGCAGCGGCACTCGGCTTTATCTGCCTGCTGATGGTAACTTTTATCATTTTGAAAAACCTGTTCCTGTATTTGTCCTACTATGTTCTCAATCCTTTAAAAAATAAGATCGTTAATCATTTACGGGAAGACCTCTATAATAAAGTACTCCGGCTGCCTATCGGCTTTTTCAATGAAAAAAGAAAGGGCGACCTGATGAGCCGGATGACCAATGATGTTGGTGAAGTAGAAGGTTCGGTAGTAGGCACTTTGGAAGGATGGATACGGGATCCGCTGACCATCATCGTCACATTAACTGTTCTGCTTCTGATCAGCCTTCAGCTTACCCTTTTTATTCTTATACTGATACCTGTATTGGGTTTAGTGATCGGCCGCATTACCCGGTCATTAAAAAGACATTCTCATGAAGCAGCGGTCAAGTATGGAGAAAGCTTGTCCATTTTGGATGAAACCTTGAGCGGCTTGCGGGTTATTAAAGCATTTAATATTGAAAAACTACTAAGAGCAAAATTTTTTAAGACCAATGATGAGTTATTGACCGCAAAAAATAAAATTTCTTATCGCAGAGACCTTGCTTCGCCATTGTCGGAAGTACTGGGAGTAATTCTCTTTACAGCTGTATTATATTATGGCGGCCGGTTAGTGTTAAAAGGTGAATTGATCGAAGCATCTGCTTTTCTTGGTTTTCTTGGCATTTTTTATAATATCATCAACCCGGCCAAAGCATTGTCCACTTCATTCAGCAATATGCGGAAAGGCGCTGCGGCCATCAACCGTATTGAAGAAATACTAAAAACCCCTATTACGGTTGATGACAATCCAACCGGGAAACAGTTGATCGAATTCAAAGACAAGATCGAATTCAGGAATGTGTGTTTTGCTTATGAGGATGCGGTAATATTAGACAATATCAACCTCACGGTACAAAAAGGAAAAACGGTAGCATTGGTGGGCTCAAGCGGGGCCGGTAAATCAACATTAGCCGATCTTGTTCCAAGATTTCATGATGTGACCGGGGGAGAAGTGTTGATCGATGGCATCAATATCAAAGATTATTCATTGCATTCTGTCCGCAGCCTGATGAGTATTGTAACACAGGAACCGATCCTCTTCAATGATACCATTGCACACAATATTGCCCTGGGCAGCGCCGACACTTCCGGGAAAGAAGAAATAATAGCGGCCGCTAAAATTGCCAATGCCCATGAGTTCATTATAAAAAAAGAAGGCCAGTATGATTCGAATATCGGCGACCGTGGCACTAAACTCAGTGGTGGGGAAAGGCAGCGATTAACTATTGCAAGGGCCGTATTAAAAAATCCGCCGATACTTATCCTGGATGAAGCCACATCATCTCTGGATACCGAAAGCGAAAGACTGGTACAGGATGCTATCAATAATTTAATGACCAATCGCACTTCCATTGTCATTGCCCATCGTCTCTCTACTATCCGCCATGCGGATGAGATCATTGTATTGCAAAAAGGAAAGATCGTTGAAAGAGGCAACCATGAGCAATTGCTGGCACAAAATGGCTTCTATAAAAAGTTAGTGGATATGCAGGAGGTAAGATGATTCCCTGATGTCATCAACTATAACAGATGGCTTGTATCGACGTATATACCTAAGAATAGCTTTGATCTCATCATCTGTCAGGTTTGGAAAACCCATATGCCTTGTGGGATAAACTTTTCTAAGGCTATCGATGTATTTGTCTTTTACCGACTCAGGATACCTTATATATTCATAAAGTTTTAATGAATCTTTCCATGGGCCTCTTTCTTCAACAGCAAGCAATGCAGGTCCTACCGCATCTTTTCCAACAATATGGCAAGAAGCACATGTACTATTGAAAAGCTTTTTGCCATCTAATTGAGTACCTGCCAAACTATCAACCAGGCTATCACTGTCAATAATGGTGGATGAATTCTGAAAATCCTTGTCCCACGGAAATTTTTTTATTACAAGAAAGATCACTGCGCCTACTATGATCAATAATAGAGCAGACATTATATATTTCTTCTGATTCATCATTTCAAAACTACTCCACAAAAAATCCTGCACAAGGGCAGGATTCACTTTTATCTATTCGTTATTATCTTTTAGTTTTTCAACACTTCTCTTGATATTACCAATTTCTGTATCTCAGAAGTTCCTTCTCCGATCGTACACAACTTGGCATCACGGTAATGTTTTTCCACCGGGAAGTCTTTGGTGTATCCATAACCGCCAAATACCTGCACGGCATCATTTGCTACTCTCACCGATACCTCGCTGGCATAATATTTTGCCATGGCCGCTTCCTTGGTCATTGGCATATTCCTTTCTTTGAGATCGCAGGCCTGTAATATCAGTAATTCGGATGCCATGATCTCCGTAGCCATATCAGCCAGTTTAAAAGATATTCCCTGGAAATTAGAAATAGGTTGATCGAACTGGTATCTTTCCTGCGAATATTTCAATGCTGCCTCATAAGCCCCTTTGGCAATACCCAATGCCAACGAAGCAATAGAGATCCTTCCGCCATCCAATACTTTCATGGCTTGCTTGAAACCATCGCCCACCTCACCCAAACGATTTGCATCAGGTATCCTGCAATTATCAAATATCATTTCTGCCGTTTCACTGGCCCGCATTCCTAATTTATTTTCTTTTTTGCCGGCACTAAAACCTTTGTTACTCATTTCAATAACAAAAGCGGTTGAATTATTTTTTGCTCTTGGCTCACCGGTCCTGCAGATCACAACGGCCAGGTCGCCGCTTTTTCCATGAGTGATCCAGTTCTTTGTCCCGTTAATGATCCAGTCATTACCCTCTTTCACGGCAGTACATCGCATATTACCCGCATCACTTCCGGTATTGGCTTCGGTCAATCCCCATGCACCGATCCATTCGGCAGTGGCTAATTTGGGTAACCATTTTTTCTTTTGTTCTTCGTTGCCGAATGTCATGATATGACCTGTGCAAAGAGAATTATGCGCCGCCAAACTCAATCCGATTGAACCACATACTTTAGAAACTTCTTCGATCACTGTTTTGTATTCAAAATAAGAAAGACCGGCACCGCCATATTCTTCAGGAACAAGCACGCCCATTAAGCCAAGCTTTCCCATTTCTTTAAAAACTTTTACCGGGAATTCCTGGCTCTCGTCCCACTCCATTACATATGGTTTGATATGCTGTTGTGCAAAATCACGGGCAGTCTGTGCCACTTGTTGTGTCAGTTCGGATGATTGAAAATTCATAATAAAAAGATCGCTGGTGAATGTTTTGAATAACTGTGCCACTCCTGCTCGGGGTGGCACAGTCTTGGGCCTCCGCATAATGGCAAGCAATCGTACTGCAATCGCTAAAGGCGGGTGCAATATAGGTGATTTTTTAAAAACCTAACACTTGTTAGTTTTTAATATTAGTTGGGGGACGTGGGGTGTGAATAAAAAAGTCTCGGCAAAGCGGGTCAATCTTCATTTTTTCCACCATATAATAGTAAACACAGTGTATGAAACTTTCAAATCGCAGTAAACTCATTATGATTCTTATCATAATACTGTTTCTTCAGCCAATTTTAATGTCTGAACAAGATGACTCGCATTCCCATGAAGATATTTGGAACAAAGAGATCCCAGATAGTATTATGAATGCGACCGGGGTTTGTGTTGGGCTTTATTAATTGAATTCTAAGGTCAGCCCATCCCATGCAAGATGAATACCATCAGGCAATTCAGCTTCTATTTCTGCATGGCGACCCATTTGGTGAGACAGGTGGGTGAAATAGCCTTGTGGCACTTTTAATTCTTTAACAAGATCAATCGCTTCACCCAATGTAAAATGAGAAATATGTTTTTGTTTACGAAGTGCATTTAAGACCATCACCTCACTCCCTCTTATTTTTTCTTTTTCACTTTCTTCGATACGGTTGGCATCGGTGATGTAAGTGAATTTACCAAAGCGAAAACCCAGCACCGGCATTTTTAAATGCCAGACAAGAATGGGTTGAATGGGAATATCACCCACAACGAATGGCTCCATTGAGATAGTGTTCATATTCAGCTCCGGTATGCCCGGATATTTTGTATCGGTGAATGCATAATAAAAATCCC
>JABFRU010000024.1 GCA_013140985.1 Chitinophagaceae bacterium | reverse complement strand
GCCCTTAAATGTGCGAGCAATTCACCACGGTGGTGGTAGAGATGATTAAATAAGAAACCCCTTGCCACTTGTATCTTGGGCATGGGTGGCATAATGGGGTTGCCGCCCATTTGCATGGTCCATGTATTGAAATATTTGCTTTCATCCGAATTCTCCAGCACCGCTTTTGCGTTGGCTACATTCTCTTCAAACTTCGCCACAATATTGGATGCCTTGCTGATATCACCTTTATCATACTTGTAAGTTCCCATGTCAAATACATCCTGGTTAAAAGTGCAATCAAACCAGTTATAGACTTCTGCAATATGTGATGCCAATTGCCCGACCGACCAGAGATGCGGCTGCGGCCGGTAACCCAATGCTGAATCAGGAATAGCGTTTAATAGTTTGCGGGTATTTTCTGCTTCATGCAAAAATTCGCCCAGGAGCGCCTCTTTTATCATATCGTTTTATTTTAGTGAACAGTAAATTTAAAACTATTAGGCTGTTCAGGAATATTAATTTTCTTTTACCGGGTGGAGACAGCGCCGGTTGTTTCTACTTGAATTTCACACCCGTTATTTCCGGAGTATCTTACGCCAACTGAAAGACCCGGGTATTCTTTCATTAAGTTTGTCAAAAGATAAATACATGAAAAGTCTTTCAGGATTAGTTGATGAGTTAGAAACCAAACTCCCCTTCATTGAACAAAAGAAAGAATCTGTATCACAGGCAACGGTTGGCTGGCATATTGAACATAGCCTGCTGGCACTAATAAAAATGATCAGTGCAGCAGAGCATTCCAACCCGGAGGATTACAAATGGAAATTCAGTATTAAACTCACTGTCGTTTTACTGCTGAATAAATTTCCGAGGGGCATGGCCAAAGCGCCGGATGCTGTAAAACCCGGCGAGGTGATAAGCAAGGATACTATCGTCCCATTACTTTCTAAAGCAAAACAAAAAGCGGAGTTATTTGAAAAATTAAGCCGGAATAAGTTTTTTACACATCCCTTTTTTGGTGATCTGCGGGTAAAGCAGGCCCGCAGGATCATTGCCATTCATACGCAGCATCACGCCAGGATCATCAATGATATTTTAAAAAAATAAAACTTCTTATTTAAAACTCTCCGGGAATTTTCATGCCGTTGTTGGTGAAGCAGCACACAGATCTATTTACAATAACAACTGCGGTGTAACCCGCAAATACTAACTTGTCAATCGTTTCGTTACTACATTAAATCCCAGCTTTTGAAACGGTCACTCTTTCTGCTTGTAGTTATGCTGCCTTTTTTTTGTTTCGCACAAAAAAAAGGGGGAGATAAGTTGGAGCCAGCTAATAGGGAAGAGGCAGCAGATCTTTACCAATATGCAATCAACCTGGAGCAGCAGGGTTCTCTGGTACATGCGATCTATGCTTTCATCAGGGTCTTTTATTTTGACAGTACCAGTGATATCGCAATATATTCTGCCGCAAAACTTCCAATACTCCTGAAAAAATATGAAGAACAGGTCTCAGAAAAATTAAAGGGCAGCTGGCAATGGAAATGGAGTGGGAGCAATTGGGGCACAGGCAATGAACCTGAAATGTGCAAATGCGAAAGAAGTATTGTCTTTGATAGCGCTAAGATCTATTTCCTTACAGGCAATACAGTTGATTCTTCTTTTGAGTATTCCATACGGGCAGATAATTATGGCCGCTGGCCTTTGCTCTATTACATCGATATTCCCGGGCTTAAGGAAAAATGGAACTTTAATTTTAGGGACCGCCTCTCAGCCATTCCACTTAAAGATTCTTTAAGCATTCGGAGAGATCGTTACGGTTTTCGTTGTATTTGCGGATGCCCGGAAGATATGTATGAAAGGGTATTTTTTAAGTAATCAGCTATAGCAGGAAAAAAATGTCATAACCTTTGTGCAATGATCTGCTTCTCTTCATCTGGTAAGCCATGAGAATAATCACTGCTTTGCTTGTCCCCCTGTTTTTTTGCAGCATTGCAAAAGCCCAGTACAATGTAACTCCCGGAAAAGGTATTGATAAAGTGCAACTCGGTATGCCTGTAAAAGATATTCTTTCAATTATCGGCAAGCCGACGGAGATCATCACATACGAAGCAGAAAAAAAAGCCTGGCAGGGTTTCCGCTACGATGTGACAACAACACTGGTCTTTACGATTCCGTTTGACCATGTCTATATTTTCGATAATGCCGCCAATCCTTATGCCATCTGGAAAATCTATACCCGTAATGATTCAGCAGTGATCTTTAATCAAAGCAGTTACCAGTCGGGCGAAACCATTGCGAAGAAGATCACTATCAATAACGATCTCCGTTTTTTTGATGATTCACTGGCAGTAAAAAGAATGTTTGGGGACAATTTTGAAAAGAAGATTGATGAGATGAATAACACCCATGTCATTTATAAAGACAAAGGCATATTCTTTATTGTAAATGAGAACCAGGTGCGCAATGTCTTTCTTTTTGCACCAAAAGAAAGGCAACAAGCAGTTAGATCATCATGTCCACCGGAGATATGGTTGTAGATAATACTAACTCAAAACAGCTTGCTTACTTCATCCGGGCCGGTATTTAATAGCCACAATTCCATTTGCCGGTTATCATCTCTCTTACTGATCACTGTTTTGCTATCATAAAAAGAAACACAGCCATTATAAATGATCCAATAGCTGTGTTCTTCGTTTTGCAAAAAACAACCCGTGTACCCCAATATAGATGGACGTTTTACTTCTTCATCAGAAAGTGGTGCTGCTTCCCATTGCTGTTTCCAGCTTTTCATTTGTTCATTGCTTAGCCTCCATTGCGGGTCAGGCCTTCCGGAATACAGGAAAGCCCGGACGGTTCGGCTACGTATTTTCCGTTTTATCATTAATCAAAAAGACCTTCTACCTTAAAATGTCCATGTCTTACCTGCATGAACGTACAGAAATTTACATAAGCACCCCTGTCGCAGGTGCGGGGATCAGTAATAGGATTACCTGAATTATCTAAAATAGTAGCAGGTGTGCCGCCCATCTTATGGCTCCATTTGCCATTACTGCCTTTGCGATACCAGTGATAATCGGAATTAGGTTTATTTACCAATGCAACCACATGCCCCGGTGTGATACATTTATTATCCTGGTTAGGTTTATCTACCAAACCGTCTGCGATTGCCCCCATTTTAGCACTGATATTATTGGCCGGAACATTACAGGCAGAAAGATCATTCCATTTTTGTCCCGCAGCCTGCCCCGGCTGTCCATAAGTATCACTTCGGTAGTTGGTACCATAATTATAACAGTTGTTACTGCTTGTTATACCCGGATCGGTATTCCAGGCAGCAAGATCGGCGGCAGGGGCACACGGGCAGACAGGCCTCACGGGGAAATGATAATCATCCAATATCTCAGGAATCCATTTGCGGTAATTGTCAATATAAAGCTCCCGCTTGTCGAAATACTGTTTCATCATGCGTTCAAAGTCCTTGCGAAAATCCGGAATGTCTTTGATGCCTTTGAGAGAACGAAAATTGTCAAACACAAAAGATTCTAATCCACCTTCTGCCTTTGCTGCTTTATCATTGACATAGATCGTATCATGTGCATAATGGATACGCATCGGCAGGTTCTTGTTGATGCGGCCAGTTTGTTTAAGAATAAGGCCCCGGTAACCTAATACAGAAGGGAAGGGGTTGGTCGTTCTTTCATCAGCTTTTTTTAATGAAGCCAACGGAAGGCGTTTGAGTAATTTGCTGGCAGCAGCGCTATCCAATTCTATTTCCGGATTTGGCCGGCCACTGAAGACATCAACAATTAGTTTGAATGGCATAGAATGAAATTTAAAATGAATTGATCAACCGAAGGTAGAGAAGCCGATATTATCTTCCAATACCTGTAAGTGGTAGGAGTTACAGCAAAAATTTCGTTTTCATTTTTATTTTGTTATCGCCTTTATTTTTTCAATTATTTTTTGAACATCACCATTTACTTCTTTTGCTTTGGCGTTATCAGGTAATCCGGAGCTTTGGGATTTGTCTATCATCGCTTCACTGATCATTATTTTTAGTAATGAGTGCAGGCCGTTCAATTCTTTTTCGCTTGCAGTAAGTGTTGCGATGGCAGATTGCCAGTTAGCGATCCGGGCATTGTATCTTGTTTCGCTTTGAGTGATGATATCGTTAGCTCTTTGTTTGGCAGCCATATCGGTTATACCAGCTGCAGTTGATTTGGCATCCTGGTAATAGCGGCTATGATAAGAATGATAGGCATTATATTTTTCAAGTGCTTCCTGCCTCTTTTTATAAAACTTATCAATATCGTCTTCAATAGTTTCAAGTGCATCATTTTGTTTTACTGCCTGTTCATATAATTCCTGGACCAGGTCCTTACCACCACCGTTATACCTGTCATTGGAAATACCTGCTGTCAGGATAATTGTTGTAACGGTAGCTACCACAACAAAAGCACCGATCGTAAATATCTTTTTCATATGCAATGGTTTTTTAAAATGTAAAAGCTTAAATGCTGAAATGAACGGATCATGTCCTAATAAATGTAGGTAATGCTGACTCCTTTGTAAAAGGATTCATCTTAAGTAAATCTTAAAGTCCCGGCAAGAAACCAAACTACTTCTTTCCATCAAGCTTTATCAGGCTAATGCCGAAATAAGCGGCCAAAGCACTTATAGCAAACACTGCCAATTCATGCATACCGGCACTCAGGTTAATACCGAGCAGGTTTACACCAAGGCCATAATAGGCAACAGCGCCTATCAAACCAATTAAAACCCCGCCGATGACGGGCTTTACAGGTGAGTCTTTTTCTTTTGGCCCTGAAAAGTATTTAGCAAGACTTCCGGTCAATCCACCCAATATAGAAGCCAGTAAAAAGAGCCAGGGAAAAACAAACTTCAAATTCAGATCATTTGAATCAGCAACACTTGATGCAGCAGTGATCTTGCTTTTGCCTAATCCTTCCGAACGCAGATAAACGGTTGAAGATTTATTATAGTGAACATAAACAGAATTGGGAGTGATCGTTCCTTTTTCAGCGCTGAAGTCCACTTTTACAGAATCTGGTGAATCAGAACCAACAAACCTAACATTGATCGGTGTTTCCTGTATGCCAAAGCCCTGCATTTTAGAACGGTTAGTTGATATTTCAAGCAAAGGTTTTACTTTAAGATAAGTGGTATATCCTTCGGGGTTTGAAATTGTCATCACTTTTACTGCGATAGAATCTTTTACTTTACCCGCTGCAAGGTTAACTATCATTGAAGGGATACTAATATGATCAATTTTTAAAGCCCTGGGGTCAACAGATACTGATTCACCGGGAGATATTTCAACATCCACCGGCACAGCAGGAGGGTCATAATTACCGGATTCACTCATCAAAAGAAATCCCAGTTGGGCGGTATATTTTTTCAGGCCCTGATCGTAGTGTAATGGCTGCAGTAAAGTAAATAATATCCGGTAAGCAACCGCTTCTGTTTGCCCTCCAACTGTTGGTTCTACATGCAATTCCGGAATGATCCTTATATCTTCTGCAGCAATAGCCGGAGGTAGTTTGGATTTGAGTTTTTCAAAAGAAGATTTATCTATTGATGTTATTGCATTTTCATAATTGATAACTTTTTTCCTGTCCACCGGCACCTGGAAGGTGCTGAGTGTTGCCGTATTTGTTTCCCTGATCATTCCCCTGTCTATTGTTTTTACACTTACCCTCATATCCGGTTTTATAAAATTATGATAGACCTCAGGCTTTAGCTTATTGATCTGGGCAAAAGCTGCAAAACAAGTAACCAAAAAAACTGTTGTCAGCAAAAAACGGATAGTGATGATTGATCGCATAGCAATAGTGTTTGGTTTCATACCAATGAGTTTATTTCATGAGTAAATGCAGGACAGAGAATAGCTGTGAAGACAGGGAGAAACATAGCTGTAAAGGTTAATGGCTTACCTAAGCTACGATTTTTTTATGTTTGGCAGTATTCGAGACCCGTTTCGGTAATGACTCAGTTTGAAATCTGCATTTGTAACATGGCCACAGAGTTACACGGGGGTATTGAGAATCACTGGGCAATTCTCTGCGTAACTCTTATCCTCTTCGGTTCTCTGTGGGCCAATTTTTCAAAGTGAGTCCCTATACCCGTTCAATACCGCCTGCGATCATTACCAAAGCCAGGTTTTTTGTAACCACCACCGCCGCCGGGTTTATCTTCAGCAGCCTTCACTACCAATGGTTTTTTTCCGAGGGAAATATCGTTGAGGTGTTCGATGGCTTCTTTGGCCTCAGTTTCATTTGCCATGTCAACAAATCCAAATCCACGGCTCTTACCGGTTTCCCGGTCAATAGATACCTTGGCAGAAATGATCTTTCCGAATTTTTCAAATATTTCCTCTAATTCTGCATCATCTACATCGTAAGGGAGTCCGGCAACAAAAAGTTTCATGGCTACTATAGTTTCCACAAATATAGCCTTCATTTTCGAAGTCACTTATCCATTTTATTAACGATGGTTTTCACCACTTTCTGCAGGTCCTTCTTTTTTGCTTTTATTTCAGCTATGCTGCTGAAAACAGCCAACCGCCGCCCATCTTTATAATCACCCTGCAGCATCCCGGTTTTATCATTTGCCAAAGCGCCTCTCAGGAAAATAAGCCGAAGACTATCCTTTTTAAAAAAATTCAATCCGGCAATAAAGCGTTTATACTCTTTTGGAGCAAATGGTTTCATCTTGCCGGTATAATAAAAAGAGGGAGCATTCCAGGCAATTTCTTCACCAATATTATTACCGGCATCTAAAATAATTTCCCTGATCAGTTGGGCATCTTCCTTCATCGGGTGTTTCAACTTTTTCATATAAGCATCCACTGCTTCCTTTTGCGATGGAATGCTTTCCGATGTGGCGCTGGCTGTAATCTTTGCCATGTTCATTTATTTCCTGCGAAAATAATGCATCTAAATTCTCATGCGCAGCACTGAATCCTTACGTACACATTTTTTTTAGCGACGGGCCTGGAATTGTTGTAAGGATATTCATAAATGGAATTTGCTTTATATTCATTCCGCTAAAAATTGCATATGACGAAAAAATTCATTTGCCTTGTTGCTCTTTTTTTGATCTTTATACCAGCCAATGGACAAAAAGAAAAAGGCAAGTCAAAAAGTGAGAAAAAACTGGAAACATTAAAAGACTCTGCCAGTTATGCTATGGGCTATAGTATCGGCCAAACTCTTTCTACCAAGTATCCGGGCATGGATATCGATCTTATTGCAAAGGGACTTAATGATGCATTTGGAGCCGATACTGCGATACTAAAACCAGAGGCAATAAATGGCCTTGTAACGACCTTTGTAAAACACCAGGCGAGAATACAGGCAATGACAAACCGTGAAGCCGGCGAAAAATTTTTAAAAGAGAATGCAACAAAAGACAATGTAATAAAAACAGAAAGCGGTCTGCAATACATTATTCTGAAACAAGGCTATGGCGAAAAGCCATTAGAAGGCAACCGGGTAAAAGTGCATTACAGGGGAACATTGCTGAATGGAAGGGAGTTTGAAAGTTCTTATACAAGTGGTCAGCCCGAAGAATTTGAAATCGATAGGGTAATAAAAGGCTGGACAGAGGCTTTAAAACTAATGGCAGCAGGAAGTAAATTCAGGATATTTATCCCGTCAGAACTGGCGTACGGAGAAAATGGAATGGGCAATACCATTCCACCGGCCAGCACACTGATCTTTGAATTGGAATTGCTCGCAGTATTATGATCAGGTGTCAGTAGTTGTTATTTGTCATTGTCATTCCTGCCATTGATGCAGTGAGTATGACATTGAAGCATGGCAAACTACCGATAATTTGTTAGGCATGGTTATTCGGGCATAACAACATTCTTCATCACAAAAAATTCTGACATGGAAATAGAGATATTTACTCTCGCCGACTTTGCACAGGACAATAATTCAAAACTCACCATAGTTGGGACGTTTGATAGTATCAATGGCAAACAGTTCCCCATTATACATCCTGCTTGTTCTGTTGCATGCAGGCTGCGCTTTGCCATAAAGGAAGGGGGGGATCATAGCTTTAAATTAAGATTGATTGATGTTAATGGCAAGGAGACCATTCAGCCGATCGAAGGTAATATCAAGATAGGCAATGTTCCTAATGGTCAATTTTCTTCTATTAATATTGTTATCAATTTTAACCAGCTTCAATTTGAAAAAGCAGGCCGTTATTCATTTGAATTATATATTGACGGCGATTGGAAATCAGGATTGCCTTTATTCCTTAACAAGGTGGAATAAATATGTATAGACAAAAAAAATAGCATTACATTTAGAGTAAACTTTTCAAATGAAAAGTATCCTCTTTTTCCTGCTATTTGTAGTAACAGTTAATAATAGCAAAGGTCAGAATGTTGGAATCGGCACTACTACGCCAAACAACAGTGCTCTTCTTGACCTGAGTTCTACAAGCCAGGGTTTGCTGGTTCCACGGATGACTGCTTCTCAGCGTCTGGCTATAACTCCTGTGAATGGATTAATAGTTTTTGATACAGACTCAATTTCTCTTTTTACCTATAGATCGGGTTCATGGAAAAAAATGCCTTTACAAAAACTGGAAGATCTTATCGTTGGCAGCAGTTTCGGTCAAATGTTGCGGTGGAATGGCACGACTTCGTGGGAGGTTTTTACTCCCTCTGCCCCTGTTTATCATTCATTAACTGTTTTCAGGACCGGAAGTGGTACTGTAACGAGTGATGCCTCCGGGGTTTATTGTGGTCTTGATTGTGCAGAATCTTATTCAAGCGGAACGGTGGTGACGCTGACCGCAACTGCAGCACCAGGAGGTACTTTTTTAGGTTGGGGTGGGGGCACCTGCAGCGGCACAGGCACTTGTGTTGTAACCATGAATGCAGCGAGGAATGTAACTGCAACTTTCACAAACCCCTTATCTGTAATTAAATCGGGGTCGGGTTCGGGTACTGTAACCAGTACTCCAGCAGGCATTAATTGTGGCGGAACCTGCAATTCAACTTACTCCAACGGCCAGATAGTTGCGCTAACTGCAGCCCCTGACGCCAACTCAACATTTGTTGGATGGGCAGGAGCTTGCAGCGGTACCGGTGCATGTAATGTAACAATGGATGACGCAAAAAATGTAACTGCCTTTTTTACACGGCAACAATATTTATTAGCTACATCAAAGAATGGTACTGGTGATGGAACTATCAGCAGCAGTCCGTCAGGTATCAGTTGCGGCGCTGCTTGTAATAGTATGTATGATGCCGGTACATCTGTTACCTTAATTGCCACAACGGATGCCAACAGCAGTTTCGCCGGATGGAGCGGCGCTTGCAGCGGAACAGGCAGTTGTGTAGTAACAATGGATGCATTAAAAAATGTGGCGGCAACATTTAGCAAATCGCAATATACAGTAACAGCCAGCAGAACAGGACCGGGAACTGTGATAAGTTCACCTTCCGGAATACTTTGTCAACCTGCCTGTAGTGATATATTTGATGCAGGTACATCAGTGACCCTGACACCTGTTCCCGAGTCGGGTGCAAGTTTTGGAGATTGGGGCGGCGATTGTAGTGGTAGTGGTGCTTGTAGTTTTTCAATTAACGGAAATAAAAATGTAAGTGCAAGATTTGGGTACCTGCTTTCTGTTAATAAAACCGGAACCGGTTCAGGAACTGTCAGTGCAATTGCCCTTCCGGGCGGCACGCCTAACGGTTTAAATTGCGGAAGCACTTGTTCGTTTGTTTATAACCCCGGCGTAATAGTAACACTAACAGCTACCCCTTCTGGTGGTTCAACATTTACCGGGTGGAGCGGAGGCGGGTGTTCCGGCACCGGTACTTGTGTGGTTACTATGAACCAGGCAACTACTGTTACGGCCAATTTTAATTAGGCATTTTCTCTGTGCAATATATTACAGACCTGCATCCAACAAGGCAAATGCAAATTATGCGGATTCTGTTTAGCCTGCTGCTTATCGCCGGTTCAGCTTCAGCCCAGCCAGTTTTATTTTCAAAAGACAGTGCCATTATAAAAGAAATTGAGTTGCCATCAAAAGAACCTTTTGATACAGCGAAATCATATTTCAAGATGAAAAGTGATCGTGTTTATATCATCAGTGATAAAGATGTATATGATCTGTTCGGATATAAAATATCAACGAAGTTTTATCAATTCAATTTTGCAGACAATCATATCCTGGGCGAATTAAAATGCAGGCAATGCATGATGGTTTGTCATCATGATGAAGGCGAAACGAACTGTCATCGTAATGCTTGTAACAAGGAATGGATATGGGTGATGAGGGATAACAAAAGAGCGTTCACTGAAATTCCTTCTTACACAGAACCCTGGTTTGAAAAGAAAACTGTGATCCAGGAAGATACAATCATCAGCATTGCTGATACATCAAGATGGCACACCACAGGTCATGGAGATTGTTTTGCAAAGTTTGAGTATGGATTATTTTTTGACAAGTATCACAGTGCATTGATCCTTAAAGAATGGAATTACTGGGGCGGTTGCAGGGCAGGGGGCAGCAAAGTATGTACAATTGTGTTTAAAGAACCGGAAGGGATTTTGTATAAAATGAAAAGGACAATATTGATGGATAGAATGAAAGAGTAGTAAGATTAAGTGTTGCCCCTTATCACAAATAGTAATAATGGCTTGCCTGCAATAATTCTTTCACTTACCATTTGGATGGGGACCTTATCTGTCGTATATTTGCGCTAACAAACGCTGAGCTATCGTACCCAACTACAAGATCGAAACCTGACCAGCCTTTACGGCCGCCGCCCGGTTCTCTTACTTCCGATTCGCTCAGATGATTATTAAACGACAGATTAAAAAAGGAGAGTTTATGAAGAGCATTGTTATGCCCCAAACCGTACAATTAAGTGAAGAGATCAAAAAACAACTTCTTCACGAAGTAAAAGAAACATTAGCAACGGACATCAGTGTAAAAAACAAAAAAAGATTTACCGCTGCAAATCTCTGGAACCTGCAAAGGAACAGCCGTTCTGCAAGTGATATGATGCGTAAATAATTATTTGACTGAATGAAAGAACGGATCTTCCGGGATCCGTTTCTTATTCCAATTTATTTTTTATAAAGAGAAAGCTGCCTGATACCAAGGTGATGCCATAGGCCATGAAAGCAGGTTTATATTCGCCCCCTTCAATTTTTGATAACAGGAAAAAAAACAACAAACCGCATAGCACCAGGAAAATAATAATTGTCCATCGTATAGTTTCATTCTTTTCAGGAGCTTGCTCGGTTCCATAGGTATATCCAAGTACGGCAGCAAAAACACCTCCAACTCCAAATGTTACGATAAACGCAGCCGAAGTATAGAATCGCAGGTAAAAAGCTGATATAACAATATCAAGCAAACTGACCGCAACAAATACAATGATGATAGTAGCAGTAGTTGCGAGTAGTGGTTTTAGCAGTTTTAGCATTGTAACGATGTAAGAGTATAAAAAATCCCGTCTTATTTCGGACGGGATATCAAAAATATTTCAACAAATAAACACTCTTACATAATGTCCAGAGCTTTTACAAAAGAGGTGGCCTGGAAGGGGAGGATCAGCGTTAACCATTCCCAATGGGTAGCGATGGCAAATAATAATGCCGCCGTAGATGCAAGAAATACCAGCCACCAGATACCTTTATATTTTTTTGTTTGTTCCATTCGTAGGATTTTGGCAAAAATAAGGCAGTCGCTTTAAACAGTAAAAATAGTTTTTAGTTTTTCTGCGTTACCCTGTATTTTCTTACAATCAACGGGATGGCCAGGAGTGCTCCTGCCAATGCAATGATCCATTTTACTACCACAATAAAATGATAGAGGTTGAATTCATTCCCGATCGCTGATCCTTTTATCCATTTGAGCAGGCAATAATTTTCTAAAATATCGCAAGCCCATGCCATCAATTGTAAAGCAGCCAGTGTCATCAATATCTTTTGCAATACAATACCAGTTGATTTGTTTCTTGCCATCAGGCATAATACTGCAATGCCGGGATAGACGGCCAGCATAAATAAAAAATCGAAACATAAATGATAGCGCAGTATTGTTTTTACATGATCATCCATCCCGGAAAGTATGGCCGTTACTTTTTCCCTCGTATAACTTATCTCAAGGCCAATGATGGTGAATTTCCCGCCTTTATACACAAAGTCTCCTTCCATCCATTTCATACAGAACGCAGTGCCTGCGAAAAGTCCGAAGCAGGCCAAAAATATTTTTTGCAGGTTTTTGCCGTTAGTAGTCATACGTTTGCAAAACTTTTTCCAGCTAGAAGAAGTAAAGAAACATCTTTTTTCTATTTTCGTAGCAATGTGTTTTTAAAACACATCCAAGCCATAAACAAGTATAACGATTGCAATGACACTCCAGTTTTATTTACGTTTTCATACAGAATTCGGCCAGAGCTTGTGGATTATGGGAAATAGCGATGAACTTGGGAACAATGATCCCGGTAAAGCTATTGCAATGGAGTACATGAATGAGGAATTCTGGCAATGCACCGTTGAAGTAAAAAAGAAAGACCTTCAAAAAGATATTACCTATAAATATTTCCTGAAAAATAAAGACGCTGACTTGTTATCTGAATGGGGTAATGACAGATATATCGATATTTCCAGTAAAGGTTTGCAGCAAGTACAATTGGTTGATACATGGAACCATGCAGGCGAATATGAGAATGTCTTTTTCTCAGATGCGTTCAATAACGTATTGCTTAAAGCAAATCAAACCAAAAGCAAGGCAAGCAACGATAAAAATTTTACGCATGTTTTTAAAGTAAAAGCGCCGCTGCTGCAGAAGAACGAAGTTGTTTGCTTGCTTGGTCATGGTGAAAAATTGAGAGACTGGTCAGAAACAGACCCGGTGTTCATGAAGCTGGAAGATGACTGGTGGTCAGTAAAATTAAATTTATCAGACATTGGTTTTCCGGTTGCGTATAAATATGGAGTTTATAATAGCAAAGAGAAAAAATTCATTGCCTATGAAGCAGGTAACAACAGGTTGTTGTATAGTGATGCCGCCAAAAAGAAAGTAACGATCCTGCATGATGGTTTTGTGCATTTACCTAATACCACATGGAAAGGCTCCGGGGTTGCTATTCCTGTTTTTAGTCTTCGCAGCAACAAAGGGTTTGGAGTAGGAGAATTTGCAGATATAAAATTATTGGTTGATTGGGCAAGGGAAGTTGGTTTAAAACTGATACAATTATTGCCCATCAATAATACGATGGCTAATTTCAACTGGATGGATTCTTATCCGTACTCAGCAGTATCAGCTTTTGCTTTACATCCTTTATACATCAACCTGTGGGAAGTGGCGGGAAAGGAATATGCCGACCAGCTTTCTTCCCTTAAGGAAAAGCAGGAACAACTGAATGAATTGCCTGCGATAGACTATGAAGAAGTGATGAAATTTAAATTTTCAGTGCTGAAGGAGCTTTATGAAGTAATGAATAAAGAATGCTTTGAATCAGATGATTACAAAAAATTTTTTAAACAGAATAAGCATTGGTTAGAGTCTTTTGCAGCCTTTTGCCATTTCCGTGATAAATACGGCACTCCCAACTTCGGTGAATGGGAAACTAATGGCATTTATAATAAAACAGAAATTGATAAACTCTGTTCACCAAGATCACCTGCTTTCAAAGAGATCGGCTTATATTATTTCATACAATATCACCTGCATGTTCAGTTAAAAGAAGCGGTTGATTATGCTCACAAAAAAGGGATCGTGTTAAAAGGCGATATACCAATTGGGATATCGAGGAATAGCTGTGATGCATGGGTAGCTCCCGATATGTACAATATGTGTTGGCAGGCCGGTGCTCCGCCAGATGATTTTACGGTTGTTGGTCAGAACTGGGGTTTCCCGACCTATAACTGGAAAAAAATGCAGGAAGATGGATTTGCCTGGTGGAAGCAACGCTTTGAGCAAATGAGTAATTATTTTGATGCATTCCGCATTGATCATATCCTGGGTTTCTTCCGTATCTGGAGTATTCCTGTCAATGCTGTACAGGGAATACTTGGCCGGTTCGTTCCTTGTCTGCCCATTCATATTAATGAATTTGGAGAAAAAGGAATTTGGTTTGATTACCAGCGTTACTGCCGTCCATTTATAACAGAAGAAGTACTGGATGAAATATTCGGCGACCAGGCAGAATATATAAGAGAGAATTTTTTAATCGCCAATGATTTCGGTGGATATGATTTGCTCCCTGAATATGAAACACAGCGGCAGGTGGAAACCCATTTTAATTCACTCGAAGAAACTGAAGAGAACGAAAAACTGAAATTGGGTTTGTACGACCTTATTTCGAATGTAATATTATTTGAAGAGCAGGATTCACAAGGGCAGCATTTCCACTTCCGTATTTCAATAGAGAAAACGACTTCTTTCAAATTCCTTATCCCGCATGTGCAGGAGAAACTGAAAGATATTTATATTGATTATTTCTATCACAGGCAGGAAGATTCCTGGTATAAGGAGGCGATGCATAAACTCCCGCAATTAAAAGCAGCCACCAACATGCTGGTATGTGGTGAAGATCTTGGTATGGTGCCGCATTGTGTACCGGAAGTGATGCAGCAATTAGGGATTCTCAGTCTCGAGATCCAGCGGATGCCAAAAGATCCTGGTAAAGAATTTTTCCATCCTGATGATGCCCCTTATATGTCTGTGATCACTCCATCAACGCATGATATGAGTACGATAAGAGGATGGTGGGAAGAAAACCGGGAAAGAACGCAGCATTTTTATAATAACCTGTTAGGGCAATATGGAGAGGCGCCGCAATTCTGTGAAGCATGGATCAACCGGGCCATCGTTTTGCAGCATTTATATTCACCTGCCATGTGGAGTATCTTTCAGCTACAGGATATTTTAGGAATGAGTGAAACACTACGCAGGGAAAATGCCAGCGAAGAGAGGATCAATAATCCTGCTTTTGACAAACACTACTGGCAATACCGCATGCATATCCCTCTTGAATATCTTATTAAAGAAAAAGAGTTCAATGAGGAGCTAAGAGGATATGTAACTCATAGCGGAAGAGGCTGAAAAATAAAAAATCAGGAATAAGAAATGGTTAATTAAAAAGTACGCTAGGCTTCCTCATTATTTATTTTTCATTTCTTATTCCTAATTTTCACTGATGAAAGTGCAGCATTGGACCTACAATTTAAAATTTCGTCATCCTTTTACTATTTCAAAAGGGACAAAGACACATCAGCCAACTTTTATAGTGGAGTTGGAACATATGGGCATCAAAGGTTATGGTGAAGCGCCGGCCATTGCTTATTATAATATCCCGGTAGAAAAAATGGCGGCCGACCTTGAAGCCAAAAAAATGTTTGTTGAAAAATTTGCTTTCACTGAACCGGAACGTTACTGGCATTATCTCCATCATTTGCTTCCACAGAATCCCTTTCTTGTTTGTGCATTGGATATTGCAGCATGGGATCTGTTTGGTAAACTGAAAAGAAAAAAACTATACGAACTCTGGAATGGTGATGTCACCAACAATCCCATGTGCGATTATACTATCGGGATTGACAGCATCGAAAAGATGGTAGCCAAGATGAAAGAGAAACCCTGGCCTATTTATAAAATAAAAGTAGGAACTGCGGATGATATTGCGATCGTAAAAGCATTGCGAGAGAATACTGATTCTATCCTGAGAGTGGATGCCAATGCAGCCTGGGATCTTGAAACAGCTTTGCAACTTATTCCTCAACTAAAAGAGCTGGGAGTAGAACTGGTGGAACAACCTTTGGTAAAAGATGACTGGGAAGGAATGAAGACCTTGTATAAAGAATCTTCTCTTCCATTATATGCAGATGAATCCTGTGTGTTTGAAAAAGATGTTGAAAGATGCAAGGACCATTTTCACGGCATCAATATCAAGCTCACCAAATGCAGTGGCATTACACCTGCCAAAAGAATGATAGAAAAAGCAAGAGAACTCGGATTAAAGATCATGATCGGTTGCATGAATGAATCTACTATCGGCTCTGCCGCCATTGCACATTTACTTCCCTTCATTGATCATGTAGATATGGACGGTCCATTATTACTCGAAGAAGACCTGGCAACAGGATTAGAATATAACTACGGCAAGGTCACTGTTGCTGATAAACCCGGGCTGGGTATTGAATACAAGGGCCTATTTACAAAGCAGCCGGACTAAAAACTCTCTTGAAAACTCAGTATCTTTAATAATGGCCAGGCTCCGGGGAATAATCATCTGTATTCTCTGGTTCAATATTTTATTGGGCCAGACCACTCCACCTGTTTTACAATGGCAAAAGCCACTCGGAGGCTCACTGGACGATTTCGGAGAAGATATCTTATTGACAACTGATGGAGGATTTATTGTATTGGGCGCCGCCCGTTCCAACGATGGAGATGGTAATAACCCGCAGCACACGATCGGTTTTAATGTGTTTGTTGCTAAGTATGATGCCAATAGGGAATTTGTATGGAGAGATGAGTACGGTGGCGACGGTCTGGATTTCGGTGCAGAGATCAGGCAGGTTGCTGGTGGTTATATAATATTGGCAGGTACCAATTCAGTTAATTTTGATGTTTCCGGTCTCCATGGTATAGGTCCTAATCCTCCTCCTACAGATATTTGGCTAATTAAGATAGATAATGATGGCAAGCTGCTCTGGCAAAAATGTTTAGGTGGATCCGGAACAGATCTGCCTGGTTCCATTGACATAACACCTGCAGGAGGATATATCATATCGGGATATACCAATTCCAATAACGGCGATGTAAGTGGTAACCACGGCGGGAACGGAGATCTGTGGGTGGTTGAACTAAATGCGACCGGCGATATACTCTGGCAAAGATGTTACGGAGGCTCAGGTTCTGATGGCGAAGGCGGGGCATCTTTTGGGGGACCGGTTCAGGCTTTTATTCCGTTTAATCAAATAAAAGCTTTGACCGGGGGCGGATACATTCTTACGGGGACAACTGAATCCAATGATGGTGATATCAGCGGAAATCATGGTGATAAAGACATATGGTTGGCCCGGTTGGATCCGGCAGGTAATATATTATGGCAATCTTGTCATGGAGGAAGCGGATCGGAAGGCCCTTGTGGTGTGATCCCTTTAAATGATGGTTATGTTGTTGGAGGAAGTTCAAGTTCATCAGATGCCCCGATCAATAACAATGGAGGGATTGATGGATGGATGTTTAAAACAGATCTTAATGGGAACATGCTATGGCAGTACAACTATGGGGGTAATTTGGATGATATCTGTTATGATCTCCTCCAGGCGGCAGACGGCGGGTTTTATATGGCGGGAGGAATAAAATCAAGGAATACCTGTCTCAGTAATGGACTGGAGGATTTCTGGACAATAAGGACCAGTAGTGAAGGGAAGTTTCTCTGGGAAAAATTGCAGGGTGGCAGCAAAGATGATTATGCAACCAGCATTGCCCTGGGGGCCGACGGTTTATATCTGACAGGATGGGAACTCTCCAATGACCTTGATGTTGTCGGTCATCATAACCATCCCAATATGCCTAATTTAATCGCTAATGACCTGTGGATAATCATATATGGCTTTGGCGGAGCTGATGCTTCTCCGCGGATAACTATTACCGCATCAGTTGAAACGATCTGTGAAGGCAAGCCTGTTGAATTCAAAGCCGAATCATTCAACTCAGGTACAACCCCCCACTATTCATGGTATGTAAATGGTGTCGAACAAATGGTATATGGACCTGACTACAGCAGCAATACATTGCAGGATGGAGATATCGTCACCTGTAAACTATTTCTACGAATACCTTGTATGCCCGACCAGCTAATTACTTCGAATGCGATCACTATTCATTGGTATCCCAACGGCAGGGTATCAGGATTTTTACCTCTTCAAATAACTAAATGTGTGAACCTCTATGAAGAATTGAAACCGACAATGACCTTTGCAAAGTATTTATGGAGCACCGGCGCTACTACTGCTACGATCAAAATAGTAAACCCCGGTCTTTATTGGTTGGAAGTAACAGACGTCACGGGTTGTTCCGGCCGGGAGAATATATGGGTAACAACGAAGAGTTGTATGAACGCTGTTTATATTCCTTCCGCATTTACTCCTAACAATGATGGCAAGAATGATATTTTCAAACCACTGGTGGATGGAAAATTACTTCAGTATAGTTTTAAGATTTATGACCGCTGGGGACAGCTTGTTATGCAAACAACAGATCCGGCAAAAGGATGGAATGGAAAAAGAAGCGGTGTTGACCAGGACACAAATATCTATGTGTGGATATGCACTTATCAATTGGAAGGTGAGCCTGCTAAAACAGAAAAAGGAACATTTCTACTGATGAGATAATAAGTTAATCGCTATAAAAAATAAATGATAAACGGAAGAAGGTTTAAGAGTTCAAAAAGTTTAATAGTTTAAGGTTGTTCGACATCAAACCTTTAAACTTTTAAACGTTGCAGTACTACCTTTGCAGCAATGGCATATAAAAATCAGCAGCATTTTATTGAAGCATTGGAAAAAGCCGGTGAACTGATCCGGATAAAAGCTTATGTGGATCCTAAACTGGAAATGGCGGAGATCACTGATCGCATGAGCAAAGAACCCGGTGGAGGCAAAGCATTATTGTTTGAAAATACCGGCTATGATTTCCCGGTATTGATGAATGCGTATGGAAGCGAGAAAAGAATGTGCATGGCGCTTGGAGTGGATCATCTTGATGATACAGCAAAAGAGATCGAATATCTTTTTAAATCTTTAGCAGCACCAAAAGAAAGTATCATTGATAAATTAAAAATGCTTCCGAAACTCAGCCGTTTTGCCAGTTGGATGCCAAAAGTGAAAAAGGGCAGAGGCGAATGCCAGGAAGTAATAATGACGGAGCCTGATATTACAAAACTTCCTGTTATCACCTGCTGGCCGAAAGACGGAGGGCCTTTTGTTACATTACCTATTATTCATACCAAAGATCCCAATACCGGTTCAAGAAATGTTGGTATGTATAGAATGCAGGTGTTCGGTCCAACATCAACGGGGATGCATTGGCATAAGCATAAGGTTTCTGCCAAACATTTTTCTGAATATAAAAAATTAAATAAAAGAATGCCGGTGGCTGTTGCATTGGGCGGTGATCCGGTGTATGCTTATTCTGCCACAGCTCCGTTGCCGGAGAATGTGGACGAATACATGCTGGCAGGTTTTTTAAGAAAGAAAAAAGTGGAATTGGTAAAATGTATCTCTCAGCCTGATGTGGAAGTGCCGGCCGATGCTGATTTCATCATTGAAGGTTATGTGGATCCGAATGATGAAATGATTTGGGAAGGACCGTTTGGCGATCATACCGGGTATTATTCATTGCCCGATTGGTATCCCCGTTTTCATATCACAGCTATCACTCACAAAAAAGATCCTGTTTATCCTGCAACGATCGTTGGTATTCCGCCGCAGGAAGATGCATGGTTGGGTAAAGCAACGGAAAGAATATTCTTAGCCCCGATAAAAATGACAATGGTGCCGGAGATCATTGACATGGATATGCCGGTGGAAGGGGTTTTTCATAATCTCGTTATCACTAAAATAAAAAAAGATTATGCCGGGCAGGGGCAGAAAGTAATGAACGCCATGTGGGGGGCGGGACAAATGATGTTCAATAAGATATTGGTGTTAGCAGACCAAGGTGTAAAAATTCAGGATTATGAAGACCTGGCGAAATATGTTTTCAAAAATTTAAACCCGGCAACGGATATTTATTTCTCCACTGGACCGATGGATGTGCTGGATCATAGCTGCAGCAAATTGGGTTTTGGCGGAAAAATGTGTATTGACGGGACTTTCAAATTTGATGAAGAAAGAGATGACAATCATGAATCGTTAGGCCTTAGTCCGGAGTCAGGGACTGTCAACTCAGGGTTAAAAAATAAATTCCCGGAAATCGCAGGTGTTAATTCATCATTGCTGAAAAAAGAAATTCCTTGTTTAATTATCTCCGTAAAGAAAAACAGGAGAGGCCATATCAAAGAATTACATGAGCAGGTTTGTTTGGCGAAAGAAACAGCAGGAGTAAAGATGATATTGTATGTTGAACATACGGTTGATGCCAACGATCTTCCAACTGCATTATGGCGCTTTTGTAATAACCTTGATCCAAAAAGAGACCATATAATTTATAGATCAACCTCAAACTTCAAACCTCAAACTTCAAACCATTGGTCTTGCATGGGTTTTGACGGCACAAGAAAAACGAAAGAGTTTGATGACTTTCACCGTGACTGGCCCAATATTATCGTAGCAGATGATAAAACAATAAAGGCAGTGGACAATAAATGGAGTGAACTGGGAATTGGTGAATTCATTCCGTCACCATCACTTAAATTTAGAGGACAGTTGTACGGCGAAGAAGCTGTAGTACAGAATTAGAAATAAGGATTAAAAAATAAAAAATGAAAAAGTAGGCGACCCTCATACTTACAGAGACAACTTCCTTATTCTTAATTTCTCATTTCTTATTCCTTATTTTTATAGTATGTCTTCCATAGTCAACATTCTAATGACAGGCGGTGGCGCACCTGGTGCAGCAGGTATTCTGAAATGTTTGCAACAGGAAAAAGCATTTCAGGTAACCATTGCTGATGCAAATCCAAATGCAGTGGGTCGTTATATGGGATGTGATTTTGAGACCATTCCTTTTGTCGGCGATCCTTTGTTTGCTGAAGCTTTGTTATCGTTATGCAAGAAAAAAAATATACATATTATCCTGCCATTGGTCACAAGAGAACTCATTCCTTTATCCCTGCATCAAAAAGATCTTGAGAAAGCAGGAGTAAGATTGCCTTTATCACCCACCTCATCTTTAGAAATTGCCAATAATAAAAGCATGCTTTACCAATTTTTACAATGGCGAAGCATTGCTGTTCCTGATTTCAGGATCGCTGAGAATGTTGATCAATTTAAAAAAGCTGTTGAAGAATTGGGTTATCCTGCCAAACCAGTTTGTTTCAAACCATCTGTTTCTAATGGCAGCCGTGGCTTCCGCATTATCAGTGAGCAGATGAATGAACTCGATCTTTTGTTCAATCATAAACCCACTTCAACTTACATAAGTTTAAATGATGCGATCCGCATTCTTTCTTCAGGTCTGTTTCCCGAACTTCTCATCAGTGAGTATTTGCCCGGCGAAGAATATTCTGTTGACTGTCTTGCCAATCATGGAGAAAGTGTTCTGATCATACCGAGAATAAGAACAAGAATGATCAATGGCATCAGTACAGAAGGCGAATTTGTAAAGGATGAAAAAATTATCACTTATTGCCGGCAGATCCTAAAAGAATTACAGTTGCATGGCAATACCGGGATACAGGTTAAAAGATCGGCAGCCAATGAATTTTTAATTCTCGAGATCAATCCCCGGGTGCAGGGAACAATATCAGCAGGATTAGGAGCCGGTATCAACCTGCCTGTTTTGGCGATCAAACAGGAACTGGGCCTGCCAATAACGCCGGGAGAGTTAATTGTAAAGTGGGGAACAAAGTTTTCCCGGTTCTGGAGCGAGGTATTTTACTGACACAAAGTCTTGTCATCATCTTTGGAGAATTGTTTGCAGTGCAACTTCATCAATACATCAACCATCATTGTTTTAATTTGCATAAAATTTTTCTGAATGAAACGGATCAGTAGTGTTTTGTTAGTCAGCCTCCTTTCAGTAGCAGCATTCGGGCAAAATAATAAAGAGAATAATACTTTATTATGGAAGATCAGTGGCAATGGTTTGGAAAAACCTTCTTACCTGTTTGGTACCATTCATATGCTTTGTGCCGATGATGCTGTATTAAGCAGGAATATGAAAAAAGCTATCAGTGAATGTGATGAGATATATTTTGAAGTTGACATGGATAATATGTTCGAGATGCTTGGTGCTATTGGCAAAATGAAAATGCTGGGCGATACAACATTAAAAGATCTTCTAAACGCAGAAGATTACAAAAAAGTAAAAAAATATTTTGAAGAGAAAGGTTCTTTGTTGCCGTTTGCCATGCTGGAAACATTTAAACCAATGCTGGCTGCTTCTACACTGGAACAAGGGTCTATGCCTTGTGATAATACAGCTATGATGGAACAGGTGATCATGGAGGAAGCAAAGCAAAGTGATAAAAAAATAAATGGCCTTGAAACCATGGCTTACCAGGCTGGAGTGTTAGATAGTATTCCTTACAAATTGCAGGCACAGCAATTGGTTGATTACATAAATAACGCTGGTAAAGAGGATAAAGAAAGCAAGCTGATGAAAGACATGTTTGATGCCTACCGGAGCCAGGACCTGAAGAAACTGGAAGACCTGATGGTAGAAGCAGATGCAGGCATGTCAAGCTTTATTGATATAATGCTGTATCACCGCAACCAGAACTGGGTTAAAAAACTAAAAGACCTGTTGCCCAAAAAGTCATTGGTCATTGCAGTAGGGGCAGGGCATTTGCCGGGAGAAAAAGGAGTTATCAATCTATTACGGAAAGAAGGTTATAAACTGTCTCCAATCGATAATAAGCTGGTAAAGTTGAAAGAGATATAGCTCACAAAAAATTTTTAGATCGTAAAATTTTTTTTCTAATTTTATGAGCAATGATTTGACGATGAAAAAGGCTATCAGTTTCTTGTTATTCTCTATTCTTACTATTGTTGCTGCCAATGCAAAAGAAACACCCCGCATAGCAGAGCCCAGCGCCTATTTTGATTCTATCTGGGTTGATTACGGTGTTACAGAAGATAATATGTTAGGTATGAGGGTGCATTTAAAGTTCACTGCATACAGCATGAAGAACATGGATGCCTTTCTCGCCATTTATTTTACTTATAATGATGATCTGGCTGGTGTGTTAAAGGACAAGAACAATAAATTCGTCAGCACTGCCGGTGATGTGGCTTTGTATCGCAGCATTAAACCGGCATATGATCCTGCCGTTTACGATGATATCAGCGCCTTTATGCCTTACAATGAATTGGATCTTGAACCGGGCAATTATGATCTTACCATGGATGTAAAACTCATTTATAAAGCGGGAGGTGAAATTGCCAAGCTGACCTATTACGATTTTGAATACAGCAAACCCGGAAGCCCTGCTGATGTTGAGTCAGATTCCAAAGTAGATGTGATCTTTGAGGACCTGTGGGTTGATTATGATGTAATGGAAGGCGGAAAGAAAGGAATGCGGATACATGTAAAGTTCACCGCCAATAACATGAAAGGAATCGATGCTTATGTTGCCATTTATTTTGAAAAAAAGAATGGGGAGGCTATCCAGGGCCTTAATTCTGCATACAGGAGCAAGAACGGGCAGTTGGCCATATATAAAAGCATCAAACCCGCTTATGACGAAGCTGTTTATAAGGACGTTGTTCTATTTATGCCATATAATGAGATCAATGTCGGCAAAGGAAAACATGACCTGAGCCTGGATGCAGAGATCATTTTGGAAAATGGTGACATGGTCAAACATCTGAAAGATCATGAATTCTGGTACTCAAAGTAAATACCAATAGTATTATCTCACTCAAAAAAAGAAGCTCACAGAATTGTGAGCTTCACTATTTCAGTAACATCTTATTTACTCAGGCAAATCCTGGTTCTAAAATTGTTCCAATACGGAGAACATAAAATCCCCTTCAATTTTTGCATTGGCATCGCTGTCACTTCCATGCACTGCATTTTCACCAACTGATGTTGCATATAATTTGCGGATCGTTCCTTCTGCTGCCTGTGCAGGATTGGTGGCGCCGATCAATTCCCTGAATGCAGCTACTGCATTTTCTTTCTCCAGTATGGCAGCCATGATGGGACCACTGCTCATAAACTCAACCAATTCACCATAGAAAGGTCTTTCTTTATGCACAGCATAAAATTCGCCGGCCTTTTCAGCAGAAAGGTGCAGCATTTTCAGCGCCTTGATCTGAAAACCAGCTTTAGCGATATGATGTAAAATTGCCCCGGCATGGCCATTTCTCATAGCATCCGGTTTGATCATTGTGAATGTACGATTACTCATAGTTACGTTTGTTTATTACTTGTTTTTGCGCCGCGAAGATAGTCCGGAAGTCCGAAAGATAATAAGTCGGAAAGAAAATAACTCATTATCAGGCTGAGTTGCGGACGTACGGTCTTTCCGGCTACCGACTTTTTCCTACCTTCGCAGCCGTTTTATGAAAGCTATACAGGAAATATTTCCCCTACTTACAAAACCGCATAAGGTAGTTATTACAACTCATCAAAAACCTGATGCGGATGCAATGGGCTCATCGCTTGCATTAAAACATTTTTTAGTGCAGTTGGGTCATACCGTCACTGTTATTTCTCCTACCAATTGGGCCGGCTGGGTAAACTGGATGCCAGGTGTAAAAGAAGTAATGGATTATGAAATGGATAAACCGAAAGCAGAGAAAGTGATGGACGATGCTGAATGGTTATTCTGCCTCGACTTCAATATTTTTCACCGTACAAAAACAATGACGGAAAAGCTGAAACAACTCACTTGCACCAAAGTATTGATAGACCATCACCAGGAACCTGATGCAGCCTCATTTGATTATGGGATCAGTGATACAGCCAAAAGTTCCACCAGCGAAATGATCTATGATTTTATTGTTGACTCAGGTAATAGCGATAAAATAACAGATGAAGTAAGTGAATGTATTTATGCAGGAATAGTCGGGGATACAGGGGCATTCCGTTTTCAATCAGCTCATGCAGGGGTGCATAAACTGGTATCAGAATTAAAAGAAAAAGGATTGAAGCATGAATCCATTCATGATAAACTCTTTGATAATTTTTTAGAGAACCGCTTACGGTTTATTGGCCATGTACTGCTCAACCGGATGGAGGTCTTTTATGAATACAATACTGTTTTAATAGCTATTCCCAAAAGCGACCTGTTGAAATTTCATATCAAAACAGGCGATACGGAAGGCCTTGTTAATTTCCCTCAAACTATCCAGGGAATTAAATTAGTAGCCCTGGTGATCGACAGGGATGAAGAAAGAAAATGGAGTTTCAGGAGTAAGGGGGATTTTGACTGCAACCTTTTTGCCCGGAAATATTTTGAGGGTGGGGGACATTTTAATGCAGCTGGCGGACGCAGCAGCGACTCATTGGAAAAAACAGTGCAGCATTTTATCATAGCCATGAAAGAGAATGTTGAACAATTACAATAAAAAACAAACAGCTATATGAAATGCTCCCCGGTAAGATCGGGGGGAATTCTATCTGGCTAAAAAACAAATAAAAAAATACACATGAAAGCGACCAGGAATCCAGGTTTATTTATCGGTTTGATAATTCTTCTTGCAGCCTGCAATAAAGTGACTTATCGCAAAACTGCCGGGGGCATGCCATACAAACTTTTCAAAGGAGATGGAAAGAGAAAAATTTCCGAAGGGAGTATTGTCAAGTATAATGTCATGTATAAGATAAAAGACAGTATTTATTTCTCCACTTTTGGAAGGCCACCTATGTACACCAGGGCTGCCAAAAATGAGACCTATGATATTTCCGAGCTTTGGTCATCGCTGTCCGTAGGTGATAGCATCATGACCACTCAAATGATGGATACTTTTATTAAGAGGGATCCGACAAGGGTTCCCCCTTATTTTAAAAAAGGAGGGATGATCATAACCTATTTTAAAATACTTGATGTTCTTCCTGCTGATTCTACTGTATTTGCCGACCAAAAAATGGAGAGAGAAAGATACATAGCCTCAGAAATAAAATATATTGAAGATTACCTGGCCGGTAAAAAAATAAAAGCCCGGAAAACACCTTCCGGCGCTTTTGTGGAAATTATTGATCCGGGCACAGGCGATCTTATTGATTCAGGCAATTATGTATATGTAAATTATAGCGGGGTAACTTTCGGAGGAAAAAAATTTGACAGTAATATTGATTCCACTTTCCAGCATGTTGGGCCACTAACATTTTCGGTTGGGGATGGAACAATGGTAAAAGGTTTTGACGAACCAATGCTATTCCTGAAACCCGGTGGTAAGGCAAAGGTCTATGTACCTTCAATGCTGGCATATGGCCCCAATCCCAGACCTGGATCTGGCATAAAACCTTATGAACATCTTATTTTTGACCTTACTGTCATAGATGTAAAAGAAAAAATGCCGGTAGCACCTGCTCCGGGCAAAGATGTAAAAATTGACCAGCCTCAATGACCTAAGTGATCGTTGAATCAAATAATGTCGCAACTTTGTACCCATCTAAGGATGGGTATTTTTTTTGTGGCTCCGTTTTTAGTCCATTGATCCGGATGTAACCGCCGAACCTTTTGAGAACATTTGATCCTGCCACCATCTGTACTTTTTGTTGCTCCATATTTTGATCCATACTTTACGAGTGAACCTGCGAAAAACCTGGATTAAGGCCATGATCTCAACTTCGTGGTATAGAAGAGTGATCTGAAAAAGATCACTCTTCTATTTTTTATACGCTTCTATCAGTTGTATAACTTGTGCAGCCTCTTTTACATCATGCACACGGAGTATCATAGCGCCATTCAGTAAACCGATCGTATTCATGACAGTTGTTCCGTTCAATGCCTCATCGGGAGATATAGTGAGAGTTTTGTAAATAGTTGACTTGCGGGATAAGCCGGCCATTACCGGGCAATTCAGCATTTTGAAAGAGGAAAGGTTGCGAAGCAGTTCAAAATTCTGAGCAATCGTTTTTCCAAAACCAAAACCGGGATCAATGATGACCTGGGTTATCCCTGCTTCCTGCAGTTCCTCTTTTTTTAAAATGAAAAAATCAAGCACTTCTTTTGTTACATCATCATATTTTGCTTCCTGCTGCATTGTTTCCGGTGTGCCTTTCATGTGCATCAGCACATAAGGGACTTGCAGCGATGCCACCGTTTTGATCATATCCTTATCCATACTTCCCGCACTTATATCATTGACGATGGACGCACCGGCAGCAACGGCTTCTTTAGCTACGGCAGCATGATAAGTGTCAATAGAAATAAATGCTCCCGGAAAATTTTTATGAATTTCGGTGACAGGCCCGGTCACTCTTTTTATTTCATCTTCTGCACTTACTCGTTCACTCCCGGGTCTTGTACTTTGTCCGCCAATATCAAGTATGGTTGCCCCCTCCTTCAGCATTTGTTCGGCTTGTTGCAAGATCGCTGTTCCCTCAAACCGGCTCCTGCGGTAAAAAGAATCAGGAGTGATGTTGATAATGCCCATCACCACCGGCTTTTCTATTATTAATGATCTTCCTTTGCAATTGAGTGTAAACATTAGCCTTTGTTCGTTATTTTTGAACGAAGATAATAGTCATAGAAGTCAAATTGGTCATATAAGTCATATGACTTTCCGAATTGACAGCTTTGACTCATTTGACTTACATGACATATATGACAGTAACTAACAATCAATACGACAGCGCCATCGCATCCTGCAAAGAGATCTTTTTGAAGAAAGCCAGCGATTATGGCACAGCCTGGAGGGTGCTGCGAACCATTTCCATTGTTGACCAGATATTCATCAAGGCACAACGGATAAGAACGATTCAGCAAAAAGGAAAACAAAAAGTAGCGGATGATATTGCCGCAGAATTCAAAGGCATTATTAATTATGCAGTGATAGGACTGATACAATTAGAACTACCTGATGATGCACCCGAAGAAATGGACGTAAATGAAGCAGCCCGATTGTATGACAAAAATGTACAAACAGCCAAAGACCTGATGAATGACAAGAACCATGATTATGGTGAAGCATGGCGGAGCATGAGCCAGGAAAGTTTTGTTGATCTTATCCTGATGAAATTGCAACGCATAAGACAAATAGTAAATAATGATGGCAAAACGATCATGAGTGAGGGGATAGATGCCAATTATCTCGATATTATCAATTATGCCGTATTTGCTTTAATCCTTATGTAAATGAAAGCAGCCGTTACCACAGCAAGGATCATTGTTGGCCTGTTATTTATTTTTTCCGGATTGGTGAAAGCCAACGATCCGTTGGGTTTGAGTTATAAGATGCAGGAGTTCTTCGATCTCTGGGGAATGTCTGAATTCAATTCATGGACATTGCTGATGTCGGTATTGATGAATGCATTTGAGATCATTGCTGGCTTTGCTTTATTGCTGGGATGGAGGATCAAATTATTCAGCTGGTTGTTATTACTGCTCATCATCTTTTTTACATTTCTCACCGGCTATGCTTATTTATCCGGCAAATTTAAAAATTGCGGATGTTTTGGCGATTGCCTGCCCATTACACCCTTCACCTCATTCCTGAAAGACCTGTTGCTGCTGGCACTGATCATTTTTATTTTCTGGAAAAGGAAGCTGATAAAACCGTTGTTCCAGGAAAAGGCAACAACGATCTCCATGTTTGTCATTACGGTACTTTCCTTCGGTGTTCAATGGTATGCACTGACCTATCTTCCTTTTGTTGACTGCCTGCCCTTTAAAAAAGGGAAGAACATTACAAAACAAATGGAAATGCCGGCTAATGCAGTTCCTGACAGGGTAATAATTACTTACGAATATTTAAAAGATGCCACTGTTTCCATTTTCCCGATCGACAGCGTACCGAAAGAACTCAACAAGAAAGAATTTCTTTTTGTAAAAAAGGATTCAACAGAAGTTGACTCTGTTACTTTCAAAAAGATCATGGTTTACAGAAAAGCAGGAACAGGTGTCAGCGCCAGGTTTACTTCGGAAAAATTTCCTGATGATTTTACTACAAGCAATTATAAATATATCCTCCTGAATAAAGATGAGGACAAGATAGAAGGAAAAAACAATCAACCGCCGATCAAAGGATTTGATCTGAAAGGAGTGACCGGCGAAGATTCAACAGGAATTATTTTAAACCAGCCTTATGCTGTTCTGTTATTTTGTGAGAATTTTTCCGTGCCGGTTTCCAAATGGGAAAAATGCTTTTCAAAACTTTTCACAGAGTTGAAAGCAAAAAATATCCCTGCTTATCTTGTTACTTCAAGACCGGGTGAGGCCGGAGAAAAGATCAGCAAGACCCCATTTGCCGGTCTGCAAATATTGACATGTGATTATACGGCTATCAAGACTGCGGCAAGGACAAATCCCTGTATCTATTTTTTAAAAGCCGGGACGATCGTTGACAAACAAAGTTTCAGGAAACTTAATTCCATCATTGCCGCAGTAAAAAAACTGCCATGATAAAATACATCGCCAAAAAAGCATTCTATGGCCTGCTGGTGCTGATAGGCGTTGTGGTATTGGTTTTTTTTCTTTTCCAGGGCATCGGTGATCCGGCAAGGATGGTGGCGGGACAGTCAAGCGATTCAACCACCCAATCAAACATCCGCAAAGAGCTTTATCTCATTAATGATAACGGAGAAAAAATATCCCGCTTCAAACAATTCTTATATTATCTGAATGATGTTTCCCCTATTTGCTTTCACAGCAAAGCAGATATAGAGAAGAAAAAACTAAAAGGGATCTTTATTGGTGGCAATAAAAAATTTGGATTCAAAGTTCCTTATCTCCGCACATCCTATCAAAGCAAACGTCCGGTCTGGAATATTTTAATGCAGGCCTTACCCGGCACATTGATGCTCGCCATATCAGCCATGTTCATTGCGATACTGATCGGCATTCCGCTGGGAGTAATGGCAGCTGTAAAACAAAATACCTGGATGGATACTTCCGCTGTTTTTTCGAGTATCGTTGGCATATCGGCGCCATCATTCTTTATCGGCATCATCATGGTGTATGTATTCGGATTTGTATTGAGTGATTGGACCGGGCTAAATTTAGCCGGCAGCTGGCAGGTAGTGGATGAAGTGACAGGAGAAAAAAGATTGTCATTACAAAACCTGATCTTACCTGCAATAACATTGGGCATTCGTCCGCTGGCCATTATTACACAGTTGACAAGAAGCGCTATGCTGGATGTATTGGACCAGGATTATATCCGTACCGCTTATGCAAAAGGAGTAAGTAAGCGGACTGTTATCTGGAAACATGGTTTGAGAAATGCATTGAACCCGGTCATTACTGCCGTTACCGGTTGGTTTGCTGAATTACTGGCCGGAGCTTTTTTTGTTGAATACATTTTTAGCTGGCAGGGGATAGGAAAAGTGACAGTAGATGCATTGGAAAAATTAGATTATCCTGTTGTGATGGGAGCGGTGTTGGTTGCCGCAACATTTTTCATTCTTATAAATATATTGGCAGATATTTTATATGGGGTAGTGGATCCGAGGGTGAGAGTTCAGTAGTTTTAATTGTGTTTAAATTTTAGTTAAGCAAAATGAAAAAAATATTCCTTCTGTCTTTCTGTGTGTTTATTGGGAAATTCATGTTTTCACAAGAAATAGAAAAAATAAAAATTATACAGCTTCAAAAAATAATTGCGGAAAATAAAAAACCTGTTATTGTCAATTTTTGGGCTACCTGGTGCCCGCCTTGCGCCGAGCAATTTGTTGACCTGTTTCCAGAAGTGGAGAAATATGCCGCCGATAGCATACATTTTATATTGGTCAGTCTCAATTTTGAAAATGAAATAGCCCAAATTTCAGAATATATAAGAAAGAGAAAGATCAGTGCACATGTCTTATGGCTTGATGAAACAGACCAGGAGTATTACTGTCCCAAGATTGATCCTACATGGTCAGGTGCTTTCCCGGCGACACTTCTGATTAACAACAAAACCAAGTACAGGTATTTTAGTGAGGATATTATGACTAAAGAAATGCTTGAGAAGCAGATAGCGGCCTTAGTTCGATAAAAGAATGGTCATATGCTAAAGCCAATTATTGAACGATAACCTCATTCACCACTTTCTGCTTCAGCGCCTCATTCACCCGTTGTTTTATTTTTTCCCTTTGATAAATGAGTTCATTCTTTAACGCAGCAACAGAAGTAGTAATGATCAGTTTATCACCAATGATCTGGAGTTTGTCAGTATAATTGGCGATCGTCTTTCCCATAATATCTTCCCACAGATCTTCTATCTGCAATGCCTGAATGCCGCCTTTGATGCGACTGCCTTTTAAAAATTCCTGCATGGCCTCAGCGAGAGAGAATTGTCCCATGACTCAAAGTTAGATAATAGATAAAAACTAATAGATAAAAGTTCTTCAGTGCCGGCAAAACTTTACGGATTATGAACAACTTTATCTATTATCTTTTAGTTTTTATCTCATAAAGTAATCAGTTGGTATTTGACTTGCAGGTCCTCCAAATGCCGGGTCAATCTTTCCTCATTCGTATCGGTAATAAAAACCTGTCCTTCGTTCTCCACACAAACTTTATTTAAAAGATTGCTGATCCTGTCCTCATCTAATTTTTCAAATACATCATCCAGCAGCAGGAGGGGAGGGAAGCCCTTTTCCTTTTTCAATACTTCCATTTCAGCCAATTTCAATGCAAACAACAAACTCTTTCGCTGTCCCTGTGAAGCAATGGTCTTAAAATCTTTTTCAGTTAATTGTATCTCTATATCGTCACGATGAATACCGGAAGTAGTGCGTTGAGCCATCATATCTTTATTCCGGCTTATGTTCAGCAATTCTTCCAGCGATGCCTGTAACATCTCACTTTCATAAAAGAGATTTATGTCTTCGGGATTACTGGCAATCTCATTATACAAATGCTTGACAAGCGGGAGAAATGAAATAAAAAATTCTTTCCGCTTGGTAAAAATAAAATCACCGGCCGGTATCAATTGCTGATCCAGCACATCAAGCAATGCCATGTCCTTGTTTCTGGTTTCAGCAAAGGATTTCAGTAATGAATTTCTTTGCACCAATATTTTCTGGTAAGTAATAAGATGCTGGAGATATTCAGCATTCAATTGTGAAAGCAAAGCATCAATAAAAGCTCTTCGTTCACGGCTGTCGCCTGTGATCAGTTGTGCATCATCCGGGGCAATAACGACACAGGGATAGCGGCCGATATGCCGGGAAAATTTATCATAAGCATCATCATTCACTGAAAACTCTTTCCGGCCAGTTTCTCTTAAAATGCAAACAGCTTTTTCGGGCTTATCATTTAAGACAAGGTCGCCTTCGATCCTAAAACCATTGCTGTCCCGTTGAACATTATTACTGTCGAGCCGGGTAAAATAGCTGCGGGTAAAGCAGAGATAATGGATAGCATCGAGCAAATTGGTTTTGCCTGCCCCGTTTTTACCGCAAATACCAACGATCCGTTCAGTAAAATCAAAAAAACGGTTGCTGTAGTTTTTGAATTGAAGTACCGATATGCGTTGAAGACTAAGCATAAACGCAAGGTACAAGGAACAGGGCACAAGGCACAGGTTTCAGAAACAATTGACTTGTACCTTGTCCCTTGAATTCTTGTACCTTATGTACTCTTTTTCCCTTATTTTTGCGGCTCAAATTTTTAGCGGGTGGCTAGCAAATTTTCGAAAGAAACATATCTCTACTGGTACGAACTGATGCAGTTGATCCGCCAGTTTGAACTGATGGCTGAAGAAAAATACAAAATGGAAGGTAAGATCCGTGGTTTCTTTCATGCCTACGTGGGACAGGAGGCGATTGCAGCGGGATGTATGACGGCTACCCGGCCCGAAGATCTTTTTATTACGGCTTACAGGGATCATGGATTGGCGATCGCTAAAGGAGTTTCGGTCAATAGTTGTATGGCTGAGTTGTATGGCAAAGCAACAGGTTGTGCAAAAGGTAAGGGCGGAAGTATGCACTTTTTTGGCAAGGATGTGAATTTTTATGGGGGGCATGGGATTGTAGGGGCACAGATTGGTACAGGTGCAGGTCTTGCTTTTGCTGAACAATACAGGGGCACCGATAATGTTGTGCTTTGTTATTTTGGTGATGGCGCCGCCAGGCAGGGAATGTTGCATGAAACTTTTAACCTGGCCATGCTTTGGAAACTGCCGGTGATCTTTATTTGCGAGAATAACAATTATGCGATGGGTACTTCAATTGAACGTACCTCTAACGTAATTGATATTTATAAACTGGCTGATGGTTATGAAATGCCTGCCGATACGATCGATGGCATGGCGGCCGAATTTGTACATGAAGGTTTGAGCAGGGCAGTGAAGAGGGCAAGAGAAAAAGGCGGACCTACTTTATTAGAGATAAAGACCTATCGTTATAAAGGACATTCGATAAGTGATCCGCAGAAATACAGGGCTAAGGAGGAAGTAGATGAGTATAAAAGCAAGGACCCGATACAACAAGTGTTGAAAACGATACTTGATAACAAATTTGCTTCACAAGAAGATATCGATGCGATCAATAAAAGGGTTGATGATATTGTGGCAGAATCGGTGAAGTTTGCAGAAGAAAGTCCCTGGCCGGATGACAGTGAAGTGCTGAAAGATGTATATGTAGATCCTAACTATCCTTTTATCGTTGATTGATAAAACAATTTTTGAAAAAGAAATAATAATTATGGCAGACAAGAAACAAGTGGAAGCGGGCAGCGATGCAGCAGTGGTTGCAAAAGCTAAAGACTTTTGGACAAAATACAACAAGCAGATCATGATCGCCTGTACGGTCATCATTATTGCTGTGGGAGGCTGGTACATCTATCAAAATTTCTTTAAGAACCCCAAAGAAGCAAAAGCTGCTGAAGCTATGTACAAGGCGGAAGAATATTACCGTATGGATTCTGTGAACCTGGCATTGAATGGTGATGGGCAGCATCCGGGTTTTTTGAGAATTATCAGCCAGTACGGCGGTACAAAGCAAGCCAAGCTTGCCAATTTTTATGCCGGCAGTTGCTATATCAAACTAAATGATAATGAAAAAGCCCTTACACATTTGAAAAAAGCCAGCACAAACTCCAAACCGTTGCAGGCAAGAACTTACAAATTGATGGGTGATGCCGCCGGCGATCTTGGAAAAAATTCCGATGCATTGGACTATTATAAAAAAGCTGCCAGTCATTTTGAAAATGACCAGGCCAGTTCCGCAGAGGCATTGTTTATGGCTGCTTATTTTGCAGACAGGGTGATAAAAAACACAAAAGAGGCTATCGACTTATATACCGAATTGAAACAAAAATTTCCTGAAGCCCGTGTGGGTGGGGAAAGAGGCGCCGACCTGGCCGACAAATACCTGGCCCAACTCAGTGTTTATTCAACAAAAGATTAATACGGGTATTATGTAAAATAATTTGACAGGCATTCTGAAAAGGATGCCTGTTTGTTTTATAAAAACTATTTTCGCTAACAACAGAAGATATTGAACGTTCAATTATTTATACCATGTTTTGTTGATCAGCTGTTTCCGGAGACAGGATTCAACATAATCAAAGTATTGGAAAAAGCAGGATGCACTGTTAGTTATAATACTGCACAGACCTGTTGTGGCCAGCCGGCTTTCAATGCAGGCTTTTGGGATGAAGCAAAATCGGTTTGCAGCAAATTCTTAACAGATTTTAGTAGCAGTGATTGTATTGTAACACCAAGTGCCAGTTGTGCAGGCTTTGTCAGGAATTATTATGGTAAACTGTTTGAGAACTCTTCTGTTCATAACGAAGTAAAAGATATCAGCAAAAGAATATTTGAATTTTCCGAATTCATGGTTCAAATATTGAAAATAGATGATGTTGGTGCTGCATTAAAAGGAAAAGCCACTTATCATGATTCCTGTGCAGGATTAAGGGAATGTAAAATAAAGACAGAGCCAAGAAAATTATTGTCAAAAGTAAAAGGTCTTCAGTTGACAGAAATGAATGATGTGGAAACCTGTTGCGGCTTTGGCGGAACCTTCGCTGTAAAGTTTGAAGCCATTTCAGTAGCAATGGGAGAGCAGAAAGTAGAAAATGCATTGGCTACCGGCGCTGATTATCTTATCTCAACCGATCATTCCTGCCTGATGCATTTGCAGGGATATATCAAACACAAAGGATATAATTTAAAGACGATGCATATTGCGGATGTGCTTGCAACCGGCTACTAAAGCCCTGTATAATAATCATACCCTCTCACATCCGCCCAGTAGTCGGGAGTTCGTTTATTATCAAAATACATATAGCCGATACGCTTCAGGCTTTTTACCCCATATTTTACAGGGATAATTAACCGCAGTGGATAACCCTGGTCCATTGGCAATGTCATTCCATTCAATTCATAACAAAGTATTGTTTGCGGATGCAGGGCACTTGGCATATCTATCCCGACATAATACTGTTTGTCAGGAGTGGCGAGACCCAAATAGTTCATGGCTGATTCAGTGCCGAGTCCATAGGCTTTTACAAAATCAGAGAACTTAACGCCGCCCCAATGTGTGACCTGGCTCCAGCCTTCAATGCATTTAAAATTGAAAGCAAATTCGATCTTCGGCAATTTCTTAATATCATCCAGTTTTATTTTCAATGTATCGCCATTTGCTTTGATCACATTCATGGCCCAGTTGGAATCCAGCTTTGTTTTTAAGCCGAGATAACCATTCACCCTGGCAGGGTTAGCTGCTTTTGATCTCGGATATTCCTTTGCCAGGTTATTTTTTGATAACAAGCCTTTAAAAATATCTTCATTGGTATTTAATACTTTCCGGAGAACGGCGCTTGTCCTGTTTTTTTCACTACCGGGCTCCATGGGTTGCTTGCGTAGCCATTTCCATCCCCAAAAAGCAGCGCCGGCAAAAACAAAAAAGAAAAAGAAGGAAACAACTGTCTTCTTCATGATCTGCTGGTCGATATTCAATTTCTTATTGCTGGTAAAAATGGTTTTGAAAATGTTTGCCATAGCATTCTATTTTTTTGGTTCTTCAGCAACTGTTTCTTCTTTTATTTTTTTTACTTCAAACCCGGTTATCATGGCCCTGAAATTATTCCAGCCTGCACGGATGACCTGGGCAATATGAACAAGAAAAAATAAAACATACCCGATCGTCAAAATAAAATGAATGATGCGGGCCATTTTATAACCGCCAAATATCCAGCAGAGCCATTCCAGCTGCACAGGTTTGTAGATAGCCAGGCCGGTCAATATGGAGCCAATGCCCATTACAATGATCGCCGTGTAAGCGATACGTTGTGCATCATTGTACTTTCCTGTTATTGGCGGAGCAGTTTTGCGGATATGAAGATCATGCAATAAAACCTGCCATGATCGTTTAAAAGATCCTTTGATAGGTACAAGATCCCGCCACTCGCCCGAGAAAATCGTATAAAGAACATATGCAATACCATTTAAAAAGAACAACCACATAAAAAGAAAATGATAAGCCATTCCTTCGGAGAGGCGGCCATTTATTTTAAAAGTGTCGTAAAAAGATTTGGGGAAGAATTTTATCAATGTTGTATCGCCAAAACCAATCCTGTAAACATCATTCGCCCAATAGATCAGTAAACCGCTCCAGATCATGATCCCCAACACCGGGAAGTTGACCCAATGAAACCAGCGAATGGCCAGCGGATGTTTCTTTATGATCTCCTTTTTCATATCAGAAAGTTAATCAAAAATAAAATTGAACTGAGTTGAAATAAAAAGGAGAGCTCCGGGTTTATCACTAAACACCGGAGCCTCAAGGATGGTTCAGATAGTCGAAGGTTTTTATTTAGGCATAGCTACATGATCGATCACATGTATCACACCATTGCTTTGATAAACATTACTGATAGTGATCCCGGCCATTCCACCTTTCTCATCTTTCAGCCAGTATTTTCCTTTGGCTTTTGAAACCCACAACTTGCCGCCGGCTACAGTCGTCAGTTCAGCATTACCATTACCTTTCTTGATCCACTCATCAAGCTCTGTTGTTCCCAGGCGACCAGATACTACATGATAAGTAAGTATTCCTGTAAGCATGGCTTTATTCTCAGGTTTCAGCAAAGTTTCTACGGTGCCTTCAGGAAGCATATCAAATGCAGCATTGGTAGGAGCAAACACTGTGAAAGGCCCTGCACCCTGCAATGTTTCTACTAATCCGGCAGCTTTAACGGCAGCTACGAGAGTAGTATGGTCTTTCGAATTAACAGCATTCTCAACGATGTTCTTTGATGGATACATGGGTGCGCCGCCAACTTCCACCGTTTTCTCATCCGGTTGTGCAAAGGATGTAGTAAAAGCAAATGCGGCTAACAGCATTAACCCGATTGATTTAAGCGATCTCATGGTTTTTGATTTTATTGATTTTATTGTTTAATTTTTTAGTGAAATCAACAAAAACAGATACGTCACATGAAAAACTTCTGGATTTAAAAAAAGAAAGAATTTATTTTTCAACTTACCTGTAAATTTGAAATCCACAATCAAACTTTCAACGTATGGCATACTGGCTTGTAAAATCAGAACCCGGTTCCTATAGTTGGGAACAATTGGAAAAAGACAAACAAACGGCCTGGACAGGTGTAAGGAATTATGCAGCCCGTCTTCATTTGAATACCATGGAAAAAGGGGACGAGGTTTTCTTTTATCACAGCAACGAAGGAACAAACATCGTTGGTATTGCCAAAGTAGTTAAAGAAGCATACCAGGATCCTACGATTGATGATGACCGCTGGGTGGCAGTTGACCTGAAGCCGGTTAAAAAATTAAAGAACCCGGTTGACCTTGCTACGATAAAGAAAGATAAGCGCCTTGCTGATATGGCACTGGTTCGTATTGGTCGTTTATCCTGTCAGCCGGTTACTGATGCAGAATGGAAAGTGGTGATGGAGCTCGCGGGAGAATAGATAAAAGATAAAAACTAAAAGATAATAGTTAGGAGTCTGCTTTACGGGACTCTTTTTTTTCTTTTGAAGGGTTTTCTGAGTAGAAGAACTTTTATCTTTTAGTTTTTATCTATTAACATTTCCCAAAGGTTACTTTTTTACTGCAAGAAGAATCAATGTCTGCACTGAGTTTATCGAAGTGTCTCTTTTAACCTTTTAAAAAGTATAGCCATGAACAAACTATTCATCGGGCTGCTTATTGTTGCAGCCGGAGCAGGAGTTTACTTTTTTGTCCTCAAAAAAAAGAATGATAATCCCGCTACTCAAATCAAAAAAGAATGGATCATTGGAAAATGGAAAGCTGAGGCCGCAAATGATTCTGCCTTCAGCCGGTATCACTATGATTTTACGAAAGAGGGGAACATTGTAAGGTCGCTAAACGATTCTGCCGCAGTAGCCGACACTTCGCATTATGAATGGAACAATAAGAGTGAGTTAGTCTGGAAAGAAACAGCAGTTGATTCAAGCGGAAAAGTTTTTGCAGTTGTTAAACTAACAGAAGACAGTTTGCAGGTACGATCAAAAGACAGTGTGGTCATCTTGTTTACAAAAATGAAATAATAAAATGCTCCGCAAAGTTGTCCGGACATTTTTATGAAAATCAGAAACTCCCGCATCTCATAAACCGTAATCACTAAAATTTACAGTCATGAAAATCAAAATCGCTGTGATGGCAGTAGCCATGCTATGCTTTCTTGTTGCCTGCGAAACAGGTAAGTCTTCATCAAAAAGTAAAAAATATCAGGAAGTAACATTAGCGGATGTAAAAGAAGAGGCCAATAAGCAAGGTCCGCCGCCACCAACAAAAACAACAGAGTACACAGCGCCTGTTATAGTCACAGATAGGGGATCTGCCGTGGTAGAACCTGCAAAAGATGAATTGGAAGCAAAAAAAATGCAGGAACCCAATGGTTTTAATACCGAAGACTACGACAATATTGTAGAAAATAAATTTCTCGCTGCCACGCAAAATCCCCTCTCCACTTTTTCGATTGATGTGGACGAAGCGGCATACAGTAACATAAGGCGTTATCTTGAAAACGGTTCTATTCCTCCTGCAGGTGCCGTTCGTATTGAAGAGATGATCAATTACTTTGATTACAATTATACAAAACCAGTGAATGGAGATCCTTTCACTGTCAATACAGAAATATCAGATTGTCCCTGGAGTCCGCAGCATAAACTGGTGCATATTGGTTTGCAGGGAAAAGAGATACCTCTTGATAACCTTCCTGCATCGAATATGGTTTTCTTAGTGGATGTGTCTGGTTCGATGGACGAGCCGAATAAACTTCCTTTAGTACAGGCATCCATGAAGATGTTAGTCGATCAACTCAGGGAAAAAGATAAAGTGGCGATCGTTGTTTATGCCGGTAATGCAGGATTAGTGCTTCCCTCTACAAGCGGCGCCAACAAAATAAAGATCAAAGAAGCTATTGATAACCTGGAAGCAGGCGGTTCAACAGCCGGTGGGGAAGGAATTAAACTGGCATACAAAATTGCAGGAGAAAATTTTCTTAAGAACGGTAATAACCGGATCATTCTTGCGACAGACGGAGATTTTAATGTAGGAGTCAGCAGTGACGATGACCTGGTGAGAATGATCGAAAAAGAAAGAAAGAGCGGTGTATTCCTTTCCGTATTGGGCTATGGAATGGGAAACTACAAGGACAATAAGATGCAGCAACTCGCCGATAAAGGCAACGGCAATCATTCTTATATTGACAACATTAATGAAGCAAAAAAAGTATTGGTCAGTGAATTTGGCAGCACTTTATTCACTATTGCAAAAGATGTGAAGATCCAGATCGAATTCAATCCATCTAAAGTACAGGCTTATCGTTTGGTGGGTTATGAGAACAGGATGCTGGCGGCGGAGGATTTTAATGATGATGCGAAAGATGCAGGAGAATTAGGCAGCGGTCACACCGTAACAGCCTTGTATGAAATAATACCGGTAGGAGTAAAAGACGATTTCAGCAAATCAGTTGATCCGTTAAAGTATCAAAGCAATGACAAAAAAATTGTGAGTAATACTGATGAGATAATGACCATCAAACTCCGTTACAAGAAACCCGATGAAGATGTGAGCCAACTCATCGCTCATGCTGTAATGGATAACCATACTGAGCTGGTGAGAACGTCTGACAATTTCCGTTTCTCTGCTGCCGTAGCAGAATTTGGTTTATTACTTCGCAGTTCGGAGTATAAACAACAGGCAACATACAACCAGGTGATCGGTTTGGCCAAAGGAGCGAAAGGAAATGATAATAATGGTTACCGGGCTGAATTCATCAGCCTCGTTCAATCGGCTACCCTGTTAGCGAAGAATTAATTTCGTACTCCTGCATAAAAGCAAAGTCATTTTCAACAATGGCTTTGCTTTTTTACATTTGATGTATGAGTAAAAAGAAACTGGTCGTTCTCACCGGTGCCGGCATCAGCGCAGAAAGCGGTTTACAAACTTTTCGTGACAGCGATGGCTTATGGGAGGGATATAATGTAACCGATGTGGCAACGCCAGGAGCATGGAGAAAAGACCCGCAACTCGTACTCAATTTTTATAATGAAAGAAGGAAAAATGTAGCCGAAGCACAACCCAATGCCGCTCATTATGGTTTGGCTGAATTGCAAAATGATTTTGATGTAACGATCATTACGCAAAATATAGACGACCTGCATGAAAGAGCCGGCTCAACCAATATCATTCACCTGCATGGAGAAATATTTAAAATGAGAAGTGAATGGGACGAAACATTGATCAAAGAGATAAGAGGTGATATTAAACTGGGCGATCTTGCTGATGATGGAGGGCAGTTCAGGCCGCATATTGTATGGTTTGAAGAACCGGTACCCAAAATTGAAGAAGCAGCATTCATAGCTAACAGCGCTGATATCTTTGTTGTAGCAGGAACTTCCCTTGTCGTTTATCCAGCGGCCGGCTTGGTGAATTATGTTAGAGCTGAAACTCCCAAATACATCATTGATAAAAAAATACCTTACACATCATTTTTACAGAATCTGACATCGATCGAAAAACCAGCAACAGAAGGGGTGCAGGAATTAATAGCATTGCTCAGACCGGAGTGATCACTTCATTGAATTTTATATGGTGCTGTTCCAATTCCTTCAGCACAGGTAAATAAACTTCTTTGTGTGTTGGAATGTGAAGACCTGACAGTTTTATTTTTCCATTTAGAATAAGTTTGGCAGCAATGCCTAATGGCAATCCGACAGTTTTTGCCATCGCCGTTCTTAAATTATTCTCCCCCTTCACAATTAATGAACTTCTGATTGCTGATTGCTGCCCTTTGATCTCGTAACCGATCTCATGCAGCATTACGATCATGTCTTTGTCATAGGGACGAAGACTTAGTTTCTTCTCTACAGCAAACTGTAAAATATCAGCCGGGCTGCAAAATCCTTTATTCACCATTGTATCCTGGTCGTCCAGCCCCAAAAAGAATAGCTGCTTGAGTGTAAGATTGGCCTGGTGCATTTTATGCGCTACATAAGCTGCTGCTTTACTTTTTATATCATCAATTTCTACTTCCTGTATGTTTCCTTGTTCATCGGCAGCCATAAATGAATGCGGCATTTCTTCTCCCTCTTTATCTGCTTCGTTCTCTGCTTCCACTAATTTCATCAGGCTTTCCAGCATCCCTTTTGTTTCAGCAAATCGTTCTGTTAGTTTTTGATTCAACCATTCACCAAATCCATTTTTATCCATATGCTCTTTGAAACACTGATAAAGAGTTTTTCCTCCTGTTTCATATTGTTTTGTTTCATCCGTCAGTTTCAGATCGATCACATTCTTCCAGCCATACATAAAATCAGGATGACGCAATGTGGTACGGATAAAAGTTTTTGCTTCCTGTAACCCGTATAATGAAGTATAACTTAGTGAATCCCTGTTGGGATACCAGCTTAATGTGCCGAGTTCGGGGATTTCCACCATTCTGTCCGGGGTGAATAATTCTTCATGGGTCAGTCGTTGTTCTTCTCCATTCTCTTTATAATGTGCACCAGATTTCCCCGCCATGATGATGTTCCTCGGATTCCAGCTTATTTTATAATGCCAGGGATTATCATCACTTTCAGGGGCTACCAAACCGCCACAATGAGATCTGAAGGAAGTAATATGCCCGCCCTTTGAATGGATCTCATCAATGATCTTCATAGCACTCATGTGATCAATGCCCGGGTCGAGACCCATTTCACAGAGAAAAAGCGTCTTGCTCTTTTCTATATCCGGCTGCAACTTTCTTATATCATCATCAACATAAGATGCCGTAAGAAGATTTTTTCCAAAGCGTAAACAGTCTTTCGCTACCTCAATATGTAATACAGGAGGCAGTAAAGAAATAACAATGTCAGCTTCATTGATCCTGGTTGCTCTTTCATTAAGATCAGTTTTAATATCGAATGAAACCGCTGTAGCTCTTTGTGAGGGTCCGATCTTCGATTTAGCTGTTTCCAGGTCAGCATCAACTATAACTAACTTCCAATTTTCAGTGATGGCATTTTCTATCAGGTAGTCTATTAGAACAGTTGCTGATTTGCCGGCACCAAAAAGGAGGATGGTCTTCATAA
>JABFRU010000044.1 GCA_013140985.1 Chitinophagaceae bacterium | reverse complement strand
TATATATGGTATGTGAAGGAAAGCTGCCAAAATCTTTTAGCTCTACTTTGAAAGGAGGAAAACCCATTGCTATTGTATGCAGCCGGTTCAGGATCCTTTCTTCCATCATAGCATACTGCACAAAATTGACCAGTGTAATATGCGGCTTGCCCCAGCGGGCATGATCCGATTTATACACGGTCGAAAAATCCTCTTTTACTTTCATGATGCGGTTCCACAACTCCTCATGCGGGCCCAGCACCAGCAAATACTCATATACCCTGTAGCCGGGTATGGTGTTCACAATAGTTTTCATAAGTCTAACCCATTTTCTTAGCACTAATTTACTAAATTATTTAGCTGTACCAAATTTTTTTACCATCTTTATGAAGAAATTTTATCTGAGTTAAGGCAAAAACATTTTTTATGGAAGGGGAAGAATTTTACGGGGCGGCCTATAAAGGCTCGAAACAATTCACTCAACAAGAGGTAAAGACAGCGAATGCCACAGGCTTTGGCGCTGCAGCAGATGATTATATGGAACGGGGCATTGATCTGAATGAACAACTGATCCGGAATAAACCGGCCACTTTTTTCTTTCGGATGAAGGGTGATGCGATGAAAAATGCCGGCATTTTTGACGGCGATATATTAATTGTGGATCGTTCAGTGAAACTGGTCAATGGTAAAGTGATCGTTGCAATATTGAATGGTGAACTATTAGTGCGGCGGTTTCATAAAAATTTTTCATCGGCGTTTTTGATTGCAGAAAATGACCGGTATAAAAATATCAACCTGGCGGAGTTCAGTAATTTTTTGGTGTGGGGAGTGGTGGTTCATACTATTCATTCTTTAGAATAAAACGACCATTAACCCCGTCGACGGTTGAAAACCCCGACGGCGGTTAATAAAAAAGGATATGATTATTCAACCTATCATAGAAGGTCAATTCTTTCATATTTACAACAGAGGTGTAAATGGTGAAGATCTTTTTAAAGAAAAAAGAAATTACTACTACTTCCTTGAACAGTATAAAATTTATTGTGCTGATATCCTGGAAACATGGGCTTACTGCCTATTAAAAAATCACTTTCATTTATTGATATATATAAAAGAAAATGTGGAAGTGCCACGAAGAGATGGTGAAGGAATGTTTCGCCTTGATGCTTCGAAACAGCTTGGTCATTTTTTTAATTCATATGCCCAATCTATCAATAAAGCCCATAACCGGACCGGACCTTTATTTGAGTCGCCTTTTGAAAGAAAGCTGGTAGCCGATGAAAAATATATTGTAGCAATGATCAATTATTGTCACAATAACCCGGTAAAACATGAATTTGTAAAAGACCTGAGAGATTGGGAATTTTCTTCTTACCACTCCATTTTAAATGAAGGTGACAATATTATAGCAAGAGAAAGAGTAATAGGCTTGTTTGGCGGTATAGAGGCATTTGAGGAAGCCCATTTCACAAAGATTGATGATACGGGTCTTGATAATTATATTATCGAATAACTGATTTTAAACCGCCGATAGGGCTTATAGCCGCTATCGGGGTTTGATCTTCGAAAAATGAAAGCGATCATTGACTGTAATAATTTTTATTGTTCCTGCGAACGGTTATTCAACCCGCATCTCGAAGGAAAACCGGTTGTTGTTCTCAGTAACAACGATGGCTGCATCGTATCACGAAGTGATGAGGCAAAAAAACTGGGAGTAGAAATGGCCGGGCCTTATTTTATGGCAAAGCCATTGATCAAAAAACATGATATCACTGTCTTTTCTTCTAACTATAACTTATATGGCGACCTGAGCTGGCGGGTAATGGAAACATTACGGGTACTGCTCGGTAAAAAAAATGTAGAAGTATATTCCGTTGATGAAGCATTTGTTGATCTCAGCATTTTTTCGCCGGAAGAATTACCCTCTATTGCAAAAGATATAAGAAGAACGGTTGAGCAATGGACCGGTATCAAAGTGTCTATTGGTGTGGCTCCTACAAAAGTGCTGGCCAAACTTGCCAATCGCTTATCCAAAAAGGATAAAATAAAAACGAATTGCGTTGTAGTACTGGATACTGATGAAAAAATAGTTGGCGCTCTGCGAAACACCCCTGTCAGCGACATTTGGGGAGTGGGCCGGCAATATGCAAATAAATTAAAAGAATGGGGCATTTATGATGCGCTGCAATTAAGAAATCTTAGTGAAGAGTTTGCAAGAACCTATTTTGGTGGAGTGGTGGGTGCCCGGTTGATAAGAGAGTTGAGAGGTGTTCCATCTAAAGACATGGAAGATGAACTGGTCAGTAAAAAAATGATTGCAACAACAAGAATGTTTGGCAGCCCGGTTGGTGATATCGCTTCTATCAAAGAAGCGGTAGCTACTTATACTTCAAGAGCAGCGGAAAAATTGAGAAGGCAACATGGTGCTGCAAAAACAATCAATGTATTTGTTGTAACCAAAGAAGAGAATCATAATGTAAATTACCGGGAAGCAATGAATGGAAAGTCCGTTACTCTGCCCAATGCTACTTCATTTACCAATGAGCTGATCAAGCCGGCTGTTGACCTGGTAGATAAACTCTTCGAAAAAGGAAAACTATATAAAAAAGCCGGTGTGACGTTAAGCGGTATCGTTCCTGATACTTCTATCCAGGGAAATTTATTCTTATCTGAAACAAAGAACTGCGAACGAAAGCTGATGGACATGATCGACAATGTCAATTTCAGCCAGCGGGATGATATATTGAAATTCGCAGCTTCAGGTACCGACCGCAATTGGAAGATGCAGCAGAATAAATTAAGTCCCCGCTATACGACCCGTTGGGAAGAATTGTACGGGATAAGTTAATCAAACAATCCTTTTGGCTTAGGTTTTGGCTTTGGTAACAAAGCCGGATCAATGAATGTTGGCTTTACCAGGTTCAACCCGCATTCCTTATTCAATTTATCAACTAAATAAACCGTCAACTCCGGCGAAGTGGCTTCATCATGCATATGCATGAAAAAATAAAGTTCTTCCATTCCATTATCAAGCCAATGCTTCATCCGTTTCACCCATTCATCACATCTTGTATAATCTGATTTGTGCAAACTATTCCCAACATAACGGATAAATGCTTTTGGCACGGTCAAATGCATATGCGCACAATCCCTCCGGCCTGCAGTATCGGTGATCACCGCCCCCATATTCAATGAGGCAAGTGTATCAAACATTTCTTTTTGGATATTCTCTTTGACAAACCAATCAGGATGGCGGACCTCTAAAAAGAATTGCAGGTTTTTTGGCAATGATTCGAGATAATCAAAAAGTTCTTTTCTCCTGTTAGGAGAAAAACTATCACTCACCTGTACGAAGATGGGGCCGAGATGTTCTTCAAACCCCATGATGCCACGAAAAAATTCATTGGTAATAAATTCTTTGCCTTTTAAACTGCCGAAATGAGTAACGCCTTTATACATCTTAGGACAAAACTTGAAATCTTTTCCTTTTGCTTTTTCTGCCCATTTCTTTATCCCCAGTTCTCCATACACTTTATAATGTGTGGCGTTCAGTTCAATGGAATTATAATGCTCAACATAGTGCTGTAAAAAATCTTTCTCTTTTGTTTTAGGCGGATAAATTTTGCCGACCCATTCAGTACGTCCCCACTTGGCACAGCCGAGATATACTTTAGCATTCTTTGCCGGTTCCCTTTTCAAAATCTCTTTATTCCAGGCAGGTTCCGGAGGCAATGAAAAATCAACTTTATTCAATTCTGTATCCGGCACTCTTCCAAATTCCATACCTATTATTTATACTTCAAATCTACATATCTTAGGTAAACAAATATTTACTATGCGATTGCTTTTTCTATTCTTATTTACTTCAACAATATCTTTTGCACAGCAAAGACCAAATATCATCTATATCATGAGCGACGATCATGATGCCGATGCGATCAGCGCTTATAATAAAAAATTCATTTCCACTCCTAATATTGACCGTTTGGCAAAAGAAGGAATGTTATTCACTAAAAATTTTGTCGCCAATTCCATTTGCGGCCCGGTAAGAGCTACTTTGATAACGGGACAACATTCCCATAAGAACGGGATGAAGGATAACCGCACAAGATTTGACTCTTCCAAGCTCACCATGCCGAAGATCTTTCAACAAAACGGTTATCAAACAGCCATTGTGGGCAAATGGCATTTGCAATCATACCCGACAGGTTATGATTACTGGAAGATATTACCCGGCCAGGGTTTGTATGTCGATCCAAGATTTATTTCGATGCGAGGCGATACAACAACTTATAAGGGTTATGCTACCGATGTTATCAGCGATGAAGCGATCAAATGGCTCGACAACCGGGATATGACGAAGCCTTTTTTATTACATATCCATCATAAAGCGCCACATCGCTATTTTTTAGCACCGCTAAAATATATTGAGCAATACCATAGTAAAATTTTCCCTGAACCTTCAACATTATATGCAGATACAGCAGGTCATGGTACTGCATGGCGCTTGCAAACGATGAGCATCCTGCATGATATGAAATTATGCAGCGATCTGAAAGTTGATCCGAAATATTTAATGGATAATCCTGCATTGAAACCCGATTCAGCACAGATCGCCTATTATAATTCAATTTTCAACCGCATTCCTGAACCTGAAAGACGCCAGATCAAAAAAATATATGAAGAGAGAGGAAAATTATTGCAGCAGTTAAACCCGTCTGGAAAAGAATTACTGAAATATAAATATCAATGGTACCTGCAGGATTATATGGCCTGTGTAGCATCTGTTGATGAAAATGTCGGCAGAGTCCTTGATTATTTGGATAAAAACAATTTGACAAAAAACACATTGGTGATCTATACCGGTGACCAGGGAATGTATTTGGGAGAAAATGGCTGGTTTGATAAAAGATGGATGTATGATGTATCCATGCAGGCGCCGATGCTGATGCGCTGGCCGGGAAAAATAAAATCCGGTTCTGTAAATACCAACATGACGCAATCAATAGACTACGCACCTACTATGCTGGATGCGGCTGGCATAAAGGTTCCTGATTTTATGCAGGGACTGAGTTTGGTTCCCGGTATGACAGGTAAGCAAACAATTTTACCACGACATAACCTCTATTATCATTTCTATGAATTCAAAGCCGATCATACTGTGTTGCAACATGTAGGTGTAAGAGGAGAAAGATATAAGCTGATTTATTTCTATACAGTGGGTGAATGGGAGCTTTACGACTTAAAAACTGATCCGCAGGAGCAAACGAATCTTATCAGGTCAGCAGCACATCAAAAGATATTTCTGCAAATGAAACAAGAACTAGTAAAGCTTAGAGATAAATATGATGACCATGAGCCGGCCGGTGAACTTCATTGACTATTGATACTTCTTATACAAAGAGTATAAAACCTTTTCAGCAGCGGGTGTCATTCTTTTTGTTGTATCCTGCAAAAAATGTCTTTTGAAGCCAACGATAGCTGCTGTTGTGTCTTTTACATCAAAGCCGACAATGCGTATCGCTTCGAGGTAATTAAAATTGACCGGTACTTGTACATTCGTAGTATCATTCCACCAAAGACCAAAACCTTTTTCATTTAATTGTTTCCAGGGAAAGCGCCAGTTAGGATCATTTTTTCTGGTAGGTGCGATATCCCCGTGCCCGATGAAATTAGCCGCCGGAATACTGTATGCTTTTTTCAAACGATCAAGCAATGTCAGCAAACTATTCATCTGCGGTTCGCTAAAAATTTCAAACCCGTTATTGTCCAATTCTATTCCAATGCTTGATGAATTAAGGTCAGTGGTATTTCCCCATTTGCTTACACCGGCATGATGGCCACGCAAGAGGTCATTAAGCATGTGATATACTGTGCCATCTTTGCAAATAACATAGTGAGAACTTACCTGTGTACGGGGCAACGTGAATGTTTGCAATGTTTGTTCACAACTGTTTTGTGCCGTATGATGGATGATGACGTAGTTGGGGCGGCGCATCGACATATTGGTAGTGCCAACAAAGTCGGTTGCATACTTCAACCCTGCTGAATCTTCCACCGGGTATTCTCTCAATAACTTTGCAAATTCTTTGACCTGCTTTTTGTAACTCTTGTTGGTTGTGGAGTATTTACCTTCCGTGCAACCGTACAAAACGATGATAGCCGAAAAAATAAATAAAAAAAAATGTTTCATAGCAGGTCAAAGATAATGGGAAATAGGAATGCTGATAAAACTGACCAAGGCATATCTCTTTGCGGTTTTCTGCCGTCGCTGCTATAGAAAATAATAAAGGGAAGCTTATTCAAACTTGCGATACACCATGTAGATCACTTTTCTTACTTCTGCGTTTATGATAGTTGAGTTCTCATTCATAAAATGCCTTTTAAAAGCTGTTAATGCTGAAGCCGGAGAAGAAATATCGTAACCGATTATTCTTAACCCCATCAGGTAATCAAAATTTTGCGGTACTTCTACATTGGTTGTATCGTCATACCACAAACCAAATCCTTTTTCACTTAAAGCTTTCCAATCAAACTGCACACTTGGATCAGCCTTTCTTGCCGGGGCCACATCTCCATGCCCGATAAAATTAGCAGCAGGTATTTTATAGGTTGTTTTCAATCTTTCGAGCAAAGTGGTCAGACTGTTCATCTGTGCTTCAGTGAATGGTTGGTAACCATTATTGTCCAACTCAATCCCGATACTGCTTGAATTCAGGTCGGTATTATTTCCCCATTTGCTATCGCCGGCATGATGCGAACGCAAAAGATCGTTGAGCATATGATGTACTGTTCCATCCTTACAAATCACATAATGTGCACTGGCTTCTCTTCCGCCAGGTGTTGCAAAATAATTAAGTGTTTCTTCGCAACTATTATTGGCGGTATGATGAATGACTACAAAATTGGGGCGACGCAATCCCATATTCGGGGTACCTACCCATTCAGTACCATAACTCAGTCCTGCAGAATCTTCATACGGATGTTTGAAAATAATTTTAGACAGCGAATCGATCATTTTATAATAAAGCTGGTTGGCCTTACCATATTTTGCCATAGCCGATCCAACACCTGCATTGACCATACTATTTGAGTTAGCAATTTCTGCAGAATCTTTTGCAGTAAGTATCGTTCCCTTCATCAAAATTTGGTTAGGTCCATGGGTAGAATTGGGAGGTTGTGCTTTAGATTCTAGGATCAGTCCCAAAAACAATACAGACAAGAAAAAACCTTTCAAAGGTGCTTTGGTGACTTTTGGTAGCATCCTTAAAAGTAATATTTTTATTTTCTTTGTTTGTTATAATGATGATAAAACCTTTTTTTAGGTTTTCCCCCGCTACCCCTAAAATGGGGATTGTACGCAGGTACAGCGCCTAATTCTTTGGGCACTTCGGCTTTCTCTACTTCTTTTTCTAATAGTTTTTCAATAGCAGCAAATTTATTCTGCTCTTTCTCTCCTATCAATGTATAAGCGATGCCATCGGCTTCAGCCCTTGCCGTACGGCCAATGCGATGCACATAATCTTCTCCATCGCCCGGTACATCATAATTAATAACAAGATCGATGGTGTCTATATCAATACCACGACTTAAAATATCAGTAGCTACCATCACAGGAATGCGGCCCGCCGTAAATGCACCCAATACATTTTCCCTTTCAGATTGTTCAAGGTCGCTATGAATTTCCGCCACATTTATTTTTCCAAGTTTTAATTCTCTTGTCAATTGCTTTACGGATTGCTTGCGGCTGCAAAACACCAATGCATTTTTATAAGGAGTTTCTTTCAATAGTTTTTTTACTAATGGTAGTTTTTGCGGCTCATATATGACGAATGCTTTCTGAACAATTTTGGCAGGTGGTTTTGAAATAGCAATATTGATCTCTGCCGGTTGATGCAAAATTTTTCTTGCCATCTGCCTTATCTTCTCCGGCATGGTAGCAGAGAATAATAAATTCTGTCGCTTGGCAGGCAATGCTTTAATGATCTTATTGATATCATCCTGGAAACCCATGTCGAGCATACGATCCGCTTCATCCAATACCAGGAACTGCAAACCTTTCAGGCTCACATAACCCATATTCAAATGTGCGATCATTCGTCCCGGCGTGCAGACAATGATATCGGCGCCCATTTGCAATGCTTTTTTCTCATTGATAAAATTATCCCCGTTATTACCTCCATAAACAGCAATAGAACTAAGGTGGGTAAAATAAGAAAGTCCTTCAACATGCTGTGATATCTGTATGGCCAGTTCTCTTGTTGGTACAATGATCAATGCACCGGTTTTCCCATCCACATGATTCTTCAACAAATTATTCATGATGGGCAACAAGAATGCTGCCGTTTTTCCCGTACCGGTTTGTGCTGATGCGATCACATCCCTTCCTTCCAATATAGGGGGAATTACCTGCTCCTGTACAGGCGTAGCTATTTCATAATTAGAGGCTTCTATGCCTTCAAGCAGGTTCGGATGAAAATTAAAGTCTGTAAAACGCAAATTAATTCTGTTTAAGAAAACTACGAAGGTATAGGATTTATGGAGCAATTATCAGAAATCGCAATCTGCACGCAAAGATGATTGTTTAAAATCAGGGGATCTGCTGTTTAAAATCATCATTTTTTGCTAATCATAGATTTAGCTTAGTAAAATAAAAACATTCACCCTTTAACTCATACGCATATGAAATACTTTTTTCTTTCTGCGGCTGTTGGCATTGCCATTTCGGCCGGGGGCCAGAATTGGACAAAGCAATATGATCATGTAGATCAGTGTATTTGCGGTTTATCTGTTGTAGGAAAAGGTGATAAGCATGGCTATGTGGACAAAGATGGTAAACTGGTGGTACCGCTGATTTATGATGAAGCGATGGCTTTTTCCGAAAGATATGCTGCCGTGAAACAGGATGGTAAATGGGGTTATCTTGATAGTACCGGCAAATTGGCCATTCCGCTGCAATTCAATGATGCGATGTCTTTTCACACAAACCGGGCCGTGGTAAACAACGGATCAGGTTATGGATTTATTGACACCGCCGGCAAGGTCATCATCCCATTTCAGTATGAAAATGCGCTCAGTTTTTCAGAAGAACTTGCTGCTGTAAATAAAAATGGTCTATGGGGCTACGTTAATCTGAACGGAAAAGAAGTAATCGCCTTTACATTCAGTTTTGCCGGGAGTTTCATGGAAGGCCAGGCTAAAGTGCTGGGCGGAGGCAAATGGCTGGTGATCGACAAAACCGGGAAAAAAATCAGTGAAGCAGAATAACAGCTTTTGAACCTGTCTGATCAGAATTTAAAATACACAAATAGTCTTCCAAAGTTCTTGCTGTCATTCTCAATACGGTGATATTGCTTTTTGATATGTGGTTGTTGTAAAAAACGTTCTACTTTTTTACGGAGCTGCCCACTGCCTTTGCCGGGAATGATCTCCACTTCCCTTATCTTTTTATCGATCGCATCATCAAAGGCCTGTAGCAATGCCCTGTCAATAGCAGCGCTGTTATTATATATATCGTGGAGGTCAACTTTGATGCGGGCCATAGTATTTTTTTTACAACGCTTTGAACCAGTCTATCCATTTTTGCTGAAGAGATTGCAAAAATTCCTGATCAGAGTTCATAGAAACTATTCCGAAATTCTCTCCTGTTATTTTTGTTAATAACCTGTTCGCCCTGCCTGCTATTGTAAATAAATCGTCGGCTGAAATACCGCCATGTCCGTAAAATTTCAAATGCCCGCTTTGCACTCTTTCCCAGATGATCAGATCTGCAGTATTAAATAGACCGACCTCTTTTTTATTTGTTATTCGTTTTATCAGGTGGGGAATAATCTCTTGATAATGAAAAGCTATCCAATACTCGGCTAAGAAAATATAAAAATAATTGCTGTCTTTGTCGATCTTGTCCAGCATAAACTGAACAGAGTGATGCTTTGTTGTGGAGCTGTCATGGAAAAAAAGCCTGTCGTACTCTTTGGTCTGTTTATTGATTGCATTCTGAAATTTTTCAGAGAGTTTGGCATTAGTTGGAAATTTTAGACTGTCAGTTTGAGTTTTGCCCTGAAATGCTACGAATAGAAAAATGATAAGCGTAAAAATAGTCCGTATCATACTTCGAGGTATTGAATTACATATTCCTGCGGTATTGTCCGCCTACTTCATATAATGCATGAGTGATCTGCCCGAGTGAACAATATCTTGCTGTTTCCATTAATTCTTCAAACAGATTTCCATTATTGATTGCCACAGATTTTAAACGATTGAGCATTTCATCAGACTTGCTTTCATTTCTTTTCCAGAATGCCCGCAGGTTTTCTACCTGCAATTCTTTCTCCTCTGTTGTACTGCGGATCACTTCAGTGGGTAAAATGGTCGGGCTTCCTTTTTTACTGAGAAAAGTATTGACACCGATGAGGGGCAATTCGCCGGAATGTTTTTGATGTTCGTAGTATAAACTTTCTTCCTGTATCTTATTACGTTGATACATTCTTTCCATTGCACCTAATACACCGCCTCTTTCAGTGATGCGGTCAAATTCTGCGAGTACAGCTTCTTCAACAAGTTCAGTTAACTCTTCAATAGCAAAAGACCCCTGGTTGAAATTTTCTGTTTTGGCAGTGCCTAATTCTCTATTAATAATTAATTGTATCGCCATTGCCCTGCGAACACTTTCTTCCGTCGGTGTTGTGATCGCCTCATCGTATGCATTTGTGTGCAGTGAGTTGCAATTATCGTAGATCGCATACAATGCCTGCAATGTTGTTCTTATATCATTGAAATCTATTTCCTGTGCATGCAAACTTCTTCCCGATGTCTGGATATGATACTTCAGCATCTGGCTGCGTTTGTTGGCCTTGTACTTATACTTCATGGCTTTTGCCCAGATACGTCTTGCCACTCTCCCGATCACACTGTACTCAGCATCCATTCCATTGCTGAAGAAGAAAGAAAGATTGGGAGCAAAATCATCAATACTCATTCCCCGGCTCAGGTAATATTCAACATAAGTGAATCCATTGGCCAGCGTAAATGCTAATTGTGTGATAGGATTCGCTCCTGCTTCTGCAATATGATAACCACTGATAGAAACCGAATAAAAATTGCGGACATTTTGTTTAATGAAATATTCCTGCACATCACCCATCAGCTTCAAAGCAAATTCAGTAGAGAAGATACAGGTGTTCTGTGCCTGGTCTTCCTTTAAAATATCCGCCTGTACTGTCCCTCTTACCTGTGATAATGCATCTGCTTTTATTTTTTTATAAACATCAGCCGGTAATACATCGGCGCCGGATAAACCCAATAATCTTAATCCAAGACCATCGTTGCCCTGAGGCAAAGCACCTTTCAATCCTCCTTTATTCGGTGTAACAGGTTTGCCATCTGTTCCTGTATAAAACGGAAGAATTCCATTTTTATATTTTTCTTCAATGATCTTATTGACCTTGTCTTTAAGATCGTTGTTCTGCAGGATATATTTTTCGCATTGCTGATCGATGGCTGCATTCATAAAGAAAGCCAGCAGCATCGGAGCCGGTCCGTTGATGGTCATGGAGACAGATGTCTTCGGATCGCAAAGATCAAACCCACTGTATAATTTTTTTGCATCATCCACTGTTGCAATACTTACACCACTGTTACCAACCTTACCATAAATATCAGGACGAGGATCAGGATCTTCTCCATACAAGGTCACTGAATCAAATGCGGTGGATAATCTTTTCGCCGGCTGATCAACACTCACATAGTGAAATCTTTTGTTTGTTCTTTCAGGCCCCCCCTCACCGGCAAACATTCTTGTCGGGTCTTCTCCTTCCCTTTTCAACGGAAACACACCGGCGGTAAATGGAAAACTTCCCGGTACATTTTCCTGTGATTGCCATTGCAGAATATCACCCCAGTCTTTATATTTTGGCAAAACAACTTTTGGGATCTTGGTGCCGCTCAGGCTTTTGGTGACCATGGGTAATTTGATCACTTTATCCCTGACGGTGTATTCATAAAATTCTTTTTTATACTCCGCTATTTTATTCGGCCAGTTGCTAATGAGCTTCCTGGCAACAGGAGTTAATTGCTCGGTATAAAAATCAATTTGGTTTTGAAT
>JABFRU010000032.1 GCA_013140985.1 Chitinophagaceae bacterium | reverse complement strand
CCTTAGTACAGATCACTCTTCTCTATTCTGTTCCTTTTAACTGCTGACATTAAAATATTTTTTATGAGAAACATCTTCCTCTTCGCTTTAATAAGCTTATTCATTAGCTGCGGTCAAAATGACAAGTCAGATAAAAAAGAAAATAATGACAAAACCGCTGTTGAAACGAAAACTGAAAAAAGTCCTGGGGCAAAACCTGCCAACGCAATGTTTGACATTAAAGCAGCTAAAATAACTTTCAATTATTCAGACGGAAATGAAACAGGGACGGAGACCTTATATTTTGAGGATTATGGTAACAGAGCAGTGCTTGTAGTGGACAAAAAAAGCAAATATGGAAAAACCAGTCAAACCCAGATATGGAAAGATAAGAAGACAACTATAATAGATCATGAGAAAAAGACAGTAGCAACATCCGGTTTCCGTCCTAAGGCCACAGAACCACCGGCGATAGCAGATACAGATGACAACACTAAAAAAAATATTGGCTATGAAAAATTAACTAATGAATCAGTAGCTGGTAAAAACTGCGAAGTATGGTTTAATGCCAAACAGAATTTCAAATACTGTCTTTGGAATAAAATAGCACTGAAGGAGGTACTCGGAACATCGATTAACAGAGAAGCTACTGCCGTGGACGAGATCTCAGAGATTCCTGCTTCCGTTATGGAAGTTCCGAAGGATTACAAGCAATGATCTTATAATATATCTTCCTGGTTCTTCAGCAGGTCATCCAGCACATCTCTTTTCCTGATCAATTGTGCTTTGCCGTCTTTTATCATTACTTCAGCCGGTTTGAATCTTGAATTGTAATGTGATGACATTTCAAAACCATAAGCCCCGGCATTCCTGAAAACGAGATGGTCTCCTTCCCTTACTTCCGGTAACAAACGGTTTTCCGCAAAAGTATCGGTCTCGCAGATATTGCCGACAACGTTATAGTTTTTCTTTTCGCCGTTGGGATTGGAAATATTTTCTATTTCATGATAAGCGCCATAGAACATGGGGCGGATAAAATGATTCAGGCCGCTGTCAACACCAGCAAATGAAATCTCACCAGAATGTTTAAGTACATTCACTTTTGTAATAAAATAACCGGCTTCACTAACCAAAAATTTTCCCGGCTCAAACCAAACCTGGAAATGCTTGCCATATTTTTTTTCATACTCATCAAACTCATCTTTTACTTTTTTACCGAGCAATTCAATATCGGTCCCTTCTTCCCCGGGCATATAAGGAATTTTAAATCCGCCTCCGAGATCGATCACTTCTAATTCCGGGAAATGTTGCGCTGCTTCAAATAATATTTCAATCCCTTTTGCAAATACTCCGACATCTTTTATCTCGCTGCCGGTGTGGATATGCAATGTGCGGATAGGGAGATTGGTTTGCTGCTGCACTTTCAATACTTCCTGTATATCTTCCAATGGAACTCCAAATTTGCTGGCCGAATGACCGGTTGATATTTTCAGGTTGCCGCCCGCCATAATGTTTGGCCGCAAACGAATACCAACAGGATAACTATGACCAAATCGCTGGCCAAATTTTTTAAGATTAGAAATACTATCAATATTAATATGAATACCCATCCGCTGCGCTTCTTCTACTTCTTCAAAAGAAATATTATTGGAAGTATATAAAATAGTTGAAGGAAGAAATCCTGCTTTGGCTGCCAGCTTTGCTTCGTTGATGGAGCTGCAGTCAATATTGCAACCTATACTTTTAATGTATTTGAGGATATTGATATTGGTCAGCGCCTTGGCTGCATAGAAAAATTTTACATCAGCACCTGCGAAAGCATTCAGCAATTTTTCATACTGTTCTTTTATTCTTTCAGCATGATAAACATACAGCGGTGTCCCAAATTCTTCGGTGACCTGTAGTAATTGTTGATGAGAAAGTTGCTGCGACATTATTGCGAATATAAGCTAAGAGGTTAAAACAAAATGCCACAGCATAAGCCATGGCATACATATATATAAAGTTATATGAAACTATTTTTCTTCGTCTTCCTGATTTTTATTGACAATCAGTTCGCCGCCTTCTGTTACTGATAAAACTTCCGGATCCTCATCAGCTTTGCTTTCATTGCCAAACAAAGGGTTTATTGATGTAGGCTCTGTCTGCTCCTGTATTATTTCTTTTAGTTTGGGCAGATCTTCTGCTGAATTGATGCCAAAATAATCCATGAAATTTTTAGAAGTAGAATACAGCAACGGTTGTCCCGGTGCTTTTTCATTACGGCCACTGATAAGGATCAGTTCTTTTTCCAGCAATTTTTGAACAGCATAATCACAGCTCACTCCGCGGATGGCTTCTATCTCACCTTTGGTCACGGGTTGTTTATAGGCAATGATGGCCAGTGTTTCCAATGAAGCGGCTGATAAGCGTTTTAAGAATTTATCAGCATTCAATTGCGCTACTGTTCTATGAAATTCTTTTCGGGTAAGAAATTGCCATCCGCCACCGATCTGTTTTACTTCGAATGGATAAAAGTCGGCGCTGTATTTTTCAGAGATCCCTTCCAACGATGCTTCCACCTGGTCCAATGTGATCTTTTCATCTTCAAAGTCAGGAGAAGAGTTCAGGAATTCTGTTATTTCGAGAGTTGTCAATGCCCTGTCGCTGGCAAAGATCAAAGCTTCAACATGTGGTATCAGATTACTTATGTCCATATTCTGTAGTTCAACGATTTGAACGAAATTAATATTACGGTAAACAAAAGTGAAACTCACTTATTAACATTCTTGTGTTTAAAAGTCTTTGGTTGTCAATAAAGAATTTTGCACTGAAGTTCCCCTTCAGGGGACAGGGGCATTAACCCTGTAGCGCCGCTGCACCACTTACGATCTCTGTCAATTCAGTAGTGATGGCTGCTTGTCTTGCCCTATTGTAAGATATCTTCAGTGAACGAAGCATCTCATTGGCATTTTCACTGGCTTTATCCATAGCGGTCATCCTTGCGCCATGTTCCGAGGCATTGGCATCCAGCACTGCTTTATATAATTGTGTGTTGAGGATCTTGGGCATTAATTCAGTGATCAATTCTTCTTTGGAAGGATCATAAATAAAATCTGCTTTAGCAGTACCTTCCTTCTTTTCCACTTTAGGAATAGGCAAAAATCTTTCTGCTTCAAACTTCTGCGTAGCCGCATTCTTGAACTGGCTGTAAATGATCTCTACCACATCAAATTCTTTTTCTTCAAAAGCTTTCATCGCCGCTTTGGAAGCCTGCTGCACATTTTCAAAGGTCAGTTTCAGGAAAATATCTTTATAGCTAGCATCAGCTTTATAGTTAAGCTTGACAAAATGCTCATATCCTTTTTTACCAATATTCCAGACCGTCACATTTCCTTTTTTATGCTGGGCAGCATATTTTTCAACGATGGTAGATTTGGCAAGCTTGATCAAATTAGAATTGTAAGCCCCGGCCAATCCCCTGTCGCTGGTAATAACGATCAGCAATACTTTTTCTACCGGGCGTTCTGTTGCTAAGGACATACCTGCACCACCTTCGCTGTTGCTTACAATATTGCTCAGCATTTCCTGGAGCTTTTGTGCATAAGGGCGCATCTGAACAATGGCATCCTGTGCCCGGCGAAGTTTGGCAGCACTTACCATCTTCATCGCCTTGGTGATCTGCTGGGTACTTTGTACTGATTTGATACGATTACGAACCTCTTTTAATTGACCTGCCATTGTTTAAGTTTAAGGTTGAAAGGTTTAATGTTTAAGGTTTATTCAATTCGGGACAACTTAAAACTTTAGACATTAAACTTTACACTCGTTTTCAGGCGGCAAAAGTACGGCCTTGAGGCTGAAATTCCAGACGAAAGATTAAAATAAAAACAAGACTTCAGGCATATGTTAGTACCCTGTGTAAATCACTCTGCTTCAGGTTAATCTTTCAGGATAAACTCCCGTTTTATCCCATAAGAAATAGCGATCCTTCCCCCTTCATCCGTCCCGTTCTTCACTGGTTTTTCATCCTCTCTTATTAATTCAAGATGAATAGGTCCATTAGCCAATCCCGAAAGTTCTGATTCGGTAATAATGATCTGCCCGTCCCTGATCTTATCGATCCTGTCGATACCCTCGCTGGCAAAAGCAGTATCGGTCATCAATATTCTTACATACCCACCGGGTGCCAACCCCTGCAACTGAAAGATCATAGCAGCCCTGCTGATGGTATCCGGCATATCGCCTGCCAGCAAGAATGGTTGGAATGTGAATTCTTCCTTGTACTGTTTCTTATTGATATCTGTAAAGCTGATAGTATGTTTTCCGGTAAACGCTGAAACAGCTTGCCGCAGTTCATAATATTCTCCTGTCATTTTTGAATGACCAGCCTTTATGATCTGTCCATCCAACTCTGCTTTGGCCGGTTCTGCAAGAACAATTGTTTCACCAAACTCACCATCCAAACGATATTGCAATAAGACGGTGACAGAGTCATTCCCTTCTTCTCCCGTTATCCGGTAATCAAACCAGATAGACTCTGAGCTAATATCATTGATATCATTTGACTCATTGCTGTTGCACCCAATAGCAAATGCTGAAAAAAGGATCATCACATACAAAAACAACCGGCTCATGTCTTGAAATTTATTTTTAATTCGGTGATGGCAGCAAAGTAAGTTAACATAAGGCAAAAAAAGCTGAGTCATACTGGTCAAATTGGTCATACCTGTCATATAATACTCCGGTATGATCTATTTGACCCTTTGACCACTATGACTGATTTGACGGTTCTTGCCCTCTTCCAAACTCCCGTCTATGACTTATCTTTGCCAACCCTTGATAAAAGAGGGGAAAAGCTCTGTCAAATTGGCCTGTAAGAATCTTATAGCACCCTTTTTGAAACGGGAAGAAGGTCATTAAAGTCATAGAGGTCATACAAGTCAAATAGAAAGACTTCGATCTATGTGACCAATATGACCCATTTGACCAATTTGACTTATTTGACTAATTAACTAATTTCTATATCATGTTAGGATTTATTTCAAAACTTTTCGGAGGCAGCAAATCGGAAAAAGATGTAAAAAAAATTCAGCCCATTGTTGGCCAGGTGAATGAATTTTTTGCCGCTTACCAGGCATTAAGTAACGATCAGCTTCGCAATAAAACGCAGGAGTTCCGCCAGCGTATCAAAGAACATTTAACAGAAATTGATGCGGAGATCGCTGAAAAAAATAAAGCAGCCGAAGAACTGCCTTTTAATGACCTGATGGGTAAAGACGCCATCTACCAGGAAGTAGATAAGCTGAAAAAAGACAGGGATAAAAAGATCGAAGAGGCCCTGCAGGAAATTTTACCCGAAGCATTTGCGGTGGTAAAAGAAACGGCCCGTCGTTTCAAAGAAAATAAAGAGATCATTTCTACTGCAACACAATTGGATAAAGACTTAAGTGTAAAAAAGAGCTATATAACTATTGAAGGTGATAAGTCTGTTTTCCAGAATTCATGGACAGCAGGTGGCGGGCAAGTTACCTGGAACATGGTACACTATGATGTGCAGCTGATCGGTGGCGCTGTTTTGCATTCAGGAAAAATTTCGGAGATGGCAACGGGTGAAGGAAAGACCCTTGTTTCTACATTACCTGCTTACTTAAATGCATTGCCCGGTGAAGGTGTTCATATTGTTACAGTGAATGACTACCTGGCCCGTCGTGACCAGGAATGGAACGGAACTATTTTCGAATGGCTTGGTTTGACAGTTGATTGTATTGATAAACATCAGCCCAATGGAGAAGACAGAAGAAAAGCATATCTCGCCGATATCACTTATGGCACCAATAATGAATTTGGTTTTGATTATCTCCGTGATAATATGGTGCACACTGCCGAAGAAATGGTGCAGCGCAAACATCACTATGCGATGGTGGACGAGGTGGACTCCGTATTGATAGATGATGCAAGAACGCCATTGATCATTTCCGGTCCTGTTGCAAGAGGTGATGACCAGCAATTTCATGTTCACAAGCCAAGAATTCAATCATTGGTACAGGAACAGGAACGTCTTGTCCGTAATTTTTTGAATGAAGCTAAAAAACGTTTTGCGGAAGGTGATGATGATCCAAAAGGCGGCGGACTTTATTTATTCAGGGCGCATCGTGGATTGCCAAAATATGGCCCGGTGATAAAATTTTTAAGTGAGCCCGGTATCAAAGTAAAGATGCAGAAGGCCGAGAATCATTATTTGCAGGATCAGCAACGCAATATGCATATTGTAGATGAAGAATTGCTTTTCCATATTGATGAAAAAAATAATTCGGTTGAGCTTACGGATAAAGGGTTAACGATGATCACCCGTACAGGAGAAGATCCTGAATTTTTTGTACTGCCTGATATCGGTGTCAGGCTGGCTGAAGTTGAAAAAAGCAGTTTATCACCTGATGAGAAGCTTCAGCAGAAAGAATCAGTACTGAATGATTATGCACAGAAAGCTGACCGCATTCATACGGTGCAGCAATTATTGAAAGCCTATACATTATTCTTCAAAGATGTTGAATACATCATTGACAATGGCGCTATAAAAATTGTAGATGAGCAAACAGGCCGTGTGCTCGATGGCAGAAGATATTCCGATGGTTTGCACCAGGCCATTGAAGCAAAAGAGAATGTAAAGATCGAAGCAGCAACCCAAACCTATGCGACGATCACCTTGCAGAATTATTTCAGGATGTATCATAAGCTGGCCGGTATGACGGGTACTGCAGAAACAGAAGCAGCAGAGTTGTGGAGCATTTATAAACTGGATGTGGTTACAATTCCTACCAATATCCCGATGATCCGCAAAGACAAGCAGGATCTTGTTTACAAAACAAAAAGAGAAAAGTTCAAAGCGGTTATTGATGAGATAGAAGCGCTGCGTAATGCAGGCCGCCCCTGTCTCGTTGGTACTACTTCTGTTGAAATAAGTGAATTGCTCAGCCGTATGCTGCAGCAGAAAAAAATTCCGCATAATGTTTTGAACGCAAAACAACATGCAAGAGAAGCGCAGATCGTTGCCGAAGCTGGTTTACCCGGTGCAGTAACGATCGCTACTAACATGGCGGGTCGTGGTACGGATATCAAACTCGGCCCCGGTGTAAAAGAAGCCGGTGGTTTAGCTATCATTGGCACAGAAAGACATGAAAGCCGCCGTGTGGACAGGCAGCTTCGTGGCAGGGCCGGAAGACAGGGTGATCCCGGTAGTTCGCAGTTCTATGTTTCATTGGAAGATGACCTGATGCGGATGTTTGGTAGTGAACGTATCGCTTCCATTATGGATAAGCTGGGTTATAAAGAAGGCGATGTGATACAGCACAGCATGATCAGCAACAGTATTCAGCGGGCACAGAAGAAAGTGGAAGAAAATAATTTCGGCATCCGCAAAAGATTGTTGGAATATGATGATGTGATGAACCACCAGCGGAATGCTGTTTACAAACGCCGCAACCATGCATTGTTTGGCGAACGCCTGGCATTAGATATTGATACCTCCTTCTCTTCACTGGCCATGGGATTAATCGATTCTTTCCGTGAACAGGAAGATTTTGAAGGATTTAAAATGGCCTGTGTTGTCAATTTTGGTTTGGATACAAAAATTGATGAAGAAGAATTCAAAAAAGGCGATATCAATAAAGTGATTGACCAGTTGTATGCTGAGACCACAGAGAGATATAACCAGCATAAGCAGGAAGTGAAAAAACAATCAGTGCCTGTTTTCAAAAATATCCGTCTCACACAGGGAAGTCACATTGAGAATGTTGTAGTTCCTTTTAGTGATGGTAAAAAAGGATTGAATGTTTTGGCCAACCTTGACAAAACGATCAAAACAGAAGGTGAAGAACTGGCTTCTGCATTAGAAAAAACAATTACCCTTGTAGTAATAGATGATACCTGGAAGGAACATTTACGGGCCATGGATGATCTGAAGCAAAGTGTGCAAATGGCCTCCTACGAACAAAAAGATCCGCTGGTGATCTATAAAGTAGAGGCATTCAAATTATTTGAAAATATGAATGGTGAGGTGAATAAGAATATTGTCTCCTTCCTTACGCATGCTTCCATTCCGGTGCAGCAGGAAAATGCACCGCTCAAAGAAGGCCGCCAGCAAAAAACCGATTACTCAAAAATGCGGGCCAATAAAGAAGAGGTTGACCGTGCCGGTGAAGATTATGCGGCCAATGAAAGAGATAAGTTTGAACCCGGTGGTGCAGGTGATGTTGCGGTAAAACAAGAGCCCATTAAAGTGGCTCCCAAGATCGGGCGGAATGATCCTTGCCCCTGTGGTAGCGGGAAGAAGTATAAGAACTGTCACGGGAAGGAAGAATAAGCCCTGAGCCTGACGAAGGGCATCATCCTTCGTCACAGGCTCAGGATAAAAAAATATCAAAGCCCCCGCTATAAGCGGGGGCTTTTTGTTAACAACCAAATCCATGTGTCTGTTAAGGCTTAAAAACGAAAAAGAATTGAAATAATAGAATAAGGTTTAAGGTTAATGGTATTCTTCTCCGAAGTTGAGCAATCCAAACAAAACAAAAAAAGGGATTATAGCTTTTTGGGGAGGGGTTTTTAACGGTGCTTAGCAGCAGGCCCAGGTCTATCAACCTCATACTGATCTGTCAACCTGTTCCCTGCCAGTACCTTAACCCTGTGGGTAAACTACCACTAACTGGTAGTCCCTATATAAGAAAATATCGCTACGTTTGCCTCTCAACTTTAAAACTCCAAAACCAAAAAACATGAAAAAAGTATTATTAGTACTGGCCGTTGCCGGTGTAATGGTTGCCTGCAACAACAAGAAAAAAGGCGACAAAAAAGAGGGCGATACTACCGCTACCACTACCACTACGACCACCACAACAACAACTACTACTTCAACTCCTGAAGGCGTTCCAACCTTTGCTGATGCAGAAGTGCAGGCTTATGTAAATGACTATACTGCATTTGTAAACAGCTATCTTGATGCTTACAAGGGAAAAGATATGACGAAAGTGGCAGAGCTTGCAGGTAAATACCAGGAGTGGGCAGGCAAGTCTATGTCAATTGGACAAAAATTAGCAGCCAACCCCGACGATGCAAAAAAATTCTCTGATTACATGACCGCATTGTCACAGAAATGGGCTGATGCTGCAAAAGCAATGATGCCCCAGTAAGTAAATGAAATAACTTATTTAGCTAAACCCCGATTCTAAGCATCGGGGTTCTTTTTTGCCCGTAACATTCTTTACCTTAGAACAGTCAAACTAACTGTTGCATGTACCGCAAGACCAAACAAAGAGTTCATGGCCTGCTGCACCCGGAGATCGTAGGCGATAAACACTGGGATAAGATCATCAATGTCTTCATCATCAGCCTGATCATCCTGAATGTGATAGTGGTGATGCTGGAAACAGTACGATCCCTTTACCTCCAATACGGGGATATTTTTTATTCCTTCGATGTAATTTCAGTTATCATTTTTACTGTTGAATATGTGCTGCGGGTATGGAGCAGTAACCATGAAGAGAAATATAAACATTCAGTTTGGGGAAGGCTTAAGTACATGGTATCATGGGGTGGGTTGATCGACCTGGTTGCTATCCTTCCTTTTTATATTCACTTGTTCTTGCCATTAGTAGATGTTGATCTGCGGATGCTTCGCCTGCTACGGGTTCTCCGGCTTTTCCGTTTGACAGCCTATACCAAGCCGGCACAAATGATCGCCAATGTTTTCAGAAAAAGATATAAGGAGCTGATCGTAGCTTTTATACTGGCTGGCTTTCTTATAATCATTTCTTCCTGTATCATTTATTTTGCCGAACATCGTCATCCTGCTCCCGGTCTTGATCATAGCCTCTTCACCAGCATTCCCCGCACCATCTGGTGGTCGGTAGTAACGCTAACCACTACCGGCTATGGCGATATGTATCCCATTACCAATCTTGGAAAAGGCCTGGCCAGTGTGATCATGCTGACAGGCATTGCCTTCTTTGCTTTGCCGGCAGGTATCATTACTGCCGGTTTTATTGATGAATTCAGGGCGGAAAGAGTAAGAAAAACTCATCGCTGTCCTAATTGTGGTGAGCAGATCGATATTGATGATAACGGTCATCACCATGGAAATAAGTAGCCAGGAAAAAAGAATAAAAAAAAATCAGGAAGTAGTTTGACTTCCTGATCCCTTATTATTCACTTCTTATTCTTTATTTTCTAAAATCCTTTCTTTCCTTTTTCTTTTATCTGGTATTTTTCTTCGTAGCGGCTGTTCAGTTGTTTTTGCTTGTCGTCCAGGTTTATTTTTCTTCCCTGGATAAATGCATCCGTCACATCATTGGTAGCCATATCGAGAATGTCACCAGTGCTGATAATGATATTGGCATCTTTACCTACTTCGAGGCTTCCTGTTTTATCAGCCACTCCCATGATCTTGGCTACATTCAATGTAATGGCAGCCAGGGCTTCTTCTTTTGAAAGACCATAAGCGACAGCAGTACCGGCATTGAAGGCAATATTGCGGCCACGGGTTTGTGGATCATCATCAGAGATAGCAAATGTTACTCCTGCTTTTTGTAAAGCAGCGGCGGCTTTGTAAGGCTGATCAACATCGTCATCAGTGGTTGTCGGCAAGCTATGCATCTGTTGTAATATCACTGAAACATTATGCTGTTTTAAAAGATCGGGTATCTGCCAGCTTTCACTGCCACCAACGATCACCACATCAAAGCCAAACTCTTTTACGAAATCCAGCGCAGCCAGCATTTGTTTTACTGTATTGCCGTGCACATATAATTTCTGTGTCTTATTGAAGAGATTTTTAGTGGCTTCATACTTCAGGTTGGTCTCGTCATGGGTAGAAGTAGCATTATATGCTTTTGCCTCACGGAAAAATGCTTTTAGTGTTTCTAATTTCTCGATCGCTTCTTTTACAGGATCTGTTTGTGGAGTTGCATTCGGGCCACCGGGTCCGCCGCCACCGCCAAACCGACCACCACCCGGACGGGCCAGCATACTGGGCATATATAAATGCATACCGGCATCTGTTTTTAATGCAGCATCGGTCCATGTCCATGCATCTAATTGCACAACTGAAGAAGAACCGGCCAAAAAACTTCCCTGCGGAACGATATTAGCCGCAACGATCCCATTTGAACGAAGTGTATTGATCACTTTTGAATCTGTATTGTACGCAACAATAGAACGGACATTAGGATTCATGTCACCGATCTCCCTCACATCATTCGTTGCTCTTACAGCACTTATTTCTGTCAGACCAAGAGAACTTGCAGGGAGAATAATACCCGGGTAAACATGTTTACCTTTTGCATCTACCATTTCCGAACCGGCAGGAACAGAAACATTGGTACCAATCTCTTTGATCTTGCCATCTACAATTACAATAGATGCATTCTCTACCACTTCACCATTGCCTTTGTGAATAGTGGCATTGGTAATAACGATAGGTGTCTTTTGTTTTTCAGCAGGTAAAACATTTGCCTGCGCTGCCGCAAACAAAACCGATCCGCTGAATGTGAGTGCTAAAAATATTTTTTTCATTATACCAGATTTTAATTGTTATCAAGATTATCTGAATCAATTACCAGCAATCCATGGCTATGTCCATGGTCGCTACAGCTATGCATTATTTGATAAGAAGGTATTGCAGGGATCGTTGGTGCACCACTTCTTTTTTCTCCATTTAATTTTTTCACCAGCCTTGCTCTTTCTGCATCCACTTCTTTTTGCAGCTGCTCATCTTTTTGCCTGTCAAAATAAACAGTGCCATCTACAATGGTGTACAATGATTTTGCATAAATACTCAATGGATTGTCTGACCAAACCACCACATCAGCATCTTTACCCACTTTTATACTTCCTACTTTGTCATCCACTTTCAGCATTTTAGCAGGATTCAATGTTACCAATTTCAATGCTTCCTCTTGTGTCAATCCGCCGTACTTAATTGTCTTTGCAGCTTCCTGGTTCAGGCGTCTTGCCATTTCTGCATCATCCGAATTGATCGCCACATTCAAACCAACTTTGTGCATGATGGCTGCATTATACGGGATCGCATCTTCCACTTCTACTTTATAAGCCCACCAATCAGAGAAAGTTGAGGCATTGGAACCATGTTTGAGCATCCTGTCAGCTACTTTATATCCTTCCAAAATGTGGGTGAATGTATTTACTTTAAAACCCATTTGCTCCGCCACTTCGATCAAACCTGTGATCTCACTTTGTACATAGGAGTGACAAGTGATGAATCTTTTATTCTCCAGTATCTCAACCAGTGCTTCCAGCTCCAGGTCACGGCGGGGAGGAATTAAACCTGTCAATGGTTTTTTCTCTTTTGTCAATTTATCCTTTTCAGCATTATAATCTGACCATTGCTTTTTATAATCCCTGGCTCTTGTAAACGCATCTACCAATACCTGCTCCACTCCCATTCTTGTATCGGGATAACGGTTATTACCGCCCTGGATATTAAAGTTGGAACGCTTCACATTTTCTCCCAATGCAAATTTTATCTGCCCGGGCCATCCCTTAAACTTCATGTCTTCGGCATTGGCACCCCAACGAAGTTTCAACAGTTGTGTTTGTCCTCCGATCACATTAGCAGATCCATGCAGTATATGGGATGAAGTAACACCACCACTTAACTGGCGATAGATATTTATATCATCAGGATTGATATTATCACCGATCCTTACTTCTGATGTCACCGATTGTGCTCCTTCATTGATAGAAGCTGCAGCAATATGAGAATGTTCATCAATGATGCCTGCAGTAACATGTTTGCCCGTTCCGTCAATTGTTCTTGCACCGGCTTCATTCAAGTTCTTACCGATAGCAGTGATCTTTCCATTCTTCAACACTACATCTGTATTTTGAAGCACTCCTTCTTTTTCATTGGTCCAAACGGTCGCATTCTTGATCAAGATCGTTTCCTGTTTTGGCTGATGCTCTTCATCCCATCCAAATGGAAGGAAAGGATAAGTGACCTTGCCCATTGCAGGTATATCTTTTTTCTTTACAGTATCTGTTTTTACTTCAGCCGCTTTTATAAATACAGCTGTCCATGTAAGAGCATTTCCTGATGAATCAACACCGGTACCATTCCATTCGGTGCCATTGCTCATACCACTGAGTCTTGTTGCTGTTGCAGGCAATGTTTGTGTTTGTGCGCCACCCATGCCCGGAAAACCCCCGCCGGGTCTTCTTTGTGTAGTATCGCCGGGAGCAGGTCTTTGTCTTCTTTGCATGGGAGCATAGCTCAGTTTTATTTGTTTGCCATCAAAACTGAACCTGTTGTTCATAGTATCCTTTGCATACATGGAAAGTGAACTGCTGCTCTTTACCTCCAATGTGTATTTTTCAGCGCCGGCAACTGTATTGACAGTAAGATTATAAGTGCCGGCAATATTATCCTCAGACTTTACTCCGTATTTAATTCCCTGCACATAATTATACAGGATATTTGTTTTCTCACTGAAGATGGGGCCATTTGTAATTAAGAAATTGGCCATCTTGCCGGCTTCAAGACTTCCCACTTTATCATAGATACCCAATATCATCGCGGGAGTTTTTGTCAACGCTTCCATGGCTTTGGATTCACTTAACCCATATTCCATGGCTTTGCGAAGGCTTGACCAGAATGTATTGACAGCCCTGAGGTCAGAAGTGGTGATACAGAACGGAACTCCATTCTTTTCAAAAGCCGCAGCATTGGACGGCGCCATTTCCCAATGCTTCATATCTTCTACCGAAACAAATCTTGCATCGGCCGGATCTTCCACATCCATTGCTTGCGGATAATTCAATGGAAGAATATAAGTAGCATTGGTTGCTTTTATTTCTTTGATACGCTGGTATTCATTTTGTCCTGCTTTAATGATATACTGAACACCGAACTCATCTCCTATTTTATCTGCCCGCAGATCATTCCATTTATCATTAGCTTCAAATATTTGCGGCAGGCCCTGGTTATCATTCCATGATTGCAGGCTTACATTAAAACCTTCCATATATGGTTTGTTCTTATACCATGCAGCATCTAAATAGGTTTGGCGCAGCAAAGCAATATATCCCATCATTGAACCTGGATAAGCTTGTCCTGATGTCCCCTTATTAAAAGAATAATGTGCCGATGCTTTTTCCTTAAGAATAACAAGATTTTCTTTCTCATTGGCCAGTGTAACAACGGCGCCGGTTCCTCTTGCTACACCATCTTTCACATGGGTTAATACTGTACCAAAACCAGCTTCACGGAGAGGTTTGGCTACTACATCATTCACACCAAAAACTTTATAGACATCCACATCGGATTTAATCGCCTGGTTCCAACCATAAGGTCCTTTTATGGCAGTTTCCAATTGTGGTTGCTGCGCAAAATTAAATCCGCCGCCACCGCCGGTTTGCTGACGTTGCGGTGTACCATAATCAGTATAGATATCAATAAAAGAAGGATAGATGTATTTGCCTTTACAATCTATTTCAACAGCTCCTGCAGGAACAGCAAGTCCTGCACCCACCGATATGATCCTGCCATCTTTGATGATCATCGTTGCATTGGCGATTGTGTTAGCCGCATCTTTTACAATTGTTGCATTCGTGAAAGCATAATGGCCGTGACGCGGATCGGCTACCCCATTCTCGGGGAAGGTAGGCTGGGCAATTAATTGAAATGAAAAAAATAAAGATAGAATTGCCGGTAGCCAGAGTCGGTTTTTTCGCATGTTAGTGTGGTTTTATACAAGCCGAATTTAAAACAATCCGGTTTACAATGACTAAGAATATGATAAAAGGCCTTCCTAAGACGAAAAAGAAGGGATAATTCTTTCCCACAAAGGCCACGAAGTACACAAAATCTTTAAATCCAAAGATTTCCTTTGTGGCTTGGTGGGAAACATTTCAGACCTAAGCACACTACGGAACTTTGGTTATCTTTGAAATCCACTAAAAGGAGTTCAAGAGTTTAAAGGTTTAATGGTTTAAAAGTTGAGAACACTGACCTATAGAAACCCTTAAACTTTAAACCCTTAAACTTTTAAATTTTAAACCTTTATGCCCGGGCTAAAATCAATAGTTACTCTCCCCGACTTTTCCCTTTCTCCAAGGATCGACCAGGTAGGTGTAGAAGAAAGAGCATCCCGTTTTACCAAAAGAAGCATTAAGAAAGAATCGAAGATGAATGGTCTGAAGCTGGTGCTGAATATGATCGACCTGACTACCCTTGAAGGAAAGGATACCGATGGTAAAGTAAAACAGCTTTGCTATAAAGCCATGCATCCGCATGATGCATTGCCGGGTGTTCCAACCGTAGCAGCAGTTTGTGTATATCCTTCGATGGTGAAAGTAGCCAAAAAAGCATTGGGTGATTCGGGAATAAAAGTAGCATCGGTATCCACTGCATTTCCCAGCGGACAGGCGCCGAAAGATGTAAAGATCCGGGATACAAAATTTGCTGTGAGTGAAGGCGCTGATGAAATTGACATGGTGATCAGCCGGGGAAAATTCCATGCGGGTGAATACAATTTTGTTTTTGATGAGATAGCAGCTATTAAAGAAGCATGTGGTGATGCAAGATTGAAAGTGATATTGGAAACAGGTGAATTGGGCACATTTGATAAAGTAAGACGGGCCAGTGATATTGCCATGCATGCCGGCGCTGATTTCATTAAAACATCAACAGGAAAAATTCAACCGGCGGCAACAATGCCTGTAACATTGGTGATGCTGGAAGCGATAAGAGATTTTTATTATAAGACAGGAAAGATGATCGGGATGAAACCGGCTGGTGGTATCTCCAAATCAAAACTGGCTTTGCATTATTTGGTTATGGTAAAAGAAGTGTTGGGAGAAGATTGGCTGAGTAATGAATGGTTCCGTTTCGGCGCCAGCAGTTTGGCCAATGATGTATTAATGCAAATGGTGAAAGAGAAAACAGGAAGCTACCAGGCGGCGAATTATTTTAGTGTGGATTAGGCCTCCCCAAACCCCTCCGAAGGAGGGGCTTTAGAACCCGAAAATTAAAAAGATCTATTACCCCGTAGGGGTAAAATGTTGGTAGATAAAAAAGAGAGAATGTTACCCGAACGCCGTAGGGGTTCAACATTTTTATAATAAAAGAGATGAAAATGGATAGTTCATTTTATAAGCCATCAGAAGCTTGGAACAAATTTCATGAAAAACATAAATTAGTTCCTCCTCCAATTGAACCAAATGGGGAATACTATTGGGAAAGAATGGTTAGAGAGGAAGAAGAAAAAGAAAGGGAGAAAGAAATGGCAGATACTGATTGGGCAGATTTTTTAAGATATTCAAATAGACATAATCGTCATTATGAAGACGACGAATACATAATGAATGTGATTATGGATGGCAATGGTGATATGTTAGGATATCAATAGAAATTATAGAAAGGTGAACGAAATTTTTATAGCCCCGTAGGGGCGAAATATTGGTAGCCCCGGATGAAATCCGGGGAATGTATGAAGAGGATGTTGAATAGAACCCCGTAGGGGTGACATTATTGTTGAATAGAATTACAGAACGATGAAGAGTGCGACGCAACAGGTGATGATCCGTGTTAATGTCGCTGGTTAAATAAAAAATTATGGCTACAAAAAAGAAAATAGCAAAGAGTAATACGATCAAATTAAAATTTGATACATCGTGGAGCTATGCACCGGCACCGGAAAGTAAAAGCGCTGCTACGATCAATAAGCAGTACGATCTTTTTATCAATGGTGAATGGCAAAAACCTTCCGGCAATAAATATTTTGATACGATCAACCCGGCTACGGAAGAAAAATTATCTGAAATAGCTGAAGCAAGTACAGCCGATGTTGATAAAGCCGTGAAGGCGGCCAGGGCGGCCTATGAAAAAGTTTGGAAGAAGATGCCGGCCAAAGAAAGAGCCAAATATATTTTCCGAATTGCAAGGATGATACAGGAAAAAGCAAGGGAACTGGCGATCATTGAATCATTGGATGGTGGTAAACCAATAAGAGAGAGCCGCGACTTTGATGTGCCCACAGCTGCCAATCATTTCTTTTATTATGCAGGCTGGGCTGATAAACTGGAATATGCTTTTCCTAACAGGACTACAGAACCATTGGGTGTTGCGGGACAGATCATTCCCTGGAATTTTCCTTTATTAATGGCGGCATGGAAAATTGCACCGGCCATTGCAACTGGTAATACCGTTGTATTAAAACCGGCTGAGACAACTTCACTCACTGCATTGAAGCTTGCAGAAATTATCCAGGAATCAGGTCTGCCACCGGGAGTTGTAAATATCATTACCGGCGCAGGGGCAACAGGTGCTGCTATCGTTAATCATCCTGACATCAATAAAATTGCTTTTACCGGTTCAACAGATGTTGGAAAAATTATTCAAAGAGCTATTGCCGGAACGAATAAAAAAGCAACATTAGAATTGGGCGGTAAAGCTGCTAATATCATTTTCGAAGATGCCCCGATCGACCAGGCTGTGGAAGGGGTGATCAATGGAATTTATTTTAACCAGGGACATGTTTGTTGTGCCGGCTCAAGATTATATGTGCAGGAGTCGGTTGCCAAAGAAGTAATAAGAAAATTAAAAGATCGTTTGGAATCGCTGATCGTTGGCGACCCATTGGATAAGAATACCGATATCGGCGCTATCAATTCAAAAGGTCAATTGGAAACGATCCATAAATATTTGGACATCGGTAAAAAAGAAGGCGCTGAAATGTATCAAAGCTCCTGCCCTGTTCCGAATAAAGGTTTTTGGTGCAGGCCAACAATGTTCACTAATGTCGCACAAAGCAATCGTATAGCACAGGAAGAAATTTTCGGACCAGTATTATCAGTACTTACTTTCAGAACAGATGATGAAGTGATCGAGAAAGCAAATAACAGTCCGTATGGATTAAGCGCTGGTGTGTGGACGGATAAAGGTTCGAAGATATTCAACATGACCCGACGAATGAGAGCCGGTGTGGTATGGGCCAATACATTCAACAAGTTCGATCCTTCCTCTCCCTTTGGTGGCTATAAAGAAAGTGGATTTGGAAGAGAAGGCGGATTGCATGGGCTTTCTGCATATGTGAATGTTGTTTAGAAAATGAAAAATAAGGAATAAGAAATCAGAAATAAGAAAGTTTATGGAAAAAACATCGATCAAAAAGTCTTCACTCAGCATCAGTGAAAATGGTTTGGAAAAAAAGAAATTGTCCGGTCGGCTGGAAGTATTGAAGACCTATAAAATTTATATCGGCGGGCAATTCCCGAGAACGGAATCTGGCCGTTATTATATTCCAACCAATGCGGCCGGGAAAAAACTGGCGAATGTTTGCTTAAGTTCAAGAAAAGATTTCCGTGACGCTGTGGTTGCAGCAAGAGGCGCAGTAAGCGGCTGGAGTGGCAGGGCCGCATTCAACCGTTCTCAAATCCTTTACCGCATGGCCGAGATGCTGGAAGGAAGAAAAGCACAGTTCATCGATGAATTGATGCAGCAGGATGCTTCAAAAGCAAAAGCTGAAAAAGAAGTGAACCTGGCTATCGACCGTTTGATCTATTATGCAGGATGGTGTGATAAGTTCCAGCAATTATTCAGCTCTGTAAATCCTGTTGCCAGTTCTCATTTTAATTTTTCTGTTCCCGAACCAATGGGTGTGGTAGCTATCATTGCTCCGCAAAATGATTCATTGCTTGGATTGGTCTCTGTTATTGCACCGGTCATTGCCGGCGGTAATACCTGTGTTGTTCTCGCTTCAGAAACAAAACCGCTTTGCTCCGTTACTTTTGCTGAAGTATTGAACTCCTCCGACCTGCCGGGAGCTGTTGTTAATATTTTAACAGGCAAACCATCAGAGTTAGCCAGTTGGTTTGTAGATCATATGGATGTGAATGCAACCATTTATTGTGAAAATAATTCTGAGGTACAGAAAATGATGAGGGAAAAGTCAGCGCAAAATTTGAAACGTATTTTTTTCTACGATAAAGTGAAATGGGAAACCGGTGAAGGCCAGTCCCCTTATTTTATCATGGATTGCCAGGAAATAAAAACTACCTGGCACCCGATAGAGAATATTGCCAGTGCGGGAGGAGGATATTAAGAGTTTAAGGTCCATGTTTAATAGTTTAAAGTTCATTCACTGGAAATTTCAATACAGATTACGAACTTCAAGCTAAAACAACCTTAAACATTAAACTATTAAACTTTAAACTAAAAATTGGTAAGATTTTTGACCTTATGCGACACATGAAATTCATTTTACTAATTATTGCTTTTTTATTCAGCATCCAATCTTTTGCCCAGGTTGATACAACAGCGGCATTGCCGGACAGCAATACTGTTATCGTACATAAAGATGCCCGTCTTGACCAGTTGGTAAAAAAACAGGCTACGATCAATGAGGTTTCGACCCGTGAAGGAAGAAAAACAGACAAAGGTTTTCGCCTGATGATCATCAGTACCAATAACCGGGAAGAAGCTTTGGCTGCCAAAACAAAAGTCTATACCTATTTCCGTGAACTAAAAGCTTATCTCTGGTATCAATCTCCCTATTTCCGTGTAAAAGCCGGTAATTTCAAAGACCGCAAAGATGCAGAAGCCTACCAGAAAAGAATGAGTACCTATTTTCCCAAAGGTGTTTTTGTAATACCAGATATCATTGAAGTAAAATCAGATAAAGGTCTTGATGATGAAGATGATGATATAGACCCTTAAATCTTATTTTTGCCGGATGCAATCAACGATCAAAGCGCTGGCGAAACAATATGCCCCTGAATTCATTGAGGTCCGCCATCATTTACATGCACATCCTGAATTAAGTTACCAGGAATTTGAAACATCGAAATTCGTCCAAAGCAAACTCACATCATTCGGAATTCCATTTGAAGTAAAAGCTACTACCGGTGTTGTTGGATTGATCAAAGGGAAGAACCCGGGTAAAAGAATTATTGCCCTCCGTGCCGACATGGATGCATTACCAATCAAAGAAGAAAATGATGTCGCTTATAAGTCAAAGAATGAAGGTGTGATGCATGCCTGCGGGCATGATGTACATACCACTTGTTTACTTGGCGCTGCAAAAATTTTGAATGAATTAAAAAATGAATGGGAAGGAACAATAAAGCTGATCTTTCAACCCGGTGAAGAAAAAAATCCCGGCGGCGCTTCGCTGATGATAAAAGATGGTGTACTGGAAGATCCAAAACCACAGGCTATTCTTGCCTTACATGTCAATACAATTTTAGAAGTTGGCCAACTGAGTTTTCGTGGGGGTAAAGTAATGGCCAGCGCTGATGAATTGTATTTTACTGTAAAAGGAAAAGGTGGCCATGCTGCTTCTCCGCATCTGACTATTGATCCGATCCTGATCAGTTCGCATTTGGTAATTGCATTGCAGCAACTCATCAGCCGGAATAATAATCCATTCAATCCTTCTGTGCTTTCTATTACCTCATTCAATGCTGGTAATACGACCAATGTTATTCCCAATGAAGTGAAACTGATGGGAACATTCAGGGCCATGGATGAGACATGGCGCTTTAAAGCACATGAACTCATTAAAAAAACTTCAACTGAGCTTGTTCATTCGATGGGTGGTGAGTTGGATATTCATATTGATGTAGGTTATCCCTGTGTAATGAATAATGAAAAGCTAACTGCCGATGCCATGAGTAAAGCCAAAGAATATATGGGTGATGAAAATGTAAGTGAGACCGAGCTCCGTATGGGTGCAGAAGATTTTGGTTATTATGCGCAGCAAATACCAGCCTGTTTTTATCGTTTGGGAACAATGAATAAGTCAAAAGGCATAACTGCCGGTGTACATACTCCTGTTTTTAATATTGATGAATCCGCTATTGAAATTGGGATGGGGATGATGGCGTGGCTGGGGGGCGGGGTAAATTTTCAGTAAAAACTATTTAGGTGGCTGGTTCAGAAATTTTAGAGCTTCAATTATACTACATTTGAAAAGCGTCACCTAAGTGGCTCCATAAATTGAATCTGCTAAAAAAGTAAATAATGATAGTAAACAAATCTAATTTTGAAAATCTAGGCTGGGTCAAAGACCAAGTTAATATAACTTCAGGTATTACCACAGTAATCCATGCTACAGAAAATGTCGCTATTAAATGCCCGCCATTCAATCCGGCCAGTCCGCTCTCAAAACGAGGGGCAGTACAATTATCCCTTCCAACTTCTGCAGATTCCACCCTTAGGAGGGTTCGTCTCAGAAATACGAAATTCCATGGCGTTAGGTTAGCTGAAATAGCTAGGCTACACTATAACACATTTATTGTTTCGAATATCAATCAATCAGCTCCAAACCTTGCATTTCAGGTAGATATTAATGGTGATGATGTAGCTGAATTCAACATTCTTTATGACCCAACGATTCAACATGAGTACAATAGCACCATACCCGGTGTTCTGCAAAGTGTTTGGCAGAATTGGAATGCGAGGCATGGTTGGTGGCAGTATTTTCAAGTCACACCACAATATCCGGCTCCGCCTGGCTTACCAGCATTTTTCCAATTACCAACGTTACTGGCAATGCCAGGATTCAATAACTTGAGGATTATTAACACGACGAATGATCTTAATGCTGGTGGCGGTATCCGTTTTACGGTAGGCGGTCATGCAGATTTTAATGATTTCAGAGGATATATAGACCAATTTATGATCCAGTTAAGCGGAAGGCCTCATTATTATGATTTTGCCTGCGACCAAAATCCTCTAATTCAAGTTCACGGAAGCGATCCGGAAAATCAGCCAGTAACTGACAGTTAGTAGTAATATGCTATTTCAAGATTGTGCTGATTGTTATAGGCGAATAAGAAAAAATCGTCACATTGTGAATATTGAGCATTGAGTGTTGAGTGTTGAATATCGATCATTAGACTTCTTCCTTACTTCTTTATCATTTATTATCACACCTATAATTCCTCTTCTTAATGAAAGAACTAAACTTGTTGCACATATAGGATCAATCATGCTATCAAAAAAAGAAATGCAAATAGAATTATTCATAGGATATATGAATACAAAAAGATCAATCATCGTTTTCCCTCAACTCTCTCCCGGATCGATAAAGACAGAAAGGCAAACCGCTATGCTTATTCCTACGACTCATTAGATTCAGAATTTGAATTAAGTTATAGTGTTGACGGCTGGCATATAAGAACCTTCCGCAGTTATGATAGTACATGGTATTTTCATGACTAACTAACTGATTTAGAAGTGATTTTCTTCAAAATTTTATTCCGTACATTGCACCTCCCGTTTGAGTGGACAGTGAAGTAAGATGAACTAAAATAACCATGTATGTCAAACGAACTTCGAAAGCAACAGGCACTTGAATATCACTCCAAAGGAAGACCAGGTAAAATAGAAGTTGTTCCTACCAAAGAAGCCAAAACACAAAGAGACCTTTCTCTTGCGTATAGCCCCGGTGTGGCAGCGCCTTGTTTGGAAATTGCCGCCAACGTTGAGAACGTTTATAAATACACCGCCAAAGGAAATTTAGTGGCGGTCATCAGTAATGGCACGGCTGTATTGGGCCTGGGTGATATAGGTCCCGAAGCCAGCAAGCCGGTGATGGAAGGTAAAGGTGTGTTGTTCAAAATTTTTGCGGACATTGATGTATTCGATATCGAGATCAATGAAAAAGACCCGGAAAAATTTGTCGAGATCGTAAAAGCATTAGAACCCACTTTTGGGGGCATCAATTTAGAAGACATCAAAGCACCCGGTTGTTTTTATATTGAAAAGAAATTAAAAGAACAACTGAAGATACCGGTGATGCATGATGACCAGCATGGAACAGCCATCATCAGCGCCGCAGCCCTATTGAATGCGCTGGAAATTCAAAAGAAAAAAATTGAGAAAGCAAAGTTTGTAGTGAATGGCGCCGGCGCCGCTGCTATTGCCTGCAGCCGTTTGTATGAAGCGATGGGTGCAAAGCATGAGAATTTTTTGATGTTCGACAGTAAAGGTGTTTTGCATAAAGGAAGAACGGAGTTGGATGAACTAAAGATCGAATATGCCAATGCTGATAAAGAAATGACATTGGCTGAAGCGATGAAAGATGCCGATGTATTCATTGGATTAAGCCAGGGGAACTGCATAACACCGGAAATGGTAAAGAGCATGGCAAAGAACCCGATTGTTTTTGCGATGGCCAATCCAGATCCTGAAATAAGCTGGGAAGACGCAACCGGAGCAAGAAAAGATCTGATCATGGCGACGGGCCGCAGTGATTATCCTAACCAGGTTAACAATGTATTGGGCTTCCCTTATATCTTTCGTGGCGCATTGGATGTAAGGGCCACGCAGATCAACGAAGCAATGAAACTGGCTGCAGTAAAGGCTTTGGCCGATCTTACAAAAACACCGGTACCGGATATGGTGAACATGGCCTATGGCGAAAAGAACATCATCTTCGGCGAGAATTATATTATCCCCAAACCACTTGATCCAAGATTGCTGGCTACCGTTGCCCCTGCTGTTGCCAAAGCTGCGATGGAAAGCGGCGTAGCACAACAGCCTATTCAGAATTGGGATACTTATGTGACCAATTTAAATAAACGATTAGGGCTCGACAACCAGGTGATGAGGATCATCGGTAACAAAGCCCGCCGTGAACCGAAACGTATCGTTTTTGCAGAAGCCGATAATGTAAAAATTCTCAAAGCTGCACAGATCGTATATGATGAAGGTGTTGGCTATCCTTTGTTGCTGGGCGATGTAACCAAGATCAAAAATATTGCAGCTTCCAATGGCATTGACCTGGAAGATATTCCTATCATTGACCCCCGCAGTGATGAAGTGGAAGAAAGAAGAAATAAATATGCAGAAATATTTTTCGCCAAAAGAGGAAGAAGAGGTTTCAATGCATATGAATCTAAAAAAGTGATGAAGGACCGCAATTATTATGGTTGTATGATGGTGGAATGCGGTGATGCGGATTGTATGATATCGGGTCTTGCAAAAAACTATCCTGATACGATAAGGCCTGCACTGCAGTGTATCGGTACAGAAGATGGTGTAAAGAATATTGCGGGCATGTACCTGATGCTGGCTAAAAAAGGCCCGTTGTTCTTAGCAGATACTACGGTCAATTTTAATCCTACAGCAGAAGAACTGGCTGATATCACATTGATGGTAGCCAAAGAGGTTCGCAATTTCAATATCATTCCCCGGGTGGCGATGCTGAGTTATTCTAATTTCGGCAGCAGTAATTCACCCGAAGCAAGATTGGTAGCAGAAGCAAGGAAGATCGTCAAAACAAAAATGCCCAACCTGCTGGTGGATGGAGAAATGCAGGCCAGTGTTGCTTTCAATAAAGAGTTGATGAAAGAGAATTATCCTTTCTGCGAACTGGTGGATAAAGATGTGAACACATTGATATTCCCGAATCTTGCATCCGGCAATATTGCGTATAACCTGATGAAAGAATTAGAAACAGCCGATGCGGTGGGTCCTATTCTATTAGGACTGAATAAGCCGGTGCATATTCTGCAATTAGGGAGTTCAGTAAGAAGTATTTTGAATATGGCACTGATAGCCGTAGTGGATGCACAAATAAAAAGTAAAGCCGCCACGGATGAGATCGTAAAAAAATCCAAGTGGTGGAAACGTTTTCGTAAAACCAATAAGGAAGTTTAAGGGTTTAACGTTTAATGGTTTAAGGTTCTTTAAATTTGTAACACTCCTTACGATTATGAAGTTTTCTTAACCATTAAACCATCAAACTTTTAAACCTTTAAACAAGTAAACTCGAAACTCTAAACTTCCCAATGACGATCTTTTCCGACATAGGCCGTTACCTTCTGATGATCAAAGGGATGTTTTCCAAACCGGAAAACGGCAGGATGTATTGGAAAGAATTCATTCACCAGTGTACAGAAATTGGTGTCGGCTCATTGGGAATAGTAGCGATCATTTCTGTTTTTATCGGTGCTGTATCCACCATTCAAACAGCTTACCAGTTGGTAACACCCCTGATCCCCCGTTCTACCATTGCACAAATTGTAAGAGATACAGTGATACTTGAATTTGCACCGACATTGGTATGTATCGTACTGGCGGGTGTTGCCGGCAGCCGTATTGCCAGTGAATTGGGTAATATGCGGGTCAGTGAACAAATAGATGCATTGGAAATAATGGGCATCAACACAAAAACATATCTCATTCTTCCCAAAATAATAGCAGCATTATTGATGATCCCTTTGCTCGTTGTTATCGCCATGGTGCTCGGTATCCTGGGAGGCCGGATAGCGGGTGTCTCAGCTGGCATTATTTCAGGAAACATATATGACAAAGGGCTGCTTGAATATTTTGTTCCCTACAATGTTTTCTTTGCCCTGGTCAAAGCTTATGTATTTGCTTTTATCATTTCAAGCGTTGCTGCATTTTATGGTTATTATGTAAAAGGCGGTGCATTGGAAATTGGCAGAGCCAGCACCAAAGCTGTAGTAGTAAGTTGTATCGTTATATTATTTGCTGATTATATCCTGTCAGCCCTGTTGTTAAAACAATGATAGAAGTAAAGAACATAAAGAAAACTTTTGGCGACAAAACAGTGATAGAGGATGTAAGCGCTGTGATGAAAGCCGGGCAGTGCAACCTCATCATTGGCGCCAGCGGCAGTGGCAAAACGGTACTGATGAAATGCATGGTAGGATTATTTGAACCCGATGGCGGTCATGTATTATATAGTGGTCAGGATTTTACTGCCATGTCTAACGAAGAAAAAACGGAAATAAGAAAAGAGATCGGGATGTTATTCCAGGGATCTGCTCTTTTTGACAGTCTTACCGTAGAGCAAAATATAATGTTTCCCCTAAGCATGTTCACCACCTGGAGTCACAAGAAAAAATTAGACAGGGTTAATGAAGTATTGGCAAGAGTGAATCTTGTTGATACCAATAAAAAATATCCTGCAGAATTGAGTGGCGGCATGAAAAAAAGAGTGGGTATTGCCCGTGCCATTGTATTGAATCCGAAATATCTTTTTTGTGATGAACCCAATTCAGGTCTGGATCCACAAACCTCACTGGTAATTGACCGGCTGATCAAAGAGATCACATTGGAATACAACATTACTACCGTGGTGAACACCCACGATATGAACAGTGTGATGGAAATAGGGAATTATATCTTATACATGTACAAAGGCAATAAAGAGTGGGAAGGCAACAAAAAAGAAATTATCTTCAGTAAGAACCAACGCCTGAATGATTTTATTTTTGCTTCCGAATTCTTACAGGATGCCAAAGACATGCGGATGCTGGAAGAAGCTGGTAAGATCTCTGATGACCGGAACATGGATGAAATGCTGGATAAAGATGCCCCCAGTCTTGTCCCTCCTGATGAAGAGTAGCGACGATCATTGGGCTTTTTTCCCTGTGAATATGAGTACGGTCAAAACCGCCAAATCCCTTAGTTTTGCCCAACTTTATAAACAGACTATGAGCATTCTCGTTAATAAAAATTCAAAGATATTAGTTCAGGGTTTTACAGGAACGGAAGGAACTTTCCATGCCACACAAATGATAGAATATGGAACTAATGTGGTAGGTGGCGTTACTCCCGGCAAAGGTGGCAGTACACATTTGAATAAACCCGTTTTTAATACAGTAGCTGATTGTGTAAAAACAACCGGCGCCGATACCAGTATCATTTTTGTTCCTCCTGCATTCGCTGCTGATGCTATCTTGGAAGCAACCGAAGCCGGCATCAAACTGGTGGTCTGTATTACCGAAGGCATTCCTGTGCAGGATATGGTAAAAGTGAAAAATTATTTACAGGGAAAAACAACAAGACTGGTTGGACCTAACTGTCCGGGTGTTATCACAGCTGGCGAATGCAAGGTCGGCATCATGCCCGGGTTCGTATTTATTCCCGGTCGTATTGGTATTGTTTCAAAATCAGGAACGCTGACTTATGAAGCGGCTGACCAGGTAGCCAAAGCAGGTTTAGGCATTTCAACTGCTGTTGGTATCGGTGGTGATCCGATCATTGGCACTACTACCAAAGAAGCAGTCGAATTATTTATGAATGATAAAGACACCGATGCAATAGTAATGATAGGTGAAATAGGTGGCGGCATGGAAGCCGAAGCTGCCCGTTGGATAAAAGAATCCGGCAATAAAAAACCTGTTGTTGGTTTTATAGCCGGACAAACAGCGCCTCCGGGTCGCCGTATGGGTCATGCCGGAGCTATTGTTGGCGGTGCTGATGATACGGCTGCTGCTAAAATGAAGATCATGAATGAATGTGGTATTCATGTGGTGAATAGCCCGGCCGATATTGGAAAGAAAATGGCTGAGATCATAAAGAAGTAAGTCGGGAATAGCGAGTAGGTGGTCTCATTATAAATAAGAAAGCCTTCCAGAATCTGGAAGGCTTTTGATTTATCAGGGTTGTATTTCCTACTAGCTAATACTACTTGCTACTAGCTCTTAACGGGATTCACGGATAAAACGGGCCAATTCATCTTTACTGGTATTGAAAGTCAGGGCATCATTTAGCATGTAATAATGTTCTTTGTCTATCGTCATGCGGTATGCAAACTTGGCGATGTCCAGCCTGTTGCTTTCAAAAGTGAAAAGGAACATCAATTCTTTTACCTGTTTGGCTGTAAAATGCTCTCCTTCCATCGAAACTTTGGCAATTGACAATCTCTGGGTCTCAAACCATTCTTTACGAATCTGCTCTTTCATGTAATAAAACTCATCATCGCTAACTGCCTTCCAGCCATCAAACTGATCCTCGTCGTCATATCCATATTCTTCATCATTCCAATTATCATTATCATCAATGCGGCGTTCATCAGTAAACACTTTACCAAACCTGTTTACGGTAATGTCAATGTGGAATCCTCTTCTCAGGTAAACCGAACTGTTGAAAATAACTTCCTGCTTCCTTCCTGATCTGAAAATGCCTTTGCCCTTCATCTTTTCGCTATATATCTTTACTGAATGATTTCCTTCACGGAGGTTTTGAAGCGTAAAACTGTTATCCTCCTGCATGGAATATTTTTTTCCATCTATCTCAATCTTAAGATCCATCTTTTTTGAAATAACAGAAACACTCAGGCGGTTACCATCAAAGGCAAACAAAGAAAGTGAGAACAGTGAGCTTAGTAAAAGGGTAAAAAATTTTTTCATGTTTTTAGTTTTGTGCCCCGATTCATCATCGAAGCGGTTAGTTGATTTGTTTTCGTTATTACATTTTCCAAACCCATGCCATCATGCCAAAAATGAGTTCAATGAAATGTTAAAGGAGCTTTGCAGGATTGCTGCCTGTTTTGCAGCTTTATGCCGGAGTCCTTGCCAGTAAAGGCTTTCAGTGTACGTATTTATAGGCAATACACATTACCAAACACCGGGTCATAAAAAGATTTATGAAAATGAACTTCACCGGGCATCTTATCCTCGCCTGATATTAATTACTTTGTATCAAAATTTATCACATGCAGTTACCAGTTGTTAAGCCTTTCTTCATTATAGTTATCCTGCTCGGTTTATTTAGCATGAATGCCGGCAGCCAGGTTCCTGTTAAGAAGTATGAAAAGGAATGGAAGAAGATAGAAGCCTTTGCTGAAAAAGGATTGCCCAAGTCTGCCCTAACTGAAACAAAAAAATTATATGATCTCGCCAAAAAAGAGAAGCAGGATGCACAGGTGATCAAAACATTGATCTATATGTCAACCCTGCAGGCTGAGAACAGGGAAGATAATGAAGTTCTTTCAATAAATGAGATCGAAAAAGAGATCGCAGCAAGTAAAGAGCCGGTAAGTTCTATTTTAAAGAACTTATTGGCCAGCCTATACTGGAATTATTATCAAAACCATCGTTGGCAGCTCTATGATCGTACTAAAACAGGCAATTTTAAAAAAGAAGATATTGCGACATGGGATGCAGAAGACTTCCATAAAAAAATTACGGAACTCTATCTCCAGTCTATCAAAGAAGAAAGATTATTACAGCAAACAAAGCTCGAGCCTTTCGATGCGATCATAAACAAAGGTAATGTTCGTCACCTCCGTCCTAACTTATATGATCTGTTAGCTCACCGTGCCCTCAACTATTTTGAAAATGACGAAAGAGATATTGCAAAGCCGGCTTATGCTTTTGAAATCAACCAGGCCAATGCATTTGATCCTGCTGCCGATTTTGTAAAGAGCAGGTTCGTTACAAAAGATACTCATTCACTTCATCATAAAGCATTATTGATTTATCAAAAACTGATCGCATTTCATCTAAACGATGCCCGCCCGGATGCACTGATTGATGCCGACATACAACGAATAGCATTTGTAAATCAAAAATCTGTTCACCCGGATAAGGATAAACTTTATTTCAACAGTATCACTCAAATTGCCCGCAAATATGAGAACATTCCGGCTGCAGCACAGGCGTGGTATTTGTTAGCAGCTTATCATAATGAAAAAGCGGATAGTTATAAACCTTATGGCGATACCACGCATCGTTTTGACCGGTTAAAAGCAAAAGAAATTTGTGAAAGAATAGTAGCGCAAAAAGATTCTTCAGAAGGAAGGATCAATTGTTACAATCTTTTGAACCAGATCAAACTTAAATCACTTCAATTCAGTGTTGAAAAAGTAAATGTGCCGGAGCAGCCGTTCAGAACATTGGTGCAGTACAAAAATTTCACTGCGCTGCATCTCCGTATCATCACAGCGGATCAGAAATTAAAAGACCAGCTTGCCAGCCAAAATGATGCCGGATACTGGACAGCATTGACAGCAGCAACACCGCTGAAAAGCTGGCAACAAAATCTTCCTGCTACCAACGATATGCAGGAACACAGTGTTGAAATAAAAGTGGATGCATTGCCAAATGGTGAATATATACTGCTTGCCTCCAATGAAAAAGATTTTGGTGGCAAAAAAAATATTTTAGGCGCCCGGTTGTTCTATGTTTCATCTATCAGTTATGTAAACAACGTCAATGATTATTTTGTATTGAACAGGGATATTGGTCACCCATTGGTTAAGGCATCCGTACAGGTGTGGGAACAGAAATACGATTACAAGCAATCAAAATACATAAAGGAAAAAGGAAAACTTCACACAACTGATGCAAATGGTTTTTTCAAAATGGAGAAACCAAAAAAAGAAAATAATGATTACAGCGCTTACTCTTACCTGCTTGAGGTTACTTACCATGAAGATAAACTATTCCTTGACGACCTTGTCTATGATTACTACTATTACCGCAACCCAGATGCAGAAGAATCAAAGACCACAAACGCTATTTTTCTTTTTACAGACAGGAGTATTTACAGGCCCGGGCAAACCGTTTTCTTCAAAGGAATTGTATTATCAAAAAATGAAAAAGAAAAAAGAGGCGGCATCAGAGCAAATTATTCAACTACTATCATTCTTCGTGATGCTAATTATAAAGAAGTAGATACGATCAGCGTAAAAACAAATGAGTATGGCTCATTCAGCGGTAAATTCCAGTTACCACAAACCGGGATGAATGGTCAATTCAATATTTATACAAGACCTGATAACGGCTATGCCGCTTTCAGGGTGGAAGAATACAAACGTCCAAAATTCTTTGTTGAATATGAATCTCTCAAAGGAACATACAAAGTGAATGATAAAATAAAAATGACAGGTATCGCCAAGGCGTATGCCGGCAATAATATTGACGGAGCGATGGTGAAATACCGGGTGGTTCGGCAGCCAAGATATATTTATGATTGGTTCTTCTGGCGCTGGTGGCAGCCGCCTGCTGAAGAAATGGAGATCGCACACGGAGAAGTAAAAACAGATAAGGACGGAAAGTTTGTAGTAGAATTTACAGCGATACCAGATCTGAAAATTGATAAAAAATTCGAGCCGGTATTTGATTATACTGTTTATGCCGACGTTACAGATATCAACGGCGAAACAAGAAGTGGTGAACAAATGGTGTCGGTGAGTTATAAATCGCTGATGCTTTCAACAACCATTGCTGCCAGCTTACCGGCAGATAGTTTGAACAAATTATATATCCGCACACAAAACATGAATGGCGAATATGAACCCGCCATTGTAAAAGTTTCCATCAGCAGCCTGGCAGAGGAAAAAAGATTGATCCGAAGCCGTTTTTGGGAAAGACCTGATCAGTTTGTAATGAGTAAGGAAGAATACATTAACAATTTCCCTAACGATGAATACGATAATGAAAGTGATAATAAAAGCTGGAAAAAACTGGGATTGACATTTGAAGCAAGCGATTCGGCAAGAGATAACGGTCAATGGCTCATCCGCAATAAAAAATTTGCTCCCGGCTTCTATATCATAGAGATCACGACCAGGGACAAGAACGGTGAAGAAGTAAAAGATGTAAAATATATTGAGCTGTATGATGATAAAAGCAATCGGTTAAATCATCCTGATTATTTATGGACCGGCGTACAAAAAGTAACTGTTGAACCCGGTGAAGCAGCCAAAATAGAATTGGGCACTTCTGCCAATGATCTTTTTGTTGTTCATAAAGTGGATAAAGGATGGTCTTTGACCAACAGCTATGATTTTCTGAAATTCTCGGATGAGAAAAAGAATTTTTCATTCAATGCTTCCGAAACAGACCGTGGCGGTTATGGTGTCAGCTGGATGTTCATCAAGCATAATCGTTTTTACCAGTTAAATCAAACCATCAGTGTGCCCTGGACCAACAAAGAGCTTTCTATTGAATATGCTACCTACCGTGACAAAACACTACCGGGCAGCGAAGAAAAATGGAAGATCAGGATCACCGGTTATAAAAAAGAAAAAGTAGCGGCCGAAATGCTGGCGAGTATGTATGATGCATCATTAGACCAGTTCTATTATCATAGCTGGAGCCAGCCTTATATCTGGCCTTCTTTTTATAATAGTATCAACTGGATCGGCACACAGAATTTTGCAAAGATCGAATCCAGTCAACGTTATTTACCTGAGGAAGAAGGCAAATATGTTGATAAGAGATATGATTATCTTTTTAATGACTATGGTGAAGGTGATGACCGTTATTATTATGGCTATGGTAACACAAGGCAAATGAAAATGGCAAAACCGACTGTGGCAATGGATGGAGCTGTTATGGCTGATACAAAAACAGAAGAATTTTCAGTTACAGCCGGTGTAGGAGCTTTTAAAAAAGGTGAAGAGAAAAAAGATGGTGATGGTATGATCGACCAGTTGGACAAAGAAGGAGAAGGCAGTAATCAAAAACAAGGCCAGCAGTCCGGTGACGTCAAGATCCGCAAGAACTTCAATGAAACAGCTTTCTTCTTCCCTGACCTGAGAACAGATAGCAGTGGCGCTATTGAATTCTCATTTACCATGCCCGAAGCATTGACCAAATGGAAATTCATGGCCCTGGCACATACAAAAGATGCAGCCTTTGGCAGCAGCACCAAAGAGATCGTTACACAAAAAGAACTGATGGTGCAACCTAATGCTCCAAGGTTTTTAAGAGAAGGTGATAAAATGGAATTCAGTTCCAAGATCGTCAACCTGACGGATAAAGAAATGACGGGCACTGCGGAATTCCAATTAGTGGATGCCACCACTAACGAACCGGTAGATGGCTGGTTCAGGAATATGGTGCCGAATCAATATTTCACTGTAGCAGCTAAACAAAGTGAAATAGTGAAGTTCCCGATGGAGGTGCCTTATATGTTCAACAAAGCTTTGGTGTGGAGAGTGATCGCCAAAGCCGGTAATTACAGCGATGGTGAAGAGAATGCCATGCCGGTGTTGACCAACCGGATGCTGGTAACAGAAACAATGCCTTTACCCATGAGAGGAACCGGTACAAAGAATTTTACATTTGAAAAATTATTGAACAGCGGTAACAGTGAAACATTGCAGCATTATGGGATTACCCTTGAATATACAAGCAACCCTGCCTGGTATGCGGTGCAGGCCCTGCCCTACCTGATGGAATATCCTTATGAATGTGCAGAACAAACATGGAACAGGTATTATGCCAATTCGCTGGCGACTTTTATCGCCAATTCATCACCCCGCATTCGCCAGGTGTTTGAAACATGGAAAATAAAAGATACAGCCGCTTTGATGAGCAATTTGCAAAAGAACCAGGAACTGAAAGCAGTATTGCTTGAAGAAACGCCATGGGTATTGCAGGCAAAAAATGAAGCTGAACAAAAAAAGAATATCGCATTACTGTTTGATATGATCAAAATGAGCCAGCAGTTGAATAGTTCTTATGAAAAACTAAAGCAAATGCAAAGCAGCAATGGCGGTTTTGTATGGTTCAGTGGTGGGCCGGATGATCGTTACATTACACAATATATTGTAACAGGTATTGGTCATTTGAAGAAATTAAAAGCTATGGCTGCCGGGCAAGATGCAAACCTGAAAGCAATACTGACTACAGCCATTCCTTATCTCGACAGGAAAATAAAAGAAGATTATGATAACCTCATTAAATACAAAGTGAAGCTGGACCAGAATAATATTGGTTATACGCAGATCCAATATTTATACATGAGAAGTTTCTTCCCGGATTATAAAATTGATGCCGCTTCGATGACAGCATACAACTATTATTATAAGCAGGCGCAGCAATATTGGGTGGGCCAGAGCAAATACATGCAGGGTATGATAGCCCTTGGTTTGAGCAGAACCAATGACGCAAAAACCCCTGCTGCCATTTTGGAGTCATTAAAAGAAACTTCAATTACCAATGAAGAATTGGGCATGTACTGGAAAGATCTGAGAAGTGGTTGGTTCTGGTACGAAGCACCGATCGAAACCCATGCATTGCTGATCGAAACTTTCCAGGAAGTGGGCAAGGATACAAAAACAGTGGATGACCTGCGTACATGGCTATTGAAAAATAAACAAACCAATAACTGGAAAACAACAAAAGCTACAGCCGAAGCTTGTTATGCTTTGTTGTTGCAGGGAACAGAATGGCTGAGCAATGAACCGGCTGTGGAAGTGAAACTCGGAACAACTGTGATCAGTTCAACAGAAAATAAAACAGAAGCCGGTACAGGTTATTTCAAAAAAACAATTGAAGGAAACAAAGTGAATCCCCAGATGGGAAATATTGCTGTCACTGTTTCTTCTCCGAATGCAAATGTGGGTGTAAGTTGGGGTGGAGTGTATTGGCAGTATTTTGAAGATCTTGATAAAATAACCACGGCTTCTACTCCACTGAAACTGGTGAAGAAACTTTTTGTTGAGAAAAATACAGACCGCGGGCCAGTGATCACCCCTGTGAATGACGGAACGGTTATTAAAGTGGGTGATAAAATAAAAGTAAGAGTAGAGTTAAGAGTGGACCGGGATATGGAATATGTACACATGAAGGATATGCGGGCATCTTCACTCGAACCGGTTAACGTACTGAGCCAATATAAATACCAGGGCGGACTGGGTTACTATGAAAGCACCAAAGATGCCAGTACCAACTTTTTCTTCAGTTACCTGAGAAAAGGAACTTATGTGTTTGAATATACTTTGTTTGCTACCCATGCTGGCAATTTCAGCAATGGAATAACAACTATACAGTGCATGTATGCTCCGGAGTTTACCAGTCATAGTGAGGGGGTGAGAATTACGGTGGAGTAAAGAAAATATTCAACACTCAATATTCAATATTTCAATGATCAAGTCCGGTACGAACTTGATCATTGTTTTGTTGATTGTTGAATATTGAACATTACATTTGCTGATGCATGCAGACTTTTTGATCGTTGGGCAGGGAATAAGCGGCACATGGCTCAGCTATTATCTTCAAAAAAAGGGGAAGAGTTTTATTGTCATTGATAATAATTACAGCAATGCTCCTTCAAGAGTGGCTGCGGGTATCATCAATCCTGTTACGGGTCGTCGTCATGCTACAGTTTGGTTAGCGAATGAGCTATTGCCTTTTGCATGGAATGCTTATAATGAACTGGGCCGCTCACTCGGCATACGGGCTATCTCGCAAAAAAATATCATCGATTTTTTCCCTTCGGCACAAATGCGGTTGAGTTTTACAGAAAGAGTAAATGAAAAAACAAACTATGTCAGCATTCCTGCTGATGAAAAACGCTTTCTTGATCATTTCAATTATGACCTTGGATTTGGAGAAATAAGTCCTGTTTATACATCACATCTTGAAAATATTTTACCTGCATGGCGCAAACAGCTTCTTGAAAAAAACTTATTGCTTGAAGAAGAATTTGTTATTTCAGAACTTGAACGCAAGAAGAAAGGAATTCAATACAAAAACATTACAGCGGATAAAATCATTTTTTGTGATGGCCCCGGCTGTGCAAACAATCCATGGTTTGAAAAACTTCCTTTTGCTCCCAATAAAGGAGAGGCGTTGACGCTGCATATTAAAGATCTGCCCCCTGCCAATATCTATAAAAGAGGGCTTACGCTGGCACCATTATCCACTCCCGGTCATTGGTGGATAGGCTCGGCTTATGAGTGGGATTTTACCAATGCAGACCCAACTGAAGCATTCAGATCAAAAGCAATATCACTATTAAGAGAGTGGTTGAAATTACCATTTGAGGTCACCGGTCATTTTGCATCCTTACGTCCCGCCACATTGGAAAGAAGGCCTTTTGTTGGTCTTCATCCTTTGCAACCCAACATTTGCATTTTAAACGGAATGGGAACCAAGGGTTGTTCGTTGGCTCCATTCTTTGCCCGTCAATTAGTTGATCATCTGGTGCATGATAAACAAATTTACCCGGATGCTGATGTAAATCGTTTTCAGAAAATACTTTCCCGAAATCTCTCCTGATATTATCAAATCACTATTTTTAATGATGCCGGTAATAAAACTGCCGCTATTTTTCATATGAGCCAATCCAACGAAACTCTTTACAGCATCTCGGTCCGCATACGGAAAATGGAGAACCTGCATATTGTCTTCTGGCTACTAAAAGATATTAGTTGGTGCATGATCTGGAAAGAATTGGGTATTGCTATGGTCGTTCCTACTTTATCTGTAGCTATATGGATCGCCTGGAAGAACCGTGGTATAGTATCAGAGTTGATGCATAACCTGGCGATCGTTTTTTGGATCACTGCTAACGGGTATTGGATGACCAGTGAATTCTTTGAGTTTGATGAAGGGATCGTATGGGGAAATATAACAGGAAAACACATGGCCATGATACCTTTTATCACCGGGGCAGCGATACTATTATATTACTATGCAGTTCAGCGGCCGAAAGAAATAAGAAGACACCGAAAAGTAACCATGTAAGCTGTCACTGTTCTTTTCCAAGACTATATTTAAGATACCCCATGATCCAATAATTTGTTTTCTAATAAGGGATCCTGGTTCAGCAATTCACTTATCTGCCGGTAAAGGTTAGGTAATTTTTTCTTGAACTCTTCAGGCTTTTCAAAGAAGATCTCAATGGATGTGGCCCAGAATTCATCAAAATTGCTCAAAGCATAATCATCAAAAAGGCGATCCCCTTTCTGACGCATCGTTCTGAAAACTGATTTTGCTTCTTCCGCAAAATCATTGAGCCGGTTCTTAAGATCACTGTCATGCCGGTCTTCAACACCGAGATAAACATCATAAGAAAGTGCATGTGCCATCTCATGCAAACCCACATTCTCCGAATCTGTATAATCACTATATCCTTCCATAAAGCGATTCCATGATATATGAATGCCATTCTTACTGACATGGCCATAATAAGTTTCCTTATCAATGTTCAGCACATATTCTTTCCGCATCACATGAACAACGTCGAAATAATCCATCTGGTAATTTTGTAAACCAAAAGTGAGTTGCACTGCCGAGGCGCTTACCAGGACAACGATATACTCCTCCTCTACCATTGCATGAAACCTGAATTCTTTTGATTGTATAAATTGCTGCGTCCGGTGAAGAAATCTTTTTTTAAGTGGTAACGACAAGGAGCTGTAATAAGGATTGTATTTGCCAAGCCATTGATCGTATTGATGATCCTGCACCCACTTTCCAACCGGTTCTTTTCTCTTATAATGATCGCTGATCTTACTTTTTTGCTTTTGTGCCGGCCTTATGATATACAAATAAGCAGAAAGGATCCCTATCCCAAATACAAAGAGGATCACGGCCCATTCAGGAAAAGGATAAGTGGGACCTCTTTGCTCATCGGGATGCTGATAAAAAGAAAACCCTGCCAGGGAGTCAACAATACGGCGGACCGAATCCGGTAATTCGTCAAAACTTTTCAGGATTATAGTGGTATCTCCCGGTGGCATGATGGTGTTAGACAACGAATATAGAAGAAACCTGAAAATAAGTCTTCGCTTGCTATCTTTGAGCCTCAAAAAAGTATAGGGTTTCTGGTCACCTTTCCAGTCATTGGATAAAAACCTTGAGATATACTTTTGGCAATCTTATATATCAATTTTTCAATTATTTATGTACAGAACTCATACTTGTGGCGAATTAAGATCAGGACAAAAAGGAATGGAAGTAACGCTGGCCGGATGGGTGCAAACCGTCCGAAAATTTGGCGCTATCACTTTTGTTGACCTCCGTGACCGCTATGGCATCACCCAATTATTATTTGGAGAAGAACTAACCAAACAATTAGAAGAAAATCCATTGGGAAGAGAATTTGTTTTGCAGGCAAGCGGAATGGTGAATGAACGCAGCAATAAAAATCCCAACATTCCAACAGGAGATATTGAGATCGCTGTCACTTCTTTTAAAATACTGAACAAATCGGCTGTCCCTCCCTTCACTATACAGGATGATACAGATGGTGGTGATGACCTGCGGATGAAGTATCGTTTTTTGGATCTGCGTCGCAATATTGTTAAAAAAAATATCGAAATACGCTATGCAGTGAACCGGGCTGCAAGAAACTATTTGCACCAGCAGGGATTTATGGATATTGAAACTCCTTTCCTCATCAAATCAACACCCGAAGGCGCAAGAGATTTTGTAGTTCCTTCAAGAATGAACCCGGGTCAGTTCTATGCATTACCACAATCACCGCAAACATTCAAACAACTGTTGATGGTAAGCGGTTATGACCGTTATTATCAAATAGTAAAATGTTTCAGAGATGAAGACCTGCGGGCCGACAGGCAGCCAGAATTTACACAGATAGATTGTGAAATGGCTTTTGTGGAGCAGGAGGATATATTGAATATGTTTGAAGGAATGGTAATATCCATTTTCAAAGATGTAAAAGGGATAGATTATACTGAGAAACTGGAACGGATGACATGGGAGGATGCCATGTGGAATTACGGAAATGATAAACCTGATATTCGCTTCGGCATGAAAGTGCTGAACCTGAAAAAACCTTCGACTGTTTATACAGACAAGCAGGATAATGCCTCATTGGTCAATGATGCCAATTTTAAAGTATTTGATGAAGCAGAAACAGTATTGGCCATTGCTGTGCCCGGTTGCAGTGAATATAGTCGCAAACAAACAGATGAATTGACCGAATGGGTAAAACGTCCGCAAGTCGGCATGAAAGGTTTGGTGTTTATAAAAGTAAATGCAGACGGAACGTATAAAAGCAGCGTTGATAAATTTTTCAGCGAAGAAAAATTAAAAGCCATTGCTGATGCTGCCGGCGCAAAGGCTGGTGATCTTGTTCTTATCCTTGCCGGAGCAGAAGAAAGAACAAGAAAAGCCATCAGCGATCTGCGAATGGAAATGGCCGATCGTTTGGGTCTAAGAAAGGCCGATGAATTTAAATTGCTTTGGGTGATCGATTTCCCGTTATTTGAATATGATGAAGAAGGGAATCGCTGGGTGGCGAGACATCATCCTTTCACATCACCCAAACCATCACAGATAGAAACAATGATCAATAACGATCCTGTTATTGAGAATGCGGCCGAATATTTAAAACATCCCTATGCCAATATCAAAGCCAATGCGTATGATATGGTGATAAATGGGAATGAGGTGGGCGGTGGTTCTATCCGTATTTTCCAGAGAGAATTGCAGGAAAAAATGTTTGCTGCACTAGGAATGGATAAAGAAGAACAACTGCACAAGTTTGGTTTCTTACTCGGGGCTTTTGAATATGGGGCTCCCCCGCATGGCGGTATTGCATTTGGCTTCGATCGTCTTTGTGCAATTCTCGGCGGCAGTGAGGTCATCCGTGACTTTATTGCATTCCCCAAGAACAATGCAGGAAGAGATGTGATGCTGGATGCCCCTTCAATTATTGATCAAAAGCAGTTGGATGAGTTGCAGATAAAATTAAACTTGAAAAATTAATTAAGAATTAAGAAGCTGCCTTAGAACAGCAGCCACCTTCACAGCATCAGGCAACATGGCCTGCTCCAATCCCATATTCATCGGCACAGCAGGTAAATTCAATGCGCCGAGCACTTCAACAGGAGTATCGAGGTATTGAAAACAATTTTTGGAAATACGACCGGCCAATGCTTCAGCAAAAGAATTGTTCTGCTGTTCCTCCGTCAGCACCAAACATTTGCCATGTGCTTTTACTCTTTCAAAGATCAGTTCCTCATCTAAAGGGAATAATGTCCGCAGGTCAAGTACTTCGATCTGCTGGTCGAATTTCTTTGCGGCTGCTTTAGCCCAATACACTCCCATTCCATAAGTGATCACCACGCAGCTTTCGCCATTCTCTATTTTATCAGTTGAAGCATTCGTTACAATATTGGCTTTACCAAATGGGAGTATATAATCTTTGGAAGGCTCAGGTGTTTTTGCATCTTCTGTTCCGGGCACTTTACTCCAGTAAAGTCCTTTATGTTCCAGCATCACAACGGGATTTGGATCATAATAGGCTGCTTTCATCAATCCTTTCATATCTGCCGCATTGGAAGGATACGCCACTTTAATTCCTTTGATGGAAAGAACGGTTGTCTCTACACTTCCACTATGATAAGGTCCGCCGCCGCCATAAGCGCCAATCGGTACCCTCAATATCATTGACACCGGGAACTTACCGCAACTGAGATAACAACTCTTGGAAACTTCTGTTACCAGCTGATTGAAGCCGGGATAGATATAATCAGCGAACTGTACTTCAACAATGGGTTTTAATCCGACAGCACTCATGCCCACACAAGAACCAACGACATAAGCTTCCTGGATAGCCGTATTAAAAACCCTGTGTTCACCAAACTGATCAGCCAATGTTGCTGCTTCACGGAATACACCGCCTAAACGTTTGCCAACATCCTGTCCATACAAAACAGCCTCCGGGTGTTTCTCCATTATTTCACGGATAGCAAACAGCGCCGCATCAACCATTATTATTTTTTCTGCCCCAGCCGGGCTTCTCGTTCCTTGTTCTTTTATTATTGCTGTTGGAGCAAATACATGATCGGAAACTCTTGCCGGATCAGGTTCAGGTGCAGCAATTGCTTTTGCAAAATCCACCGCTACAAGATCAGCCGCTTCTTTTTCTATTTGCGTTAATTCATTTTCCTCCATACCCCTGTCCAATAATTTCTTTCTGAGTTTAGGGTTGGGATCATGCTGAAGATGTTTAGCCCAATCTTCAACAGTGCGATAAAATTCTTTTCTTACCCCACTGGTATGATGTCCAAGCAATGGCACTTGTGCATGAACGAGATAAGGTTTTCTTTCCCGGCGGACAAACTCGACCACTTCTTTCATTACAGAATAGGAAGCTTCAAAATCGCTACCATCTACCTGTATGCGATTCATTCCTTTGAAACCAGCGGCAAATTCAAAGGCATTCATAGCTCTTGCTTCGTCCGCCGATACACTAATACCCCAATTATTATCCTGTATCAAATAAATAATGGGGAGTTGTTTTAATACAGCAAATTGAAATGCTTCACTCACCTCCCCTTCTGTTATACTTGCATCGCCTAACGAACAAATCACTACTGGCAATTCCCCTTTCGTTCCTTTACTTAATTTGTCCTTTAAATGTTTTTCCAAATATTGAACTCCTTGCGCAAGACCAGTTGTTGGAATAGCCTGCATCCCTGTAGCGCTGCTTTGGTGGATCATGACAGGCTTATCATTGCCACGATAATTCGGATGAGAGTAATACTCTCTGCCGCCGGTAAAAATATCATCGCCTTTGGCCAATAGCTGGAGCATCTGCTCGTATGGAGTAAAGCCGATACCCATGATCAAACTTTCATCCCTGTAATAAGGACTTACAAAATCCAGTGGTTGTAATTGTAAAGCTGTCGCCAATTGTATCGCCTCATGCCCCCTTGATGTGGAATGAACATATTTACAGACAGAACGATTGGCTTCATAGGTTTCCGCCATCGCTTTTACCTGGCTCATCATGCGGTAAGCCCGCAATAAAATATTTATATCAAGCATTTGGTAACAACAAAAATAGGGCAACTGCGGCAGGGTATAAAACAAAAGCCATCCCGACAGGATCGTCGGAACGGCTTTGCTACAGTTAGTATGGGTTGATCTTACTTTACTTCGAGGGTAAACATGCTGTCATCTTCAATAAAGGCTTCCAGTTCATCTCCCACCACCACTTCTCCAACACCCGCCGGTGTTCCTGTAAAGATCACATCACCGATATTGACTGAAAAATAATTGGAGATATAGGCAACGATCTTATCAAAGCTATGAACCATGCTGGCTGAATTTCCCTGCTGAACCAGTTCTTTATTCTTATACAAACAGAAATTGATATCTTTTTTGTTCTTGATATTCGCAAAAGGCACCCACTTGCCTATTACGGCTGAATTGTCCCATGCTTTTGCTTTCTCCCAGGGCAATCCTTTTTCCTTTAATTCATTTTGGATATCCCGGGCTGTAAAATCTATGCCGGCAGTTATTGCATCATAATATTTCGAAGCAAATTTATCCTGGATGTATTTCCCGTTCTTACTGATACGCAATACCAGCTCACATTCATAATGCAATTCATTGGTGAATTCCGGATAATAGAAAGGTGTATGCGGTTGCAGCATAGCGCTTTTAGGCTTCATAAAAATGACAGGATCATCAGGTATCTCATTGCCGAGTTCGGCGGCATGAGCGGCATAATTACGGCCTACACAAAAAATTTTCATAAACAGGAGTGTTTTTAATAAATACATCGGATACATGATGGACTGTTCATCCCATATATTCAGGCATCATATGTCTATTGGATATTAAAACTGGTATGACAACCAGTAGCCACGAAGAATAGGTGGGCTGCTAAAGTAAGTAATGAATCTGATTTCTCATAGCGAAAAGACCTGATTATTTACCTGGTTCATGGCAGCCGTAATCCCTTGCACAGCAAAGGTTTCAATTACTTCTACTGTTTTTTCAATCTTGATTTTTACAAGGGGTTCTTCTTCCTTCTTCCACTTGCCAAGTACAAAATCTGACTGTTTCCCTTTGGGATAATTATTACCGATACCAAAACGTAGCCGGGGATAATCTTGCGTTGCTAACTCTTCTTCAAGACTTTTTAATCCATTATGTCCCGCAGCACTTCCCCCGGGCCGTAGCCGGAGTTTCTCTATTGGTAATGCTACTTCATCAACGATCACTAATGATCTTTCCAGGGGGATCTTTTCTTTATCCATCCAATATTTCATGGCTTTACCACTCAGGTTCATATAGGTCGTTGGACAAATACAGATAAATGTCTTCCCCTTCCATTTTACTTCTGCTGTGTAAGCCAGCCGTCCCGTGCTGAATATACCCCCGTGTTTTTGTACAAAAGCATTCACCACATCAAAGCCGATATTATGCCGGGTATGAGCATACTCGTCGCCAATATTTCCCAAACCAACAATTAAGAATTTCATGCGTAAATAGGTTGTCAAATATCGGATTAAGCAAACAAAAAACCCCGACGATACTGCCGGGGTTTGCTTTATAAATAAAAGATTTATTTCTTTTCTTTCTTGTCCGCAGCAGGTGCGCCAGCAGCAGGAGCAGCGGCAGCAGTTGCGCCGGCAGCAGGAGCAGCACCGGCAACCGGGGCAGCAGCTTCTTCCTGCTTCAATTGTCTTGTCAATGTTACAGAAGCGATAGGAATACGGGGAGAATTCAATATCTCGTAATTATCAATTTTTACATCTTCTACCCGGATATTGCCATTCAGTTCGAGGTTATCAATACTAACTTCGATATGCTCTTTCAAATACTTGGGGTAAGTTTTTACTTTCAGTGATTTCATTTTAATGTGCAGCTTACCTCCATCTTTTACACCGGGAGAAACGCCAACAAACTTCAGTGGGATATCAGCGATCATTTTTTTATCTTCTACCAGTTCCAGCAGGTCAATATGGATCAATGAATCATCCACTTTATCAAACTGGAGATCCTTTAAAATGGTTCTGTAAGTCTTGCCATCCAATACTACTTCTGCTACCTGGAAACTGGGTGTGTACACGAAATTTTTGAAAGCTGAAACAGGAGCCTGGAAACTGATCTCCTGCGAGCCGCCATAAATTACACCGGGCACCAGTTCCTGAGAGCGGAGTTGCCGGGTGGCTGTTTTCCCGAATCCGGTCCTCAGACTACCTTCGATTGTAATTGTTTTCATTGTTATTATTGTTTTGTTTGTTTACTTTTTAATTAGTTATTTCTAATTCTTTATTCTTTATTATCGACTCCCCTGTTTCTCTTGCTATCATCTTTTCTTTGCGAGTGAATGAACAAACTGGTGATGCTTTTATTTTCGAATGCATTCCTGATAGCCACTGCAAAAAGCTCCGCTACACTCAGCACCTTTATTTTCGTACACAGATCCGGCTTTACCGGTATTGTATCACAAACCACCAGTTCTTCCAGCACACTATTTTCAATGTTCTGGTATGCCTTTCCGCTCAATACCGGGTGGGTGATCAAAGCTCTTACACTCCTCGCACCTTTTTCTTTTAAAAGACCTGCACTTTTTGCCAATGTGCCGCCAGTATCGCAGATGTCATCAATAATTACAACATCCCTGTCTGTCACATCTCCTATCACCACCATGCTGGCGATCTCATTAGCTCTTTTACGGTGCTTATCACATATCACCATTTCAGCATTGAAATAACTGGCAATTTCCCTGATGCGGTTTGTTGCTCCCACATCGGGGGCCGCAAAGGTAAGGTTTTCCAGCTTCAGGTTTTCTATATAAGGGATAAAAACCGCATGGCTGTCCAAATGATCCACAGGTATGTCAAAATACCCCTGGATCTGGGGGGCATGAAGATCCATCGTAATGACCCTGTCTGCTCCGGCTGCAACTAACATATTGGCAACCAACTTACTTCCAATTGCCACTCTTGGCCGGTCTTTACGATCCTGTCGGGCATATCCATAATAAGGAATGACGGCTATGACCTTATAAGCTGAGGCCCTCCGGGCTGCATCAATCATCAGCAAGAGTTCCATCATATTCTCAGCAGGGGCAAATGTGCTTTGCACCAGGAAGATATAATCGCCCCTTACGCTTTCAAGGAAAATGGGGCTAATCTCGCCGTCGCTAAAACGCTGGATATTTACTTTACCCGGCTGTGTGCCGTATCTTTTACAGATTTGATCGGTAAGCTGCTGTGAGCCTGTACCTGAGAATATTTTAGCGGATTCCATGATGTGAAGATGTGCGGCGAAGATATTACTCTCACTGCAATCACCACAAGCTGGTTTGAAAAATATTGACCGGAACTATTTTATTGATTCATCGCAACAGCAGTAGCTATGATAGCCTGTTTCTCCACCGGCTGACCTGTTTTTTCCGTTAGTGGCGATGCAGAACTGGAATTACAGCTATAGAAAAGTGAAGAACAAATAAAAATAGAGAAGAAAAGGGCCACCGCATATACGCCTACAAAGAAAAGTACGGGATGCATTGAACCCACCGGGGTGAAGCTTCTGTTTTTCATACAAACTGGATTTTAGTGTTTTTCAAATAGGGTGGATCTTGCTTTGGCCTGCCTGTACATCAATACCACAAAATGGTATTGATGAATTAAAAATATTGGGTAATTTGTTTTTATGCAAGAGCACAAGTACTCAATTAAACAATGGTCAAAAGACGACCGCCCGAGGGAAAAGTTACTATCGGCAGGTGCTGAAAACCTCAGCAACTCTGAGTTGCTTGCTATACTTATTCACAATGGAACCAGGCAAAAAACGGCTGTTGACCTTGCTAAGGAAATATTGAAGCTTGGAAAGGATAATCTTATCGAATTGGGGAAGCTATCCGTGAAAGAGTTGATGAAAATAAAGGGTATTGGCGAAGCTAAAGCCATAACTATTACTGCTGCCCTCGAATTGGGCAGAAGACGCCAGGCTTCAGCAGCCCTGCAAAAAGAAGCTGTAACAAACAGCAGTGATATTGCAAACTATCTCCAGGTCAAACTTAAAGATTATCGCCGGGAGGTATTTGCGATCCTATTCCTGAACCGGGCCAATAAGATCAATCATTTTGAAATAATAAGTGAAGGAGGAATTACCGGTACAGTGGCTGATCCAAGAATAATATTGAGAAAAGCCCTCGAAGAAGATGCAGTAAGCATTATATTATGTCACAATCATCCTTCCGGTAGTTTAAAGCCCAGCCGGGCAGATGAGGATCTGACAAAAAAGATCAAAGAAGCTTCCCGTTTCTTTGATATAACGGTACTTGATCACATCATTGTAAGTGACAATGGCTATTATAGTTTTGCGGATGAAGGACTTTTGTAGATAAAAACTAAAAGTTAACAGATAATAGTTCTTGAAAAGCCGATAAGCAATTTTCGATCCGCCATGAACTATTATCTATTAGTTTTTATCTATTAACTATGCCTGGGCCGTCGGCCCTCCAAAATTCAAAGGCACCTGCATTTCTTCAAGGTCCTTGATATTACCATTCACCGATTCATATTTCTGAACGTTTTCAATAAGCGCCTTCATGAATCGTTTGGCATGCTGGGGAGTAAATATGATCCTTGATTTTACTTTGCTTTTGGGTGTACCCGGCATCACATTCACAAAATCAATCACAAATTCAGCATGTGAATGAGTGATAATGGCAAGGTTTGCATAGCTGCCTTCTGCCATATCTTCCGACAATTCAATATTCAACTGGTTGGGTGTATCGATTGGGTCAGCCATAAAATTTCATTATAGATTTAAGTATTCAAATGCCTTACGCAAAGCTGCTTCCTGGTTGGCAGTAAACTCCTCGTCCGTGAATACAGGGCTGATATCTTTTTTATCCTTGAACTCTTTAGTGATACTGCTGAAATTGGTTTTTAATTTTTTTAAACCCGGTTTGGTAGTATCACTATAAAAATAATCATACAGAAGATCAAACTGGCGGAGGTCAGCCTGTATATAATTACTCGAAACATAGCCCAGGTCTGATTTATAACGCTTATACAGACTGTAGTTCGATCCTTTATAAACTTCCTGGAAATAATATTTTTCCTTTACGCCCAATACAGAGCCATACACAAACTTCAATGAACTGGTAATACCTATGCTCACATTCTGTTGAATGATGAAAGAATCAACAGTACCCGTTTCTTTCACTAATGGCTTATCCGGATTAGATGTTGAATAAAACTCTACTTCCTGGTTGTACGTATTATAGCTGATATAAATATTATAGGCTTTGGCTTCGGTAGCAAACATGTCAGCTTTATGATGTTCTCCGAAAAGAAAGGGGCTGCCCATCACTTTATAGGCCCCGACAAGTCTGTATCCGCCATCTCCCTGTTGCTGCTGAAGCAGTTTATTATGATTCAAAGCAGGATCTGTCCATGCCCTGCTATCAGGCGCCATTGATACTATAGCTGAAGCTCCGTTATTCTGGGTAATTGCGACGGGGTGACCTAGCTGTTGACTATCTGCATTTACAGTAATTATGACCGACAGCATACATAACAACATGAATTTTGAATAGACTTTCATAATATAGGTATTATTTATTCAAAAATACAACAAACAATGCTGAAGCTGATTATAAATAAAAAAGGGGTTGTTAAAGAACAACCCCTTTCAAATAAAATCAGAAATATTACCTGGGTCCCAGATAAGTTAATGTATCATAGAACCTGCGAAGATTATTACCATTGTACTGGAACGTCAAATACATTTTTTTAGGTCCTGGCTCATACCTGTTATAAATCGGGCCATCCGGGTTGGTATCCGGTGTATTATCGAGTGTAACCATAGCAAGAGTAACAGCAGCTCCAACCTGGAGGGTTACATTTATGCATTCGTTGGTTGCAGGATTAAAATGGAAATTAGGAGATACTGCATTACCATACCAATTCGCAACACCAGGTGCTACGCCGATAGGCTGACCAAAATCTCCACCATCAGGCCAGAACATTGCTACAGATGAAGGGCCTGTTGTCCACATTTCAACATCAGTATCGAAAGGGAATGTATAAGGGGCACGGTTGTGAATTCCTTTGAGGTTATACAATCCATCATATTTGTTCTTAAGCCCAATTTCAATGAAGAGGTTTTTCAGGTTCTCAGCGATCTTATATCCACCGTCAACAGCAGATATCTTTAAACCAATTCCATAAGTGTTATTGGGATTAAGAGTGCTTGTATTTGGCAAAACAAGCGGCACTTGCACATTTCTCTGTCCTGCAGGTATAGTTAAGTTCAACGCAACACTAAAATTGGCAGCAGGAAGAGCCAGGATGCTTGTTCCATTAGCATTATTATAAGCAACCCGTATCGCATCATCCAATACAAGGGTGACGTGTACATCAGAACTAGCCGGTTTACCTGACTCCAGGTTCACATATACCAGGCCATCTACGCTTTGCGAACTGGTACTTAAATCTACACCTATCGAATTTTTTGCAGATGCAGCTTTAGGAAATCCAACACCGGGAGGTTGAGAATCAGGATCATTGATACCATAGGTATGGTTATCAAAACCCTTGTCTTTAAGACATCCTGTGAATGCAATGGCCAATGCTGCCATTAACAGGGAGTTTGATAATATTTTTTTCATATTTCTGATTTTTAATTTTGACAAAGTTAATTAAGATCCCAGAATACACGACTATATCGTGTAATTCCTGCAGGAACGTTGCCTGCATTATAGTTATACTCGGTTTGCGGGTACAAATAACGAACCGGAATCTTATCTGCCGGAGTTATCTGTGGCGATACAGAACGGAAGGGACCGGGACCCTGAGAAAGACCTGATCCAAGATAACCCCCACCATCACCGTAAACAAAATTAGTAGAAGGAGCATCCCCTGCTCCTGGAATGGACTGAACATTGGTCGCCACTTCTGTATAAGGAACTCTTCTCCAGTCTGTCCAAACTTCCAATGTGCTGGTACCCGCTAAAGCAAACCACTTTTGGGAAAGTATGGTAAACAAACCACCCACAGGGCCACCAGAAACGATGGGAGCAGCAGTTGTATAATCAACATCCGGGTAGCCGGCATTGTAAGAAAGATAGTTAGCTACAGCCGTTGGTGCCGTTCCTGCAGGAATACCCAGGTAAATAAAATTCTCTAATATTCCAGTATTCAATAAGACATCAGCTGTAGGGCCACCTGTGATAATACCCCTTTGCCTTGCTTCTGCCTGCAGGAAGAAACTTTCTGCTGCTGTAAGTATTGCTTGCGGCGATGTAACGGTCTTGGTAAGGCCGGGTCCGATACCAGCTAATTCAGCAGCTGCATTGGCAGAAATAGGAGGTAAACCATAAGCCACCCCTACTAAGCCCCCGTTTCCGGGTGAATAGAGGCGGTTGCCTGTACCAGCTCCTGTCAATGTAGAAGTTACACGGGGATCTTCTGTGAAATGATAGTAATCAATTCCCCACTCATTTGCCTTATAATATACACTATTGGCAGATGTTGTTCCGTCAGTATTGGTAACATACTGGTTAAAGAATGGATTGGGTTTGTCAAGTGCACTGTACCCCGGGTTTACTTGTGCATTTTGACCAGCCCCTAAAAATCCACTGCCTTCAGCATTGATGATGGCCATCTCTGCAGCCTTGTCAATAGAGCCAACTGCATAAGCATGGATCAACAACCTCAACTTTAAAGTGTTTCCAAATTTTGCCCAAAGGGTTTTATTGCCCTGGAACATGATATCCGTTGTAGCAATATTGGCGTTTGGAGCATCAGCAAGTGCATTCTTGATGAGGAGCATACCTGCATCTATCTGGCGCAGCAGATCCTTATAAATAACATCACCCTTATCATAAACAGGTGTTGGGTTACTACTGCCTTTCAGCGCCTGGCTATAAGGCACATCTCCATAAACGTCAACCAGTATCTGAAAATCTATGGTTTTCATGATACGGGCAATACCTTCATAGAAAGTAGCGCCAGCCTGGGCAGCTTTTGTAATGAGGATCTGGTAATCATACGCATTATCATAACAAGCATTCCAGATACCATTTCCAAAAGTTGTAGTAATCTGGTAAGTTTCTTCTGTTACATTGGGAGCATATGTTCCTGATCTTGCCCAATGGCTCATCCAGTTTTCGATAGGACCCCATTGACGGGCAATAATAGAACCGGTTGCATTCATGGCCGCCGGCAACACTGCAGGATAAGTAATGGTGCTGTCCGTCGGGGAGTTGATGTTCTGATTGATGTTGAACTGACCTTTCCGGCAGCCTGATCCCGCAGTGATCAACAACCCTGCGAAGACAACACCATATATAATCTTATTTAGTTTCATATCTAAACTGATTTATTAGGTTAAAAGTTGAGATTTAAGCTGGCACCAAAGATCCTTGTTGGAGGAGTATTATCCAGCCCGCTAACACCCTGGGCATTACCCAATGTATTAGAGAATTCAGGATCTGTCCACTCATTTGTACTTGGAAGGAACATGAACAGGTTTCTTCCGCTCAATGTGAACGAAGCACCTTTGATCGCATTCTTTGCAAATCCCAACCATCTTGTTGGTATATTATAGGAAAGGCTCATCTCCCTGATCTTCCAGAAATCACCACTTACAAGGTAGTTGGTGTTAGCTGCAGTATTCACTGACTGAGACCAGAAATTGTATCCGCCACTGATCATATAAATATTAGTGTTGTCAACATATTTTGAACCATCCCAATAAGAAGAATTCGGGAAGATGAACGGCTGACGGGCATTCTGACCACTTCTCTTAGAGATACCTGAGAAATCCATACCTGTACCGATACCGCCTGTATAGATCTGGGCACCGCCACGATAATCAGCCACCGCACTGAAAGTAAGATCTTTCCAGGTAACTGACAGGTTCAATCCTAACAGGTGCCTTGGTTGTGTTCTTCCAAATGGTTTAATAACCGGGTCAACAGTAGGAAGACCCGTAGTTGTATTTACTATTACTCTTCCCTGGTCGTCCCTTACATAATCTGTAAGCTGGAAAATATATGCAGGCTTGCCTACTACTGCATAGTTACCATTACCAATACCTAACTGGTCAACACCCTCGATGATCTTTGTTATTTTATTATCCTGGTAAGTATAGTTTCCTTTTACATCAATCGTTACTTTACCCAGTTTCACCAACGGAGTCAGTTTCAGATCAAATTCAACGCCCTGGTTTTTAAATGCAGCCGCATTCAATCTTGCACTGGTAAATCCGGTAGCAGCAGAATATTGTACGTCAACGATCTGGTCTGTGTTATCCTGAACATAATAAGTAGCTTCTACGAAGATCCTGTTCTTCAAAAATCCAAGCTCAATACCTACTTCGGAACTCTTCACAAACTCAGGAGTATATTTTGACAAACGAAGAAGGTTGCTTGAGGTATAACCGCTTAATGTTCCATAAGGGAAACCAAATCCGAGGTTATAGGTATTTTCAAGACCCTGTGTTTCGAGGTTTACGTTACCCGTTTTAGAGTAAGCACCACGGATCTTTAAATAAGATAATATTTTGCTGTTCTTCAGAGAAGGTATTGCTTCTGATAATAAAACCGAAGCATTGGCTCCCGGGTAGAAGAAGTTGATATTATCAAAATCATAGTTATAGAAATAAGCCAAACGGCTGTCTATATCATAGCTGCCGGTAACTTCAAGAAAAGCCCAGCCTTTATAACCAACTGAAACTTTACCAAAGAAACGCTCCAGTCTTGATTTGAAATTGCTTTCACCAACACCAGGCTCCCCTTTACGTCCTATCACATTGAAAAGTGTAGGGAAGGCAAGATTGTTGCTTGATATGCTTACATTCTTTGAGTTGGTCTCACGGAAAGACTGGCCTACTAAAGCATTCACATCAAACTCTCCGAATTTTTTGCGGATAGATGCGAAGAATTCAGAGTTGATACGGCTCGATGTACTTGAAGCATCAGCAACCTGGGCATTCAAGTCTCCTGACTGTGCGATATTTTTACCGCTTGCTTTAGCAAAAGCACCATATTGCAATGCACCTGCTGTGCTCTTTGCAGTTCCGTTAGATACAGTAGCACCTAAACGGTAAGTAAGCGTAAGCCAGTTAGTAGCTTTATAGTTCAATTCAAAATTTCCAAAAATATCTTCTGTTCTTCCCTTGCTTCTGAAATTATCAACCATGAAATAAGGGTTAGAATAATAGTCATTAAAATAGCCATCGGGGCTTGCCCAATAATCTGTTCTCCAGTTTTTAAACCTTGTGATAGGAATTTGCATTGGAGTGTTGATCAGGTTCCAATAGACAGTAAAGTCACGGCCATTACCAAAGCTGGATCCGGCAGTTACATCATAGTTTCCTTTTGTATAGTTAAGGCTATAAGAAGCTTTGAACCTGTTGTATTCTTTATTAGCAGCCATGTGCACAGAAATTCTCCTGTTCACATCTTTAGGCATGATACCCTGGATCAGTACATTCTGAACACTCAGGTAAAAATCACCTGTTGAGAAAGAAAGATCGGTCTGGTTGGTAAGACCTGTATTCCAGAATTTCTTTTTCTCGTCGGGTAAAGCCGAGTAAGGAACAGTATATTTTTCACCACCCGGACCATCACGGCCGATCTGGCGGATTGAGCCATCAAACTCGTCACCGTAGCACTGGTTCTCAATAGGATCATATACACCATAACCGAAAGCATCAACAGAAGAACCTGAACCAAACTGGGTTTGGAATTCCGGCATGTAGGATACTTTTTCTACCTGTACTGTATGACCAACGCTGATCTGAGGTTTTGTACGGCTTCCTTTTTTAGTGGTAACAACAAGAGCACCATTTACACCATCAGGACCATAAATAGCAGTGGCAGAAGCGCCTTTAAGAATGTTCACATCCACAATGTCATTGGCGTTGATAGAGCTAAGGTATCCCAATGCAATGGGCACACCATCCAATATCAGCATCGGCTGGTTATTACCAGTCAAAGAACGGATACCTCTTAAAGTAAGCCTTGTATCAGCAAACACGCCATTGTTTACTGTCTGAACGTTCAGACCAGAAACTTTACCCGTCAAACCATTTTGCAGGTTAACCGGCTTTGCTTGTGTCAGCTCTGTTGCTTTTACTTTAGCAGTAGAGAATCCTAATTCTTTTGCTTGTCTTGATACGCCAAGAGCTGTTACAACAACTTCAGTACCTGTGGTTGAAATTGTTTTCATTGTCATGCTGACTGTGCTGGCAGCGCCTACAGTAACTTCTGCAGACTCCATTCCCGTACTTGTAGCTAAAAGGACATCGCCTGTTTTAGCTAAAATGCGGAATTGACCATTGTTATCAGCAGGTACACCTGTTTTGGTGCCTTTGATAACTACAGTAGCACCGGGCACTGGCTCGCCCTTCTCATTGGTAACAGTACCGGTAATCGTCCGGCTCTGGCCAAATGCTAATGCGCTAAACAGCATCAGCATCGTGAACAGTGATGCGATTTTTCTCATGTTAACGTTAATTTTTAAAATTTAAAGTCATTGATTGTCAGGGAAAACCGTCAATTTTCTGGGGTAAGGATCGTTTTCAAAGACACATTTGTGTTTGAAAATGCTGCCGCAAGGTAAAGTTTTTTTTAACAAATGCTTAAAACATGGCAAAAAAAATAAGGGGCCGGGTCCTTGCCAATCAAATGACTAAAAAATCCAACGGGCCTGGGCTCGCAATTCAGTTTTCCTGTTTCCCTTTATTTCATCAAGACCTGACCCTATTGTGCTTTGATTTCTGTAGATCGTTTGGGCCCAGCGAAGCCAAAAACTGATCTTTTTTGTCAGGTCATAATTAAAATTGAGATAGTAGCGGAATCCTTTGTAATAAAAGGCAGGGATCGAATAGCTATATAATACATCATTCTCATAAGCATAAATGCGGGAATCATAGCTATCCGTTTCGAAATATTGTAATCTTATATTCCCGGCATATGGTTTCATCATCGGCTTATATATGAAATCAAAAAAAGAGAGGAATCCTTTTTCTCCTTTCTCCTCTCTTTTATTATACCATAATAACTCTACCCGGCTTCTTACTGTAAGTGCAGGGTTTACCTTATAACTCACCTGGGTTCGCCAATTTTGTTTGGGGATCGAAACAAGAAAATTGGCAACGGTGATGTTATCTGATGCATTGCTTTGTTTTGTTTCAGCCCTGAACCTTGTATAAATTTCTGTTTGTTTAGTAGGAGTATATGTTATCTGTCCTAAAAAATCTTTCCCATGACTCGGCGCATCTACCAAATACTTTAACCATGGGAACTTATATATATCGGCATATGCATCCAGCCTCCAACCTATAGCCGGCCGTATAGTAACACCTGTATAAAAACCCGTTTCATTGGTCGGATAAGTATTTTCGGTAAATGCATTTCCGTTGACTGCCTGGTATGCTTTACTAATAGTTCGCTGAACAAAAGAAATATCTACTCTCGGATCAACGCTTAACATTAAACCATTGACAAATGCATTACTGAAATTTTTATCTGCTGCTGCTTCCCCAAAAAAATGAAGATTTTTGTAGGTATAACTATAATCAACACTGAAATTATACCAGTTGCTTCCGTTAATGGCATATAGATTATATGGCTCTTCCCTTTTTTGCACCGGAAAAGAAAAATGATAGTATATCCCGTTCACTCCAACATGCCATTTGCTGCCCCTGTATATAATATTACCTCCGAAAGAAGTTTGCGTAAGATTATTCCGGTCGGCATTCTCACTATTAGTACGATGATAGCCCGACGTAAGAAAAGATGAAATGAAATCTTCATTATTCACCGTATCTGCAACAAAGTTTGCGCTGAGTTTTCTGATAGAAGCAAAAGCGGTAGCTTCCATTTTCCCTTTCTTAATAGTAATGGCGGCACCACGATGAAAATAAAACTCTCCGGCTGAACTGTAAGGTCGCAATACCGCTGACTGTCTCTTTATTCCCATTACATCTACACTTTTTTTAAATGCAAGGCCCTGCCATTGTATCAATCCCTGCCCCATGTTTACTGTAAAATCTCCCAACGCCAATGATTGTATGATACCGATCTTTCTTGCAAAGAAGTGAAAGGAATAAAAATCAAACCCCTTTTTTTGTGCGCCTTTAAATAATTCTTCGCCGGCATCTTTATCTCCTGTTACGCCGAACTGCATAAGATTTTTATACGCATAGCGATAACGGAAAAGAATTTTTTGCGGGCTACCGATATATTTTGTTCCTGAAGTAGTTTTATCAAAGCCGTCTGATCTTTCCAATACCTGCGAAACCCTAAGCATTATACTGTGATCACCACCACTGAATCTTTTTCCAATTTCTTCGGATAAAGAAACAGCTGTAGTGGTTGTAATAAATGGTAATAATTTCCGGATCGTACTCACATCCCATGAAGGAACAGCCTGCAATTCATAAATACTGATCAGCCTTCCAAAAAGATTCCGATAGGAAATAAGGTTAGCGATCTGCAGATCAGTTATGATCCTTAATTGTTTTAATTCATCTGCATCTGCTGAGTTCAGATTGATCGGGTTTTTTCTGAACTGTTCCAGTTCCTGCAAATAGGCATCATCTTCCGTTTCTCCCTGGTCGGCATCGGTTTGATTTTCGAGTTGCTGTTCTGTGCTGACAGGAATTTCTTGAGAATAAGAAATAAGGAATAAAAAATGAGAAATAAGAAATATCGTGAAGCATTTCATCATTTCGCTTTGCTATTAAAATTAAACAGCAATAACAGACCCGGGGTAACACCTAATTGAGGATGATAACCTGCCGTAATATCAAGCCTGAATGATTTTATAGTTAATCCCAATCCCAGCCATGCGGATGATGTAGCTGATGATACGCCGATCCTTGCCAATAACTGTGGCAAGAATTTATATTGCATTCCGGCATTTATATTCACCGGCTGGTCTTCTTCTTTTTGAATTTCGGCGCTGACCAAAAATTTTTCCGACGCATCAAATCCCAAACCAAATGAATAAACAGATGATAATTTTTCTTGTTGATCCTTTCCAAACTTTCCGCCAACAGGATTAGCTGTATGAACACCTGCATGCAAACGTTCTGTAATGTGAAAAATGGTTCCTAATTCAAAACTGATCGCCGATGCATTGCCATAACCGGCTATGCGAATGCCGTGATAATTGAACTGTGCTCCTATATCGACTTTGTTTCCCAGTTTTCTTCCATAAGCCAACCCTAATTCTGTTTCATTATAATCAGTAAAGCCTGAATAGTTGGCCTTCACTCCAAAATTGCCGGTAGCTGTCGGCAATCCTATTGCTGTTGTAAAATTATTGAGTTCATCGAGCATGAATCTTCTTTCACCATACACACCCACCGAAATATTTTTTAATTGCGCCAGCGATGCCTGGTTGGCTGTAAAAGAAAATACATCAACATGGCTGATGCTATAAGCGCCAAAGCCAGTGTAAGCACCTGCTACCGGCCGGCGAAGAATTTGCGCCTGTGATAAAAAGCAAGAACAGGATAAAGTAAAAAGCAGAACTATTCTTTTCAAGCAGCAGAATTTATCAGAAAGTTACGGGATTTGGGAATAGGAAGAAGGAAGTAGCGAGTAACTAGTAGGAAGATCACTATTGAATAAGAAACATTACAAGTTAGCGGGGAGCGACTTTTAGCATAACACGCAGCCCTACTAGCTACTTCCTATTCCCTGCTAGCTTACCTTTGCGCCATGCAAATTTTAGATGGGAAAAAAGCTGCCCAGGCAATACGAGGTGAATTGAAAATTGATGTGGCCCAACTCGCCGCAGAAGGAAAAAAAATTCCTCACCTCGCTGCTATATTAGTGGGTAATAACGGCGCCAGCGAAACCTATGTGGCTGCCAAAGTAAAAGCCTGTGAAGAAGCAGGATTCAAATCATCATTGATACGTTTTGAACAAGAAGTATATGAAAATAAATTGCTGGAAAAGATACAGGAGTTAAATGCAGATCCGGATGTGGATGGCATTCTTGTTCAGCTTCCGCTACCTAAACATATCTCTGATGAAAAAGTGATCAATGCCATTGACCCGGATAAAGATGTAGATGGATTTCACCCGGCGAATATTGGAAAGATGGTGCAGGGCCAACCAACTTTTATTCCTGCTACACCGCATGGTATTATGTTATTATTAAAACATTATGGCATTGACACCAAAGGAAAACATGCTGTTGTTGTTGGCCGCAGTAATATTGTTGGAAGACCGATGAGTATTTTATTAAGCGCCAATACCAATCCCGGCAATTGCACTGTTACTGTTTGTCATTCGCAAACAAAGAACATTAAAGAATTTTGTTTGCAGGCCGATATCATTGTAGCTGCATTGGGCAAACCGGAATTTATAACTGGCGATATGGTTAAAGAAGGGGCTATCATTGTTGATGTTGGCATTACAAGAGAAACTGATACTTCGAGGAAAAGCGGATATAAGTTGAAAGGCGATGTTGCATTTGAAAGTGTTGCCCCCAAATGCTCATGGATAACACCGGTGCCCGGCGGTGTTGGTCCAATGACGATCGCAGCATTATTAAAGAATACATACAAGTCTTGTATGCAAAAAAACGGATGAGATGAGTGTTGTGATGAAAGAAACAATTCATTTACCTGTAATGGAACACTTCTACACGGTACAGGGTGAGGGTTATCACCAGGGAAGAGCTGCATACTTTATTCGCTTAGGAGGTTGTGATGTTGGCTGTGTTTGGTGTGATGTGAAAGATAGTTGGGATACAGAAAAACATCCGAAGTATGCGGTCGGAAGTCTGAGGTCAGAGGTCAGAAAGACTCCGGCCGAAATAGTTGTCATCACCGGCGGCGAGCCGCTGATGCACAATTTGGATGAGCTGACAAAAGAACTTCATTCCGCAGGATTAAAAACACATATTGAAACATCGGGAGCTTATCCATTAAGTGGTGAATGGGATTGGATCTGCGTTTCACCTAAAAAATTCAAAGCGCCGCTGCCGGAAATTTTACCGCATGCCCATGAATTGAAAGTTGTTGTTTTTAATAAAACAGATCTCGATTGGGCTGAAAAATATGCAGCATTAGTTTCGCCATCCTGCAAATTGTATTTACAACCCGAATGGGATAAAGCTGCTGAAATGACGCCGCTGATCATTGATTATATCAAAGAAAATCCTCAATGGGAACTGAGCTTGCAGTTGCATAAGTACATCAACATTCCTTAAAATACCTATTCACTTTTATTTACATTTACCTTTAACCCGTTTGCATAAACAGTTATATCGGGCCTGTACATGCATTGCAAAGAAACCGGGCCATTGGTAAAACTTCCTTCCTGCGATGCTTTCAATTCATAACTTATTTCATGAATACCGGATGGGATCTTGTCAATGAATAATTGTACGCCTGCATCCCGGATAGATTTGTAATAGGATAATCCACCACTGTATTCATACCCACTGCTTTTATCTTCCGGTTCAAATGCCGCTGCTCTTTTATCATCCACATAAACATACTCCAGCATTTTTTCCGATCTTATCTTCAATACCACTTTTACTTTGTCTGAGATACTTATTGTTTCGCCAGTTGACATTACACTCCATGCTGATCTTGTATCATTCCATTTGTATAAAGCTTTTTCAATGCTGACATATTGATCATTACCCGCTGACTGAGGAGAAGCAGTAAAATAATAAACCGATACATGACCATCCACTCTTTGCTGGCCCTCTTTTTCTATTTTAAACTCTTGTGGCAATGAATTACTCCGGACAAAAGAAAAGTTATTCCCGGAAATGAGATCATCCGAAACGTCCAGGGTTTTATCATTGACAATTGCTTTTAATTTTTGTGTTGGCCCACTGTTCCCTTTATTTTCTTTTGTGATCAGTTCAAGAGCAGCAGCCGTTCCTTTGGTACTGCCCCAATGGTGCTCTTGACAGCCAACAAGCAGCCATTTTACAATGCCCTCATTTATTATATTGTCGCTCTTATTTTCATTAAAGGCTTCTGCAATCAGTCCGATCGTTTCTTCTGCTGATACAGAAAGGTCATCAGCATCGGAAAGATCTTTCCATCTTGTACCATTTATTTCGTCCGCTATGGCAAGCTGACTGATAGAATTAAGCTGTGACTTTGCTTTATTCATCAATACAGTATCATTTGCATAACGGATAGAATTGATACAAAGCAATGCCTGGTAATACAATGAATAACTGTCCGCCTCTTTCCATTGCTCTGTGATCTTTTTCCGGATGGATTCCAACAAAATATTACCCGCTGCATATTGCTCCAGCCAGAAACTTCTTGCATAGGCATAATATGATGCAGCCGTCGATCTGTCTTTATCCGCAAGGTTCAAATAAAAATCATCGCAGTACTTGATAAGTTTTTCAATGAACTTCATATAATCATTTTCCCGGTAAACTTTAGGTGTGATTTGTTTGGCAGCCGTCAGTTTTCCAAACCCTCTCAGTACATAGGATGAAATATAAAAATTGCTTTTACCACCGGGAAACCAGCTCAGGCCTCCATCGTCAGCTTGCATTTTGTATATCTTATCGGTTAGCTCATATATTGTTTCTTTTGTACGGAACGTATCGAGCAGGCTGAACAACTGAAATTGCTTTTTTACCTGGTCATTTTTGAGTGAAAGCCATGGCATCGCTTCTTCGACAGGGGCATCGGGTAAAGCAGTGTCAAGTGAATCGTTGTCTGCTGCTTTTTTTGCCTGGATAAATGATCGCTGAATTGCTGTGTCTTTCCGCATCAGCATCAGCGCTGTACTATGGGCCAATATTTTATTGAAATTTTGTTCTGCACAGCCAAAAGGATAATTAGCCAGGTAACCCAATGAGTAAAGCATTGCAGCATTTGGTTTATCCCGGATGCCAAGACCTGCACCAAATACTTCAGCATCGGCAGGAAGATCGCCTGGCGTAATAGAAGCATTTCCACCCAATGTGAACGGAATGATCTGCCTTGTAAAAATTTTAGGACTTAAAACAGGAATGACATGTTCTTCCCCGTCTGCAAAATTTGCTGAACGAATAGTGACGATTATTTTTAAAGGGTTCAATTGATCAGCCGGGACTTTTATCTCAAATGGCTTTGCAATATTTGACCGCTGCGCCAATGAAAAATCATTCTGCTGCACAGCAAGCAATTTAGCAGTGATATCCTCTCCTGTTGCTGCATCCTCTATTTTACAAATGATCTTTCCGCTTATATTGACTGTATCCAAATTGGTGATCCTGCTTTGCAAAACAATCCTGTCGCCCCGGTACAACACCCTTGGCATGTTGGGTTGCACCATCAATGGTAATTGTGTATTTAATTTTCTTTCTGCATAAGCAAACAAAAGATCTTTGGTATGGGCATGTAATTTCCAGTTCCACTCTGTTACACTTTCAGGCATGGTAAAACTAAAAGTGTAATAGCCCTGCCTGTCTGCATAAATAGCCGGGAAGAAAAATGCAGTCTCATTAAAGTTCTTTCTCGGGATAATGACAGGCTCCGGTTCTTTCGGAAAAACAATTTCTCCTTTTGTACTTAACACCAGCACACCATTGGCAGCCCTTGATCCATAAATGGCGGTTGCATCGGCTCCCTTCAATACAATACCGTCTGTGATCGTTTTTGTATCTATTGTTTTGATATCACCGGTAAAAACAATTCCATCAATGATAATTAATGGTTGTGCATAGCTCTCAATACTTGCCATGCCACGAATAGCGATCCTGGAGGCAGCAATCTTCGATGTACTAAAACCGAGTTCTCGTCTCACCACACTTGTCCCCAAAGCAGTAACCACCACTTCATTCAAACCTTCTGTATTAGCGATCGTTACTCCGGATAATCTGCTACTTAATCCAAAAAGACTATTTGCACCGGGAACCATAGAAGCATATCCACCCATCTCCTCTCCTCTTCTGCCTGAAACAAATCCATATACGTCATCTCTTGTATACATATTTCCCCGGTAAGGAGCAGGCACCATATCAAAATCAAGTCCTCCGGGAGCTCCATAAACAGGCCTGTTCTCACTATATGCATGGTCAACCGGGTTCATCCACCACAGTTGTTGCTCTTTTTTTGGATGAGCCGGATCTGTATAAGCTGCTTCATAATATCTCGGAGAACCGGCATATCCCGTTATATCGCTGTTGATACTGCTTGTCCAATCTACTTCCGGGTATGAACTGCGATCCCTTAAATGCCTTTCTGCCAATTCCCATTTATGCGGCTCTAGTTTATCGAGAGATGCGTCATATAATGTCGTCATCAGCTCAGCAGCTACATTCTCATTTTTAGTTTTGATAGAAACAGAAAATGTTTCCTTGCTTCCCGGCGTCAATATCTTCCTGTATTTCTCAATAATGATCTCCGGGGATTCGTTGGTTGCATTATTGATAGAGATATTTTCCATTTTGGTGAACACTTCATTGTTCAACACAAATGTTCTTGTGACCCGCATATAATCGGCAGCATTGGCAGGCACTACAAAATTGTATAACTGCAATCCCTTATCTACTGTTTTTTCCTGGTATATATATTTTGCGCTGACCTTTTTTCCGGCGGCATAATAAGCAATGTGATAGATCGAATAAAATCCATTCTCAGAATTGCCATGATACATTTTTACCGTATCTCCCGGCGAAACCGAATTATAAGGAACATGAACAAAGTTTGATGCAGGTGCCATCATCCTTTTCTCCGCTATATCTATTACTGCAAAATTCTTTTTCGCCTCGCCTGTTATCATTCCATTCTCATCGCAAATAGCTTCGATACTGTATCGGCCGGCTGTAATTGAGCGGTCCCATTCCAATTTTTCATTCTTTCCGGTATGGATCGTTTTTTCCCATACCAATTCTTTGGTTTCTTCGCTTTCTGTATTTTCAAGATCAAGTAATGGAAACTCCTGCTGCAATTTTTGTTTCTCATACAACCATATATCCGCCTTTTGCATTTGCCTGCTACTGTATATTTTTTCATCTGTACGAAGCCGGTATAATTTTAGCTTAACGGTCTTATCCACTTTACCGGCATTGATGTCTTCAGTGCTTACCATCACAGGGCTGAGGTTTTTCTTCTCATAGACCTTGTTCAATGGAATGCGAATATTGACCGGCCTGCTTGAGATCTTTACTAATACATCTTCCGAATAATTTTCGCCGGTTACATCTGAGGTTTCGATCTCAATATTATAAGTGAATATCCAGGTATCATTCTTATCCAATTCAGTTTGTTTGAGTAGTGGGTCGGCAATTTCTATTTTCAACATTCCATCTTTATCAGTTAAACCGGATGAATCAAGAAGATCAACAGTTTTATTATCGGTGCTCATTGACATGATCACAGAATCGAATTTGGGTAATGCCCCGTAGCGGCTCACTATATACTTCACCTTTACATTATCCAGTTGCGCTCCTGCGAATGACCTGATCTTTACGTTCACTGAAAAACTATCACCGGGTTTTAATTCTTGTTTCGGTTTTTCAATGCTGATCTCGTAAGCAGGTTTCTTATATTCTTCCACACGGAAAGAGCCTGTTTGATAACTCTTCTCTATATAATCAGGCTCTATATTCCACTCACCGGTAGCAGCTGACTTTGGTATTTTAAATGAACCGGAAACAGAGCCATACTCATTCACATCGATCTTTATTGAATCCATTTCTTTGCCAAACGGATCGTACAGGTACAATACCGCTTCTGAATCCTTCAACCATTTGTTATATATATTTTCAAACAATTTCCCTTTCAGGTTTTCCCTGCTCATAATGAGCGGCTCGCCTGTATAAGGATGTTTGGTAATGAATATGGCTTTATAAAAAACAGTTTGTCCCGGCCGGTAAATACTTCTGTCTGTGTAAACAAATGCAATTGCATTTTCTTCGTAATATTCGACGAGGTTGTCATACTCGTCTTTGTTGTAAACATCTTCCGCCAACTCATCCGGGTCAACGATACTGGCATACTCACTGATACTATCACCGGCATGCCAAATATAAAGCCAGTCATGATCTATATTTTTCAGATCAATAAAGCCTTTATTATTTACGGTATATTCATGGATCTTCTCTGAATAGTAAGTGCCGGTTGAATCCCTTTTTGTTTCTCTTCTATCCACAGCTTTTACTTTGGCTCCTGTAAGCGGCATACCTGTTTTTCGATGCAGTACATAGATACGTTTATCACTGTTCACCATTGCAATATTGGTAACGTTGAACCTGATCAATTGTGTTATCGCAGTTGTATCTGTTAATGGTTTGTCTGAATAGATCAGTGAATATTGCCCCGGTGGTAAAGCATCTATTTTTAAAAATGTGCCGTGATAATTATGATCATCCACCGCAGGCATTGTTACCGTTACTTCCCGGGTGAGTGGAAGTAAAAGTAGTTCCTGCATCATCTTATTTGCATTTGTAGCAGGAACGAAGTTGCCCGCAGGTTTTTCTCTAATGATCCTGTAATGAAGTGCAGTGAGATTCTTGAACTTCATTGTTCCCAAAAAGGGTTCGCCGGGTAAATTATTATTCTGTATCGTTATAGAAACTTTTGCCGACAGGATATTTTTTTTCATCACCTGCAACAGGTCATTGAGGTATTGAAAACTATCCAGCAGTGGAGCATACCTGTTATAAAGATCATGCGCCTTTACTGCATGGAAACGGAAGGACGAATCATACCCTTTCTGTTTATACGTTCTCGTTTCGTAATCATAGTCCTGGTAATTTGTCGTAGGAAAATATTTGGCAGCCTGGCTGTTCCAAAGAAGGCATAGCTGGAAAACAGCATGAGCTTTTACCGTATTGAAAGGCGATGATAGACAGTTTTGCAAATACTGCTCATATAGTTTATCAGCATTTTTAGCATTGCTCATTATATTGTAAACATATTTTCGAAAAAGCGTTTCAATGAATAACCTGTTTCCCGGCGATGGATCATGATGTCGCATCCATTCCAAATAGAGATCGATCGGGTATTTATTACTGTCGGCTGATGCTATCGAGTCTGCAACAGTAATAAATTGTTCCTGCGAGACAGAAAGCTGTTCACCCAAAATTTTCGAAAGGCCTTTGCCGTAGAAATTGGAAACAAGATTTTTTATTTCTTCCGCAATAGCAATATCAAACAATCGTGGCTTAAATAAGAATTGCAGCGGATCGGAAGAAAGCCAAAGCGCATCATCAATTATAAAAGGGCCCACATTACCTGCTGCCGTTTTTGCTTTTGTATAATGTATGGAGGCAATACTGTCTAAGTAGAGAAAATTATACAGCGCATAATTTACCGGGATATCTTTTCGCTCATATTTATTCCGGCCATATCGCAAATATTTTTTTTTGAATTCCGTTAATCGTTTTGCCTGCAATAAATGAAGAGCATAGCTGTAAAGAGGAGGTTGGTTATTGGATAATAAGGTATCGATGATGGCAGAGTTCTTAAAATACAGGCTGTCTTCTGTTCGCAGATCGGCGATATTGATGCGGTACATAATGCAGCGGGCTGCAGCGAGATAATTCTTTTCCTGGATTGCTTTGTTATGAAGAGATGATACAATATTGTCAAGATCGTTCAGGTTTCTTTTACTGGCAATAGTAGTATCTATATAAAACCAGGTGCGGGGCGAAAGATCATTTTGTGCTGTTGCAACCAATGCAGCGGTAAAAAAAAGCAGAAGGACGTATATTCTTTTGCAGGCCATAAGCAGTTTTTAAACAGATGCCAGCCGAAAAAATTTTACATAAGCTTAAGAGTTTCAAAATAACGTAGTTTTCATGGCCCATAGTATTGTATTACCTTTATTTCGCATTTATTTAATCCCTGATGAAAAAACTGTTCCTCTCTGTAATAGCGATCTTTTTCCTGAAATCTTCCTTTTCCCAATACGATCCATCAAAGATCAGCAAGAATGCAGTGAAACTATATGACCAGGCCATGGAAAGAGTGCAGGAAGAGAATTTCATTAGTGCAACAGGGTTGTTACAAAAGGCTATTGAGACGGATAAAAATTATGTGGATGCTTATTTGGTCCTGGCAGATGTTTATGGAGTACTAAGAAACTACAAAAGCAGCATTCAATATTTTGAAAAAGCATTTGCATTGGATTCTGTCTATACGATCAGCGATAAATTATCTTATTCAAAACAATTGGCAGCTACTGGTGAATTTGAAAAAGCGCTGTCTGCCATCAATGAATTGCTGGCAAAAAAACCTCCGAAGAATTCAACTTCTCTCGGGTTGATAGTAAAAAGAAAAAAGACTTATGAATTTGCTGTTGAGCAGGCAAAGAATTACCCCGATAAGAAGTATGTATTTGCCCCGCAAAATTTAGGGCACAATATCAACAGTAGTTTACTTGAGTACCTTCCTTCCTCTTCTATTATTGACAGCGGTTTGATTTTTACAAGAAGGGTTAGCTCCGGCAACGAGGATTTTTTTTACAGTAAAAAAGAAAAAGAAGGATGGGGTGTTGCCCAAAAAATGGAAGGCAATATAAATACTCCCCAAAGCGAAGCAGCGCAAACAATGTCTGCCGACGGAGAATGGATCATCTATTCTGCTAATGGAAGAACAGATAGTTATGGTAATTATGATCTCTACATGGCACAACGAACCCCTGAAGGGTGGACAGATACCTATCACTTCAATGGAAGAATAAATTCTGATCAATGGGAAAGCCAGCCTTCTTTATCTGCAGACAGAAAAGATCTTTATTTCGCCAGCCGCCGGCCGGGAGGATATGGCGGTATTGATATTTATGTTTGCCACCTGCAGCCAAATGGCTATTACAGCGATCCGGAAAACCTGGGGCCCGGCGTCAATACTCCCGGCGATGATCAATGTCCTTTTATTCACGCCGATAACCAGACATTATATTTTACTTCGAACTATTGGCCGGGTTATGGAGAGAATGATCTCTTCTTTGTAAGAAAACAAAGCAAAGGACAATGGAGCAAGCCTGTTAATTTGGGTTATCCTATCAATACGGTCAATGACGAAGGGACATTATTCATTGCGGCCGATGGAAAAACCGCTTACTATGCCAGCGACAGAACCGACTCCAATGGCGGTCTTGATATTTATACATTTGAATTGCCGGAACATATCCGTCCTTTAAAAACATTATGGGTAAAAGGAACAGTAAGAGATAAGAAAACGAATAAAGAACTTGCTTCAACAGTTCAACTGATCGATCTTACCACAAAAGAGATCATGTCGGATATACAAACCGGTCCGGATGGCAGTTATTTTATAACGCTCCCGGTGGGCAAGGATTATGTATTCAATGTAAGCCAGAAAGGTTATCTCTTTTACTCAGATAATTTTTTAATGGCAGGCCGTTCGCCAGATTCTACCTATGAAAAAAATATTTCCCTGCACCCAATAGAAACGAATGCAAGTATTGTTCTCAAAAATATTTTCTTTGCTATAAACAAATTTGAATTGAAACCTGGATCACAGGTTGAATTGGATAAACTGGTACAACTGCTGAATGAAAATCCTTCATTGAAAATTGAGATTAGTGGTCATACAGATAATGTGGGCAAACCGGCAGACAATCTTTTATTGAGTAATAACCGGGCAAAAGCTGTCGTCACTTATCTTATCAGTAAAAATATAGCTGCTTCAAGACTTAGCTCCAAAGGATATGGCGAAACAAAGCCAGTAGGCGATAATAAAACAGAAGAAGGCAGAGCTGCCAACCGCCGCACAGAGATGAAAGTGACAGGTCAATAAAAATATAAGTCTTCCCCTTATATTTGATTCCCCTTTTCTATGAGTACTGACCTTCTATACCAGGTTGCTTTAACGCTTGTGCCCCATATCGGCACCGTACAGGCCAAAATATTATTACAGCATTGCGAAGCAGAAGAGATCTTCCATGCTAAAAAGTCTTTCCTCGAAAAAATAGAAGGCATTGGCCCTATCCGGGCAGCATCCATCACCTCGTTCAAAGATTTCAGCGCAGCGGAAGAAGAAATAAAATTCATTGAAAAATATAAGATCAAAACACTGTTTCTTTCTGATAAAGATTATCCGCAGCGTTTGCTGAACTGCTACGACTCTCCTACTCTTTTATATTATAAAGGAACAGCCGATCTGAATACAACAAAAATTGTTGCCATCATCGGCACAAGAAGTCATACTGATTATGCTAAACAAGTAACAGAAAAATTAATAAAAGATCTATCCGGACAAAAAATAACCATCGTCAGCGGTCTCGCATTTGGTGTAGATGCTATTGCACATAAATCAGCCATAAAAAATAATTTGTCAACGATCGGTGTATTGGCACATGGACTTGACAAGGTATATCCAACAGAACATGCCGGCCTGGCAAAAGATATGATCAAAAATGATGGGGGCCTTTTGACAGAATTCCGAAGCAACACTACTCCTGATAAACATAATTTTCCTACCCGCAATCGCATCGTTGCCGGCATGAGTGATGCAACGATAGTTATTGAAACAGGTGTCAAAGGGGGAAGCATGATAACTGCCGAACTGGCGAATGGTTATAATAAAGATGTATTCGCCTTTCCGGGTAAAGTGACGGACACAAAAAGCGCCGGCTGCAATTATCTTATTAAAAGCAATAAAGCCATGTTGCTGACGGATGCAGAAGAATTATTGCAGGTGATGGGATGGGAAGAGAGAAAAAGTCAGAAGTCGGGAGTCAGGAGCCAGAGAGAATTGTTTATTGAACTGTCAAAAGAAGAAAAGATCATTGTTGAAATACTAAAAGAAAAAGAAACCGTACATATTGATGAAATGAACCTGAAAAGCGGCCTGAGCAGCAGCGCTGTAGCAGCCGCCATACTAAATTTAGAATTACAGAATGTGATGGTATCTTTACCGGGTAAATTATACAGGCTGGCCTGATTTTGAGACAGCATAATTTCTAATTTTGTTGTCTTGTTTTAAACTTGTTTGTTGTTCAATTGCCAAATCCCCTGATGATTAAACTAAGAATACTGCTGATAACGGGTTGCCTGGCCCTGATTTCAGGCTCTGTTTTTGCCCAGCCCTGCACTACTTTGGGTCAAACACCTACCACTGCATTTCCAGTTTGTGGTTCTACTACTTTTCATCAAAGTACGGTGCCGCTGTGCAGTACCAATGATATTTTTGTTCCGGGTTGTACCGGCGATGGTGCCAATTACGCAAATAAGAATCCTTTCTTTTATAAATTCACTTGTTACGTTTCAGGCACTCTTGGTTTTGTAATTACTCCGCTTGCAGTCGATGAAGATTATGACTGGCAGTTGTATGATATCACGGGTCGTAATCCGAATGATATTTTTACCGACCGCTCACTTATCGTAACCGGCAACTGGTCCGGAAGCTATGGCACAACGGGAGCATCTTCTACAGGTGTCAACTTTATCCAATGTGCATCGGCGCCGCCTGATAATAAACCCAGGTTTGCTCAAATGCCCAACCTGATCGCAGGGCATGAATATCTTTTAATGATCAGTCATTGGACAGATACTCAAAGCGGTTATGATCTCGCATTTGGCGGCGGTACAGCTGTTATTACCGATCCCAAGGTTCCGCATATGGATAAAGTAGTGCCGGATTGCAATGGACAAACACTCACTTTGTATTTAAATAAAAGATTTCGTTGTCCCACTCTTACAGCAAGCGGCAGCGAGTTCAGTCTATCACCGGCTGTAACAACCGTTAACTCTGCCTCCACTTCTTCCTGCGGTGTTGGATTTGACTTTGACACACTGATCATTAATCTCGCAGCTCCATTGTCCAGCGGCACCTATGACCTCGTAATAAACAATGGCAGTGACGCAAATACTTTACTGGATCTCTGCGGAACACCCATCGCCGCTGGTGAGAGAATATCATTTTCTTATATAGTACCGTCACCCATTGTAGCGGATAGTGTCGGCAAACCGGGTTGTGCACCTGACAGTGTTCGTGTATATTATCCTAAAAAAATTAAATGTTCTTCCATCACCGCATCAGGCAGTGATTTTAGTGTGACAGGCCCCACTGCTGTTACGGTTGCAGGCGCTACCGGTAACTGCGCCAATGACCTTACTGATTATATTGTTGTACGATTTGCAGCGCCTATTTATACCAAAGGCACTTATACACTCCGCATTCAACCGGGTATTGATGGTAGTCCGGTGTTCGATCTTTGCGGACAGCCTATTTTACCGCAATCATTACCGTTTACAACTGCTGATACGGTGAATGCTTCTTTCAGTTTTAATAATGCAATGGGTTGCCAGCGGGATACATTGACATTCTTCCATAATGGCGCACATGATGTGAATTATTGGAACTGGACATTTAATAATGGCTCCCCTGTTTTTTCGCAAACACATACTATTATTTTTCCTGCTTCAAGCACAAACGATATACAACTGATCGTCAGCAATGGTGTGTGTGGTGATACTGCAAGTAGTGTGGTAGTATTGGACAATGAAGTAAAAGCTTCATTTGAGATGGACAGTTTTATCTGTCCTGAAGATAAATTAAGTGTTGACAATACCAGCACCGGCGCTATTGATGCTTGGCGATGGAATTTCGATATACTCGGTACAAGTACATTAGAAGATCCGCCGCCATTTCAATTCCCAACAATAAACAGGGAAGCCTATTATACAGTAAAACTGGTAGCATATAACTACACATTGAATTGTACCGACAGTACAAAGCATACATTGACCGTACTCGATCATTGTTATATCGGGGTTCCAACGGCCTTTACTCCCAATGGTGATGGATTGAATGATACTTTCTGGCCGCATAATGCATTGAAGGCCGATGATCTCATCTTTAAAGTCTATAACCGTTGGGGTCAATTGGTCTTTCAATCAAAAACCTGGCGGGATAGATGGGATGGAAAAGTAAATGGTGTGTTACAGGATACGGGTGTATATGTATGGATGCTGAGCTATACCCATAAGGATACCAGGCAACCGGTTTTCCAGAAAGGAACAGTAACGTTGATACGATAAATAGAGTTTCTTTATTCGCTTTCTGAGCCACAATCCTTAGTTCATGAAAAGTAAACTGGTAATCTTTGTTGTCTTACTACTTGAGTGCCTGAACTCAGCAGCGCAAGAAAATCCCGGGTATCAGAAATTCAGTGCCGCATTAAAACTTTTTCTTGCGGAGATGCCACCTGCCTCAAGATTTTACAGCGATGTGAACGGTGAAAAAAGGATCGCCGTAATTATAGAATTTGAAAAAGGATCCGATGAGGATCTGCTTAAAAAAAGCGGCATTTCTATACGAACCATCCTGGGAGATATTGCTACAGCAGATATCGTATTAGACAAATTAAATGATATAGCAAGTTTAAATGAGATAAAAAGAATTGAACTCCCCTTGCTTTTTGTGCGTACCGATACCTCAATGAGAAAATTTACAACGGTTGACAAAGTATTGAGAGGAGACGTGCCGCTTGATAAAGCCTATTCAGGAAAGAATGTTGTTATCGGCATCATTGATGATGGTATTGACATTACTCATCCTGATTTTTACGATAGCACAGGAAATCTTAAGGTTGTTTCATTATGGAACATGGACAGGAACGGTGTTCCTCCCACCGGCTTTGGATATGGAACAGAATGGTCAAGAGACACCATGAAATATTTTAAGAATCAATATAAGCAAGGCTCTTTTACAAACAGGGATATGGAGAACCTTTTAGGATTTTGTTTTCATGGCACCCCGGTAGCAGGTTTGGCTGCCGGCAATAACGGTGTAGCACCCGGGGCTGAAATTGTGGGAGTGGCATTAACCGCACTTGTAGATACCTTGTTAAGATCAGACAGGATTCTTGATGCTATTAAATATATTTATTCAAAAGCAGCAAGCCAGGGAAAAAAATGTGTGATCAATATGAGCCTTGGAGTAATGGATGGTGGACCGCATGATGGCAAAACTCTTGTTGAAAGAGCCATCGACAATTTTTGCGACGAACATCCCGATGATCTGCTGGTTTGTACCTCGGCAGGAAATAATGGCAATACATGGAAGCATTGGGGCGGGTTTCCGATACACCGGGATTCCAGTTACTGTTTCTTTTTTAGCTCATATACTGCCTCATTGTATTTCAGCATTCCAAAACAATTCAGCAACTCATTAGCACTTTCATTTACTGATTCAAAACCATCTTACATTTTTGCCAATAATATTTTACCGGATAACATTCTTGGTCAAACCCCATTTTATAATATTACGTCACTAATAAATAACGGGCAACCTGTTTCTTACCGTACATATCTTCAAAACGGGAGCCTTTCATCTACATTTACCATCGCCGCCTCTCATTACAATAATGATTATGATGAAGTGGTGGTAAAGGTCCGGGAACACACTTCTAATGGAAGCAATTTTGATCACCATCTATATCGTTTTATCTGGAAAGGGCAGGGCTCGGTTCATGCCTGGTTTCCTTTTTTGAATCTTCATCCCCGGTTTATCCAGGGTCAAAACCCTTTACCTAATGACTCAACATTCAGGCTTAGTGATAACGAATTCACCACTGTAATACCAACGCATGCATTTTCTGTTTTATCATCCGGGGCATATAATATCAGGAGCTGTTATGTGAATAAGAAGAATCATGTCGTCGATCAATACTCAAAGTGCCGCACAACTTATTTTACAAGTCATGGTCCTACGTTGGATGGCAGGATAAAACCTGATGTTTTAACACCGGGTGAAAATGTAATAGCACCCCGAAAAAGGTTTGACAACTTTTTTGATTTTGAATTTATACTGGATTCAAGCAGGTTAATGTTTGGGGGCACCAGCGCTTCCAGCCCCATTACTGCGGGCATTGCAGCATTGGTCTGGGAAAAATTTCCAGGCATTAGCAGGCAGGAAATGATCACTAGAATAAAATCTTCGACCTACTTTGATAGTTGGTGCTCTACGTGGGGTAATCAACCGAATAATGTAGCAGGCTGGGGCAAAGCCGATGCTTTTAAGGCTCTTACAGGCTTTTCATCAGACCCGGAGACATATTGTACCCCTGCAGATGTTTGTATTGCTCCCCCACCCCCGCCGCCGCCGCCGGTGATCGATGACCAGATCAAAGTTTATCCTAATCCTGCCTCTGATATTGTCTTTATAGAATACATATCAAATACTCCGATAGAAGCTCATGTTTATGATTCATACGGAAGGCTTGCGCAACAAGCAAGCCTCCCTGCCAGGACAATAAGATCTGCTTCTGTACTTGATGTAGCCAAATTGTCTTCTGGTGTTTATTTCATTAAATTAGAAGGAATGTCTGTAAAAATGGTCAGAAAAATTGTTATTTCTCATTAATCTATCACTCCTGAAAAATCATTTTTCTCATTTGAGCCGGGAATCTATCTTTGCACATGGCAACAAGAAATTCTCCCCCCACCAGCAATCTCAATCAATTTTACGGCGAAGGTCTGACATTCGATGATGTCTTACTTATGCCCGGCTATAGCCAGGTATTACCAAGAGATGTAAATCTCAAAAGCCGGTTGACCAAAAACATTGAATTGAATGTACCACTGTTGTCCGCAGCAATGGATACAGTAACAGAAGCTGCATTGGCTACTGCTCTTGCAAGAGAAGGTGGCCTTGGTATTTTACACAAGAACATGACCATTGAAAAACAAGCTGAGCAGGTCCGCAAAGTAAAAAGAAGTGAAAGTGGCTTGATACTCGACCCTGTTACATTGACCGCTAATGCTACGATCGGTGATGCATTACGCATCATGCGGGAAAATAAGATCGGCGGTATTCCCATTATTGATAAAAATGGAAAACTGGTTGGTATTCTTACTAACCGGGATCTTCGCTTTGAAGAAGACATGAAAAGAAAAGTAAGCGAAGCAATGACTAAGGAAAATTTGTTCACTGCACCCGAAGGAACCGATCTGAAAAAAGCAGAACAACTTTTCAAAACAACCAAAGTAGAAAAGCTTCCTATCATTAATAAACAAGGAAAACTAACAGGACTTTTTACTTACAGCGATATATTGAAATTAAAAAGTCATCCCAATGCCGTGAAAGATTCTTTTGGAAGATTATTAGTTGGCGCCGGTGTTGGCATTACCAGTGATCTGCTGGACAGGGTGGCCGCTTTGCAAAACGTAGGCGCTGATATTATTGCACTCGACAGTGCACATGGTCATAGCAAAGGAGTGATCGCTGCATTAAAAGATGTAAAAAAGAATTTCAAGAATATAAATGTCATTGCAGGAAATGTAGGAACAGCTGCCGGTGCAAAAGCATTAGCTGAAGCTGGCGCTGATGCAATTAAAGTTGGTATTGGTCCCGGTTCTATTTGCACTACAAGAATTGTGGCCGGTGCCGGCGTTCCGCAACTAACAGCCATCATGGAAGCAGCATCTGTACTAAAAGGAAAAAATATCCCGATCATTGCTGATGGAGGTATCCGCTATACCGGTGATATGGTAAAAGCACTGGCGGCAGGCGCCAATTGTGTGATGATGGGAAGCATATTTGCCGGCACAGAAGAAAGTCCCGGTGAAACTATTATTTATGAAGGAAGAAAATTCAAAGAATACCGTGGCATGGGTTCTCTCGGCGCCATGGCCACCGGCAGCAGCGACCGTTATTTCCAGGATGTGGAAGATGATGTAAAGAAATTTGTTCCGGAAGGCATTGAAGGCCGTGTTGCCTACAAAGGGTATTTAAAAGAAGTAGTGTATCAATTTACCGGTGGCTTAAGGGCCGGCATGGGTTATTGCGGAGCAAAAGATATTGCTGAATTGCAAAAAGCAAGTTTTGTAAAGATCACCAATGCGGGCATGAGAGAAAGTCATGCCCATGATATTGAGATAACGAAAGAAGCGCCGAATTATAGCAGGAGATAAGCGAATAGGGAATAGCGAGTAGCTGGTAGGAGAAAAATTTACAATATCACGCCAACCCTACTCGCTACTAGCCACTCCCTACTAGCCGGCTCACTCTTCATTCACCACAAATACGATCACCTGTTTCCTGTATGCTTTTACCTGGTGACCATTTTGTATGGCCGGTTTCCATTTCTTGGATCTCTTTATGGCCTTCATCGCTTCGGCTTCCATTCCATATCCATGATTCGTCAATGCTTTCAGATCGCTTAGAACTCCTTCCTTATCCACTACAAATTCGATCACCACAGAATAGCGACCTGGGGCAGCGTTATTATCAACAGGCGCATTTGCATTTAACGTAGTCTCTAAAAATCTTTTCCAGTCGCCATCATATTCAGCTTCCACTTGAACACTTCTATAAGGTTCATCAGGTTCAGCATCTGTTCTTTGCTGAACGATCCCTTTTCCATCGTCCGGTGGATCTTTTGGTCCGTCTGGTATTCCGGTATCCGGCGATCCGTCTATTTTCACATCACCGATCACTGCACTATCAAGGCTCTCTATCGGTGGCATGGGTTTGTCGAAATCATCATCAGGCACCACTATAGGTGGTACGTAAGCTTCTGTTTTTACAGGTTCAACTTCCTTCGGCTTTTCAGGTTCTTCAGGCAGTGGTTCCGGTTCTTTAGGTGCTTCTGCAAGTTCCACTTCGGGCCCCACCCGTTGAACAATTCTATTTTTTTTGGTCGTACTCGCAAGGATCACACTGCCGCTGATCAATGCTGCCAGCGTCAATGTAATGATCATTGCCTTGCTGATCCTCTTTGAATAATTTTTGCGAAGCTCATAAGCTCCATAGTCTTTGTCCCGTCCATCAAACACCAGGTCGATGAGTGGGGCTGATAAAATTTTATTGGTTTGCATGGTTTATATTTTCCTAAAAAGAGTAAACAACCATGCTCATTCCACAAAACAATATTTTTGTGGAAACTTTTCATCGCTGCATCGGGGCATTCAAAAATCAATGATCATTCTTCTTTTGTCTCCAGTAGCTGCTTCCTGTATCGTTGATAGAAATAAGAAAGCAATAACATCCATGCACCGATCACTATATAGGAAATGATCTTTTGTCCCGGTGTCAACAAACCTCTGTCGATAAGAATTAGTTTTCCCAATGCTGTGATTGTGATTAATACTGACGAAAACCTTAACCAGTTGATCTTTCCCAAAACTCCTATTACAAATGCAGCAGCAGCCGTAAGCAACCATCCCATGGTTACAGGCATTCCAGTCCACTTCATGCCGATATAAAAGATCAACGCCAACAGCGAGAATACGATCAATGAATTCAGCAATAATTTTTCCGTTGGCAATAATAATCGTACGGCTATTGCCTGCAATACAAAGAATACAAACGCAAATCCTGTTACATCAGCTACTGCATCATTGTAGATATTTGTAAAGATCAGGATGGCTGCCCCATACGTCAGGATATCATTTAAAAGGAATTGACTTAATTCATTAAAAACTATTTCCCGTTTTTTATGAATGGCATACCCGATCGTTGTGAAGGAAAAAAGTAAATTAAATACAATCACCACGATAACAGCAAGCCCGGTATTTTCTTTTTCATATTGCAAGAATCCCCAACCAAAGAAAAGTATCCAGCTTGCAAATAAGGCAAGACCTGTCATCGACATCCAGCTTTTCTTAAAAGCAAGAATGGCAATACCGATATTTATTAAAATGATATACGCAAAAAACAGGTCTGCTCTTCCGCTGTTCACACTTATCAAAAAGGGTATTGTATATGCTCCTGCCATTCCTAATATCGCAATGATCTCCCTGTCGTATCGAATTGCAGAGTAGATCGTAAATACAGTTATGGCCAGCATCAATGCAAACGCTACTCCCCCATTGAAAAGATCATAGTAGGCATACGCTGCAAAACTTGTAAAATATAAAGATGCCATCGAGCCGCTAAGCAGGATCGCACTAAAGACATGATATTTCTTCTTTAATCGTACCGATAAGAAATATAAAGCGATGCCTGCGAGATAAGCAAGACCTATCCTTGCTGCAGGAGTAATAAGATCTTTATCGATCGCATACTTTACGCCAATAGAGATCCCAATAACTAAAGCGATGATACCGGAATATTGTAAAACCCCAAGCCCGATCATTTTTTCGAGCCCTTCTTTTCTACCAGGCTTGTGTGAAGGATATTCCCAGGTAGTATTTCTTGTGTGGGACTCTTTCTCAATGGTTGCAGCTTGCACAACGGGTTGAGGTTTCTTTCTTTTAAGTTCGATCAGTTGCTCTTTACAGTAGTTCAGCCGGGATGAAATTTTTTCCAGTTCGTTTACGAGTTGGAGTATCTTACCATCTTCGTCTGCCATAGATAAGAAATTTGGTTACTGAAAAATAATCAATGACTATGTTGGCTATGCAGTGGAAAATGTTAACATTCAACTTCGATTCTTTTCAAATTAACAATCAGGGAGTTGTTAGCCTCATTAACAACTTCTATTTTTACAGAAATCAAACCATTTGAAGCGGTTCCGCAACCTTTTTATCGCCATCATAGCAGGACTCCTGCTATTTGCTGCCTGGCCTGTATCGTCATTTACTTTTTTAATTTTTGTTGCTTTCCTTCCATTGCTTTGGCTGGAGTCTATAATAAAAAGCAGGAAAAAATTCTTTGGTCTCGTTTATATCGCCATGTTTGTCTGGAATGTAGCTACCACATGGTGGATATGGAATGCTTCGATACCCGGAGCTGTTGCTGCATTTGTAGCCAACAGCTTTATTATGTGCCTTCCCTGGCTTGGCTTTACAATTGCAAAAAAATGGTTGGGAGAAAAAGTGGGTTATGCAACACTCATTGCATTCTGGATGTGCTTTGAATATATACATGTAACCGATTGGGGGCTGAGTTGGCCCTGGCTTACATTGGGCAATGCATTTGCCACACATCCACAATGGATACAATGGTATGAATACACCGGAACAAGTGGCGGTACATTGTGGATATTGCTGGTAAACATTTTCCTGTTCCTCCATATCAGGAATAACTATATAAAAAATGAAAGCAAGTCATATAAGAACTTACTAATTGGTATTGCGATATTGTTTACTCCAATAGGTCTTTCTGTACTCAACTCTAATTTTCGATTACCTGATAAAAGCAAGAGCTTTATAAAAAACATTGTAGTTGTTCAGCCCAATATCGATCCTTATGTAAAAGTATCTGAGGCAGCCGGTTCATTTGAATCGCAGTTGGCTATATTGATCTCCACTACTGAAAAAGAAATAGATAACAACACTGTATTGGTGGTTTGGCCGGAAACAGCTTTGTACATGCCGTCAAGGATTGATGAAGACAACCTGAAAGAGAATTATTTTCTGAATCCTTTCTGGGCTTTTTTGAAACGCCATCCCAATATTAGTTTGTTTACCGGCATTGAAAGCTATCGAAGGGTCGATAAAAAAACAAAATACTCCGAAGAATTCAACGGTGAGCATTATGAATCTTATAATGGGTCGATGTTAGTTGACAGTTCCGGAGCTTCTGCGTTCTATCATAAGTCCATGCTGGTACCGGGGGTAGAAACATTACCCTGGTTCTTACAATTCATTGATAATTGGTTTGCAAAATTTGGCGGCACTACGGCCGGTTATGCCAAACAAAAAGATAGAACTGTTTTGCAGGAAAAGAACGGATATAAAATAGCTCCCGCGATCTGCTATGAAAGTGTGTATGGAGAATTCATGGCGAAATATGTAAAGAATGGCGCCAACCTCATTTGCATCATCACCAATGACGGCTGGTGGAAAAAAACACCGGGACATAAACAACATATGAACTATGCAAGACTGAGAGCTATTGAAACAAGAACATGGGTGGCCCGCAGCGCCAATACCGGCATCAGTTGTTTTATTGATCCTTACGGAACAGTCATTGACCCACAACCTTACGATACCAAAGCTGCTATTAAACTAAATATTCCGGCCACTATCAATACCAAAACTTTTTTTGTAAGGAATGGAGATATTTTGTCGAAGATCATGGTCGGACTGAGTGTGTTGCTGCTAGCCTGGGCAACTTCATTAAAGATCAGAAAACATTTTTTGAAGAAAATAGAACGCAGATGACGCTGATCAGGACAGATTGAAACAGATCAGCATTATCCGTGCATCAGTGTTCCATTGTTATGCTTAAAGAATTACTATACCAAAATAAAAAAATTATTTACCGTGTCATTGGCAATGGTAAGCCTGTAATTCTTATTCATGGTTTTGGAGAAGATAGTTCGGTTTGGAAAAATCAAATTGAATTTCTCAAAAACAAATGCCGGCTTATCATACCTGATCTTCCCGGCAGTGGTCAGTCAGAAATGATAAATGATATGAGCATGGAAGGCATGGCTGAAGTGATAAAAGCAATTATAGCCTCCCTGCCCTCCGAAGGAGAAGCCTCCCCAAACCCCACCGAAGGAGGGGCTTTAAACTCCGATACCTGTAATGTCTTTATTGAATTCTCAAACTCTAAGAACCCTCCTTCGGAGGGCAGGGAGGCTTGTATTATTATCGGCCACAGCATGGGAGGTTATATCACACTTGCTCTCGTAGAAAAATATCCCGAATTGGTTTCGGCCTTTGGTCTTTTTCATTCATCGGCTTATGCTGATAATGAAGAAAAAAAAGCTACCCGCCGCAAAGGCATTGAGTTCATCAACCAGCATGGAGCATTTGAGTTCTTAAAAACAGCTACTCCTAATCTTTTCTCTCCAAAAACTAAGGATGAACGGCCCGGATTAATAGATGAACAGGTTGCCGGTCTGGACAACTTTTCATCTCTTGCACTCGTTTCATATTACGAAGCGATGATGCAAAGACCCGACCGGACGGAATTACTTAGAAAAACTACTGTGCCTGTGCTATTTATCATGGGAGAATATGACAATGCAGTGCCGATGCAGGATGGCTTGAAGCAATGCCACCTGCCCGAAAATTCGTACATTCACATTCTCCGGCGATCCGGCCATATGGGTATGCTGGAAGAACCCGGAATATCTAATGAAACCCTGGAAAAATTTTTATCGGACATATAAATTTTTACCGACCCCTGCATGAAACGCCTGTTACTTGCCATATTGACTTTCCTGATCTTTTCTGTAGCATCTAATGCAGCACATATTAAAGGCGGTTTCTTTACATATAGGTATTTAGGGCCTGGCTCTACTGCCGGCATGTTAAGATATCAGGTTACACTAACAGTTTATATGTTATGTAATCCGTCAACAGGTCAATTATCTAACCCTATCAATTTTTCTATCTTTAATGCAGGCAATAACCAGTTCGTACAAGATGTCAGCGTAAATATAACCAACCAATATAATTTAGGTAAGGTTCAGGACGAAGTTTGTATCAGTGGAAATGAAATAGGTTGCTATTATACAATTGTCATTTATGACCTTGCATCAATTGAACTACCTTCAACACCGGGTGGTTATATTTTTTCCTACCAACGATGCTGCCGCATAAATGGTATAAATAATATTGTTAACAGTGGCGCCGTTGGAAATACTTTTTGGATCAATATTCCCGGAACAACCGTTTACCCGGGAGCAGAAACAAACAGCAGTCCGCAATTTCCGATCAACGATACGGCTGTAGTTTGTCATAATAGTTATTTTCAGTATTCTTTTCAGGCCACTGATCCAAATAGTGGCGATTCACTTGCTTATTCATTTTGCGACGCTTATTTGGGCGCCGATCAAGGTAATCCTGCACCTGCTACTGCTATAAACCCTCCCTATACTGTCGTACCTTATCAATCGCCTTATAGTGGATCGCAACCAATGGGGCCGGGTGTAACAATTAATCCTATAACAGGATTGATTAGTGGCATTGCACCGGCTGGCCTAGGAGAGTATGTGATCTGTGTTTGTGTGGAAGAATACCGTGATGGTGTATTGATAGGCATAACAAGAAAAGAATTGCATGTGCAGGTAAAAGACTGTGAACCACTCAATGCATTACTAAATCCCATACCCACTACCTGCGATGGCTTTAATGTAACTTTTACTAATGGCACTTCAAATCCTCCCGGCACAGTTTATCACTGGACCTTTGGTGATCCTGCGAGTGGAAGCCTCGATACTTCATTTCTAGAATTTCCTCCTCCCCACGACTATACTGCATCCGGCGCTGGTATTTATTATGCAAGATTACGGGTGTCGCTGGCGGGAGGTTTATGTATTGACAGTGCTGATCTTGAAGTAAGGGTCTTTCCAGGCTTTTTTCCAGGCTTCAGGGCAACAGGAGCTTGTTATCTCAATCCATTCCAATTCACTGATACTACACAGACCAATTATGGTGTAGTTGATACCTGGAGTTGGAACTTCGGCGATCTAACTACTCTTGCAGATACCTCCCATTTACAACATCCGCAATGGACATATTCCACCCCCGGACCAAAAACTGTGACGCTTACTGTAACAAACAGTATGGGATGTATCAATACTATTCAAACTGTGATCGATGCGCTGGACAAACCTTTGATCACACTTGGTTTCAGGGATACACTAATCTGTGTTCCCGATGCTGTTACATTGGAGGCGGGTGGTACCGGTGTCTTTAACTGGACACCGCCGATCAATATCGTCAATGCCAATACAGCTACTCCCACTGTAAACCCAACCACCAACACATGGTATTTTGTAAACCTTGTTGACAATGGTTGCCAGAACAGGGATTCGGTATTGGTGAGGGTTGTCCCCAATGTGAGTTTATTGGTAAGAGCAGATACGACGATATGTCTTGGTGATCCGGTGCAATTAAATGCTGCCACGGATGGATTGGCTTTTCAATGGACACCGGCAGCTACATTAAATGATCCGACCATTGTAAATCCTGTTGCCACTCCTGTTGCTCCGTTAACTCTTTACCAGCTTACAGCGACTATTGGTAGTTGCTCGGCAACAGATGATGTTATTGTACGAACAGTTCCTTATCCCGTTGCCAATGCCGGACCCAACCAGGTCATTTGTTACAATACATCCGCACAACTGAATGCTTCGCATGATGGAAATTCTTTCAGCTGGTCGCCGACATCCTATCTAAACAACCCAAATATTCTCAATCCTGTTTCAACACCACCAAGAACGACAAGCTATGTTCTTACTGTATTTGATAATGCAGGTTGCCCCAAACCGGGAAGAGATACGGTCGTTGTCGCTGTCAATCCTAAAGTAATAGCCTTTGCAGGTCATGATACCACAGTGATAGTAGGTCAGCCCATGCATTTGTTTGCCACCGGCGGTGTAAGCTATGTGTGGAGTCCCACTACAGGTTTTATTACCAGCAATACCATTCAAAATCCAATTGCAGTGTATGGTACCAATATAGACAGTGTGAGATATAAGGTAGTGGTTACAGATAATATCGGTTGTCCTGATTCAGCATTTGTAACAGTGAGAGTTTTCAAAACCAATCCTTCCGTATTTGTTCCTACTGCATTTACTCCCAATGGCGATGGACTGAATGATGTGGTCCGGCCTATAGCGGTCGGTATGCGCAGAATAATCTACTTCAGCATCTACAATCGCTGGGGCGAACTGGTCTTTACTACTACAGAAAATAAAAGAGGATGGGATGGCCGCATCAATGGCTACCTGCAAAGCAGCAATGTATTTGTATGGATGGTCAGCGCAGAAGATTATCTCGGTAAGCATTATTTTCAGAAAGGGACGGTGACGCTGATCAGGTAAGAAGTGAATGGTGAATGGTCAATGGGGGGAAAACCCCGATTTTTTTGTTGAAATCCTCATTATTCTAAAATGGGTTTTAATTAGCTTGAACATTAAAGCCACAGCTTGTTTCTTACTCTTAATCACCAAAAACTTGACATTTATTCTATCTCAAAGGAGTTTGTATTTGAATGCTATCAGCTAACCCTAACATTTCCTGCTGAAGAAAAATTTGGCATGATCAGCCAGATCAGGAGAGCTGCTCTTTCTATGCACTTGAATATTGCTGAAGGCGCTTCACGGAAATCTGTAGCAGAGAGAAGACGATACTATGAAATTGCGAGGGGATCTCTAATCGAAATTGATGCTGCATTGGATATTGCCAATGTCCTTGATTACCTCAAAAATTATAATTTGGTCCCGATTGGAGAAAAAATGATAAGATGTTTTAAATTGCTGACTGGTCTAATGAAATGAATTGAAATGCAGTTGATCGACTTAAGCTTTTGAGCCTCAAAAAAAATTGAGATTCCTCCGATCAACAACTATTCACCATTGACCATTCACTTATATGCCAAAAATCGTTTTCATTACAGGAGCAACCGCCGGTTTCGGCGAAGCCTGTGCTTACAAATTTGCCGAACATGGTTATGACCTTATCATCAATGGAAGAAGGACCGGCCGTTTGCAAACATTAGCTGATACACTGGAAAAAAAATATAATGTTGCTGTACTCACATTACCCTTTGATGTAAGAGATGAAAAAGCGGTGATGTCATCCATCTCAACTATTCCGGATGACTGGAAAGCCATTGATATTCTCATCAACAATGCCGGGCTTGCTATGGGAAGGGATCATTTCAATGAAGCCAGTTTGGATGACTGGAATGTGATGATCGATACGAACATAAAAGGATTCTTATATGTTGGCAAAGCTGTATCCCAACTAATGGTGGAAAGACATGCTTCGACAGGCTCAGCAGGTCATATCATCAACATGGGATCCATCGCCGGAAAACAAGTATATGAAAAAGGGAATGTGTATTGCGCTACCAAATTTGCTGTAGATGCTATCAGCCAGTCTATGCGTATCGATCTGCTCCGCCATGGTATCAAAGTAACTGCCATCAATCCCGGTGCGGCAGAAACTGAATTTTCATTGGTTCGTTTTAAAGGTGATGAAACAACGGCCAAAAAGATCTATGATGGACTGAAACCTTTAACTGCGGCTGATGTTGCTGATATTATTTATTACTGTGCTACGCTGCCACCGCATGTTTGCATAAACGATTTGTCGGTTACATGTTTGCAGCAGGCGGACACTATTTATTTTAGCCGTACCAATTGACCTGTATCAACAAAAAAAGGAAGAATATTGATTTTCTCTTACCTTGTTATCACGTAGATCCGCATCCCGTCCCCGTTGGCCCGATACTTGCCGTAGTTTCCCTGCGAAAATGTACCCGTAACAAAAAATAGTTGACGTAAAACTTAACGGTAGAAAAATCCCGTTCTATATTTATGCTGTTCATCCGATATCATAGAAATTTTCTTATGAAAAGCCCGTACCGCACTTTACTTACTGCCCTTGCATTTTGCATAGGTCCCGTTGTTTTCGGGCAGGATGTTATCCGTCTTCAGTCATGCGAAAATGAATTGATCACCAAACAGGTTGACAGTCTTAAAACTTTATATGGCGGCCAGGGATATGAACTGGTAAGAGAAGCTTCTGTGAGCATGGAAAGCGAATATGAGATGCCTGTCATTGTTCCCCTGACACAAGGCAGCTGGTACCAGTTTGTATTTATCGGTGAATATACTTCCCGTTTGTATGAAGTAAGAATGTATGACTGGCAGGAAAGGATGGTGGTATTTCGTCAGAAAAAATGGGGTGATGTGGACGGCAATGTGATCGTCTATTCTTATGTGCCTAAATTCTCCGAATTTCACATGATAAAACCAGTACAGGTTAATAAACAAAAGAAAAAGAATCTTTGTGGTTATGTGATGATGTTCAAAAGAACAGCAGATAGTACTGGTTCAGTGCAGAACTAAGATTACCTCGATTTATTTGATTTAACGGAAATGGGGTTAACCAGGATTTTCCAGATTCATTTGCACATCCAATGATGGTATGCGTAAGTTGCTTAAAGATTAATTCCATACTGGACAAATTAGCCTGGCATTAATCAATACCCAACGTTCTTTCATCACATGAAACGGGAAAATAACCGAACCTAAAGAATCAATCAGGTTAATCAATAAAATCGGTTATATATTAGTTCCCCATATCTCCGCATAATCCTTTAAAATCCAAAAAATCTTAATCCTTTATTGCGTCAGCGAGATCCTCACTTGCAATCCGCCTCTTGTATTAGTGATCGGGAAAGCATTACTGATCTTGGGAATGTTGCGGTTTTGCTCGAAGTATAATTTAATGCTTACTCTATTGTTGACAACATAATCAATAGAAGGAGCAATACGTATCACTTTCTGTCCTGCTGTACCGAATGATGTTTTCTGATCCAGTTTACTGTTAGCAGTTGCATCGTCCCTCATGCTGAAGTCAAGCCTGATGGTAACATCATTATCCAGGTCACCTTTCATAAATGGCAGCTTCCTGATAAGCGGCACACCTTTTCTTCTCCAGTCAAGACCAAAAGTTATTTCGGTTGATTGATTTTGTGCCAACTGGTAATCAATAAGGCTTAATGTAAGCGTACGGGATTTTTTATATTCAAATCTTGTACTCAGTTGATTGGTAAATGTCATTTCAATACCGATCAGCGGATCAAATGCTTCCTGTATAGTGATGTTCGGTACAAGGAAGTATGGAATATAGTTTCCTGTCAGCGTATCCCTGAATGAAGGATAACCGATATGGAACGGATCAGCAAATAGCAGCGCTGTATTAAAACTATTCATGCTGAAAGTGCTGTGATAACCATGACGCAGTGTGAAACTGGTAAATATCTTATTCAGTCCGCCGATGTTCGTTAAACCATTATACGTTACGGTCCAGTTAGGTTTAGGTTTGATACCGGCAAAAGGATTAGAACGGATATTCGGGTTGTCATTCCTTGCCAGGTTTACCTTCATTGGATCTTTATTAGTATATGCTGCGATAAAAGCAGGTATGATCACATCCTGGGCATAGCGGCCATAACCTCTGAAGTAACCCGGATCATTGGGGTCAGGTGTAGCGCCATAAGGATTTAATGCAGCAAGCTTAGCTGCCAATATCGCCCTGTTGTTTTCAAACGTCTGGAATGTTTCTGATATCTGGTTTGGATCGAATTTTTTGAATAAGGTCTGGAAAGCGATATAGCTTACATTGAAGCTACCCAATGCATAAGGATTCAAACGGCTGAGTCCTGTACTGTTCGGGTTCTGGAAACCGAGAGTATCCTTATATAGTTCTGAATACTGCTTATCGAATGTTTTATCGAGGTTGATATCAATATTGAAATCCCTGAAAGGAGTTACCTGTGCAGTGATCGCCAGTCGTTGGTTATAACGCTGCTGTATCATGGCTGTTACCAATGAATCACGGGAAAGCAAACCTTTTTGGCCAAAGCGATTGATCCAGCTGGTATCGGGTTGATAACCGAATATGTAACCAAAGCCCGGCTGACCGCTCTTGAAGTTATTGCCAAGCAGCATCGTACTGTCCATGTAACCGGGCAACGTGGTTCCAAAATCTTCAGTGTATTGAATGCCCACTCTCTTTAATGATGTAGCTAATTGCAGGAAAGCTTTAGGAATAGCGCTGATCTCCGGTAAAGGACGATTGGGATCTTTCTTTTTCTTTACTTTCTTTTGTTTTACTTTTTTGATCCTTACGATCTTTCCTTTTTTATTCCTGATCGTATCATATCTTACCTGTGCTGTGTTTGTGTTAATCGGTGCCGTCACAACCTGTCCCGGCACTGTTTGCTGCTGGTTTTGTCCCGGCAGATTAGCGCCATCATCTTTATTATCCTTTTTGTTCTTGTCCTTTTTATCTTTTTTACCATCGTTGTTCTGATCTTTTACACCACCAGGTTGCTTGGGTGTGTTGGTATTTACCGCCCGCAGGAATCTCCATTTACTATACAGTTCTTCAAATTTCAGTTCACTGTTAATGGTTCTTGTTTGCGTATTGGATAATATATTACCCTGCGGCCTGGCGAGTAAGGAGGCAGCCAGCCAGTTATATTTTGCATTATAAGTAGCCGCTAATGTTGTCCAGTTCAGCAATGGAATTTTCTGCATCGGCACGGTATAGCGCACAGTTACATCCTGCCGGTAATTGGTATTGCGTCCGCCCTTGAATAAATTACTGCGTACTGAATCTTTTTTCTCTTTGGTGTCAATTTGACCAAAGGGTTCATCAATCCTTGCAAAATTTGCTGCATTAAAATCGATAGAAATAGAACGGGTAAGATTCCATTGCAGGATATAGTAACGATCGAACGTAAAGAATTTATTGTAGGTCTCCGGTATCTTATACGGCCCGCCGCCAACGTTTCTCACTCTGGTTGCGCCAAACTGCCTGAACACATCTGCTTTAACAGCGATCTGGTTCGGTACATAATTAAGATTAAAATCTTTTATCAATGCCAGCCATGGCGATCTTGATTTGATCAGTTTTTTAAACGGTTCAAAAGCTTTTACCTGCGGTGAATAACTATAGCCCACTGCTCCACGGGTACGCCGCATTTCATCTCTTTCAATCAGCGGGTTGTGGCTTAATGTCTGTATATAGGAATAATTAAAATCAAAATTGGTGGCACTCCACGGCATCGGCCGCTTGCCATCGGTCTTTAATTTTTTTGCATTCGTGATGTTGAAAGTTTTAATGGTAGTGATATCCTGCGATTCATTGCGTATGGAATCCCGGTCTTCAGCATTTGCTTCCTGCAATTTTTCTTTTAATTTAATATCAAGATCATAAGGATGATACTCGGGGGTACTGCTGGTACGGCTATACCCTGCATATAACGGGATCTGCAATCCCCATTTCTTAGGCAATAATTTTGAAGCCTCGATAGTTCCCGTAATGTCCAATGTATAAACATCTTCACGGCTTCTTTCATTTACTCTTTGCTCCAGTGTACCGAAACCTCTTGTTCTTCCTGTAGCTGAAAGTGTGATGCCGCCAAGATCTGCCAGCCGGAGATCTATTCTTGCTAAGGCAGCCCATCCTCCATTTTCATCCAACTGCGAAAGACGAAGCTCATTGAACCATAATTCGGTACAAATAGTTTCGAGGAATGGATTGTGGACTCCCAGCAACATTCCTCTTACTTCGCCGAGATTAGGGTTACCTACAATAGCATAGATACGGCCATTTGCCAGGGTATCATCATAATAAGCAGAAGTAGAGACACCGGCTTTGTTCCTTTTCATTTTCAGGCGGGTCAGGTCATCAAGATCAAAATCGAGATTATTGACATCCGGCCATATTTTTAAACTATCTGTTTCTCCCGGCAAGGTTATCTTCAACGGAATCCTTACTTCATAATAGTTGCCCGAGAAATCACTTCCTATGCGGATCACTGCATATATCTGTCCATCTGTAAGGGTGATACCGCCGGCAGACTCTGCATGAATGAACATCTGCATTCTTTTATACTGCCGCATATCCAAATTCATAGTCTTGAAAACACCTCTTGCTTCCCCCTTTGACAAGCCACAGACCTTCGTACTCAATGCCTGCTCATTTAAGAATAGTGCAACATTATTATTACTGAGTTGCTGTTGTCTTTCAATACCCGGAGGAATACGATAAGGTATTGGCTGACGCTGATCGTTCTCTTCAATATTTACTGCCAGCGTATTGACAATAGTAGGATCAGGAACAGGAAGGTTTACAAATTGCCCTGTTGTATCGATTTTACTTTTGAATTTTCTCCACTGGTTACGTACCAATTCTAATTTTCCAAAACGCATTACCACAGAATCCTGGAAACCGGTCACAAACATCCGCATGAAACGAATGGATTTAAAATCAGGGATATTACCCACTTTTACCTGGTACTCGCTGACCGGTATGCGGAACAGGTACCATTTTTCTGTGCGGCTTGTTCCATCAGCCAGCGTTACTATCGGCGTTCTTATATCAGTGATGTAGTTGGCACCAACAGACATATTCGGCTGAATGTTCACCATATACTGGAAATACTCTTCCACTTCATTCATCGTGTTATCCCTGTTCAATTCTTCTGCATCGGGATATTGTGTAAAGGCGTTGATGAATTCCGAGTTGTTATTGATCGGGGAATTGCCATCGGGGTTGTTGATCTGCTTGTAACGATCCAATATGCCGGCACCGGTCTGATCATAAATGGCATCACGATACGCCACAAAATTATCGCCGGATGGATCACCTAAAATTCTTTGATAGGCACCCGGCGCCGCTATTTGCATATTAGCTATATAAGTGGCAAATTTTATTTTCTCATCATCTAATCGTAAACCATCTAATCCTACATCCTGGTACTGGCGGTCATCAGGTTCATTGCTGAATGCATTGGTAACCTGCAATGGATTGGATGGCACCCTGCCCCAAACAGTATTATTATCTACGGGTGCATTGATGGTGGGTGTAGGCAATCCATTTTCGTATAATCTTTTTCCATCCTTCAGCACATCTTCTGAAATATTACCGAGATTAAAATAAAGTCTGCCGCCTGCCGGGTTGAATCTTGGTGAAATAAATGGATCCTGCAGCCAGAATTCAATGAACTCAATATTGGCAGTCTCAAAATCTGTCTGGTCGATATTACGCATCAGGCCACCCCATCTTGAAGCCGGGCTCAATAATTGTCCGTTAGCATTAACACCTGCACCATTGGGCACAGGGTTCGTATTAAAATTATAAGGGCCCCTGTCTTTCGGATAAAAAGCAAGATCAAAAGTTGTTAGCAATCCTTCTCCAAACTGTGTGCTTCGCTTAGGAAAAATTTCTTTTTGGAATACTTGTCTTACTTCCGGTTTTGATAATTCGGTAAGATTATTCCTGTAGGGGTTATTGGCATTTCCTTTTTCCTGTAATACCGGCTCAATATTGTACCATGATAATTTGGCCCGGTTGTATCCGCTTGCCAGGTCATTATTTAACGCTGATTCAGGGAATATAGGCGCCGTTCCGGTAACATTATTATTTCCTTGCGGAATGGATGCCAATGTCCATGCAATAAGTGGAAAACGAAGATCGATATTAGAACGGGTCCCTTCAAAGTCATCTATATATACTTGCCCTCCCTTGTCACCTTTGCTTGCATTGATCTGTTTCGGGTGACCGGGATCCAGGAAAGCAGCTTCAGCATAAGCGGTAATCGATGACATCGTCTTGGTAGAATAGAATGGAAGTTTATCTAACCACTTTGAAAGACGGGGAATATTATTACGATAATCCACATCAATACCATACATGGCATTCTTGATCGGGTCATCGCCGTAAGATTGCTTAATAAAGAAGGGCCTTTCGCCCAACTTAACGATCGTTGCACCCAATGATAGCTTTTTACTCGCCAAATAGTCAAGCCGCAGCGCCATAAAGTTTCTTTGCTGGAAACCAAATGCCTGGTTATTCTCATACTGGATATTAACCGGCACTCCCGAAGCAAGGATAGCAGCATTGGTAACACGAAGTGTTCCCAGGTCATAATTGATCTCATAATCTATATTCTCCTGCAATACCTGGCCATTGGCCGTTACAGTAACTGATCCACGGGGAATATTATAGCCTAATTGATACTCTCCGCCGCTTTGATTACCAAAGCCGCCGCTGTTGCCACCTGCAAAGCCATTATTGCCATAAGCACTGCCTGATGATTTTGATTTACCGGAGATCTTAAAGCGATTCAGGTTGGCATAGGTTTGTGCGATCGCTTTGATGGTATCATATAATGGGTAATAAAGATATTGATCCCGTGCCGGTTGATTGGGATAGACATAATCAAGATCATGCCCGAATGGTTCAAGTACCGGGAATACGATCCTGCTTTGTGAAGAAATGACCGTAAAGCCTTCAAGGAAATCAAACATGCCATCCTGTTGCGGATCCAATTGATTATTCAACCGGTCCAGGTTCACTAATGAAATGATAGGTGCATATTGATAAGCAGGAATTACATCCGTAATTGGTAAATATCTTTTATCTCCGAGGCTTGGCTCCTCATACGTAACATCCAATCTGAAATCCTGGCGCTCCAATTGGCCATAACCAACGGAGTAAACGTTTTTCATCATCAGGTCCCAGATAGGAAGATTGGTACGCTGTGATGTTGCTTTTAATAATTTCAGGAATAATACCCGCTGCGTATTGCCAGTTGTATCCGGCGGCACATCCTGTGAGAATTCTCCGATCTGGTAAGGTTTGCCATTATAAGTGTATTGAATAGCCACCCCCAGCACTTCATCAGGCTGTAATGGCTGATTCAATGAGATGAAACCAATTTGCGGATTAAAATAATAATCACTGGCTGCCAGCTTACGGGCAAATGTTTTTTCAAAGTCCTGCACCGGCAATAAATTAAAAGGTGCAGCGGTAAGCGTACTTTGTGCTAAAGAAGAATTGCGGGCATTGGGACTGTTGAATAACAGGTTGTAAAGATTGTTTGCCCCGTTATGCGGTAAAGTTCCTGAACCACCTAATGAGGTGCGGTAAGGCTGTGGTTCTCCAAGATCCATAAACCCTATTACATCTCTTGTATCAGTAGTAGCGCCATTGCGATTCGTTACCCACACTTCTACTCTCAATACCTGGACCAAAGAATTAACGACCGGCAAATCTTTCATTGCCTTGTTATAATTGTTGCGGAAATACTGTGCAAACAGGAAATGCCTGTTCTCATCGTATTCATCTGCCTTTACAGAAAATGTTTGTGCGGCTGTTCCACCCTGTAGTGCGGCTGTTTGTCTTTGCGATTGCATATTAGCCAGCACTGCGGTGATATATAGTTTTCCAAACTGGAGCTGTGTTTTCAATCCAAACAAAGATTGAGCACCGGGTATCAATGTACCTTTTGAAGCAAAATTTGTATTACCTGCCTGGAATACTTTCAGTATCTCATCTTCCTTGCCACGATAATCCAGTTTCAACTGGTTCTCAAAATTGAAATTGGCAAATGTGTTATAGTTGATAGGCAGTTTCAGTTTATCGCCAATGTTGGCATCTACCTGCAACTGCGAATTCATATTGAAATCAAGACCACCATTCTTTCTTGCTCTTTCAGGTAAGGTCGGGTTCTTGATATTTTGTCCCTGGTAACCTGCCAGCAGGTCCACAAATCCGGAAGGACGTATCTCCACTTTTCCCGTTCCAATGATCCTGTTGAAAAGATCGCCGGTAATTCTGAATTTGGGTTTATATAACCGGCGATTCATATTACTCAGCATCGCTGCTCTTTTCTTAAAATACTCTTCTTCATCTTTTTTGCCCTGCAAGCGGACAAACTCTTCCATGGTAAAGGAGGTAGGCGTACGATAATAATGATTGCCTATTTTTTCAACGATGTAGTACTGCTTTGTTTTGGGATCGTATTCGATTGTACGTTTAATAAAAGCGGTATCCCTAAGATCAAAATTATTGCCGGGGTAAGAATAAGGATCGCCACGGCGATCATAGATCGGGTAACGGGTTGTGTCTTTAGTAATATAACGAGGTATTCCGGGCCAATCTGTTTTATCAGCATTCGCAGGTGCAATGGCGGCAAGCACAATGGTAAAAGCTACCAGTGTACGGAGGATATGAGCAGCTATACGGTTCAATGTTTTTTCTCCATCAATTAGTTTCCTGAAAATAGTGGATTACAGGGTACGAAGTGCCTTTTTAATCAATTCCTCAACGGATAGGTTGGATTCTGCTGCCATCGTTTTTTCAAGGGCCTGGCTGGCAGCCTGCCGGTTGATGCCCAAAGCCGTCAGTGCATTTAACGCATCCTGTTGCAAACTATTGTTTTTCATAGGCGAAATATTTGATTCGATGGGATTTTTTGCCAATTTGTCCCTGAGCTCCAATATCATTCGTTCCGCTGTTTTTTTACCTATGCCTTTTATCCCTTCCAATGTCCGTGTATCCGACTGAATGATTGCTTTTGCCAATTCTTCAGGTTTCATGTAGGACAACATAACTCTTGCGGTAGATGCACCAATCCCCGAAACTCCAAGCAGGTGCTGGAACATTTCTTTTTCGGTATGATCAAAAAAACCAACCAGTATATGCGCATCCTCCCTGATAAGAAGACAGGTATGAAGCATTCCTTTATCAAGATTTTGAATTTTGGAATAGGTGTTCAGGCTTATCAGCACTTCATATCCCACACCATTCACTTCAACCTGCACCGATGCCGGGGTTTTATGCACAAAATCACCTTTCAGGTAAGCTATCATAGGCTGCGAAAATAGGGAGTCTTGAGCTATTAGCCGTTAGCTGTTAGCTTTTAGTATAGCTAGCTTTTCATAAAGTCTGATCTCTTTCAAAAAAGCAATACAGGCTAATGGCTAATGGCTAACGGCTCACAGCTAATAGCTCAAAACTAACTATTACCTTTGAGCACCTTTTAAAATACCACAACTGAATGACCAGAAAGATCACCGCCGCCATCACCGCTGTTGGCGGATTTGTTCCGGAAGACAGATTGACCAATTTCGACCTGGAAAAAATTGTTGATACCAATGATGAATGGATAAGGACCCGTACAGGAATTGAAGAAAGAAGAATTTTAAAAGGTGAAGGCAAGGGCACTTCTGATATGGTTGTGCCGGCTGTGCAGGATCTTTGTAAAAAAAGAGGCATCAGTCCCGAAGAAATCGATTGCCTGATCGTCGGTACGGTTACTCCTGATCTTGTTTTTCCTTCTACTGCTAATATTGCTTGTTATAAACTGGGTGCAAAGAATGCATGGGGCTTTGATGTTTCTGCCGCCTGTTCAGGTTTTTTATATCCGCTTACATTAGGAGCATCATTAATTGAAAGTGGTCGTTATAAAAAGGTGGTTGTTTGCGGTGCTGATAAAATGAGTTCCATCATTGATTATACCGACAGGGCCACTTGTATCATTTTTGGCGATGGGGCCGGCGCTGTTTTATTAGAACCTGGTGAAGAAGGTTACGGTGTGCTGGACAGTATATTGAGAAGTGATGGAAGCGGTTGCCAATATTTGCATATGAAAGCAGGCGGCTCCAAAAAGCCGGCAAGTGTTGAAACAGTGATGGCCAAAGAACATTTTGTCTATCAGGAAGGACAGGCCGTTTTCAAATTTGCCGTAAAGGGAATGGCGGATGTAAGTGCCGAATTATTAGAAAGAAATGGTTTGACAGGCGATGATATTGCATGGCTCGTTCCGCACCAGGCCAATAAAAGAATTATAGATGCGACGGCCAACCGCATGGGCCTGGATCCTGACAAAGTAATGCTGAATATTCAACGCTATGGCAATACAACAGCCGGCACTCTCCCACTCTGTCTCTGGGATTGGGAAAAGCAATTAAAGAAGGGCGATAATATTGTATTGTCTGCTTTTGGGGGCGGATTTACATGGGGAGCCACTTTAGTGAAATGGGCATACTGATCATTTCTTCCTGCTCCAAATTATAAAATCTGTCTGCGGAATTTTTTCAACTCCTAATTGCCGCAGCATATTGACCAGTTGCCCCCGGTGGTAAGTTCCATGATTAAATACATGAAGTATCATTTGATACACCGGTTGTTTGAACTGTTCTTTTTTGGAGTTCTGGTATTGAAAAACATGATCCAGCGCATTCTCCGTTGCATTATTCACCCAATCATGCCACTGAGATGATTGTTGCATTAACCCGTTTGTCACATCTTTCATGGTTCCGTTAAAATTCCCGCTGGGTACAATGATCTTTTCATGCAGCTTCATCCGTTGCCACCATGCACTCTCCGCATCCCACATATGTAAAATGGTCTTATACAAACTGCTGAAGCTGCTTGGCACTTCAGCCATTTGTTTTTCTTCAGGCAAACTTAGTACGAGGTCAATTATTTTTTGACTGGCCCACATATTATGAGCAGCCAATTGAACTATTAATTCCTTCATAGTATGCGTTTGTAAAGGTTGTACCCCGGGTGGTTTGGCAGGTAATGCTGAAATCATCTACTTTTGGTTTTGACGTTTACCAGAAACAAAATTTCAACTTTCAATAATCAATATGGATAAAAGTTTTCCCGATAACCTGCATAACTCTACAAAAGGATTGACAGGCTGGAGTTCGCTGGCAATACATGGAGGTCATCATGAAGACCCCATGTATGCACATCAAACTCCTATTTATGCCAGCAGCACCTATGTGTTTGATACCGCTGAACAAGGCATGCGTCGCTTCAGTGGCGAAGAAGAAGGGTTTATTTATAGCCGCTGGGGCAACCCTACCATTTTTGAAGCAGAAGAAAAGATCGCTGCATTGGAAACTTTTGGATTGAACATGGAAGCAAAAGCCATTCTTCATGCATCAGGCATGGCTGCTATTGCTACGCTAATGATGGGAACGCTAAAAGCAGGTGATAAGATCATCACTCATTTTTCATTGTACGGAGGAACTGATGAACTGGTGACAAAAATTCTTCCTGCATTCGGTATCACAGCCGTTATTGCTGACCTGCGGGATCTGAACAAAGCTGAATCGCTGATCCGATCAGATAAGGCAATTAAGATGCTTTATCTCGAAACACCTGCTAATCCAACAATCCAATGTGTGGATATTGATGAACTGAGCAGGATCGCAAAGCAAAATAACCTGGTCGTTGCCTGTGATAATACATTTGCCACTCCTTATTTGCAACAGCCTTTTCGTTTCGGTGTTGACTATATCGTTCATTCCACTACCAAATTTTTAAATGGACATGGAACTGCTATCGGTGGTGTATTATTAGGAAGAGATATTGAGAGAATGAAAACAAGTATGACCAAGACACATCGCCTGCTGGGTGGTAATTCCAATCCCTTTGATGCTTTTTTACTGATACAGGGGATAAAAACGTTGGAAATTAGAATGGAAAGGCATTGTCATAACGCCATGGAAGTTGCCGGTTATCTCGAACAACATGATGCAGTGGCAAAAGTGAATTATACCGGGCTGGCTTCACATCCCGATCATTATGTAGCCATGAAACAAATGCGGCATCCCGGCGCAATGCTAAGCTTTGAATTAAAAAAAGGACTACAGGGAGGAATAGATCTTATGAATAAACTGCAGATGTGTGTAAGAACTGTATCGTTGGGGACCTGCGATTCATTATTATCTCATCCCGCATCGATGACACATCACAGTGTGCCCAAAGAAGAAAGAGAAAAATATGGTATCACCGATGGATTGATACGGATGAATGTGGGTATTGAAAATATACAGGACATAATAAATGATCTTGCACAGGCGTTGAACTGAATTAAATTTATCTCATGAAAAAAATTCTATTCGTACTGTCATTTTTTCCACTGTTTACTAATGCACAGGAACAAACAGCAAAGCGTTTTATAGATTTTCTGAATGATTACAAAACCGACAGTTTAGAGGGAATGCTTGCTGAAGATTTTGTATTAAAAAGAACATTTACCGGCTATACCAACGACAAAACATCGTTCATAAAAGATTATGTTTCCAATGCAAAAAATTGCAATGCCAAATTTATTTCGATAAAAACATTGAAAGCAAACAACCCGGTACAATTGCTTGCTGAGGACAAAAGCGATTATTTAAAATATCTTGACATACGTCCCCTCTTATGGAAACTGGTCATTACAATTAACAATGAAAAGATCGAAAGCATGATCGTTGATACGGTGCAGGGTGCTACAAACGAATATTTTACCCAGATCAGGATAAAGATGAAAAAATTCGAAGACTGGCTCAACAAAGAATATCCCGGGGAGATCAATGGAAGGCTGTACGAGGAACCGGGGCTGTTGACAAGACGCTTAAGCGAATTTGCAAAACTGGAAGATTCACATTAAAAAATATAAATAAAGAGATGTCAATTACTATTCGCAGAGCAAGAAAAGAAGATTGTCCAAGATTATTAGAGCTGATAACAGAGCTGGCCATCTATGAAAAAGCTCCTCATGATGTAACAGTGACACTGGAACATTTTACTGAAAGTGGTTTCGGAAAAAATCCGGTGTGGTGGACTTTTGTTGCAGAAGAGAATGGCATTATACAAGGATTTGCGTTATACTATATACGTTATTCAACATGGAAAGGACAAGCAATGTATTTAGAAGATATACTTGTTACCGAATCAGCAAGGGGAAAAGGCGTTGGTAAATCATTATTCGACCGTTTGATAGAGGAAGCCAAAGAAAGAAAATTCAACCGCATCATCTGGCAGGTATTGGAATGGAACGAACCGGCTATTAATTTCTATAAAAAATATAATGCTGAATTCGATCCTGAGTGGGTGAACTGCCAGGTGTATGTTTAATCTCAGTTGACACCGCCAACTTCCATTGCATTATCAATTTTCAACACAAGCCCCTGCAATACTTTGCCGGGCCCGGCTTCAGTAAATTTGGAAGCCCCGTCAGCGATCATGGCCTGCACACTTTGTGTCCAGCGAACAGCACCGGTGAGTTGATCGGTAAGATTTTGTTTTATTTCTTCTCCATCCATCACTCCTTTTGCAACCACATTCTGGTAAACAGCACAGGTAGGAGAATGAAATTTGGTTGATTCAATAGCCGCCTGCAATTCTTCTTTGGCCGGTGCCATCAATGGCGAATGAAATGCACCTCCGACAGGTAACACCAATGCTCTTTTTGCACCGGCTGCTTTCATTCTTTCACAGGCAATGTCAATTCCTTTTTTTGTTCCGCTGATCACTAACTGTCCGGGACAATTATAGTTGGCCGCCACCACTGTTTCTCCTGTTTCTTTCCATACTTCAGCACAGATAGCTTCCACTTTATCATCGGCTAAATTCAATATTGCTGCCATGGTGGATGGATTCATTTCACAAGCTTTCTGCATAGCCTTTGCCCTGATGGAAACTAACTGTAATGCATCTTCAAAACTCAATGTCCCATTCGCTACTAATGCTGTAAACTCTCCCAATGAATGGCCGGCTACCATATCCGGCGATGCACTTTCAATACTTTTATAGGCAATAACTGAATGCAGAAAAACGGCAGGTTGGGTGACATTGGTTTCTTTCAAGTCTTCTTCAGTTCCGTTAAACATGATATCGGAAATACGGAAGCCCAGTATTTCGTTAGCCTGTTCAAAAAATCTTTTTGCAAAAGCACTGTTCTCGTAATGATCTTTTCCCATTCCCGGAAATTGTGAGCCCTGGCCCGGAAATACAAATGCATGTTTCATGACTCGATTATTTTACCCCCACCCCAAAAAAAAAGTTCGATTGATGATGTTCAATCAAACCTTAACGTTGCAACAAATATAGTCTTTAATGCAAATTATTACTGATCAATTTTAAAAATTCACTCCTGGTTGCGCTCTTATGAAATTCGCCGTCAAAAGCAGAAGTAGTAGTAACAGAATTTTGTTTTTGCACTCCCCGCATCATCATGCACAGGTGTTTTGCTTCAATGACAACTGCGACACCGATAGGGTCCAATGTTTCTTTTATCGCATCTCTTATTTGTATGGTCAATCTTTCCTGTACTTGCAGTCTTCTTGCAAATACATCTACTACTCTTGCTATTTTACTCAACCCTGTTATCCATCCATTGGGAATATATGCCACATGGGCTTTACCGATAAAGGGCAGCATATGATGTTCGCACATACTGTATATCTCGATATCTTTCACAACCACCATTTCGCTGACCGGCTCATGAAATTTTGCTGAATTGATAATTGCTTTTGCATCCTGGAAATAGCCTTGTGTCAGGAATTGCATGGCTTTGGCAACCCGTTCCGGTGTTTTCAATAATCCTTCTCTTTCGGGGTCTTCACCAAGCTGCCCTAATACGTTTGTATAACTTTTGATCAGGTCGTTCAATGAATCTTCGCAATACTCTTCTTTCCTGTGATAACGCATAAAATTTGTTTTAGCTTCTGAATTGTGTTGGGATTTTTACAGGATATTCAACATAGTTCCTCTCTGTTTCATACAACCTCACCTGCAGATCCATTTTTTTGCTGATATGGGGGCGTAATAAATCATAAATAACGATAGCGATATTTTCAGCTGTTGGATTCAGGTCTTTGAATTCCCTTGTATCCAGGTTAAGATTCTTATGATCGAATCTTGAATGAATTTCTCTTTTGATCAGATCACCCAATTCTTTCAGGTCCATTACATAGCCGGTCTTCTTATCGGGTTTGCCCACCACTTTTACTTCCAGTTCATAATTATGTCCATGATAATTTGGTAATGCACATTTACCAAATACTTTTTCATTGGTAGCTTCATCCCAATCCGGGTTGAACAACCGGTGGGCGGCATTGAAATGTTCTCTGCGATAAACAGCTATTCTTTTACTCATACAATTAAACTACATAACGTACCATTTCAAAAAAGGTTTACTCCCCGAAATATTCTACATAGATCCTTGGTGTTTCATATAATTTTATGCAGTGCAATTGTACCCCTTCCGGTAAATGAGGAGTTAATTGCTGCCATATTCCAATAGCCAGGTTCTCAGTACTGCACATTTTATCTTTCATGAAATCCACATCAAGGTTAAGGTTACGGTGATCAATTTTTTCAATGACATGTTCTTTAATGATAGTGCTGAGTTTTTTTACATCAAATACAAACCCGGTATCCGGACTGGGTTGTCCTTTCACCGTCACCAACAATTCATAATTATGCCCATGCCAGTTCTCATTGGCGCACTTGCCAAACACTTCTTCGTTCTTTTCGTAAGTCCAGTTGGGGTTGAAAAGTTTGTGGGCAGCGTTAAAATGTTCAGACCTTGTTAAGTAAACCATGCTTTACTTTTTTAATTCCTTCTCAGCAGTTTGGGCGGAAGGAAAGTTGAGGCGCAAAAATAAGGCTTATTGGCTTTACGGATGATATACGATATTTGCTTTAATGGGAAAAAATATCCTGGTTGTTGCTGCTACTGCAAAGGAAATTGAGCCTTTCCTCGAAATAGTAAGACAAAATTCGGGGCTTATTGCAGGCCATACAATCGATGTATTGATATCGGGCATCGGCCTTACCTCTGCAACGTATCATTTGTCAAGACAAGTGATCTTAAAAAGATCCCAATTAATTATCCAGGCAGGTGTAGCCGGTTGTTTTGATAAGAAAATGGCACTGGGCTCTGTGGTTGCTGTAAAGCAGGATACTATTGCTGACGAAAGCGTAATCGAATTAAAAAAATTGAAAACTATTTTTGACCTGAAGCTTGTACCACAAAATAAATTTCCTTATTCAGGTGGCTGGCTTATCAATAAGAATAATGTACTGAGTAAAATAAAATTAAAAAAGGTAAAAGGCATTTCGGTGAACCAGATCACCTCCTCAAAACAGGTGATAGCATTTTATAAGAACGATTTTGACCCCGTTGTCGAATCGATGGAAGGTGCCGCTTTGCATTATGTTGCCTCATCAGAGAAAATCCCTTTCATTCAATTAAGAAGCATTAGTAATTATATCGGTGAAAGAAATAAGAAGAACTGGGATATGAAAAATGCAATCATTAACCTGAACAAAGAGCTGATCCGCTTGTTAGAAAATATATGAAACTCACGTTAGGTTTTTCGCCCTGTCCCAACGATACCTTCATCTTTGATGCCCTGGTCAATAAAAAAATTGATACCGGAGGTTTGGACATTGAAGCAGTGCTTGAAGATGTCGAAACTTTGAATCAATGGGCATTGCAAGGAAAGTTGGATATTACTAAACTCAGCTTCCCTGCTTTCTTCCGATCGCTTTCAAATTATTGTCTTCTGCATGCAGGCAGCGCCATTGGAAAAGGAGTCGGGCCATTATTAATAACAGACAGCCAGCAGGAGATCACTGATGATGAAGTAAACCAGGCTTCTGTCGCTCTTCCCGGCATTCATACTACGGCCAATCTTCTTTTTAGTTTTGCTTACCCGGAAGCCATTGAAAAAAAATTCATACTCTTTTCTGAAATTGAAAATGCATTGATCAATAAAGAAGTTGACCTCGGTGTTATTATTCATGAGAACCGTTTTACTTACCAGCAGAAAGGTTTAAAAAAAGTAAAGGATCTTGGCGAATACTGGGAAGAAAGAATGGAACTGCCTTTGCCATTAGGCGGTATCGCCATCAATCAATCGGTGAAAAGATCGGTGGCCATGAAAGTCAATGAGCTTATCCGGAAAAGCCTTGAATTTGCTTTTCGTAATTATCCTGTTATCCCGGACTATGTAAAGCAACATTCACAAACAATGAGCGAAGATGTGATGCGACAGCAT